>NZ_JAQBOC010000054.1 GCF_028288225.1 Mucilaginibacter sp.
ATCTATTTTATTTTTAGTATTAATAAGATCTGCATGCAATACGCCGCTGATCTGCGACAACTCGTGCCGCTCGCCCATAGTTACATAGGCTTTAAAATATATGGTATCGCCTGCGGCATAGTACGGCTTATCGAAGTGAAGGTATATTTTCTCTTTAACATGATCTGTTAAGTACCTTTTTAGTTTGTTAACACCAACTCCGGTTATTATACCCTTATTGGTTGCAGCTTCCTGCCCTAAAACAGCAAACGGAAATAAACAGATAAATAATAATAAATATCCTGGTATTGAAAATTTACAGATCAAACATTTTAACATTTGCAGGTAATTTTGATAATAAGGTTAGTACACATAAATAAAACCCTTGTTAAAATCACTTAGGAAACAGATCATATTTACTTTACTGTATACCTGTAAACTTTCCTTCCCAAATTTCCTTTTTCATCAATCCCTTCCACTACCATCCGATAGGTGCCGGGAGCATCGGCATTATAATAATCAATTTCAGCATTGCCATCCTTATCAGTAACCAGCTCCGGATTCCAGTAAATGGTTGATCTCAGGTCTTTCCTTTTCATGTTAGCCTCAAGGTTATCATATTTCGGCGAGTAGAATGTTCTTGCTTTATAGTATCCCCTCGCGATTATGGGTAATATTCCAAAAGAAGGGATATCTTTCAGATCCCGCTGATTGCCTATTCTTGTAGTAAAAACCAATACGCCGTTACCGGAACCCATTCCATATATACTGGCATTGCCATACTTCAATACTTCAACTGTTTCCACATCATTGGGCCCCAAACTATTAAAGTCATATCTGTTATCCATAGTTACACCATCAACTACAATCAGCATTTTTTGATGTAAAAACATTGCGAATGTTCCCCCGGGAATTTTTACAATATCAATACCTCTAAGAATACCGTTCAATTTATCAACCAAATCGCCGCCCGTTCTTATATCATCCATATGTACCACCTGGTCGGCATGGCCTGGGCCGCCGAATACCGATGATCGATATTTATCTTTTGCTTTTATTTCCTTTACCCTAACCTCTTGAAGCATTATTCCTTTTGGCGATCCGTATTTGTTATATTCATTTAGCTGATCCTCACTGTTTTTTAAGTAGGTTGATAACTGCTGGTTAACATCCGCATTATTGTTGTGAATTGGTGACAACCCAGGTACATCAGCTTGCTTATATACCAGTTGGGTCGTGTTTTTACCTTTTGCATTAACAGCTTGTATTACAAAACGTGTTGAATCCAAAAACTCCAAGTTGCGGAATTTAAAGTTCCCTTTATCATCGGCCTTTTCGCTTAATACCGGGCCGCCTATTGTTGGTATTAATGAAACCATGCCATTAGCAATGGGGCTGCTACCTAGTGTTTCTACTATTCCGCTTACCTCAAGTGTTTTCTCCGGCTGATACGCGGGTGGCAGCACAGTGTTACTCAATACCTGTTTCCATTCAAAACCTCTGTAGCCATGGGTAAGCATCACCAAATCGAGATTTTTTAGTTTTTCATCGGTAATGTTGTTGAAATAATAATTGGGCTGCTCCACATTTCCTTTCAGGTCAGCAGTCAATAGTAAATTGCTCAATATCGTGCTTTCTGCATTTTCATCAATGGGCACCTTACTCTCATCAATTACGGATACCGAGAAATGCCCCGTTACTGCCGAATCGGCACGGTTCTTTGCATTCAGCCTGATATTTATTTTCCCCCTCGTCGCATAAGTTATTTTATCACTGCTAACTGAAAGGTTAAGCTGGTCGTAGTTTTGCACAAAGAACAAGCGTTCAGCTATAGGTTCACCTGCTGCTGAAAATAAAGTAAGCGTATTAATACCGGTACGCAGGTGCCGTTTTGCCAGGTCAAGCTTTATTACCGGGCTGTCGAGCTTGCAATCCACAGTAATAGCAATACCCCCCGAATAGATCAGCAGCTGATAAGCGCTATCCTTATTTTGTTGATAATATTTGTTATTAACTGCTATAGCCACAGATGCTTTTTGCAGCGAGTCGTTATCAACAGTTAACACTATTCCCTGTTCTCCGGGTTTTGGCAGGTCAATCGTATCTTGCGACCCATCGGCAAAGCTTAAATTGGCCTTATAGCTTTTGCCGGCTTCAGCCTCCAGGTAAAAATAACCCATGCCTAAATGCACTGATGCAAATTGCGTTATTGTTTTGCCCGTATTGTCAGTAACTGTGCCCTTAACACCCAGGCCCAAACCGTTTATGCCAACGGCCTTAAAAGCAATTTTTGAGCTGATACCGGCTACCAGGTTCCCTCCTTCCGGAAAAAATTGCAGATCAGGTTTACTGATTACCGGTTGCTGTCGCCCTGACCCGCTTTCTGATACCTTATTATCAAACGCAGAACCTACCGGGATAACCTGCTCGAAAAAATTCTTTTCACTATCATTCCGCATCCAGTTGGTATAAGCCCTTACATGGTATTCGCCTTTTGGCAGGGAATCGGGCAGAGTGAAATCACCCCAGGCTACACCATTTGTTATTTTCAACAATATTGATTGATCTATTTTATTTTTAGTATTAATAAGATCTGCATGCAATACGCCGCTGATCTGCGACAACTCGTGCCGCTCGCCCATAGTTACATAGGCTTTAAAATATATGGTATCGCCTGCGGCATAATACGACTTATCGAAGTGAAGATATGTTTTCTCTTTAACGTGATCTGTTAAGTACCTTTTTAGTTTGTTAACACCATTTCCGGTTACTATACCCTTATTTGTTACTGCTTCCTGTCCTAAAACAGCAAACGGAAATAAACAGATAAATAATAATAAATATCCTGGTATTGAAAATTTACAGATCAAACATTTTAGCATTGATGGTGATTTTGATAATAAGGTTAGTACCGGTAAATGACTTGCGCAAAGCAAAACACTAAAACCTGGTTTATAATTAGTTATACTAAAGGTAATGGTTAATAATTACTAAATCAAGTTTATCCGTATTACCAAAAAATAAGAGGCCGTCTCATAAGTAATTATGAGGCGGTTTTTATTTTAAAGTTATTAATAAACGGGTTGTGGTGGCTGGATGCTACTACGCTGGTCATATCACTTTTCTCAGCTACTGAAAGCTAAAAAGTGGATAAAAGCCCTTTTTTCAGGCTTTCCACTTTCTGAGGTTATATGCAATGGATAGTAAACCTATTTCGACTTCGGCTTTGGACATTCCTTTCAACAGAAAGCGCCTGAAGCCGTGGTTATGCTTCAGTTGGCCGAATACCGGTTCCACATCGGCAGGCCTTCGCTTCCGGTATTTGATACCCTGCTCTGTATTTAATCTTTTTCTTGCTGCCTGCTTGTGTTTTCTCAGGGGAATGGTTTACTTCCACGATCCCGTTGCCTTGGCCTTGGTGGCACACGCCCCGCATGGGGCAGTTATTGCAGTTCTGCGCCTGGTAGCGGCTGATCAGCTGTACATAGCCCGATGATGTTATTCTTTGCCCGTCACCAATATGTGCCATTCGCTGTCCCATCGGCAGGTCAGGCAGTTTTCGGCTTCGTTGTAATACAGGCTGTCATTACTGAATGCTTTAATACCCTCCTTTTGTTCTTTATCAAAGGTATTGTACTTAATATAGGCTTCGATGCCTTTTTGCTGCAAGATCCCGTAGTTCTCGTCCGAACCCTAGCCGGCATCGGCAACAACCGCTTCGGGTAAGGTTTGATATAGTGCTTCGTATTGGTCTACGTGAGATGGCAGGGTCCGGTAATCGGTAGAAGTTTGATGTAGCGTGTAGTTAAGTATGAATTGCTCTTATGTACTGATCTGCAGGTTATAAGCAGGTTTAAGCTGTTACGGTTACCCAGTTGCTTTTCCTGTTCGTCATAACGCTCAAGGTTTGCAGGCCAATTCTTTCTGGCATAGTTCAGCTTTTGCTTGACCTGCTTGCTTACTTCTTCCTTGTCATCCAGCGCCGCATCGACCTCTTAAAACTATTATGCACGCTCCCAAACCTTGGGTTTAAGTGCTTTTGCTTTTTTCTCGGCGTTGATAGCTTTTCTGGCTTTATTTTGTGCCGCTTTACTTAGCGGCTCCACTTCTACTTCGCGTTTTCGCGCCCAATCGGTAAGTATTTGTTCAAGCGGCTCTTCGTGGCGTCTTTTGGCTCTCGTTTCTCTTATTTCTCTGCGCAGCTCACTTTCCATTGTAACTTCAGAATCTAATCTAAATTGGTGTCCTGCCTCTACAGCAGCCTCGTCCAGTTTCTCTGTCCGCGTTTTTGGCCTCCCGTCTCTTGCTCGTTGCGCTTCATCAGCGGTTTTTCGAGTCGCAAACTCTACCTTCTCCAGTTTCCTTGTTTTCAGCGATCTATTCAAGATGCTATTAAATCTTCTTAAATCTTTAAAAGATCCATTTTCTTTAATTGCAGCTACCTCGGCGCTGGTATCAACACCTGAGTCAACTCCGCCGCCCGCTTTTACACGCCCTCTTCGATCTCTGTGTATAGTTAAGCCGCCTGTCTTGAATGGTTTTCTCCGCCCGCGTGTCATCTGGACCGTCTTCCCCGGCGCGTTATCCGCCATCGCCTGGTAACCTTTCAATTGTGCAACCCGCTGGCTGTTATCCGCCATTTGCTGATACGCACGCAGCTGTGTTACACCTGCGCTGGCATTAGCAGCAACACTTAGTTTTGACTCTGAACCGGCAGATACCGACACACCTCCGGTTTTACCGCGCTTTTGCACCGTTGGGCTACTGGTAGAAAAACTGCTGCTTTTGTCGGCTTTGGTTGCTTGTTGCTTCATGTGATGATATTGGTTTTGAGGTGATAACAGTCGTGCAAATAAACTACGGGGCGTTATTGGCACAACTAAAGATATTGTTAATTTTTCAAAACCAGCGCTTTATAAAAATTATATCACAAATATCCATCAAAAACAAAAAAGGTTGTCTCAAAAGTGAGGCGGCCAGCATATTAGCATCCAGCCACCACACCCCGTTTATTAATAACTTTAAAATAAAAACCGCCTCATAATTACTTATGAGACGGCCTCTTAACATGTTAAAATTGAATTTTATTAATTTGAAAATATCCTTACTAAGGAAATTATTGTTAGAAGTTATTGCGGTTTATAAACCAATAATTTAAAAGTTCCGGCAACTGGAGTTTTAGTTCCTTTTTGAAAATCAACAACCGGGAAATAAAGTTTACGGGTAGACAGATCCATAGCCATAGTTTTTGCACGGTATTGAGTAGTTAAAGTTTGTACCGGGCTATAATTATCAGGAGTATTTTGTTTAAATATACTGGCAGTACCATCTCCATTTGAGGCTATAACCAGTTTATTTGTAGCATCATATATTACAGCATCAACCCCGGCGCCAATTGGCAGCGTTTGTACTATTTTACCCGTGTTAACATCAACTACGCTCATGCCCTTATTTTCGCGGCAAACTGTAAACAACCGCTGATTTTCTTTATCAAGTGCAAGCCCTGTAGGGCCACCGCATGGCGTT
The DNA here is from genome assembly GCF_028288225.1 of Mucilaginibacter sp. Classification (GTDB taxonomy): domain Bacteria; phylum Bacteroidota; class Bacteroidia; order Sphingobacteriales; family Sphingobacteriaceae; genus Mucilaginibacter. The sequence continues at coordinate 5,506 of NZ_JAQBOC010000054.1, forward strand.
AACGGATAATTTTTAATTACTTTAAGGGTTTTTGTATCAATTACATCCAGGCTGCTTTTGTCTTCAAGGTTGTTATAAACCAGGCCCTTGCCATCTGAAACTGCAAATTCAGGAGCACCACTTAAGTTTATCGAACTAACTTGTTTCAGTTCCCTCGGGTCAACAACCACAGCAGCATTGCTATCCCCTTCAAAAGCAAATATTTTTTTCGAGAATGGGTCATAGATAATTCCATCGGCGCCTTTACCTGTTATAGGTATGGTTTTAATTACCTTTAATGTTTTTATATCAAAGGCTACAACTGCATTGCCTTTACCATCGCTAATAAAGCCGCGATTTAAATCATTTACAATTGCTATGCCGTGAACGCCTTTCATATCGCTAATTGTACCTATAACTTTTTCAGTCTGCAGGTCAACCACGTTAACGGCTGTACCGTGCGAGGCGTATAAAATATGATTAGCCTGATCAATAAAAACATAATCATAGCCACCTTCGCCAGGCAGAGGAATTGTCTTATCCATAACATATTGGCTGCCCTGGGCCATTACTTTAACAGCAGTAACACTTAATAAGGCAGCGATGCCCAGCATTGCAAAAAAAATCTTTTTCATGTATTTGTAAATTTAGTATGGTGTAATTAAAGTAGTTTTATAGTTAGTTTAATCATCCGCATCCTTGCCGGCCAGCTTTGCGGGATAAGCTTTTTTTCCTTTAGCTGCAAACCATAATATCCGGTTCATTATGTCGTCGTTACCGCCATCAATATGATCGTATTCAGGCAGTGATGATAGTTGGGCATAATGAAGCGCGGCACCCTTTATAGCGGACAGCTTAGGATTAATTTTATTGATATCAACCTTATTTTTTAAACTTTTGAAGGTATAGGCTGAAGGCTTGTTTGTAAAACATTCAAACATTGGCAGCGCCGTTGCATCAATTATATTCATAGGCGGGATCCCTAAAATTTGTTCTATGGAACGCACCATACAGGTTTGATTGTAGTTTTTAGAAACTTTGCCTTGTAAACGGCTATAAGGGCTAATAACAAAGCCGGTGGTACGGTATGCAGAAACATGGTCCCAACCCGCTTGTGAATCATCTTCGGTAACAAATATTACAGTATTTTTCCAGAAGCGGCTTTTAGACACCGCTTCAACTATGCGGCCAAGCGCAAGGTCATTGTCAGCAACCATAGCTTCGGGAGTAGGCAAACCCGGCCTGGTGCCTGAAGTATGATCTGCTGAAAGCGCCGTCACCATTAAATTTGGCAATTGGTCGCCAGGCTGTTTTTCATAATCATTCAGCTCCTTAATAAAGGCTGTGGCTCTTAACTGCTCATTAATTTTATGCTCATCAGAACCCGGGAAATTTTGAGAAAGCAGGGGTCTAACCCTGGATATAGTAGAGGTATTTGTAAAAACAAAAGGCTTGCCCGCGGTATAATCATTGTATATATCAGTCCATGTTAGTTTTTTATCGAAATGAGGGATACAAGCCTCGCCATAAATTCTCACTGTTTTACCATGATCTGCAGCATTGTTCCAAATAAAACCATTGCTATCATAAACCAAAGCATCTTCCTGAACATGCGGATAACTTCTAAACCACGACCTTACACTTTTTTCAACATAATCAGTAACCATGGCAGCATCTGTCCATTGGTGACCCTCAGCAGAGCATTTGCCGGATGCGTAATAATTATCGAGCAGTAAAAAATTACGTGCCAGGTTATGCTGGTTTGGCGTAATACTATCGCCATAGATACATAAAGATTTCATGCCATTACCTTCGGGCATGTCACCTAAAACCTGGTCATAAGTACGGTTCTCCTTTATAATATATAATACATGTTTAAATACAGAAGGCTCACCTATACGCTCTGGAATTGGACGTTCGGGAACATTTTTACGGGGCACCAGCCTGGCAAGCTCCTGTCTGAAACTTAAATTAAGGTATTTTACTTTTTTAGTATATTGCTGTAGCTGATCGTTACAGGGGATTGGAATAATGGAAACCGTTGCCTTTTGATGATGCGAGTTAAACGCTCTTACATTATCCGTATTTAATACATCATCCGACCCTTTTTTACTTATTTCATTACTGCCAACACGCGCTCCTTCTCCTTCAAGGTTGGTAACAAATAAGGTATTATTATCTACGGCAAGCCCGCCGGGGTATGCCTCGGTTGGAATAAACCCTTTTACTTCGCTGTTGCCATTTCCTTTAGCAGAGGACTTCGTACCGAGCTTTACTACCGCTACAGCATTATCAAGACCATTTGCTACATACAAAATTGTTCCCGAATTATTAATAGCTAAAGCATTGGGCGAATCGCCTATGTAACTTTTTTTGCCCGGAATTAATTTCACATTAATAGCATCAACATTTTGCAATGAATTAGCTGAGATCACCGAAATGATATCGCTGTTACCATTGGCAATATAAATATAACGCTCATCGGGGCTGCTGATGATGGCATTGGGGTGCAGGCCAACGGGGATCTCTTTGATCACTTCCCCATTTTCAAGATCTATCGCCGTTACAGTTCCGCTGACTGTTGCACCTGTTTTAGGATCAATATACGTTTTTCCGTAAGGAACGCCGGCAGTTTCCTGGTTAACTGTATCAACCGGCTTTGGCCCGGCCCAGTTGCTTACAAATGCCTTGTTATTTGCTATAACAATGCCATAAGGTGCAACACCGGTAGCCTTTGTCCATACAGTTTTATTATTGCTAAGATTTATTTTAACCAGCTGATCATTGCCATTTAAAACAACGTATAAATAATTTATCCCGTTCTCATTATTTAAAGCAACATCGTTTGGCAATGCCAATGGCGACTCGCCCTCAGCTTTAAATTTAAAAGTATTTTTTATGCTGATCTTCTCACCATCCCAAACTGCCTGAAAAACATACGATTTTGATTCTTTGGCCTTACCTGCAGCCGCGCTCCAAAATAACTGGGTTTCGTTATTAAATTTAAAAACTTTTATCCCCGAGTAAGTGCTGGTAAGGCCGTTATATTCTGCATTTTGTTTATAAGCCCACCTTGCTATAACTTTACTTTTAACAGTATCAATTATAGCGATCCCGAATCTGTCCTCAACAACAATTTGTTTAGTTCCCGGTATTAGCCTAACATCCATGCTATGGTTCTCTTCACCCGGGTCGCCAAAAACAATCACTTTACCAGCCGGATCAATGATGCGGTTATATGGCATTAAAACGGGCAAAATATTTCGGTTCAGCGTGCTGTCATCATAAGGGCTATGCATATAAACCTGCTCATCTAAGGTACGCAGTTTGCCTTTGTTTATCCAATGACACGATACCAGCGAAACACTTATTCCCAAGCCTAACAAACTTCTTACAAGCCTTTTTTTTATCATGTGTTTTTATTTATACCTGCCTAAATTAAGTGTAAATTAAATAAATAATTTGCGCGCCGTAATTTAGTGCTGATTCCCTTTGCCATCTGTAGATAAACGCCAAAATTCCAGTTCCATACCTTTATATAAAAGGCAGATAAATTTTAGTGTTTATTGCCATTACCATCAGAGGTGTAAGCACCAAGGTCGTTATTACCCAAGCCTGGATTTTTATTATCAAATCCTAAAACACCTGAACCCAAAGCCGGAGAGCCTATTTTTAAATGGAAATCATTAGTATTTGGAAAACCATTTGGCGCAGCCACTGTACCATCAAATTTAACGAACAAAGGATCCAGATCACCTATTTTTTTAGAGATCAGATCGTTTGGTTGTGGTTTACCAACGCCGGATGCCGGATAAAAATTATCTCTGAGGTTGATCTTTATGGTAGGGTCAACCAGGTCGGTATAAGTATCTACTGTAGCGTAAAAAAGGTTATTGCCATAGGTAGTGTGGGCTACATCGCCGTCCTGAAAAATCTCCACACCATGGTAATCATTTACATATATGTTATTATAAATATGCCCGATAGCATTAACGCCTACAGAAATTCCACGTCCGGGCTCTGCCGAACCCCTTCTCCATCCTACTGATACAACAGTGTTATTATAAACATCTGCCTCTGTTTGCGGAAATGGCACAATTGCACTTGTTTCTAATTTAACACCGCTGCCCGCCTGGCTAAATATCACGTTGTAAGCTATGACACCTGTTGAACCTGTTTTTAAGCTGATACCCTCACCATCGGTACTACCCGATGAACTGATCGTATTTCTTAAGATGGTTACTTTGCAACCGCCAAACAAACCCATTAAGTCGTCCTGTCCGTTAGTGAACCATGAATCTTCAATATCAACAACTATGGGTGCGCTTACAACTAAAGTCCTGCGTGTTCCACCGGAAGCGTCAGGGCCACCTGTATTATCAATATGGGCCCATTTAATAATAATGGCCTGTGCGGTAAGTGCCTGAAATCCACCCCAGGTACCGGGCTTATTAGTGTCGGAATTAAAGAAAATGGGCTTGTCCTGGCTCCCCTGTAAATTTAGAACACCTTGTATAGTGAATTGGGCATTATTTCTAACTATAACAATGGCCCCGGGTTGTGCCGATAAGGTATCGCCCCTTTTTACAGTTACATCGCCTGTAACTGTATAAGTTTTGCCCGTTAATAAAGTACCTTTAACAAAACCACTGATATCGCCTGGGGCAATCGGGCTTGATGTTGGTATTTTCACATTAGTAAAGGTGGTTAGTTCCCCTTTTTTACAGGAGGTAACAATTGTTATTAATAATATAATAACGGGTAGAATATAAATATTTTTTAATTTCATGATAATAGTTTTTGATTATAAGGAGTAACGGAAACCCACATTAAAACTCACATTATATAAATCCTTTGCCTGTACCAGGTTATTGATTTTAATGGTAGTGGGGGTATTTAAAAGGTTATTTACTTTACCCGTAACTGTAAAATGCCTGCTAACCTGCTTCTCGCCCGACAATGCTAAAAATGACTGTGGCTGCTGGTAATAATCATATCCATAACCTGTGTATACAAATGAAAGCGTTCTGCTGGTATAGGTATAGGCTAACTGCACAAAGATTTTTTGTTTATCATTTTTATATAACAATGATAAGTTTAAAACGTCACCGGTTTGTCCCTGCAGCGGGCGATTTTGCATCCTGGTAACGCTGGTGTCTCCCCCTTGTGCTGTTTTAGTAATGAACTGTTTAGGGGTTTTTATATTTGAATAAGTGTAGGTATAGTTGGCTGATACACCCAAATCACCAAAATAACGACTGTAAACTATTTCGGCACCTTCAATTTTAGCCGTACCAAAATTTGTCGGCCTGGTTAATGTCTGGCCGTTTTGCGACCCTACTAATTCAAATTCTATTGGATTTTTAATATCCTTATAAAAACCGCCTATAAAAAATTGTTCTTCATTTTTGGGAAATAACTCGTACCTGATATCGTAATTGTTAGCCTCTGAGTGCAGAACGTTTGGGTTACCTGTAACGTCTGTGCTTTCTCCCCTGGTTGGTGTAGGTACCAGTTCAAATAGTGCCGGCCGCGAAATAGACTTGAAATAAGAAGCTCTTAAATTTGAGTGTTCACTAAGTTTGTATTTTAGTTGCAAACTTGGCAAAACATCGGTATAGGTTTTCTTTGCGTTACTAAGTGTGTCAAGTACCTGAGGGTGGGTGTTATATCCCTGTACTGTACCTTCTACCCGTACACCGCCGATAATATCCAATTTGTTTAAAGTCAATTTAAATTCACTATAACCGGCAGATATATTTTCATAAGCTGTATAATTTGCTTTATCGCCCACTGAGCTCCCGGTTACGTCATATACTAACCAATCAGACTGATAAATATTGGTGAAAATGTTTTTTACGCCACTTGAATTAGTTGTAGGCCTTAATGTGTATTCATTTTGTTGGTTAAAACGGGTACTATGCCTGTATAAACCACCTCCCTTTAACTCCAAAGAACTATTTTCACCCAGGTTGGTTTTATAGCTTATATTGCCAATGGCGCTCAGATCCTTATTTCCATTCCTCGCCCAGATCCTTGATATTGCATCAAAATAATTTGGTGTGCTGGTTAAATCAGGATTTATCAAATGGTTTAATGTAAGATCGGCCCGATCCGGTGAATTTGCCGTTGCATTTGAATATACTCCGGCCCAATCAAATGTGAAATGTTTGGCAATAATGTGCTTGCCACTCAATTTCAGGTTTTCCACATATTGATTTTGAATAGATGAACGGCTATCATTAAAGACGGTACCTGTACCCGGACCAACACGCCCTCCATTACCACCTAAAATTGACGTATCAATACTTAAACGTGTTTGGGCTATGTGCGTATAAAGAAATACATTATCTAAAGCAATCTTATTCTTATCATCAAACTTATAATCCAAATGTGCCGATAAACCATTATTTAATTGCTGTGTTGAATATGTTCTGTTAGCAACATCCGTAATTACCGGCTTATTACTATTTTGCGGATCGGGTGCTGCTATATTAAATTCAGAATTCGTACCGTAATACTGGTTTTGATAGCTATCTGAAATAATGAAACCCAATTTGTCTTTCAGGAACCTTTTACCATAGGTAACACTTGCCAGCCCGGTTAAAGGCCCGTTCTTCTTTTTAAAGTCAAGGTTTGAACGGCTAAAATCGGTAGGCTTAGCCTGGTACGACGGGCCAAAACGCTCAGTTAAGCTTTTTGACTGAATATCTTTTGTAGAAAAATAATCATACTTTCTGTTAAAAAATATAGCACTATAGCCCAATGAGCCATCAGCTTTAAAATATTCCTGATTGGGGGCATCTTTAAATACAAGATTGGTAGTACCCCCGATAGCATCAGCTTCCATTTCGGGCGTAAGTGATTTGCTTACTTCAATCCTGTCTAAAAGGTCAGAAGGAACAATACTCAGGGACACAAATCTCGAAACAGGATCCGGACTGGTTACTTTAACACCATTAATTAATGTATTATTATAACGGGGCTCTAAACCGCGGATGATAGCATAAGCATCATCAGAACCGCTGTTACGCTGAATGGTTACTGCTGATACACGTGCAAGCGCATTGGCTGCATTAATATCAGGCGATCTTTCCATAGCGCGCGCTGAAATCACGTTGGTAATATTATTGGCATTTTTTTCGATATGCCTTGACGAGGATTCGGATTCACTGTTTAGTTTACCTAATACCCGTACCTCTTTAAGATCCTGGGTATTTTCTGCAAGGGGAATATCTAATGTACTTTGACCAGTAATACTTATTTCCTTTTCGTATTCTTTAAAACCAACGTACTGAACTTTAACCTTATAAGTACCTGGCCTTACGTTTTGTATCCGGTAAGTTCCAAAGGCATCGGTAGTGCTTCCTTTTGAGCTGCCATCTAAATGAACATAAGCTCCCGGCAATGGCTCACGGCTTTTCCCTTCGGTTACGCGACCTGTCAATGTTACATTCTGAGCGAATGCAAATGAAGTGCTGAAAATGAGAGCTACAATCAGGTAAAATTTATTTATCATACAACATGTGATTTTTAGACAAAACATCATGTCAATGTTGGAGAAATACTGAATAAAGAGAAGATATAAAAATTGTTAATCCATTGGTAATTAAAACTTAACAATTATGCTTTTTACAGGGAAAAACAGAAAGTTAAATACACATTTATGTAATGATTAATTAACATATAAATGGCTTATCTAACCATTTTTTTTTCTTATATCCCGCGCATTTTTCATTAGAGCTGCATCATTACTAAAATAGATTTTCGACCTTCAATAAATGCTAACCCCACTACAAACGCTCTACAAACCCGTATATTGATCCAATTGGGGTGGGTTTAAAGATTAAATAACCGTTTTTGTTCCTAATTTTACCATCACCAGTCAAACCAAAATACTATGTCATTATCATCACAGGTCCGTAAAACAGCTATTTTCCTATTTTATGTTTGTTTAATATTTAGTTGTACAAGCCTTAGTGCACAAAGTGCGAAGCCAAAATTTAAAGTGATTGCTTTTTATACCGCACAGGAAGATAAGGCGCATATCAGTTTTGTACACGAAGCTAACAGCTGGTTCCCTAAAATGGCGGCTAAATATAAATTCGCCTACGATTCAACAAAAAACTGGAATAACCTTAATGCTGAATTTTTATCACATTACCAGGTGGTGATTTTTTTAGATACCCGGCCCGATGAACCCGCGCAAAGAGAAGCATTTGAAAAATATATGAAAAATGGCGGAGGCTGGATGGGCTTCCACTTTTCGGCATTTGCACTTACGCCTTCTAAATATAACCAGGATTGGGATTGGTACCACAAAGAGTTTCTTGGCTCGGGACAGTATGGAAGCAATATATGGCGGCCTTCATCTGCAATTTTGGATGTTGACACAAAGTTTCCTGCCACCAAACACATGCCCAAAACCTTTAAAACATCACCAAATGAGTGGTACAGATGGGAACTTGATCTGCGCAAAAATCCGGATATAAGAATACTGGCATCAATTGATTCGGCCAGCTTCCCTTTAGGCACCGGGCCAAAGCAAAGCGAGATCTGGCACAGCGGCTACTACCCTGCCGTATGGACCAATACAAAATATAAAATGATATACTTTAACATGGGCCATAATGATATGGATTATGAACACAAGTATGACAACACCGACAAAACATTATCATACACCTTTAGCAGCCCAATGGAAGCTAAAATGGTATTGGATGCGCTGTTGTGGATTGGGGGAGGTAGAGATTAGAGGCTGGTAGAGATTAGTCAGCTGCGGAAGTTGGAGTGTCAATATTAGACCTTTATTGGTCGTCACCTATCAGCGGCATGCCGTGAGGACACAGCCCGGGGTTTAGAGATTAGAGGCCAGAGATCAGAGGTCAGTTAGCTGCGGGAATTGGAACGCAAATTAAAGGACTGCATTACATGTATCATTCAATTGGCTGTTGTTTACTTATCAGCGGCGTGCTGTGAGGACACAGCCCGGGGTATTTCCAGGCCTAATCTCTGATCTCCAATCACTAATCTCTATTTCCCGCCTAATCTCTAATCAACTAACCTCTAATCACTAATTCCCCCCTAATCTCTAATCAACTAACCCTAATTATTCAACCAATAAGTAAACTTAAACACAAGGCCGCGGTTTTTAACAAAGAAGGGGCTGGGCAGGTAGTTATCGGTATAAACAATAAAGAAATCTGAAGCCGGACGATAACGCCATTGCAGGCGGGTATTTATGTTGATATTTTTACCTTGTTCGTTATATTGAAAAAAGCCGGTGAGGAAAAACTTATTGGTCATGGTTACATCCACCCTGGGGCCAACCAGCCAGAATGATTTTTTTCCCCAGGGCTGCAGCAGCTGCAAATTGTTATAGGTGGTGTTCACCTGGATATTTACAAAGGGCTGAAAACGATAGCCAACGTCATTTGCTACACTTATTTTTTTACCGTTGTCATAATAGCCCCCGTAATCAACGGTAAAATCATACGTAAACAAACTTTGGGGAACTGAGAAGTATGATAGCTCGGCATTGTGCCAGGTACTTTGCAATCCAGCAGGTAAAAAGTTACCGGTATAATTTGTAGGGTCGTAAGGCTGCAGCAGTTTCACATAATCGCGCTCAACCAGGCCCGTTAGTAAACTTTTGTCCCTGAAAGTTATTTGATATGACAGGAAGCTCCGGTTATCGGTAGGCTTAAATGAGCCATCGTAATAATCAGTAAGGTTAAGCTGCGGGCCATGGCTTAGGATAAGCCCTTGTTTTGGAAAAAACAGATACCCAATGTATGGGTTTAGCTTTACATAACCCTGCCGCGGTACATAACCCACACCGGCATTATAATTTGACCCGACAACTTCGTACTGACCGCCAATGTTCCAGTATTTATTGGCAAACTGCAGGTTACCCGCCTGGGTAAAATCATGTCCTTTTTTATCGGGACTGAATGATTTTAAAACAAGGGCCTTGCCTGTCCATAAATTATCAGACGATGCCAGGTTATATTCAAGGCCAAAGTTGCTGTTATATTTTGAATCGGTTTGAGTCGCCGAAGTTGTGGGCGGGTAATTAAATGATTCCTTATTTACAAACAGGAAACCAATGTTTGAGCGGGCAAACACCTTTCGCTGCAATGCTATCACCGTAAAATTTTGGGCCGGGATGCCTGTTTGGTCATTGCTGTTGGTTTGCATATCCATAACACCAATGCGCCAGTTTTGATCAAGCTTTCCACTAAGCCTTGCACCGCCAATTATAGTTGACGTTAAACCTATCCTCCTTGAAAAAAATGGCCGGATAGATGCATAGCCGAAGTTATTGAACTGATCGCCATTCTCCAGGAAGAACTGGCGTGTTTCGGGGTAAAAAAGCTCATACCGGCTTAAGTTGGTTACCTGCTTGTCTGCATCAACCTGTGAAAAATCGGGATGTACCGTAAGATCGAGGTTTAGGGCTGAAGATACGGCTATTTTAGCATCGCCACCTGCTTCAAGGTGGAAGGCTGCATTTTTATGGCCGGCATAATCTTTGGTTATACCGGTTAAAACATAAGGTATTATTGAAATATTAGGCCCCGGATCAGGAGGTGGCATGTCCCATACCAATGTACCGGTGTAAGCAAGCGATGCTGTTGGAAACTGGCGGGGAATAGGTGTCCAGCTTGATTTTTCAGTAGTTTTCAAATCATTACGACTGAAGTTTATTCCCCACTCAGAAATACCCCGTTTGTAACGGATGGATTTAAAAGGAATTGAAGCTTCAAAAACATACCTGTCAGGATAATCCTTCACAGCCGAAACCCATTTGTTTGTCCAGTTCAAATCAACCTTTCCGCCTTCATACATGGTACCATCCCACTCCGCACCCACCGCATTTGACCCAAACGAATATCCATTTGTTTGATCATTATAGGTATCCATAAAGAAAATAAAATTGTCATTCTTTTGAAAAGCGAAGTCGCGCTTTAATGATTCAACCATGCTTTGGCCTGCTGACGCTTTGTAACAGATAGCTAAAATGTATACATTTTTATCATCATAAGCCATCCTTACCTCAGTTTTTACTTTTGCAAAGCTGGTATCCATAGGTAATACCATATAAAAGTTATTGGCAGCCTCTGCATCCTGCCATGCAATATCATCCAAAGCACCATCAATTTTAACCGGGGAAGTTAAACGGTGGATATGATACCGGAACTTACTATTCTTTTTTTGAGCAAAAATATGCAGGCTAAATAAGCAACAAAGCAATAAAAATCTAAACTTCAAATTTGGGCGTTTTTAATTGTTATATGATAAAATTTCACAGGTTTTAACCGATATAAACCCTGTTTATGTCATTTTTAGGCATTCTTGATAATTTCTGGATTAATATCATAATTTACAAGGCGAAAAGCATCAAATTGAGCGTAACAATGATGTTAATGTTAGTAAATATAGTCTTGTTAGTATTTTTTTGCCTAAAAAATGCATTTTTATTAAAAATAATCGTCAAAAAATTAGTCTGCTAGTTCCATAGAATATATATTTGTATAATTATTATTTTCGATCTAACCAATTAGTTCTTTATGATGAATAATGAGGTCAGTTACTACAAAAAGAGAAAGCATCCGCTTCCTCTTTTTTTTTGTTTTAAGGCTATTGATAACCCTGTCTTTCAGGGGGCTTAATTACACTCACTCGTTATACAAAATAAGCAGCAGTTTATATTTTAAGCCTGATCCTTCTTTTTTCAAGCACGCCGGTAATAAGGATAACTATGAATGATATGGCAAATGAGCGGATAATGCCGCCGGTCCCCTCGTCTAAAAATTCAGGATACCTGAAATGTACAAGAGCCATCAAGGCAACCAGCAGATAAGGTATAAGGTAACAGGTTAATGTGCTTGTACCTGCAGGCTTAATAATTTTAAACCAATTTTGCTTACCCTTAACATCCACCAAAAATATAATCAGCTCAAACAGTAATATACCAATACCTGTGCACAAAAACACCCATGCAGGGGTTGAGTGTATTTTTGAGATGCCCTCGGTATACGGGCGAACAAAAAAGCCCAGTCCTATTAATACAAAGCCTAAAATTGTAAATGCGGGCCATAACCATTTATAGCTTCCGTTTGCAATTATTTTTGAGTAGAGCAAGGATATTATCACACCAAACATCATTAATCCGGCTGATGCGCCGTCTTTTATTACCCATATTTTAAGCCGCAGTACCTCACCATTAATAACCGGCTTTAGGTGTACAATAAAGTTTACTGCAACCAGCAGAGCAAGTGCAATAAGCAAACCCGTAAAATTACCTTTAACCAGCAAGTACACCCCTGCACAAACAAGGTAAGCCCAGCCGATAATGCCAAGAATACCCCACCATGATGGTTCAAGCCACCTGGTACCGCCATGATGGGCCTTGCCCTTATATAAAATTGCCAGCACAATCAAAATTGCAATGCCTGTACCTATTAAGGCATACCGTTTTGTTTTAGCGAGTGTTTCGGGATAGTCCATCCAGATCAAAAAGAAGCTGGTGGTTAACAGCAGTTCCCAAACGGGTAAGGGCAATAAGGCTTCTTTGCTGTACCCTTCCATATTAACGTGAAAAAAGCCCATTACTATCAGTGCGAATGACCGTAAAAGTATGTAACCGGCTATGGAGGTGAATGAATTACCCTTTTCAATGCGCCTGCCTATTGCTAAGGGAATTGACAAGCCTGCTATAAACAGGAATAAAGGAAATATTGTATCGGCAAAATGCATCCCGTCCTCATATCCCTTAACGTGGTCTATCCATTTTGGTACGTGACTAACGCCACTCAGATCGTTAACAAATATCATGAAAAACATATTGATGGCCCGAAGCACATCGATAGAAAGCAGGCGTTTTGGCTGAAGCATTGGAAAGGATTAATCAGGTTAATAGAAATACTGATTTAAATATAGGAGGTATAGTTCAAATTTTCATGTATAGTTTATATAATAACTATAAAAAGCGGGGGATCTTTTTAAAGTACATTAGTAAAGCGCAGGGAAATTAAATTTCAGTAGTGTATTTGTAGTATTGATATAAGGTAGCCTGTTTATCATAAAACCTGCTTTATTTAGCCAACCCATAGGCACCCCGAAACAGAATAAGAACCCCGAAGAAAAATAATGAATACAGTAACGAATAACCAGGTAATTCCGCTAAAGGCAACATATATGCCAGAGGGAAGCTTTCACTATATCTTTATAGCAAAAAACATTTAAAAGGGCATAGAGAATGTGATCCGGTAATCAGGGAGATTATCGGCAAAAATGATCAATTCAGTAACGCACACTAAAATGATAGGCATGCCACTAAAGGCCTACAGCACTAAATGTACTGTAAATTACGAATTTGCTTACACAGGTAGTGATAGAGAGTAAAGTACCTTACCATACAGGATAAGGCACTTTACTTATATTTTAGTTACCAACGGCTTCCACCGCCGCCACCGCCACGGTTGTTATCCCTTGAGTAGCCGCCACCGCCGCCACCACCACGGTTACCGCCGCCGCCGCCATAGCCACCGCCGCCACCGCGGCTGCCGCCATAACCACCGCCGCCGCTTCTGCGATCATTCGGTTTCTTTTCTTCTGCCTGGCTTACCGCAATTGATCTGCCTTTAACATCAGCGCCGTTTAATCCGGTGATCGCTTTTTGAGCGGCCTCATCGTCTGGCATTTCTACAAAGCCGAAACCCTTGCTTCTGCCGGTTTCCCTGTCACTAATTAATTTTACGGTGCTTACTTCACCATAGGCTTCGAAAAGCTCTCTTAAATCGGCTTCCTCTAATGAGAAAGGAAGACTTCCTACGAATATGTTCATCAAAATTTAATTTATTACGGGCAAGTCTACTTTTTTGCTCACCTCCTTATTATAACATCAAATATAGTAATAGATATTTTATACTTAATGCAACTATTTACAAATACACGCAAGATATTTTAAAAAAATATTAAATAACCTGTTTTATGTGATATATTTTGTCGTTCAACTTAAACTCAGCCCCTGCTTTTTGCCCCAAAAGCTTAAAGCCAATTGGCGATGCAGGCGATATGGCAAAGTAATTTTCGCCATTAACAGTTAATACCCCGGCACTTACAGCAATATAAAAGTTGCCGTTGCTAGTTAAAACCACGCTCCCGTTTTCGGCTTTATCTGCAACAATATTGGGGTTTATTTTGTTTAAGGCAACCTTTAATTTATTTGCTTCATTTAATTGCACCATGTTGCGGTCGGTTTCCTGCTGCATCATGGCTCGCCCTGTTTCGTATTTATCGCCGGCGCTGCTCTTGGTATCATCATTTGATGCCTTTTGCGCTTCGTTTATGGCCAGCTGCGCAGCTTCCATACGTTTTTGTACATAATTAAGGCATTGGCTATATAATTCCTTTTTAAGATCGCTCATGTTTGTTGATGTCCGAAAGTCCGGAAGTCGGAAAGTCCGAAAGATAGGGTTTTAGACTGGAAAGTTGGGAAAGTCAGTAAAGATGGAAAGAAAAAGCTTTGATGATTTTATAAATTTCTAAAAATTACAGAAGCTCACCGGATAGCATCTTTCGGACTTCTTCAAAAAACGAAAACCCCCTTGCACTCGCTGCTTGGGGGTTTTCAACCTAAACCTTATCACAATTATAAATGCGAGAATGCATTTATATTACACTACTAACGCAATAATTCATCTGATGTTTTATCAAATTAAAAAAACTTACCATTTTATGATAATTCATTTTTTCTTCATTTAGCTGCTATAATTTTATCTACATACAGGCTGTAAAAACAGCCTTATATCCCCCTGATTAAAAAACAACTCCATTGAGCGAAAAAATTTATTGTTTGCCAAAACAATAGAATTTTTATTTTGTTGTAGCCTTTACTAAAAAAAATCGTACTGGTTAATGTTAGGATTAATACAAAAAGCCATGAGGAAAACATACAAAAAAACCAAACTAAACGATTATACAACTACTCTGCTGCTGTTATCGCTTTTAATAGCAGTAATGGGCATTTTTATAATACTTCATTAAATATTCTTAAAAGGAGAATCAATTTTTCCGCTTATAGATAAGTGGCAAAAAACTTTAGCGACTGGACAATGTGCTTTGCCCAATATGTCCACTCATGGCCGCCGGGGTTTTCTTCGAATAAATGCGGGATACCTTCTTTATCCATTTTTTTGTGAAGGCTGCGATTATAATTTATAAGCAGGTCGCTGGTGCCGCAGTCAAAGCGTATAGGGGGTAACTGTTTACGGTAATGTAAAAAAGTTTCAAATACATCCTCGTCAATTATGTTGTCCTGAGCATAATGTTTTAACGACTCTTCGGCAAAGAACTTTATTTGCGGTAAGCTGGTTATTGACGAGTGGCCCGATATGGCCCTGAATTTATGACCATATTTAGCGCCTATGCGCAATGCGCCAAAGCCGCCCATTGACATCCCCGAAATAAACAGCGGCGATTGTTTGTTTACGCCTTTTATACATTCGGCCAGGGCATCGGGCACGTCTTCGGCTATCCACTTTTCAAAATTATAATTATCAATTGGCAAAAAAGCCGAACCATCACCCCACATCCCGTCTGACGGCATAGCGATAACCATTGGGGGCAGCTCACCTTTTTCAATAAGCTCATGTACTTTTAAATGCACGCCCGAACTGTAGGGCCAGCTCCAGGCGCTGCCATAAACGCCATGTAAAAGTATCACTACGGGTAAACTATCGGTACATACTGCACCTGGCGGAGCATAAACACAAATATCGCCCCTGCCTTTAAGATTTGGGGTTTTTACAGTTATAAAACGAAGGTTATTACTTTCAAACGAAGGATTTGATATTTCTAAAGACTTAAATCTTGGCATAGGTACAATCGGTTCCGGCCTGATCCTGAATTTGATCATTAAATGTATTGTAAAAGTTATTTTTAACGTATCTGTAAAGTGAGTTTTTAATGTATAATAACGTATGGTTTTAATAAAGTGCTGCAATTGTTGAGAGGCCAATAGGCAGACTTTATGCGTAAGCAGTATTTAAATTATGCAAATTAACTTACAATTCTCCGTTTAAAAAACGTGAATATTAGCTATTTACTGGTGAATATTACCCATAGTTGCAATATTCCGGTAAATTAATTGCTATAATGGCAATTTTTTAAGGATAAAATTTGCCATTATTATATTAAGTTCTGCATTGTTTCTTTTTTAAATGATATATACTTTCAGCCTGCCAATTAAATACTTAAATGAAAATTAAATCAGTAATAATTAACATGCTGTTATGCATTTTAACATACAGCAACAGCATCGCTTATCAGCATAAACAAACAGGGTCCCCGCAAGAGATCATCTATCACATTTTTCAGCGGAGCTTTTATGACAGTAACGGCGATCTGCACGGCGATTTAAACGGCATAAGGCTAAAGCTTGACTACCTGCAAAAACTGGGCGTTACCGCTGTATTGCTTACCCCGCTGTACGAATCTGTTTTTTATCATAACTATTTCTCAAGCGATTTTAAAAAAATAGACCCTAAATATGGTACACTAAACGACTATTTAAGCCTTATAAAAGAGCTGCACCACCGGGGCCTGAAGTTTTATATGGATATGGAAACCCAGTATGTTACCGATGACCATGTATGGTGGAAGGACGGGCTAAATAACCTGAACTCGCCTTATAGCGATTTTATTATTTATGATGATAAGGCGCATGCAAAACCCACCGCTATTGTGTATAACCTTGAAGGATTAAAGGGCTATGATGATGTTTACCGTAAAATAACCACTGTTAATTTAAACAGTCCAAAAGTACTTGAGTACAATTACCAGCTTTTTAAATACTGGATGGATCCAAATGGCGATGGTAAGTTTGATGATGGTGTTGATGGCTTCAGACTTGACCATATGATGGATGACCTTGATGGCAAGCACCTGATGCCGCACCTGTTTGATACCTTTTGGAACCCTTTATTGAGCAAATTAAGGCAGGTAAACCCAAAGGTAAACATAGTTGCCGAACAGGCGCAATGGCTGTCATTAGGGTTAGATTACCTGCAGCATGGCGGGGTTGACAGGGTTTTTGCTTTCAGGCTTGCATATTCTATCAGGGCATTTAATAAAAAGATGCTAACCGAAAATGCCGACTCGACCTTTTTGGCTACTCCTGCCGATAAGCAACAGATAGTATTTATTGAGAACCATGATACTCCACGGTTTAGTTATGGTGTAAAAGGCGATGTTGCTAAGCTAAAGGCAGGTGCTGCCTTAAACTTGCTGATCGGTGGCGTGCCGTCTATTTATTACGGGCAGGAACTCGGGATGACAGGTACCAGCGCAGCCTTTGGCGCTACCGATGCTAATGAGATTCCCAACCGCGAAGCATTTGAATGGTATAAAAGTGACCAGGGTAAAGGCATGGCCTATTGGTACAAACAAACAGGCCCGCATAAGGACACCTTTACTAATGATAAACCAAACGATGGTGTATCGCTTGAAGAAGAGCAGAATGACCCAAACTCGCTTTGGAACTTTTACAGGCAAATGATAGCCATCCGCAAAGCAAACCCGGTAATATCACAAGGAACTTATAAAACATTGCAAAATGATAACGGCCAGGTATTTAGTTTTACCCGTTACGATGGCAACAAGCAGGTTATAGTGGCTGTAAATCTTTCGGATAAACCGGTTAATGCAAATATTGCCCGCGGTAATAACAGTAGCTTAAAGGTGCTGTATGGCACAGCTAAACCTGCCATAAATGGCAATTCAGTGGCGGTAAATTTGCCACCTTTTGGGGTTGTGGTTTGGGGGATGTAGGTGTGCTGTGTGTTGTCTTGTCATCATTTCCCTTTATAAAAGCCATGCCTGTATCCTGTTAAGCATAGGAAGGTGCTATGATATTTGTGAATGCAAGAAATCAAGAGTCAAGAATAAATAAGTTACCGAGAAGCCAACACGCAAGTCATATTTGACCAGCATATCTTTTTTTATCCTGATTCTTGACTCTTGATTTCTTGCTTCTCTCTTCTCAAGCCACCATATTATCAACAGCCTCGTCAAAGCTGCGCATAAACTTTTTGCGGTAATTAAGCGGACTCAAGTGCATTTTCACTTTAAACATTTTGTAAAAGTGTGATACATCGCCAAAACCGCTTTCAAATGCAATTTCCGATATGGGCTTATCCGTTTGTACCAACTGTTGTATGGCATAATTAAGGCGGTACTCAATTATGGTCTCCATAAAAGTTTTGCGGGTTATTTTTTTAAAGTATTTGCAAAAGGCGTTGGTGGTCATGTTGGCAATCCCGGCTGCCCTTTCAAGCGAAACCTGCTGTCTGAAATTTTCAACCAGGTAGGCAAACACCGGGTTTATGCGTTCCTGCTCGGCAAGCGAACGCTCGGCAATTACATGGTTCTGATCAAGCAGGGAATATTCTGAAGATTGGGCCAGTCGCTGTAATGCTTCAAGCAGGCCCATCAGCATCCTGAAACTATTCTCTTCCCCGCTTAATGCCAGCAGGCTTTGATTAACAATTTTTTGTGTATCGCCATTAAAGCTCATACCGCTCGCGCTTTTTTGAAAAAGGCGTTTTATGTGCTGTAATTCGTTCTTATTAAAAAAGTCGTCGCCCAAAAAAGCACCATCAAACTGTATCACTATGGCACTTGCCCCTGTTTGCGTTTCCTTGCCTGGCTCAAGTTTCCAGCAATGCGGCAGGTTGGGGCCAATAAGTACGAGGTCGCCACTGGAAAAATCATGCATATGGCTGCCTACATATCTTTTACCTTTGCCCTCTAAAATATAGGTAAGCTCATATTCTGCATGAAAATGATAAGGCGCATCAAAGGCAGAATTGTCAAACTTGCGGAACAAAAACGACAGGCCATTTATGGGCTGCAGGATCTCATACGAGGCCTTTATCATAGTATATTTTAATAATATTTTATGCTATGCTAAATATAAGGATAAAATAATCCATAAATAAACCATTTAAGACATTTTTTTTTGAAGGAAGTATAATTTACTTTGGTATAAACCAAATAGACCATGAGTAAACCGACTTTGCCCCTGCTGGATGATTTTATAAAAACTCCACAGCATAACATTGATGAGTTCCAGGAAAAAGGGCACACTCTTGTTAATGGTGTACTTACACCTGATGAAATTGATATTTACCGGCCTGTAATTGTTGGCGCTGCTGACAGATATAACACCGAAAAGCGTAAGCTGGAAGACAGGGACACCTATGGCAAGGCTTTTTTGCAGATAATGAACCTGTGGCAAAGTGATGAGGATGCCCGTAAGTTTGTACTGGCAAAACGCATGGCAAAAATAGCTGCAGATCTGATGGGGGTTAAAAATGTGCGTTTATATCATGATCAGGCTTTATTTAAAGAACCCGGTGGCGGCCCTACCCCATGGCACCAGGACCAATACTACTGGCCCATTGACACCTTTAATACCATAACTATGTGGATGCCGTTGGTTGATATTGATGTGGATATGGGAATGCTTACCTTTGCATCCGGCTCATATACCAATGGATCGATATTTAATTTTGAGATCTCGGATGAGTCAGAAAGTGCCTTTGCCGATTATGTTAAGAAACATGAGTTCCCGATAAGCCGTGCAAAAACGATGAAGGCCGGTGATGCTACCTGGCACCGTGGCTTTACCATGCACCATGCCAATGGCAATAATTCAGACAAGCGCCGCGAGGTAATGACCGTTATTTATATTGCCGATGGCGCCCGTGTTACGCCTTATAAAAACAACTGGCAAAAAAATGATCATGAAAAATGGCTGATGGGTGTACCAATTGGCTCTGAGATAGATTCGGAACTAAACCCGAAGCTACTGTAGGGGAAAAAAGAATCAAGAAGCAAGAAAGTAAGAGTCAGGATTTTTTTGTCTTGATTCTTATTTTCTTGATTCCTGACTCTCCCCCTCCTAATTATAGCGCCCTTTACGCTGCGGGTCTTCAAGAAACCACGACACAAATATTTTCTGTTCTGTTCTTACTGAGTGGATCCCTGGCAAGGCTTTCAGATATCGGTCGTCATAATATATAAAATGTTCAAAGCCTAAGCTTACGTTCTCAAATAGCCGAAAAGTTACACGCGGTTTTAAGATACTTACATTGTTATTACCTGCTGCACCAACATAAGTATGCAGCAAAAAGTAATAGTATACAAATGATGCACTTGCATACTTACCAAAGTTAATGGTGCTTTCAATTTTAGCTTCAAGTCCGTCATTATACGTATAGTCCCTTACCTGTGATGTATCCGGGCCAAACCTGGTGCTGTTACCCGCTAAAGGCACCAAAGCAAAATGGGCATTTGTGTACAGAACTACATCTTTACTTATAGGATATTTTGTAAATAGCCCACCCCCAAAGCCCAGCGCGCCTAACTCAAAAGTTTTATTATCCCAATAATCATCATACTGAAATGCGCCATACATTATCGAGAGTTTGCCGATATTAGTATTGTTGCCGACTAAAATTCCATAGCCTGTTAAATTATCCAGCACCTTCCTGCCCGAGCCAAAGCTTAATTCGGTGCGCAGCCTGAAAAAGTCAAAAGGTTTGCGGTAAATATCTTCAAAGGGGTTACCATAGTCAAGCTGAATATTTAGCAGCATATCGGTTGGGCCTGCTCCAAAAACCGTTTTGTCCTGATTTATTTTGTGTACCCCGGCAAATAAAGTAATATTAAGCGGTTCTTTCTGATAAACTTCTGTTGTGGTATGCCTGAAAGATTTCCCTTGTAATAAGCGGTTAAGGCCGCGTACGGGATCAATTAAGCCAGCGGTAATTTCACGAAAAACCCGGTTCGCACCCCTTGTACGGTCATCAAGGATGTTTGAGCTAAGGCGATAAAACATTTCCCCTAAAAGCGCCCCGTTTAATGGTGTATTAATTAAATCGTTATAAGACGGGCGGGTTGTTTCTCCAAAATATTCCCAAATTAAGCTGCCGCCAACAGCAAAAGGAATTGACTGAAAGTAATTGTACCCCTGGGAGCGTGCTGCATTAAAATACATGGAACCGGTATACGGGTGACCAATAAAATTTATCCCAAACCTATCCGCATCCCATTCCCAGCCTTTATTAATGTTATTATTCCATACTGACGGACCTACGTGCGAAAAATCTTCGCCAAGGGCCCTGTCTAACACATTGGTAAATACGTTTATGCCTAAAACTTCAACAGCAGGCTTCCAGATCGGGTACTTTTTGTTAAACTTTATATCATCATTTAAAAGGTCTCCATATTTATTCCGGAAAGTGGTGTCGATTAGTGGGTTCTTTTTAGGCTGGGTACCGGCTGAATCAGACAGCTGCTGTACCTTAACGGCTTTTATTTGTTTCAGTTGTTCTTCCGGAGTACCCTTACCCGCTTTTATGGTATCAATCGGGGTTACTTTTTGGGCTACAACACTTGTGGTGAAGAGGCTTAACAAACATAAAATCTTTAAAGCTTTTATAATTCTTAAGGTTCTAATAGAAAGGCCAGGTGTTCTAATAGATAATAGATAAGGTTTTTGCATACAATAACATATAAGTTAAAGTCATAACTATTAATATGTTAAAGTGTTTGATTAGGTTAATAATATATTAACCATTTTATTGATTTAAAACTTTGGGGAATAAAGAATAGAATAACTATCGGGGTCTGTGTCTTAAAAAATACTCCTGTTAGCCCCACCATCAACTTGTATGGTTGTACCGCTAATATAAGCAGCTTGCTCTGATGCCAGGAAGGTAACCAGTGCAGCCAGTTCCTCAGGTTTGCCTATACGACCCAGGGGAATATTCTTAGCTTTTTCTTTAAGACCTTCTTCCGGATCGATGCCTTGAGGGATGGTATGTTTCAGCCTGTCGGTAAGGATCATGCCGGGTGCAACGTTATTTACGGTGATGTTATAAGGACCAAATTCATCGGCCATTAATTTAGCCATACCAACAACCCCCATCCGCATACTGGTTGATAGCACCGAGCTTGCCAGCACCGCCTTTACCGACCCACTGATGATGTTAATAATACGCCCGCTACCGGTTTTCTGCATGTGCGGCAATACCAGTCTGCTGGCACGGGCAAAGCTAAGCAGGTTAAGCTCAAAGGCCTTTTGCCAGGCAGCATCATCAAAATTTTCGAACTTATTAAACGGCGGACCACCGGCATTGTTCAGTAAAATATCTATCCGTCCAAACTTAGCGGCAGCTTGCTCAATAAAGTTTTTGATCTCATCACCATTGGATACATCAACCGGCATAGCAACAACTTCATTGCCTGTAAGCTTTTGGATCTCTGCAGCAGTTTTATTAAGCTCTGCCTCATCGCGCGAGCCAATAATAACTTTAGCGCCTTCGGCAGATAATGATGCAGCTATGGCTTTGCCAAGGCCTTTACTGGCGGCGAGCACGATTGCTACTTTATTGGTGAGTTGTAGATTCATGGTATAAGTAGAATAGAATTAGATTATCCAGTTCTCAGTTTGCAAACCTTCAATCCGGTTAAATTCTTTTAAATTGTTTGTTACTAAAACTGCATTAAGGCTAAGCGCATGTGCACCTATTAACATATCCAACGGGCCAATCGTTCTTCCCGCTTTTTCTAGTTGAGCTCTTATTTTACCATAAGGAATGGTTGCATCATAATCAAATTGAAGTATCTCTAATGGGATTAAAAAGTTTTGGAGCGCATTATTAGCCTTCTCCGGAAAAGAACTTTTATTTATACCGTATTGCAGTTCGGCAATGGTTATAGATGAAACACCGACTGCCCCTATTTCAAGTGATTGAAATCGCTTAAAAACTTCGATTGGTTTCTTTTTAATAAGATAGATACAAATGTTTGTATCAAGCAAATAAGTAATCACTCGTCAAAAGTTTCACGCTGTTGTTGATCAGTGGGTTGGTTCCTGTTTTCCATAAAATCATCTGGAAATTCATTCGTAGCGTCAATCATGCTTTTCCATGCATCATGATAAGGAATTATGTAAATAACATTTCCTGTTTTCTTCATGTACACTTTATCATCATCAATCTTAAATTTCTCCGGGATTTTTATATCCTGAAAATTATTTTGGATTTCAATATCGACTACTTCAAATGACATAATGTTTATAAAACACTAATATACGCGGATTTGTTTAAATGATATGAGCTTCTAAAATAATTAACTTAATCAACCACTCTCCTAATCGACTAAATCAACTTTTTTCTTAAGCTCCCTTTTTTCTATACTCAATAAAAATGCGGGCAGTAAAGTAAGGTTACTGACCATCGCTACCAGCAAAGTTACTGAAAGCAAAATGCCAAGTACCTGTGTACCACCAAAGGTTGATGCTGCAAAGATGCCGAAGCCAAAAAACAGAATCGTTGCAATATAGATCATGCTGATGCCTGTTTCGCGGATGGTATCTGAAACTATGGTGGAGATCCTTTTGTTTGTGCTTTTTAGTTCCTGCCGGTAACGAGTAATAAAATAAATAGTTTGATCAGACGAGATTCCCATCGCTATGCTAAAAATAAGTATGCTCGATGGTTTTAGCGGGATGCCGAAAAAGCCCATAATACCTGCCGTAATAATCAATGGGATCAAGTTTGGCAGCAGGGAGACGGCAATCATTTTTATCCCCCTGAATAAGATCCACATTACACAGGCTATTAAAAATATGGCCCATGCAAGGCTCTCGTACAGGTTTTTAACCATGTAGTTTGCTCCTTTTATAAATATAATGCTCGACCCTGTTAACTCCACATGATACTTTTTAGGATTAAATATAGAATCGATCCCCGGCTGCAGATCAGCTAAAATCTTATTCATCTTGTTCGATCCTACATCAATCATCTCGAAAGTAATCCTCGTAAACTGGCGGGTGCTATCTAAATAGTTGCGCAGCATATCGCTGCTTTTGCCTGAGTTACCTGCATAGCTTAAAATAAAGCCCTGCTCCATTCCGACTGGTAAACGGTAATAGGCCGGGTTGCCCCCATAAAATGACTGGGTTAAAAATTTCAGCCCCTGTGTTAACGATAATGAACGGCTAAACTCCGGCTTTGACGAAATCAGTTCCTCCAGTTTTTCAACCTTACGGATAACCGTATTATTCATAACACCATTTTTTCTTTTGGTATCGATACTTACCTCCAGCGGCAAAACGCCTTTAAAGTTGGCTTCATAAAACCGAAGGTCGGCCAAAGTATTATTTGATTTGGGTAAGTCATCAACAACATAACCGTTTACGTTTATCCTGCTTACACCATAAGCGCATATAATTACAAGTATTATAGTTGTGGTATAAATTGCTTTGCGATGGTTATGTACAACATAGTCCAGCTGTTCTAAAATTCCCTGTATCAGCCTGCGGTCTTTTATTTTGCTCTGCCTCACCTTTGGGTCTGGCAAATAACTGAATATAATAGGCACCAGTATAATGCTTAAGGCAAAAGTTACCATAATACTGGTTGATGCCACCAGGCCAAACTGAATAAGCAGCTCGCTATTGGTAAAACACAGCACGCCAAAACCTATAGCCGTAGTAACATTGGCAATAAAAGTGGTGATACCTACTTTTTCGATAGTTGTATACAGCGCCTGCATTTTATTGCCGGTTAAGCCGTATTCGTAATAATATTTATTTAAGATTAGCACACTGTTTGGTATGCCAATAATTACCACCAATGGCGGCATGATCCCTGTAAGGATAGTAATTTCATAATGCATTAAATACAGGATGCCCAGGCTCCAGGTAACACCCAGCAATACCACCGCAATAGGGAATAACACCGCGTAAAAAGACCGGAATACCAATATCAGGATTATAGATGTGATCAATAATGACAGCCCCAGGAACAGCGAAAACTCGTTCTTTATCAGATCGCCGGCTACGGTGCGGATCAGCGGCAAGCCTGAATAGTGAATATGGATGTCGTGTTTTTGTTCAAACTGCTTGCCGTACTTTAATATGGTATTTAAAATAGGCACACGTTTAGGAGTGTTCATTATTTTGCCATCAAAACTAATGGCCATTAAGGTTGACTGGCCATCATCACTTAAAACAAGGCCTTTATAAAATGGCAGGGAAAGAAAATGTTGCTTTACACTGTCAGCAGCTTTATCAGTTGTAAGCAAATTGGGTATAAGGGGCTTTATCACATACTTATGCTGCAGCGTATCCTTAATAATATCATATACATTGGCTACCGAAATAACGCCATTAATTCCTTTTATCTTTTTTACGGTATTGGCTATAGTGTACCAATCGTTATAAACATCTTTATCAAATATTTTTGGCGATTTAAAACCTATCACCATGGTGTTGGCATCCTGCCCAAACATTTTTTTAAACTGCAAGTAGCGGATGTAAGCAGAATCTGTTACCGGCAGCACCTTTCCGCCGTTAAAAGTTATGCGTACCTTACTTGCCTGGTAACCCATAAAAAGGCTCGACAAAACGATGAGGCCTAATATCAGGAGCCGGTTTTTTAATATAAGATCAGCAAGCTTTTTCCACATCGTTTTCACTGATGATTTTCAGGTGGGCAAAACTACGAGATTATGTGCAGATTTGTAGTTTGAATTTGAAGATGTGAGAATTAGATGATTACCCGGTTTGAAAATGTGGTGATCTGATAATTTGAAGACTATAACGTTAATACATGAAAAAATTAATACGCAGCTTTGGTTATGCATTTAAAGGAGTGGCTTATGCTACAACAAGTCAGCTAAATTTCAGGATCCATTTGGTGGCGACTGCATTGGCTTTGCTGCTGGGCTACTTTCTGCATATTGCTGCCGGCGAATGGCAATGGCTTATGCTTTGCATTACCATTGTGCTGGTTACCGAAATATTTAATACCATGATTGAGACCCTTGTAGACCTGGTATCGCCTGGCTACAATGAAAAGGCGGGCCGCATAAAAGATATGAGCGCAGGGGCCGTAGTTATTGCCGCCGCGTTTGCTTTTATAACCGGGATCATCATCTTTCTGCCTAAAGTATTATTGCTGATAAACCATGCTGCATAAAACCCGTGGCATAGTATTTAAAACTACCGACTATGGTGAAAGCAGCATAGTTGTACAGGTTTTTACTGAAAAATTCGGACTGCAGTCATACATGGTTAATGGCGCTAAAAAGCCTAAAGCCAAAATTAGCCGGAACATGCTGCAGCCGCTGCACTTGCTTGATATGGTGGTGTACCATAAAGAAACAGGCAACGTACAGCGGATAAAAGAACTTAAGACCTCGCCCATGCTCCTAACTATCCCCTATGATGTTATTAAGAGCAGTATGGCGATGTTTTTAAACGAGGTGTTGTATAAGGCTGTTAAGCAACAATCAGCAGATGAGCAACTGTTTGAATTTGTGTTTAGCGCTATCGAGTGGCTTGATAACCAAACCGAAGGACTTGCCAACTTTCATTTACTTTTTTTGATCAGGCTTACCCGTTACCTGGGCTTTTACCCCGACCGTTACCTTGCCGGCGAGGCAGATTATTTTGATTTAAAAAATGGTGTTTTCAGCAAGTACAAGCCTGATAGTATTTTATATCTGTCGCCGCCGCATACTCAAAACTTTACTGCGCTGCTGCAAAGCACTTTTGAAAGCATTGCCAATGTAAAGCTAAGTAATGACGACCGCCGGTACCTGATCAGTAAGCTATTGGAATATTATGCAATGCATATTGAAGGGTTTGGTAATATCAGGTCGCATGAGGTTTTGGAGGAGGTGCTGGGGTGAAAAAGATTTATCCCTCCCGCCGGTTCAAGCGTCCCGCTGAACAGGCGGGGGAAGTAAATCTTAGTTCAACACATTATAGAAAATATTAAAAACTGTAGTATGTTTGTTGATAAGCCAATTCTAATTAATTTTTTTTTGTATAAAACCTAAACAAACACAGTGATTATAATAAACAGTATTGAAATTACTAATTTTCGTTCCATCGTTAAACTTGATCGAAAAGTAAACCCGAATCATTTAAATATAATAGTTGGTCAGAACGATATTGGTAAATCCAATTTTTTAAAGGCCCTAAATCTCTTTTTTAATGGTGAAACCGAAATTGGAGTTCTATTTCGATTTGCAGACGATTTTTCCAAATATGCGATAACGCCAAGAAAAAAGGCTGAAGAAATTACGATTAGGCTTGAATTTCAAACTCCAGATCGATTTAAAGACAAAGAATCATTAATCTGGACTAAAGTATGGCGAAGGGAAGGTTTATACAAAGATGAGATTAAGACTAAAACAGGTAAACAACCTTCTGGTAGAGGGGGGGCATTGCAATGGGTAAGAAAGATAATGTATAAATATGTGCCAGCTATAAGGGGTGTAGAATACTTTAATTATTTAATGGGGGATTTACACGATGCGCTAAGCGAAATGAATCCATTAGCATTTAACGACGCCTCAACGAAATTTATTGAAGGCTTAAAATCTCAAGTTGAAATGTTAGTGGAAAATATTACAACTGAACTGGGTTACTCAAGTCAGATTGGAATGCCTACCGATTTCAAGCTGCTTTTTTCCACGCTTGATTTTTCACTTAATAAAAGTGGCGCTATGATTTCATTAAACAAACGGGGTGATGGGATTAAGGCACAACATATCCCAATTATTTTAAAATTTATTGCAACTCATTATAAATCTATAACTGGAAAAGCAATTATTAACCCTGATACAATCTGGGGATTCGAGGAGCCTGAGAATAATATGGAAATGGGGAATGCGTTTAAGCTTTCTAAAATATTTGCAAATTTTTCAACTGATTTGCAGATTTTTATTAATACCCATTCCCCTGCATTTTACTCGTTAGCTAAAGACTTTACAAAACAAACGACTTTATACCTTGCGAAGTCTGAAAATGATATTTCCGGCACAACTTTAAGTGTTATAAATGTTGATGATATTCAAATATTTGATAAAGAAGTAGGCATTCTTCCGATTATTTCTGATTATGTTCAAAAAGAGGTGGAACTAAGGCAGTTGGCGGAAAAAAAGGCAGAAGAATTAAGCAAACTAAAAAGCAATACTAAATATCTTATATTATCTGAGGATAAAGATCTAACTTACTTATCAAAGCTTTTTGAAATGCAAGGTTTTGATATGAATGTCACCGAATTTGTTTCTTATGAAAGCCGCTCTAATCTTTTGGCAGCAATGCAATCGTGTAAGATCAAATTAACTGACAAGCCTGACTTAACAGATATTATTTTTCACAGGGACAGTGATGTTTATAATGATGATGAGTTAGATAAGGATAGAGTAAAAGAGCGCTTGGCTAATCTCAATCAATCGGACAAAATAAAACATCACTTATTCCAAACGCGTGATTATGATATAGAATCCTACTTTATAAATTCGGAACATATTCATTCCATCTACCCAGAAGTTAGTATTGAACAAATAGACTTATTGATCAAAGAGGCAACTGATGAAACAAGAGAGAAATCCCTTGATAAGCTTTATACAAAAATTGACCAATTTAAAAAAGAGGCTGAAAAAAGGGATGAAGGATATAAATTCAGTTATTCAAATACAATAAAAAAATTAGTGTCATTATATGATGAAAATCCCGAAAGATATCGATATGGCAAGACAGTATTAGGAGTTTTAATTGGGAAGCTACAATACGGTAGAGGTAACATCAATTTATTGAAAAAAACAGATAAAATATCTATTCCTCAATTAATAGAGTTATTAAAAGCACCCGAAATTCAACCTGTGACTGAATTTTCCTTTTCACCATCTGTAATCATTAATTAGGAATGATTGAATAAATTTCCACGGCATTTTTCAAAACCTTATCCCATGCCGACTGAAGCGAAATAAATTGCTTTAATTTTTCAAGCTTACCTGCTCAAAAATAAAATCACCGATTTTTCTTTATAACAAATCGAAATAATAATATCACCGAATCTTAATTTTTATAATATGATACATGTAGCTTGCATAAGTGATTTTCTAAGTTCAAATCAAGATCACATTTGGTATGCTTTATCCGGTTTAGGTGCTATTGGAACTCTATGTGTCGCGTTTTCCGCTTTAAATACCTGGCGAAAAGAAAAGGAATATGATTTAGTTATTGAAAACCTTGCAATATGTAATGTAGCAGTTCAATTCATTGCAGCACTACGGTATCCCGCAAGTTCAACTGGTGAAATAAAAAAAGAGTATCAAGAAGAAATAGATAAACGAGCAATAGACGACCAAAAAAGGAAATCAGCAGCGGAGGAATTATTTATTTACCAATCAAGGCGTGATAGGCAACAAGACCTCTTTGAAAATATATTAAAATTAAGAGAAAAAAATTGGGCCGTTTATGGTGAGACGCACGACTTCTATTTATTTTTTAATAAAATAGTGGAATTTGACAATGAAATAAGGATGGCGTATATCCGCTATTACCACGCTATATTGGACAGAGAGGATTATCCTGAAGACGTTTTTAAAGCAATAAGGAAAGAAACCAGGCCGATAATGTACTCGAAACTTAGTGATGATGATCCTATTACAAAAGAATTAACCGGTTGGGTTGAAAAATTAAAAAAATATAGAAAAAAACAGTAACGTCTAATTCAGGCTGCAGAAATGTCTTTAGTTCAAAAAGATTATCCGTGTGTCCAAGCATTTTGCTTGGATAAGATTTTAAGCGCCCCGCTTAAATTAAAAACTGGGAGCTATTATTATATGTAGTGCCAATCAGAACTTCGTTAAAAGTTATTTCGTAATTTAAGCGGGACGCTTAATTTGGGGCATTTAACCGCTTGGGCGGGAAATAGCTTACGCATCATTTAAAATTGAATAAAAGTATAAATAAGTATGGATGAAGAATTGCGGCCCTTATTTTGGGATTTTGTAAAAGAATTTTTCGCGATGGAAAATTCTTTTATGAATAATTTCAGAATATCTCGAATGTACCGTACTGGATATTACATCCAACAAGGAGTAAAAAGAGATGCTCAACAAAAGCAATATTTAAGCGGAACGATAATAGATCAACCTATTTTTTGCATGGTTATTGCAAATTTTATTTATGAACTGTCCTCCACGAAAAGAATCTATGAATATTTTGCAAATAATAAATTATGGATAGAAGATTTTAAATCTTATGAGGAATGTCAAAACTATATTCCCTCTATGATAAGCAAAATTGCCGGAGGATTCTTATTTCGAAATTTTGAAATAAACAACTACCAATTTATAGTAACGGAAAGTTCGTTTGATATTGCCTTAAAAGAACTAATTGCCTTCTTTAATCAAGACTTTGTTAGTTACGATCAATTTATTCATGTAAAAAAGGTAAGTGGTGACTTGAACGAAGCGATTCTAACTAACCAAGTAAGCCTGGTTCAGGCGGATTACGAGATGGCTAAGTTTTATTCTATAAATTATTCAAGACCAGAGCCAATTATAGAACTTGAACTATACGAGGGCGATTATCTACTCAAAGTCAAAAGTCAAATTCCTAAGGATTACTATACCTTAAAAAAGATTAGGTTATTGCGGGATTACGAGATGTATATACGAGATAAATGGAAATATTTACCAATTTTAGGTATATCGGGCTATCTCGAATTAGGTAAAATTATTTTGAATAGTTTTGATTGGCCTATCATGAATTACAGAGTAATTGGGCCTTTCGGAAACGAACATTACCATTTAAAAAATGAGACTACGGCAGCCATTACCGATGAAAGGCTGCAACATTTACAATATGCCGCTAATATCATTAGTGACACAGAAAGTTTTAAAGACCTTGACAAGAGAATTTTATACTCCATCGAAAGGCTAACTAAGTCTAAAGCTGCAAAAAATATCGACGATCGAGTGGTTGATTTAGCAATAGCTTTTGAATATCTGATTAACACTGAACATACTGAAGTGACACTTCAACTTTGTTTGAAAGTTTTGAAATTGCTGGACGACAATAATAAAGATGATAAAGTATTTGATAGTTTGAAGAAATTTTACGCCCTTAGGAGTAAGGTTGTGCATGGAAATGATAAAATCCCGAATAATGCTTATAATACTTCAATAATTGATTTGGCGGAACTTATCGTTCAGAAAGCTACGCTTCGCATGATAATATTGAATAAAGTATATTCATTTCCAATTATCGACAAAGCATTGAAAAAAGCAATTTATATATCAAAACCATTATCTGACTTATTGGTTGAAGCCAACTTGCCAAATTGATTAAACGAGTAAAACAATTCTCTTGATTGCATTTCAGGTCTGGATATAATCCTCCTCTTCTGAATGAGAATGTAGCGCGAGCCAAAGAGATGGGGTTCGTGCCCGCCCGCTAAGTAGCCACCATTCATGCGGCGATGTCCTTCCCAAAACATTGAGGTTCCCTGATTGTCCTTCGCAGAGTTTGCTTTCCCGAAACAAGTTCGGGACAGGCTGTTCCTCGCAATGACGCGCGGTGAGGATTTCGCGGTTTATTTCACCCCTGGCCCCTGGCTGAACGGTTACCAAAAGCGCAAATGCGATTCGTGACTTCCTGTGCAATACTAACAATCATCCTCATCACCCTTATCATCATTCCAACATTTAATCCTTATAATATTGGGGTTATCCGCCTCTTGCGGCAGGTCCCTGATTTTGCCGATAAAAACCTGATCCTTTTCATTGGCCCAGATCTCATATTCCAGTTCGCCGGGTATTTCGCCGGTGAGCACGGTGCGGGGTGATATTTCAAAATATCGCATAATCATCAGGATTGTGCGCCCGGTCTCTGTCAGGTCCTTAAAAGTTTTGTCTGCTTTGGCTTTAGCGGCTTGTACCTTGCGGTTATAGCTGATTATGGCGTCTAAGTCGCCTAAATTGCTTTGGCTGGTGTAAGGCGGCGGATCGTCCAACAGGTTTTTGAAGCGTTCATTGCGCGCTGCAAACAGCTTTGTGAGTTGGTAGTATTGGCTGCACCAAGCAGTAAATTCACCGGTCATGGTTTTAGTGTTTATTGGTTATGGAAAATATTTTTGCGGGGGTGAGGGCATAGGTACTCGTAATGGCGGGTCGGAAAGAATGGCTAAAGCCACCATATCGTCATTGCGAGGAACGAAGCAACCTCTGCTTAGGACATTCAACAGACCTTAATTTCGATGGGATCTTACGGCCGCTGTTTGGTTGCCACAATGCTATTGCTCCCTGATCTACATGTGTAGAGTTTGCTTCGTTCCTCGCAATGACGCGCGGGAGGAGGACTCCCGCCTTACGTCATTGCAATAACGTACTTAAGTCGACACTGCGCTTTTGTCATCTCTTCTTCCCCGGATGGAATTTTTGCGCGTCGTTGTCCGTAATATTTGATCCAGCAGTTCCGGCGTGAGTAGTTTATCAATTGTTGATGTATTGCGGTCGCAATCGGGGTTGAACTTTAAATGCTGCGATGCTTTTGGGTCATTGGTCATTACGTCATTAATCGTTGGTGGGGACTGTATAACCTCCGCGGTTGTGTGCTCCGCATCAGGCCTTTCTTCATACGTTATTCCCGGCTCCGAATACCCCTCCCTACCCTCCCAGGGGAGGGAATCGCACAAGGCCGCCGCTTTTTCATCCGGACATTTCTCCTGGTCATTGGTCATTACGTCATTGGTCATTAATGCATCTGCACATCCCTCCTCATCCGCACATCCACCCACCCGCATATCTGCACATCCTTCCTCATCTGCACATCCTTCCTCATCCGCACATTCACGCATCTGCATATCTGCACATCTGATAAGGCGGTTAACCGTGGCCAGGCCTATACCCAACTCCCTGCTGATGTCGCGCTGGCTGAGTCCTGCAGCGGAGAGGGCGGCTATTTTATCGGCCAGTTGCCGGCGGTCTGCGGTGGTGCGGCTGAGCAGGTGATGGCGTTCGGCGCTGTTGCCTTCGAACGTGAAGTGCAAAAACGTGCCGGGTTTTTGGATCCGGCACAGGCATACGTTATCGGGGCCGTAGCGCTGGCGGGTGTTGCGCTGCTTGATTTGTTTCAGGTAGCAAAGATCAGTGTCGAGGGTGCTTTTGCCTATGGCGAAGGCGCTGTCTGCAAAGTTGATGAGCAGCTTGCTGCCGTGCAGATCGTCGGCGGTGATGGGTTGTGTGGCGTTGCGCCGTTTGGGGGTATGCGCCAGTACGAGGATAGACAGGTTGTGATCGGTTTTTAACGCTTTGAGGCTTTTCATCAGCGAAAGCGCCACCGCCGAATTTTCGGTGCCGCCGCGCAGGCAGGTAATGTTATCGATAATGAGCACGGTGGCCTTACTTAGATTTACTTTATATTCAATGGCGGCAATGAGCAGGTCGTTTTCGTCGACATTGGGGGGCGGGTCGGGTATGAAATTATACTGTGCACGGAAAAAATTATCCGAAAACCGGTGATCCTCGTCGCCCTGGCTGTACCGCAGCCCAAACTGGGCCTGGCTCAACTCGAAATCGATGTAGAGCACCCGGGCCGGCGGCGCCTGGCAGGCAAAAGGTGCAATGCCTTGCCCGCGTGCAATGCTTTCGCCAATCTGCACGGCCAGCACCGATTTGCCAATATTGGTATCGGCAAACAGCATACAAAGTTCGCCCTGGTGCCAAAGCTCGCCAAACAGCATTTTGGCCTCGGGTTCGCGCCGGGCCAGCTCCAGCCAGCGGTTGCCGTTTTCAATGGTAAACATGCGGCGACAGTCTTCGGCGCTGGGTCGTGTGGGTTCCTGGCGATTTCTTTTAGCCGGACGGAGGGGCAGGCCGCGGCTTTCGGCGCGCAGCTGTTCGACGATGGGCGGGCGTTCGGAAAGTGGGTTGGTTGGCATGGAGATAACGTTTACATCAAATTTAATTGATTGCAGCCGGTAATGTGCTGACAGTGTTTTGTCAGTAGTGAAATTTAACCACGGAGACGCGGAGAGAAAACACGGAGAACACAGAGAAAAAGAAATCTTAAGTTGAGAAGCCGCAGGTATTTTATGGGTTGTTCAATTAAATTAATTCGAATTGACAAGCTCAGTGCGCTCTGTGAATTCTCAGTGCCCTCTGTGGTTAAATCTGCCAGCTCTGTTCATACCCAAACTATTCGTTACAGAACCAATTTTTCAGGACGGGACTGCAACGCTTATTTAAAATCGTTTGATTACCAGTTAGTTGTTGATTTGTTAAAAGTAAATCGGCTGATAATGAGTGTGTTTCACAACGTTCCGGGTGTTCCATACAAAAATGGAACGGTAACCACGAGATACCGGAGAAGGTTCTGAGGAAAGGAGGAATAACAAATTACTACAAAATCGTAATTCGTTATTCCAAAATGGTAAATCAATTTAATCCTTCACCGTTGAGCCATCCCTTATTTCATCAGATGCCAGTTTAACTACCAGGTCGCCAGGTTTAATATCGCCATATACTTCAACTTTATCATTAGCTGCAATGCCTCTTTTAACGCTAACCCATTCAGCTTTATGATCAACTACTTTTATTACAAATACTTTTTCTGTAGATATAGCTACAGCAGTTTTTGGTAATACAATGGTGCTATCGCGTGATGGCAACGGCACATTCACCTCGGCAAACATGTGCGGCAGCAGTTTTTTATCTTTGTTATAAACGTCCATTTCCAGGCGCTCTGAACGTAATTTTTCGTCAAGTGCACCTGCAAGGCGCTGGATCTTTGC
Source organism: Mucilaginibacter sp. (assembly GCF_028288225.1). Classification (GTDB taxonomy): domain Bacteria; phylum Bacteroidota; class Bacteroidia; order Sphingobacteriales; family Sphingobacteriaceae; genus Mucilaginibacter. Next base: position 40,167 of record NZ_JAQBOC010000054.1, read on the forward strand.
CGTAAATATTTGATTTCCCAAAGCCCGGACCGTAAAGCTCACTTCGTTCTTATTTGATAAACCACCTGTAGAGCTTTCAGGTACTGAGATCACCAGACGTAATCTTTTCTGATCCTGCAATACAAACAGCGGATCTGTGCCCTTACCACCCGGACCAACATAAGCGCCCAGATTAACATTACGGGCGGTTATAACGCCATCAAACGGCGCCCTTATTTCTAAATAAGCAACGCTTGCCCCTACTTCTTTATAGGCAGATTTAGCTGCCTCAACATTAGCCAGGTCTGAGTTCTTTTTAGCCTCGGCCTGTTCCAGATCATTTTCCGAAACAGTACCCGGGGTTTTGCTGGTGCTCAGCAAACGGTCATAGGTTGCTTTGCTGGCAAAATAAATAGCCTGCTGCTGCTGGATACGTGATTGCGCACCTGCCAGTTGCGAGTTTATTTCGGGTGCTTCCAATGTTGCCAATAGCTGCCCCTGGTGTACTTCTGACCCTATATCAACCAGCAGTTTTTTTACATAGCTGTTCACCTTTGCATAAAGATCAACCTGCTGGTATGGGAGCAGTTCGCCCGGAACTGCTATGGTTGAGCTCAGCTTACCTTTTTGCACAGGTACAAGCGTTACAGCGGGGGTTTCAACCGCATCTACCTCTTGTACGGTTTGTGCCTGTTCCTCCAGTTGTTTTTTATTGGGACCGCACGAGGCTACTAAACCTGCGCTTATAAATAACGCCATTACGGCAATTATGGATCTATTTTTTTTAGTGTTCATGGTGATGCAAGGGGACATAAAATTTACTTTCTTTATCTTCAGGGTCTAACGAAACAGAATCAGTTGTGGCATTGCCTTGTACCCAGGCAAATACAAGCGGTAATATTAAAAGTGCGGCAAAGGTTGATGCAAACAAACCGCCAATAACCGCACGGCCCAGCGGCGAGGTTTGATCACCGCCTTCACCAAGGCCTGATGCCATCGGGATCATACCTACAATCATGGCTAAGCTGGTCATTAATATAGGCCTCACACGCAGGGCAACAGCTTCGCGTGCCGACTTAAGGGCATCGCCATTGTGTTTTCTTAATTCCTCGGCATTGGTAACCAACAGCACCGCATTTGAAATGGATACCCCTACTGACATGATCATACCCATGTATGACTGCAGGTTAAGCGTTGCCCCGGTTATTTTAACCAGTAGTAACGAACCAAACAGAACCGCAGGAACGGTTGATAAAACAACCAATGAAACTTTAAACGATTGAAAATTGGCAGCCAGCATCAAAAAGATAACTAAAATGGCTACTATCAAACCTGTTTGCAAACTATCAAGGGTATCAGTTAATGTCTGGCTCATGCCGCGCAGCTCAACAGTTAAACCACGGGGTAATTTACCTAATGATTTAATAGCTTTATTCACATCATTAGTTGCGGTACCTAAATCCATTTTATTAATGTTAGCTGTTACCGAAAGTGTGGGTACAGCGCCAATATTATCATCTTCGCCATAAGTGGTATCCTGTTTAATAACAGCAACATCACCTAAAACCGGCCTTGGCTGGTTGCTTAATACCGGGATCTCGCGGATATCATTCAGGCTTGCCATTTTATATTCAGGCACCTGCACCTGCACCAGGTAGCTTAAGCCCGCCTTTTCATCAATCCAGTTATTTTTTTCGGTAAACCGGGATGAGGATGTTGAGGCGGTAAGCGTACGCGATATATCATTTATGCTCACACCTAATTCCGCAGCCCTCACACGGTCGATATCTATGCTGATAGATGGATATTTAAATGATTGTGCTATCTGCACATCGCGCAAATAATTTATGCTATCCAGTTTTTTTACTACTTTATAGGCATAAACAACATTTTGCTTTTTGTTTTTGCCGGTTAGTGCCACCTCGATAGGTGTTGGTGATCCCTGGCTCAAAATTTTATCAGTAAGCTCTATCGGCTCAAAAGAAACCTGTACATCCGGCAGCGCCTTTTTCATAGCCGCCCTGAAACGCTCTTTCAGATCATCCAAATTTACTTTATAGCTTTCAACCAAACTTACCTGCATAACAGCCTCCTGCGGACCGGCCATAAACGTGTAAATAGGATTTGTTGAGAACGATGAAGGGTGCGGACCAACCACAGTTGATGTTATTTCGATATTTTGTTTACCTACCAGGTTTTGTAATACTTTTAAAGCCTTAATAGTATTCACCTCAGTACGTTCAAGCCGGGTACCATCGGCACCACGAAGGCGTACCTGGAAAGTACCTGAATTAACTTTCGGCAATACATCGTGCCCGATAATACTGAACAGTAAAAATGCCAGTCCGCATGCTACAAGTACATATGCACTAACTATTAGTTTACGATTAGGCAGCATCCTGTCCATAAAGCTGAGGTACCTTAGCCTGAACTTATCAAAACGTGTAAGCTTATGCCCGTTCCCAACTGTTTCACGCTTAATTAAAAGCTCCTTTTGCTGCCATGCGTCGCCTTCATCCTCTAAAGCATAACCGTCGGCATGGCTTTTGTCCTCGTGAGTGTTTTTCATTACCCAGTTGGCCATTATCGGCACAAATGTTTGTGCCAGCAAATAAGAAATTATCATTGAGAATCCTATAGCCAGCGATAGCGGCAGGAACAATGCACCCGGAATACCCGTCATAGTAAATGCCGGAGCAAATACTGCCAGGATACAGAACAGGATGAGCAATTTAGGAAATGCAATTTCCTTACAGGCATCCCATATGGCCAATGCCTTAGGTTTGCCCATATCAAAATGCTGGTGAATATTTTCGATAGTAACCGTTGATTCGTCAACCAAAATACCTATAGCCAGCGAAAGCCCGCTCAACGTCATAATATTGATGGTTTGATGGAACAGGTAAAGGAAAAATATACTTGAGATAATACAGGTAGGAATAGTTAATATAACTATCATCGCACCCCTTCTATCACCCAAAAACAACAATACCATTAAACCTGTAAGCACGGCGCCTATAGCACCTTCCTCGGCCAGGCTTTTAACAGCGTTTATTACATATACCGATTGATCGAACACAAACGACAGCTTAACATCAGGCGGAACCAACGCCTGGAAGCGCGGCAATGCCTTTTTAAGGTTCTGTACCACATCCCAGGTTGATGCTGATGCTGCCTTGGTAATTGGCAGGTAAACAGACCTTTTGCCGTTTATTAAAGCATATCCGGTGGTTACATCGGCGCCATCCTCCACAGTGGCTACATCATGCAGAAACACTGTTTGGACACCATTTTTGTACAAGGGGATGTTTCCAAAATCGGGGATATCTTTAATGGTAGTATTGGCCGGTGTTAAATAGTTATAGTCGCCAATGCGTACGTTACCGGCAGGGCTGTTCTGGTTATTATCACGCAGGGCCTGCACTATCTGATCGGGCGTTAAATTATGCGAGCGCAGCAGTTCCGGGTCAACCTTAATTACTACCGTGCGCTGGTTACCTCCAAACGGGGCCGGGGCAACAAGGCCGGGAACTGAGGTAAATGAAGAACGCACATAAACCAATGCAAAATCAAGCAACTCATTATTTGACCGGGTCGGACTACTTAATACCAGCTGCCCTACCGGTAACGTTGAAGCATCAAACCTCAATATGAATGGCGGCTGTGAACCCTGCGGGAAACCTGCCTGCGCTCGATTAGTGTAACCCGTGACCTCGGCTGCAGCCTGGGCCATGTTGGTACCTTCATAAAATGTTATTTTTATTAAGGTTAAACCTTGAATATTTTTTGTTTCGATACTTTTTACGCCTGATACAAACAGCAACAGGTTAACGTATTGCTTACCAAAGTAAGCCTCCATTTGGTTAGGGGTATAACCACCATATGGGTGCGATACGTAAATTACCGGCAAGTTCAAATCCGGAAAAATATCTATCTTAATGTTGCGTACAGCATTTATACCAAAGAAAAACAATCCTGCTACTATAACCAGTATGGTAATTGGTTTTTGCAGCGCACCTTTGATCATTCCCATTATTTATTTTCTGTATTAAAAGTTATTTATAAAAATCCCGAAGTCGCCTGTTGCGGCGGCCTTAAACAGTATTGCCTGCCAAACATTATTCTGGGTTATATCCTTGTCAACCTCGGCACGGTTTAGCACATAAAGCGCCTGCGTAAAATCAACTATATTAGCCAGTCCATTTTTGTAAAGGGCATATTTTTGATGATAAGCATCAGATGCTGCTCTCACTTCTTCGGGCACTTCATTATAATTTTTAAGTGCACTGCTGATGCGCGTTTCGGCAAGCGCCTGCTGCGCAATTAGCTGCTGGCTAACCAAATCATACTCGTCTTTAAATTGCGCTGATGTGTATTTTTGCGATTTTACCTGGTAATGCACCCTGAACGGATTAGTAATGTTCCATACCATACCTATGCCAACCAGGTAATTATAACGGGTGGGATCAGCACCAGCGCCGTAGCTGCTGCTGTAATCATTTAAATTTGACCCATAATCAGCTTTAAAGCCCGATCCCCTGCCCTGGTAAGTACCAAAGAAGCTGAAGGTTGGGTAGCTGAAAGTACTGTAATATTTTGCCAGCTCGTTGCTTACATTTATGCGGTTCTGATAAAACTGTAATATCGGGTGATTTTCAGGATTAACTGTTGATTGAGGATCGGCATTTGCAGGTGGCCGGGTCACAAAGGCGCTATCCAGCTCAAAACCCTGAGATGGAATGCCAAGATATATGGCAAGCTGGTTACTTTGATCCTGCACGGTTTGCCTGCTGTTGGTAAGCATTATGCGGGCATTTGATACTTCCGCATTGGCCTGTGATGAATCAACACCGGCATTTAACCCATTTTTTACGCGGGCCACCACCACCTTTTGCAATTCGATGGCTCTTTGAAGGTTATCTTCTGCTGCTTTGCTCAGCTGCTGTGCCGCCAGTAAATTTAAATAGGTGCTTGCTACCCGTACCTTGTGCTGAAATTGTTCCTGTACAAGGTCGGTCTCGTCACGTGATACTGCGTTTTTTTGTACCTGTACTTTCTCTTTTGCCTTGCCGAATGAAAAAAAGTCCCAGCTTACATTGGCTAAGTAAAGAGAACCAAAAGCAGCGTTCCAATTTTGATTTGGCAGTGCCGGGCCTGATGACACAACGCTTAAACCATGATAACCATACGCCGGACCATTTTGCCCGTTAATTGTACCATAATCCTGCTGGGCCGAAAGATTTACATCGGGCAGCTGCTCCGTTTTGGTTTCTGTTAAGAATGCCTTTGAGGCATTAAGTTGATTCGCTTTTGCTTTAATGGTACCATAGTTTGCCAGTGCAAGTTGTTCGGCATCCTTAATGGTAAGTAGTTTTTGGCCTTGCGCCTGTGAAACAATTAAAACACTCAAAAAACCGAAGATTAAATGTTTTGAAGAGGTGTTTAACATAAGTGTAATTTTTACACGACAAAAGTATAATTCACATCTATATGAAAAAAATGAATTAATTTTGTGAGAATCATTAATAAAAGTAATAATGAATATTGCACTGCATCATTTCCGCCTTATTGATACCATCTCAAAAGACGGTACTTTAACTAAAGCAGCCGGTACTTTGCGTTTAACGCAGTCTGCTTTAAGTCACCAGTTAAAGGAGCTGGAGCGTGAGCTGGATGTGGAAATATTTAGCCGCCAGGGAAAAAGATTACATTTAACTGAACAAGGCTATCGTTTTTTGCGAAGCTCGGAGAAGATCCTGGCCGAAATAAAATCGCTTGAGGAAGACATCAATAATTATAAAAACGGCAGAACCGGGAACCTGAGCATCAGCATGCAATGCTATACCGCATACCACTGGTTGCCCGGCATTATTAAGTACTACAAAAAGCAATGGCCTGACATTAACATCCAGATAATGAGCGATGCAACCCGCAGGCCGCTGGAGTTTTTGATGAACGGCGACCTCGACATTGGTATCATTCGTACTCAAATGGTGAACACCAGGATCCGCTATGAACCTATTTTTGAGGACAGACTTGTAGCGGTTATCTGTAAGGACCATCCGCTTGCACAAAAAGATGTTATCGAGATCTCCGACTTCCAGGACCAGGAACTGATACTACCGCTATATGACCCGTCATACCAGGATACACCGGTGATTGAATCACTGATCCAATCGCAGCATGTAAAGCCCAAAACACTGCACCGCATTCATTACACTGATGCAACTATTGAAATGGTAAACGCCGATCTTGGTATGACCGTTATGGCCGACTGGATTGTGGAGCCATACCTGCAAGGTCGTAACATTGTTACAAAGCCCTTACACCATAGTATAGCTAAGCGTGCCTGGTTTGCCGCTACATGCAAACAAACCCCGGCTATTCAAAACTTTTTAGAGTGTTTAAAGATGTATTTCTCGGGCGCTGATATGAATGTTGAGGAAATTGAAAAGAAACAGATAATAAAGGAGCATGTAATTCAAAAGCAAATTGTAGTACCCCCGGCTGCTAGATTCAGCCAGGAAGCCGTAGCTTTTAATTCAGTTCAGGATATAAGGAATTATCAGTATTGAATTAGAGGCTAAAGGCGGGAGATTAGGAAAAATCCAACCCGTAATGCCGAATTTATTTCGGCACCCCACAGGACAGGTCGTCAGCATGCGGGTTACTTAGCAAGTGGGGTGCTGAAATAAATTCGGCATTACTTTTTTTTAAAAATCCAAGTTTAAAAGCTTCAAATGAATTTACCAAAGTTCCCATTATTAATTTTATTCATTTTTTTTAATTCTCCACTTTTCGCCCAGCACCCGCAAAAACCCTTCCCTCAACATGTAAAATACTTTCCCGGCAGCATCAAGCCAAATCATCTTGCCCAAATTCAACTGGATAATACAATAAAAAGCTTTTACACCCAATGGACAAAGCGGTTTATAAAAAACGCACCCGGCAAGGCTGAAAGCTATATATGGTTTGAGAACAAAGATAAAAAGCAATGCGTATCTGAAGGGCAGGGATACGGGATGATAATAGTGTCGCTGATGGCGGGTTATGACGCGTCGGCCAAACATACTTATGATAACCTTTACAGGTACTTTAAAGCTCACCCTACCGGCAAAAGCAAACATTTAATGGCCTGGGCACAATATACAAACGGCAAAAGCACTGATAATACCTCAGCCAGCGATGGCGATATGGATATAGCCTATTCACTTTTACTGGCTGATAAGCAATGGGGCAGCAAAGGTGAGATCAATTACCTTGAAGAAGCTAGGGCTGTGATCAATGCCATCATGCAGTATGAGATCAATCATGAAACATGGACGGTTTTATTAAGTGATGGGATCGAATCAGAGAGTAAGGACTATTTTGCTACCCGCTCCTCCGATTTTATGCCTTCGCATTTTAAAGCATTTGAACAGGCAACGCATGATAACAGGTGGGATAAGGTTGTAGATGCCGGCTATAAGCTTTTTAAAGTAATGCAGGATAATTACAGTCCGGATGCAGGGCTTATTCCTGATTTTATAGTCAACCTAAACAAAAAACCAAAACCAGCCCCTGCAAATTTTCTGGAATCGCCCTACGATGGCTATTACAATTACAACGCCTGCCGCGATCCGTGGCGTTTGGCTACTGATTATTTATTAACCGGCGATAAACGTTCGAAACAAATAGTAGATAAAATAAACCGATGGATAAGGACCACTACCAATAACGACACTTACAACCTGTCTGCAGGCTACACTTTAGCCGGGAACGATATTAAACACCGCTATTTTGAGGCATTAAGCTTTGTTGCGCCTTTCGCAGTAGCTGCCATGGTTGACGGAAAAAACCAATCCTGGCTAAATAAGGTTTGGGATTACCTGGTTGCTTTTAAAATGAAGGATTATGATTATTATGATAACAGTATTAAGCTGGTGGACATGATAATTGTATCAGGAAATTATTGGGAAGTGAAGTGAAAGAATAGATGCGGGATTCGGAATGCCGATTGCGGAATGAAAATTTATAAATCGCCCCTTCAAGCGTCATACCTGTAAAAGTAAATTTTGGACACCTGAACAGGCCAAGTTTAATTTAGTAATTGAATCATACTAAAGTTGTATCCTGAGTTAAATATCCCTTTAGAAACTTTGGTAAGGGAATATTAATTTAAAAGACCAGCAGTTTTTAAATCATTATAAAACTACACCAATTAATTTCTTTGCCACTTCCAGCCCGCTCGTCAACGCCGCCTCAACCGTGCCCATGGCCGGACCTTCATATAAATATTCGCCGGCAAAAAATATAGTGTTGCCAATAGATTCATTCAATACTTTTCTTGATGCAGGTGCTTCAACAGTATCATAAGCATACGAGCCACGGGTAAACGGATCGGTTGTCCAGTTGACTATATCGTAGGCTACCAGCTTATCTTTAAGTTCATCAACGCTTCTTTTAAAGATATTACTCACTGATTGTAAAGATTGCTGCAAAATTTCTTCGGGAGGTGTGTTTTTCTTTTCGGCTGCAGCCGGACCGCCTAACCATCCGGTTAAAACCGGGCTGTGCTGGGGCGTCTGTGTCCACCAGGTAGGGATTACTTCATCCGATAATACGAACCCCATATTCTTTAAACTTTTGCCTGCCAATTTTTCAGTTGCTTCATCTTCCCAAAATGGCTCATCAAACCCGAGCAGTATTTTTATGATGGCGCCATACCCCATTAACCCGATAGCTTTGCTGTGTTCAACTATTTCCGGGGTAAAGTTTACAGCTCCTTTTTCATTTTTACCGGCTTGCAAAACACCTAATGGCAATGCTATAAGTACCTGTTCGGCTTCATATTCAGTTCCTCCATCGGTAATTACTTTTACTTTTCCCGGTTGCCAATAAATCTCTTTAACAATTGAATTCAGGCAAATAGTTGCACCTGCCTCCTTGCATTCATTTTCCAGGTATTTTATCATAACACCATATCCACCCTTAACACGGCGCTGCGCGCCTTCATTCTCACTTTGCCATTCCTCGCGTAAAGCAAAAGAGCTTGCTTTGTCAGGGTCGGCAGTATCATAGCCGGAAACAAATTTTATTACCGACCTTCTTAATTCCATGTATTTATCCCCCGGAAATTCCTGCTGCAGAAAATCGTTTATGCTGATGTCGTTCTTTAGTTCGCCAAGTTTTCTAACCACTAAATCCCAATCCTTAAACTCACCCTCTTTACTAAATTTACCGTTTTTGTAATGCCACATTTCTGCCGTTGCAGAATTGTAGAGAATATCACCCTCTTTTAGCAAATTCAATGTAACAGGCAAATCGCCGTGAATAAACTCAGCTCCAAGTTCGGTGTTTGTAAAAAACAATTCCTGATTTAAAGTGTGGATGCGGCCACCACACCGGTTGCGGGCTTCCAATATGGTTACCTTTTTGCCCGCTTTTGATAAAGTGCGGGCAGCCATTAGGCCAGTAGCCCCGGCACCGATGATGAGGATGCGAGAGTTGTTCATTATATCGTTTTACAAATTAGCCGTGCATAAGTTGTACTAACCTTATAGTTACATAATATACTCGGCTTCTGTTATTCAAATCTCGAATTTCTCCAGGCATTCAGCAACATATCTCCCTTATCTTTATCAACAAACATCATAGTTACAGTAAGTTCTTTTTTATCGAACAACCTATTATACATTAGCATATTGATTACTACTTTATTAGGTAAAGTAATCAATATATTCAAACGGATAAAGGTAAGTTTGTCAATTATTTCTGTAGAAAGACTGGAATCTAATTTGGCAGAAGGCATTTGCTGTTTAAATGTTTCAAATAAAATATTATATACTTCTTTACTTACTTCAGCATAATTACCATCCTTTATGGTGTCAAAAGGTTGCGAATTTGATTCAAAATAATGCAGTTGATCGGCCCTGAAAGCAAAAATTGGCGTAGAATTGTTTTCAATTTTAGAGTCAGTGGTTTTTTCCATTGCATTAACTCCCTTTTGTTGAAGCTTCGTATAATCGTCAGCACTTAAACTTTTAAAGTTATTAGGTATAGTAATATGCCAATTAAACTCTTTGTTAAAAACTTCGTTTTTTGAGGTACCTATCTGTCCAAAGCAAATATTTTCAAAAAATAATAGGGTAATCAACAGTAGAAGGGTACGCTTCATTTGGCTTTTTTATTTATTTAGGATAAAGATAATGGGAAAGTTTAAGTTAAGAGTCAATATAAGGCTAAGTATCAAAATCAAATATCAATTTCCGGAATCATAAATAGCACAAAGCCCCGGCAAAACCGGGGCTCAATTGTATCCAAAGATCAAATTTTACTTAGCCATCAATCCAACCACCTGTTTCTCCAAATTCCATCCCTCAACTAACACCGTCGGCTGCACGCTGCCTAACCTTGCTAACGGGGCACTTACAGATACGGTTATACTTTCGTGCGGGGCAAGGGTAAAGTAATTGGCTGTCCAGTAGCTTGGCATTACTTCTTCACCATTTTTCATTAGTTGCGGGCGTACAAAAAATGCAAGCTTATTGGTACTGTTCGTAAATCGCATTGTCCATTTATTTTCGGCGGCGCCCTTTTCGGCTTTTGATACTTTTACATCAACTTTAATGGTTGGCATGTTGTTCAAAGCGGTCAAATCATTACCGGGGGCCATCCAATATACATTGTGCGAAAGGGTCTTGCCTGCGGCATTTATTAAATTCAGCACAACAAAACTTACGCCTTTTGCGTCGGCTAACGCATTTTTTAATTTGATCACTTCCTGTGTACCTTCATCTGCCAGTCCTATATGATCAATGGAAAATGCATTTAACCTTTTACTGTCGATGTCGTAGATCTCTGCTTTTGCGGTTAACATGCCTGTTGCATGGTGCATCCGGTTTATAACAGCAGCTGTTGAATCATCCTGGTTAAACTGGATGTGCAGTGGCTCAACAGCATTTTGCATAGCGTAATAGCCTGCGTTAGGCTCAAGGTACCAATCGTAAATTTGCCATACCACACTTGGCAGCGCTGCATTCAACTTCCATAGCATTACACCTCCCGTTTCGGTTAGCTTATGGCCTGCGGCTTCAAAAATCCCCTGGTAGCCTACGGCATTCATCAGTTGCATTTTGTCGGAGAAATTAACCATGGTTTTAGGTTGCCCATATCTTTTCACCATTTCGCTGTTATACTTATCGTAGCGCGCTGCACCTGTTGCGGCATCGTGGTATCCCCAGCTATCATTCAGCGGGAAAGGCAACTTGGTATCCCAAACCAGGTTGGGGATAGTTTTGGCCAGCGTGGTGTATGGCGGTTGTGACGGGATCCCGGTTTCATCTTTAAATACCCAGTCACCGCCGGCATCTGCTTTTTTGTAGTATACTTTAGGATCTTCCCATTGATACGGACCGCCACTGTAAACGCCCGATGGCTGGTCATCCGGCCATGAACCTTTCCATCCATCAGGTAATTTTGCAAAACCTGATGAGCTTGGAATATAAGGCCTTGTACCGTCAAGGTTAATAATATCATCCCGCATTGCATCGTATAGCTCTTTACGGGCATGGCCCTCATTTCCGCCAGTCCAAACCAATAAACTTGGGTGATTACGGATGCGGTATATGGTACTTGCTACGTTTTTGATAAAAACATTTCCTTCCAGCGGCCAATCCGGCGAGCCTTTAAATTCTCCCTGCGTATCGCCGGTAACCCAAAAGTCCGACCATACCATTTCGCCATATTTATCAGCAGCATTCCAAAATGCATCCGGCGGGGTTACACCTCCACCCCAAATACGCACCAGGTTTACATTGGCATTGCGGCAAAGGTGCATTTCATAATCATAACGGGCCGAGTCGCGGTTAACCATCATATCGGGTACCCATGCGCCGCCGTTAAGGTGCACCCGCTTTCCATTTACATAAAACTCGCGGCGGGTAAATTTATTCACCATGGTGGCCTTTGAGCTTACTGTACGGATGCCGAATACAAATGAGGTATCATCAGCAATACCGTTAGCATCTGCATACTGCAGGCGGATCCGGTACAGGTTGGCCCTGCCATAGCCATTTGGCCACCATAAATGGGGCTGACGGATAATCAGCTGGTTCACTTTGGCAGCATCCAGGTTAACAACAGATGAGCCGCTTGCAGCAACTTTTACGTTTTGCGAAAACTGGACGGGTAAACCTGTAAAGTTTTCGGGTTTGATACTTACAATCAACTTGCCGTTTTTGGCGGCTTCACTATGGTTTGATAGTGTCAGACTTAATGATAGTTTGGCAATGCTTGTATCAGGCAAATTAGGCAGATCAGTTACCAGCTTTGGGCGACCGATTGTAATAGCACCTGTAGTACGCAGGTAAACCGGCTGCCAGATCCCCATATTACGATCACGTACCGGCGGGATCCAGTCCCAGCCAACGGAGCAAAGCATGGTTACATTTTTCCCTATATCGCCGGTTGGGCCGCCATTTTCATAAAACGGACCTAAAGCTTTTAGCTGTTCTTTTGCGGGATAGCCTGCATAATCCAAAGGATAGATCTTTACAGCCAGCGCATTTTCGCCACCCGCATTAATTGCACTGGTAACATCCAGGTTATAATCAGCAAACATGCCAACCATTTGTGTCGAATCAGCTATTTGTTTACCATTAACCCATACTGCTGCACGGTAATTTATTCCTCTAAATATCAGCTGAAAATGGCGCCCCTTATCACCTGCCGCCACTTTAAAGGTTGTGCGGTACCAATAAGGTTTTTTCCAGGGATTTGGATCATTTGGCAAATGGCTGTATTGCTCCAAATTATACTCCTTATTAAACTGATCCGATGCATCAGGAATAAGCATATTGTTTAAACCCTGGTAAGGATCCGGGTAAATATGATTGGCAACCAGGCCGGTAAGTACCGTTGAAGGTATCTTAACCGGCAGCCAATATACGGGCGAGTGGTATTGAACACTTGAAAGCTCTTTACCATCAGCACTTATCAGCGCCGACGATTGCAGATCGAAATTAGTTAGCTTGACCTGTTTTACACCCGCATTTTGAGCGAATAATGGAACCGGTAAAATTGCTAGTGAGATAAGGCCAAGAACAGCCAGGCAGATCAATTTTTTCATCAGTATAATTAATTTAAGCCAGGGATAAATAATGGTCCCGTCAGCAAAATTTACAACTGTAAATCTAAACTAACTAAAGCTAAGGGTAAAATGTACTAATTTACCCTTTTATTATATTATTTTGAATTAATAGGGATTTTGATGGTGTAATTTGCATGAACCCTTTAAGTCAGAAAATCTATACAGCTAATTATGCTAAGATTTTATTATTACCTGTTGGATAAAACTTTGACCCGACAGCCGGTGAAGTCATTTTTATAAATATTATTTCTCAGCGCTATAACCCAGATAATATTATTTTAATAAAATAAACCTTAGATTTATATATTGTAACATAACGAAATTATTACAATATATCGCCAATGTTACAATTGGGAATTTAAGGGTTAAATTACACATAAAAACCAGTTTTTTACTTCATTTTCCAGCATCATTGTCAATTGTGGTTTACACCCTACCACCATCACTTTTTAAGGATTTTCATAATTTTAAAAGAGAGGCTGATCACTTTCAATCAACATGTTTTAGTAACATTTATTGAATTATAAACATCGTTTATGAGCGTAATGAGTTTATTAAAGCTTTAGAATCCATATATAATTCCCATTTAATACGAATTAAATAAGCTTAAATACCAGTTCGGTATATAAATAATATTAAAATGACCAAAAAACAAGCATTCCGGTTACTTATATTTTTGATACCGCTGCCTGTATTTTTGTCTCAGTGTTTAAGGTCATCTGATAATCACGATGACCCTCGCGGCCAGTTATATGCCGGCGCAGCAACCTGTGCAAGCTGCCATAAGGATGTTTATAAATCCTATTTACACACAGCACATTTTGTGGCTTCGAGACCTGCTGCTGATAATACCATACAAGGCAATTTTAATAAAGGCTTTAATGAATTTATTTTTAACCAGCACCTTAAAGTAGTGATGGAAAAACGCGATAGCGGTTTTTATCAAACCAGCTATGCCAACGGTAAAGCTGAACAATCGCAGCGTTTTGATATTGTGTTTGGTGCTGTAAAAGGACAGAGTTATGCATACTGGCTTGCCAACGAGCTATTTCAGCTACCGATATCCTACGTTAGTAATACTAACTCGTGGATAAACAGCCCCGGGTATGACCCAAAAAGGGTTGCTTTTGAACGGGCTATTAATACGCGTTGCCTTGATTGCCATTTATCGTATGCAAAATCTGCACCTCCGCAGCTTCCCGGTTTTTATGACGGTGTGGAAGGCTTTGAAAAGCAGTCATTGATTTTTAGTGTTGATTGTGAAAGATGTCATGGACCGGCAGCACAACATGTAAAATTTCATACCGATAACCCGGGGGAAAAGAAAGCTAAGTATGTTGTTGCATTCAATTCTTTAAGCCGCGAGCAAAAAATAAATGTGTGCGCTATTTGCCATTCTGGCGCTACCAGCAAGATGGTAAAACCTACTTTTGGCTTTAAACCAGGTGATCCCTTATCAAATTTCATGGAGGCAAACAAAACAGTCACGCAGCAGGATTATAAGAATATTGATGTACATGGCAATCAAAAGTCATTGTTAGAAAGCAGTAAATGCTTTATTAGCAGCCAGCTTGATTGTTCAACATGCCATAATGCCCATGTAAACGACCGTGATAAGCTAACACTTTATGCTGCCAAATGTATGACCTGCCATAATAGTAATTCACACGTTCAGTGCAAATTAACCGGGAAATTAAATTCATCAATGTTGATCAATAATTGCATATCATGCCATATGCCGGCTTTTACTTCAAAAAGCATTGTAGCGGGGCAAGCCGCTACACTTATCCATACGCATCATATTGGCATATATCCCGAAGAAACTCAAAAAATATTGGCTTATTTAAAAATTAAAACGAATAAATAAGGGTGCAATTCAAGTTGTAGCTAACCTGCTGGTTTTTGGCTAAAGCCCTTAACTTTTATTTTATCCTTATCCGCCCCATAAATGGGACGGCAATGAAGTTGTCTGCTATTTTTTTCATTCATTGCCGTTGGGCTTCAGCCAACGGATAATGGGCGATCAAAATAGGGCTTTAGCCAAATTCTGCGAGGTTTCAATAATCTAAGCAGATAGTTAACGATTGAGTTATAGCTTTTGGCAGCAATTTGAATTGCACCCATAAATAACAGGTAACAAAAAGCCGCAACAAAGTTTATAACCTGTAGTTACTTTTTTTTGTTTGATTGAGTTACTTCTTAAAATTGTTTTCCAATACTATAAAAGGCAAATTTTTCGACCAAAACGATTTTAACCCGGTCTGAAAGTTAAATCCGGTAGAGTAGTTGCCCAATACAATATCAGGTTTCTCATCACTATTATAATCACCAACGTCCATGCTCATCCAGCGGCCATATTTACTAACAGGGATGGCATGCGGCTTAAAGCTAAATGGCTTATCCTGCTCAAAATAAATGCAGCCCTCTTCGGGATTATTTTTTAAATCGGCAAAAAACGATGTAGTTGCGATGTCAAGATCTCCATCGCCATCAAAATCAGCAGTTACAAATTTTGTGCATCCGTTAATTGGATAAAACCATTGTTGTTTAAAATTCCAGTTGCCTGTGTTTTTATAAATGTATAAACCATGATACGGCTTTAATATCCGCGAATCATTAAAATTATACCCGCAGGTATAAATCAGGTCCAAATTTCCGTCATGGTCAATATCGGTAAGTTCAAAGTCTGTTGAACCATATACCGGGGGGAAACGCAGCAAACTTTTTTGTGTAAATCCGCCATGCTGATCATTTAAAAATAAAATTAAACCTTCGTCGCCGCGGCCGAATAAAACCACCAGGTCCTGCCAGCCATCTTTATTAAAATCACCGGCAATAACTTTTACAGCGCCGGGTTTTTTAGTAATATCTGATATACTGTAAGTATGATCCGCATTTTGCTTTGCCAAATATATACCACCTTTTAAGTAACCCTGGCCGCAAATTATCCAATCAGTTAATCCATCTTTATTAAAGTCGCCGGAAGCTGTTTGTACCGGGCGGGGCAAGTCGGCAGCAAAAACGGTTGGATTTGGTTTCTCATCTTTTAAATTAATATTCATTACCCTGCCATTTGGAAAATCAACAGGCTGCAATTGTCCTATACATGAAAATAAACCACTTATTGTACCTTTTTCATCTTTAACAAAGCTCGCGCCAACAGCAGCAGAAGGTAACTTCACCGACTTCTGCATTTTTAGATTACTATCCCATTCCTGTAAAACCGATGAAACACCATCAGAAGTATAAATTTTATGGTTGTAGGGATTTATCGCAGCCAATGTTGTAAAGGATACATTATTAGTTACCGCAGGTGTTTTGAGGCTAAAGCCGGCCCAATCAATATTTGCTTTAACGGGTGGCTTTGCCGCAGTCAGCGAGTCCGGCGCTATTTTTTTATAGTAGGATACGATATTTTGCCATTCAAGCAGGGTTAACCCCGAAGTATCTTTTTTGAAATATCCGTCAAGATACGGGGTCAAACCCAAATAAGGCCCCATTGTCGGTAATGTGTGGTAATTCCATACATCTTTTGTAAGCATGTTTGCAGGTACCAGCGCATGGCATTTGGTACAATGGATCCGTACCAGGTTGTTGCCATCAGCAATGGTATCGCCGGTAAGTACATAACGTGTATTTGCATGGTTTTTACAGCCATTAAGCATAACGCTGCCCGATATTGCTGCAATTATTAAAAATGAAAATGTGGTGAGTACGTATGTTCTTTTAAAATTCATAGTTATTTATACAATCAGTTTTAATTGGTTAGCTTTAATTTTTGCCAAATAAATTCTGCCATTTGCTTGCCCTGGTTTGCGCCCATTATTGAGCTGTTAAGATAATGAATACCGCCATAATACCGGCTCATGGCAGTTTCTTCAGCTGCTAATGAAAATGATTTAAAATGACGTTGCATGCCTATATAATGCAGATCGCTTGTATCCTGAAACTCAAAATCATCACCAAACAGATGAGTAAGCGTAACTGCAGCCGCTGCGCTTATTGTTGAGTGCCCGGCTGTATATTCAGGAAAAGGAGGGGTTTGCAGCAAGGGGAGCCATGTATGGTCAAGCTTTTCATTGATGTTTGTAACCGGCCGTGCATAGCTGTATTTATATTTCACTTCCCAGCAGCAAATAAATGCATCATACAGTGCAATTGAGGTAAGTGCATAAGCCTGCGCAGTTTTAACGCCATTTGCATGTGTTTTTTTACACGCAATGGCTGTAATACCTATCCAATGCCCTCCGGGAGTTATTTTTTTATCAGCAAACATTAAATGCCCACTGTGTTGGATAACAAAAGGGTTATCATCCCAAAACTTGGCTATCTCAATTTGTTCTTTAGTTAAGTTTTTGTTGGTATTATATACGTCTGTATACTGCTTAACAAATACACTATTTTTGTCTTCGCTATAAGGCGGCGGCGGCGGCGGTGAAAATTGAGCAGATGTATCAAGGGCGAATGCCTTCATACTTCCCCAGCAAAACTCAACACCATCCATATAATCAGGAGGTGTGGGGCGCCATTTGGCCGGGCTGTTTTCGCCTAAATATTTAGGCTTGCCCCTTGTTTGCGGATAATTATCAACCATTGATCTCTTTAATACCAGCTTGCCGATTTTTTCACCAAAATCAACCGAACGTGCATAAGTTGAGTCGTCAAGGTTATCCTTATACATTGCATAAACCTTATCCTCATACTTTTTAAGGGTATCTATAGAAAAGGTAATTTTGTGAGCAACGGTAAAAAAAGCTTTTGTAGCAGCCAAAGCAAAATTGTATTGCTTCCCTTTTTGAGGTTCAGGCGGCTTCCCGAAGCCCTTTAACTGGCTAATAATTGAATTATATTTTGGGTCGGCATAGCGCATAGCCTCGTACGAGGCCAGGGCAGTGTATCCATAGATACGGCTTGCCACAGGCGGCGTAAATACATCATAAATAATTACCTGCGTAAGCTGATCCATATTGTTATGCAGTACATCTGCATCATTTATTAGGGTAATTTTTTGCTTGTGGGTACAGCTTGCAACAAATAAAAAACCTGTTAAAACGGCTAATATTTTAAAGTATCTCATATAAAATGATATTTAATTAAGCAAAATATTCCTTACGTGGCCATAGCTGTCAGTTATGGTAACCGACTCCATTGTTTGATCAATATTAAAGAATCTGCCGGATTGTGAGAGAAACGAAGTGCCATTGTAAAATTCCTGTTTACCGGTTTTTCCGTTTCTGTATTTTATTGTGGCAAACATATCCAAAGGCTTTAATGGAATTGTATGAACAGGCCTTTTCAGTTCAAATACTTTCATGGCAGCCCTGTTTTGGGTAGCTGCAATTAAATAATTCCCTTTCGCTCCCTTTAATTTAACCAATGCTTTTCCATCGCCTGGAATGTATATACCGCTTTGCAGGATGGACAATGGTTTAAAGCCCCCCTTCCCATCGCCTTTAAGCATCAAACCATTAAATGCATCATATCTTCCTGTTGAAACCTCTGTTCCATAATCGTTACCACTAATTGCTACATCAAGGTTTCCGTCGCCATCAAAATCATCTACTACCATACCGTCAAGCTGTGAAGTTTGTGCCTCAATAGGTAAAGGGACCATAGTAAATTTACCATTGCCATTATTTTGCAAATAGCATGACTGCAGCATATTGGCTTGTAACCTAATTGCTCCCTTGCGCATTGCCGGAGTAATAACAGAATCCATTGTGGCAACGGCAAATGATTTATAATTCTGGAATTTTATCCGCATGCTAATCATTTGCTTCACAATATCATCACGGGTTTGGGCAGGGAATTCTTTCAACTCTCCATCCTGGTCTTTCAGATAAACAGAGGGGAAAGCATCATAGCTGCCATTATTATCAAAATCTTTAGCTGTAATGTAAACCGGGTATTTTTCTGATGCTTTATAAAAGGTATTTAACCCGGTATTACCAACTATATAATCAATTTTACCATCGTGATTAAAATCACCGGCAGCTATAGTATTCCACCAGCCCAGTTTATTGCTGATGCCGGTATTAGCCGTTACATTTTTAAATATACCATGGTCGTTTTTTAAAAACGTAACGGGCATCCATTCTCCGGTAAGTATAAGATCGGGCCAGCCGTCGTTATCAAAATCGGTAAAAATAGCATCACAAACCATGCCTATGTTCTTCAGCTCTTTGCCTACGGATGCAGTAACATCGGTAAATTTCACATGTCCGTCTTTACTATCGTTACGCAATATCATACTCGAAACAGGTTTGGGATAATTCCATGGTTCAACCCTCCCGGATACAAACAGATCAAGCTTCCCATCCTTATTATAATCAACAGCTTTTACGCACAGCTTGCTTGTATAATTGGGGGGTAATGCATCATCCTGTATTTTAAAGTTTCCCTTACCATCATTTATATAAAGCCTGTCCTGGTAAAAACGGGAGTTTGGTTCCTGCTCATAGCCTCCACTGGCTATATAAAGGTCAAGGTCGCCATCACCATCTGCGTCAAACAGCAACATGCCCTCATCTTTAACGGGATCAGCAGGGATATTTTTTGAAACAGCAGGTACCAGATCGCGTTGTATGAATTTACCATTGGCCTGCTGCAGCAGCAACTGGGCCGGGTTCTGGGTTGAACCGCCAATTACCATATCATCATAACCATTGCCATCAACATCTCCTACAGCTACAGCCGGGGTGTATTGTGATAGTTTGTGAGGTATAAGCTTTTGAATATTAAAGTCGGCTAAATCGTGCTCTTTATGTTTGTAACTAACACCCACAGCTGCGGTTACCTCGCGAAATAATGATTTATTATTTATTACTGGCAGATAAAATGTATAGTTTTCATGTGCATTTGCTATGTTAACCTTAAGTGCCTGGTTGGCTTTAACATTTTGAATGGTTTGTTTTTTACCATTTTGCCATTTAATAACCACCGAATCGAGCAATGAATCGCGCCCCAGGCCAAAATGAGCTATATTTTGTATGGTTGACAGGTATCCCCTGAAAGGAGTATTTTCATATACCTGGTGTTTGCCATGGTCATAATAAATATCGGCCCAGGCGCCTATGCCATTTTTATTTTGCTGGTCTCCCAGGAATTGTATCTGCAGGTAGTTATTTGCTTTTTTATCGGTTTCGCGCGATGTATTTTTATAAATAAAGGTTTCATCATCAATATTGTTGATCACCATGTCCATATCGCCATCATTATCCAGATCGGCATATGCTGCACCATTTGAAAATGAAGGTTCATCTAATCCCCAGCTTTTGGTTACATCGGCAAACTCAAGGTTACCGCCATTTCTAAAAGCATAGTTAGGGATCTTAACCGTTGGAATTTGGTCAAGTATTTGTTTTTTGCTTGCAATTAAATAGGCCTCGGCCCTGAATGTGGTAAAATCATGATCGGTAACATCACGCGGGTAACCATTGGTTATTATAATATCACGGTAGCCGTCATTGTCAAAATCGGTAATTAAAGGGCACCAGCTCCAGTCTGTTTGTGCCGTGCCGCTTAAAAAGGATGTTTCGCTAAAAGCAGGGTCACCGATAGAATCATTCTGCCCTACACCGGGACCCTGGTTAACCTGCAAAGTATTGCGGTTATATTGAATTTGATAACCATAAAAGTCGAAATTTTGGTATAGCTGGTATGTATTAGAGCCCATGAACATTTTGCGCCTGTAATTATCTTCAGGGCTCATATCCAGCTCAAAAACATCAGCAAGGCCATCATTATTAATATCCTCGATATCCTGCCCCATGGCGCTATTGGCCGTATGTTTAAAATACTGGCGTGTTTTATCAGTAAATGTACCGTCGTGATTATTAATGTATAAAATGTTACTGGTTAAAAAATCATTGGTAACATAAATATCTTTCCAGCCATCGCGGTTAATATCCACAATGCTTGCAGCATGGCCGTAGCCTTCAATTAATATCCCGGCTTGCTTTGAAACATTATGATAAACACCGTGTTTCAAAACAGGATCCCAGTCATTACGGTAAAGCCGGCCTGTGCTTCTTTTTGACCCATTATTGATAATAGGTCTGAAACTGCTTGTATTTTCATTTGACTGTGCTTCATTAACTGTTAAGTACATGTCAAGATCGCCATCATTATCATAATCAAAAAATGAGGCCATGGTTGAATGTATGTTTATATCCAGCCCATATTCTTTCCCCATTTCTTTAAAATGAGGTATGCCGCTTTTATCAAGCCCCTGGTTTACATAAAGCAGGTTACGCCGTTTTACGGAATCATTTAACAAAGTGTAACAAACGTAAATATCCATTAAGCCATCGTTATTAATATCAACAACAGCCACTCCCCTGCCCCAACCGCCAGAGCCTGCTACACCCGCCTCTTTGGTAACATCATCAAACTTCATGTCCCCTTTATTAAGGTACAGCTTATTTGAAACAGCATTACCAACCAGGTAAATATCCTGGAGCCCGTCATTATTAAAATCGCCTATTCCAACCCCGCCGCCGTTATAAATATTTAATTTATCCAAAGGGTTAATTGTGTCATTTTCAACTATTGTATTGCTGAAATGTACGCCGGAGTGTGCTGATGAAACCCTTTCAAATAATGTGTGCTGTTTACATGAAAATAACAGCACGGGCAAGCAGCAGAACAAAAAATAGCGAAGAAGTATCATTTTTAAATTTACGCTAATGTATAAAATAAAAAAGAGGTGAGGATACCATCCCCACCTCTTTTTTTTATTCAGTTATGATCAATTATAATTAGGATTTTGTTTGATTTTTCCGTGTGTTATATCAATCTGTGTTTGAGGAATTGGGAACAATTCACTTCTTCCAGCAACAAAGTGTGCGCTGTTCAATAAAACAGACGGGAAGCCGGGAACCTTTACTTCATGGGCTAAATAATCATTTAATGTTTTAGCCATAAAACCTGCACCCATCTGACCGCCATAAAGGGCATCCCAGCGCTGAAGGTCAAAGAAACGATGGCCTTCCATGCCTAACTCAATCCTGCGCTCAAACTGAACTGCTTTGCGTGCAAAATCTTTGCCTTTTGCAGCAAAACCGGAAGTTGGGTTGCTTGTACCGCGTGTACTTGCATAAATTCCATAAAAACCTACCTTGTAATTGGCTGCAGGAGTAGCAGTACGGCCTTTTGTTGGATCATTTGGATCAACATAAGTATAAACCCAGCCGGTTTTATCTGCTGCCCTGTCCCTAACCATATTTACGTATTTTTCAGCAGTTGTCAAGCTTCCTACTTCAATTTCACATTCAGCGGCCCATAAAAGCACATCTGCGTAACGAATAGCGTTATAACTGTTAGCGTTTGATTGATTTACAGCCCAGCCTTCATAGGTATCAGCCGTGGTAGCTTGTGCGGCTTTGTAGTAAACGTTTTTGATAGCGATATAAGGACCACCGTTTAGCTGGTCACGGGCCCATGATGCACCCGGCATATTTCCCCAGTCAAGAAACGGGATACCACGACGGCCAACTGACCAGTCTAAACGCGGGTCAAGTGTACCTGCGTAAGGTGTGAAGGCTGCGTCAGCTGCTACACCCTGGTCATTTTTAACATCGCTGTCATTGTAGGTATCCAGTAATGGCAAACCTGTTGTTGCGTCAACTTTAAAAGCATTTACAAAGCTAAATGAAGGTAAAAAGAAACCGCAGCATGAGGCAGGGCCACCTGCGGCGTAATTTAATGTATTGCCTGAGTTTCCGTTATCCCCGTTTGATCCGTCATGTACAGATGCCTGGATAACAAATACCCCCTCTGGTCCATTTTTGGTTGATGGGTTAAAGTTATTAGCATATGGTTGAAGGGTATATTTTGCCCCCCCTGGTGTTACACCATTTGCAATAAGATCATTTAAAGCTACAAGCGCTTTGGCATATTGGTGATCAAACATGTATGCTTTAGCCAGGAAAGCTTCAGCAGCGTACTTGTTTGCACGGCCAACTTGTGGCTGGCTTGCAGGCAATACCGCCATGGCTGCCTGGAAGTCTGCTTCAATTTTGTCCCATATAGGGCCAGGATTGCCAATGTTATAATTACCATTATCGTAAGTAATTGTTTCATCAGCATAAGGTACATTTCTCCATAGCTTAGCCAGGTCCATTTCATAAAATCCGCGTAAAAAACGGGCCTCCGCTGTTACTTGTTTAGCATATTCAGCAGTTACAGAACCATCTTTTACTAAAGGTAATTCACGCAGAACGTCATTAGCACGCTGTACGCCGTTAAACATCACCCGCCATTTAGGGTCGAGGTAACCATTACCGCCTGTTGCAATAAATGCCTCGATCTGGCCCAAAGGAGCCTGGTCATCCGGAGTTGAGCCTTTGTGCGCATCATCTGCCGCAACACTGCCATAACCCCAGTTATCTGTACCAGTCATCCAGGTATTTCCGGGCTGGCCGCCGTAGGTACCATCAAGCAATGAATAAGCGCCGATCAATAATCCATCTATCCCGGCTTTATTAGCAAGGATAACAGTATTTAATGATCCTGAGGGTGTCCTGTTAAGATAATCTTTGCAGGAGTATGACAATGCAAGCACCGCCATGACACCGGGAATAATTAATTTACTATTTAATTTTTTCATAATTATATAATTTTTTTAACAATTAAAATGTCATGTTAACACCAAAAATGTATTTCTTCTCGTTGTTTGGATATGCACCAATATCAGTACCTAAGCCATTAGAACCAACTGAAAGCAACTCAGGGTCAAGACCTTTATATTTGGTTGCAGTGAAAAGATTTACACCCTGTGCATAGATGTGAATATTATCAACTCCCCATGCTTTAAGCTGTGCCGATTTTATATTATAACCCAAAGTTAATGACTTCATTTTTAAGAATGAGCCACTGGAAACATACCATGAATTAGTGGTTGCATCAGATCCGAAACCACCTACAGGAGACGCCTTTGGGGTTTTTGCATTTGGATTAGATGGGGTCCATGAGTTAAACAGCAGGTCGTTGCTCTTGTTACCTGTAAATGTACTTAAAAAGTCGACCCAGTATTTGGTGTAGTTATAAATTTTACCGCCGTAAGATCCGTAAAGAACAGTAGCGATATCAAATCCTTTATAGCTTGCGCCCAGGTTAACGCCGTATGTAAATTTAGGATTTGGATTGCCGATCGGGCCACGATCAGCATCGGTGATGGTACCATCCCCATTTAAATCCTTATATTGGAACTCGCCTAAAGCAGGGCCGCCGTTTGCTGAATTACCTGTTTGGTAAACAGTAGCTTTACCTTTAGCAACAGCGTTTGCATTAGCTGCATCAATTTGTGCCTGCGTATTCCAGTAACCAGATACTGTGTAACCATAAAACTCTCCAAGAGGGTGGCCTACCTGTTCTTTAACAAGCGCGTCGTTCTGGCGCTGAAAATTGTCAAAGAAATCAGCGTCTAATTTGGTGATCTTGCTATGGTAGGAAGTGATATTGGCGCCGGCATTAAATTTAACCTCGCTGCCAATGTTGCCATGGTAATTAGCAGAAATATCAACGCCATTATTCTGAACCTCGCCAATGTTAACATAAGGCGCGGCCGCACCGCCAACTGTAGCAGGAAGGTTTACCTGGAACAATAAGTTGCTGCTTGTTTTCTTGTAATACTCAGCAGTAACATCCAGGTGGTTAAATAAGCTTATGTCAAAACCTACGTTAAATACTTTATCTTTTTCCCAGGTTGTCTTTTTGTTACCAATTTGCTTTGCATAAAAACCAGCTATAGCTGAATTAATCGCTCCCTGAATTGCATAGGATGAAGGTGAGAAACCAGTTCCAAATGCACTGTATGCATTTCCACCGCCAATGTTGCCATTGTAACCGGATGAACCGTAACTTCCTCTAAGTTTAAGATCATTCAGCCAGCTAACACCTTTCAGGAAATCTTCCTGGGAGATGCGCCATGCCAACGATACAGAAGGGAAAGTACCGTATTGCCTGCCCGGGAAAAACGCAGAGTAACCGTCACGACGGATGGTAGCACCTAAAATATACCTGTCATTGTAGGCATAATCCAGACGGCCGAAAACTGAAAGTGTAGAGAATTCCTGGTTGGCACCGCCATTTGCAATCAGTGTTTTAGAATCACCCGCATTTATGTTTACAAATGCCGGATCTAATGAAAACAAAGTATTTACTGTTGCATCCATATACCTGCCAACATTATCTTTTGCTTCAAAAGCGCCGAATACCTTAATACTGTGTTTGCCAAAAATTTGATTATAACTGACACTGTTCGTCCAGTTGTAAGTACTGCCATAACCGGCCCCTTCCTGGAAACCATTTTTGCTCGAATGGGTTTCACTTCCGTAATATTGATTCTGAAGGGTATTATCGTAAAAATAGTTATAGAAGTTTAAACCAATTTGTGTACGTACACTAAAGTGCTTCAGGAAATCAATTTCGCCATAAGTTGAACCTTCCACATTCCATGAGCGGCTGTGATCCAAAAGGTTATTGTTCTGAGTTGCTACAGGATTAATAGCATTACCTAAAGATGTTAAACCATCCCAGGTACCACCATAGTTGCCTTTGATGTCATAAACGGGTATTTGCGGTTGCATCCGGTAGCTAAAAGAAATAGCATTACCTTCGGCCTGGTTACCGCCGGGGATTCCGCCGTTCCCCTGTGGGGCCTCTGCGTAATAAACCTGCATGTTTTCACCAACGCGAACATGGTCGCTGATGCTGAAATTTGTGTTCACACGTGCCTGGTACCTCTTATAATAAGTACCTATTAATGAGCCTTGCTGGTTTAAGTAGCCTAATGAAAAATAATAATTGTTTTTTTCATTAGCACCGCTTGCAGAAACAGTATGAGATTGAGTTGGAGCTGATTTAAATAATTCATGGAACCAATCAGTACCTGCGCCTTTTACAAATTTTTGGATCAGGTAATCATTTTCCGGATCGTTAGGGTCGTAAACATACTTTGACGGATCAACAGCAGGATTACCTGCGTTTGCCAAACCTTTGGGCGAACCGGTAATATGTGTACCTGAGTTGTAACCATAATCGGTAAAGTGGCCGCCGTTATCTTTAATCAATGCATTGTTAGGATCCACTGTTCTTAGCAGTGTCTCAAAATTATCTGCACTAAGTACATTGAACGGATTGCCGCCTAAAGGTTTGGTACTTCCATAAAAGCCATCATAAGTAAATTTGGTTTTGCCTTGTTTACCTTTTTTAGTAGTAACAACAATTACACCGTTACCACCGGCAACACCATAAATTGCAGCAGCACCAGCATCCTTTAATACACTGATAGATTCGATATCATTCGGATTGAGCGAACCCATTCCGCTTTCCTGAACCCCATCAACAACGTATAAAGGAGCAGAGTTTCCAAAGTTACTTATACCACGGATGAACACGTTACTGGCAGCACCAGGCGCACCTGACTGAACCACTGTAACACCAGCAGCCTGGCCTTGCAGCAATGACTCGGACGATGAGGTTGGAACTACCTTTGCAGCAGCTATATTAACTGTTGCTACCGAACCTGAAATGTCCTTTTTGCGTTGAGTTTGATAACCGGTAACAACTACCTCGTTAAGTGAGGTGGTGGTTGGGGTTAGCGTAATTGTGAGATACTGATCGCCTTGAACAGCTACTTCTCTTGTTTGGTAAGTAAGATAACTTACAACAAGAACATTACCGGGACTTAATGTGAGACTGAACTCGCCATTTGCATCCGTTACAGCGCCCAGGTTGGTGCCTTTTATCCTTACGGATGCACCCACTACAGGTTGTTTGTCATCGCTGCCGATAACTTTACCTGTGTGTTTTGTTTGGGCTGTAACTACCAATGAAGAAATCATGCAGCATAGTAGCAGGCACAATGTTCTTCCTTTTAGGAGTAAACTTTTAAACATGAGATTGAGATTTAGTTGATTAATTTATTTGATTTAAAGACTGTTGTTCTATTTGGATATTATGATGGGGCACGAACGTTAACCGTCGCCCAACAAAATTGGCTTTGGCCCTTAGGGAGCGGGCCCGTGTTACTTAAATATCTGAAAAGGAAAAAATGTAAAAGTTTTATCATGTAAAGTAATTAATAAATATAAAAACTTATCGCTACTCAATTTTCCAACGCCTCTAAAAATCAGGGGCATCTGTTTAATAAATGTTATAATTATATCAGGTTTCGCATAATTCTTTGGTGATACAAAAAATTACATTGGCGTTGATACTAATGTAAATAGAGTGTACTGTTTACACAAGTGGGTTTATAAGAATTGCAAATTAATTATTTTGGCAAGCATACTCAACATAATACTAATACTTAATGAATATTTATGTTAACAAATTATTAAAAAAACAATATATATATTGATAAAATAGAAATGTAACATTTCCGTTATACAAGCTAATTGTTTAATATTAAACCACTTTGAGCTTCCGCGAGCGCTTAAATCATCATTTGGCCTTAATTTTTAATGATAAAATAAGTCAATATTATAACCATACATAATCAAATTTACAGTATTAAAATTTCATCATGTTTAGGTAAAAATGTCACTATAACACTTATTAAGCGGGTTTTTAAACATCAGGCAGTTATTTTTTATGCTAATACAATTCAAAAAATAACACGCTATAAAGCCAAAAAAGGGCCTTCCATTTTTGCTATGGAACGCCCTTTATATTGATCAAAATTTTAACTGAACTGTACTTCCGGCAGTTTTTTATTTTTACTTAAGCCATTGAACTGATGCCGATTGCGTATTGCCTGAATTAGTACCAATCTGCACTATGAACTGACCGGGCTCCCAATCATAAATCAGCTTATCATTGTAAAACTTCAGGTCGGCAGTGGTTATGTTAAATGACACCACTTTGCTTTCGCCGGGTTGTAAATTTATTTTCTGAAATCCTTTCAATTCTTTTACCGAGCGGCTGATGCTGGCTACCGGATCACTTATATATAATTGTACAACTTCTTCGCCTGCATATTTACCGGTATTGGTAACAGTTACGGTTGCTTTAAGCGTTGTATTGCCTTCAAGATTAGTTTTATCAAGCTGAACGCCACCATAACTAAAGGTAGTATAGCTTAAACCATAGCCAAACGGATAAAGCGGATCATTTGAAATATCCAGGTAATCTGACTTAAACTTGGCCCCACCTTTTCCATCAAAAGGCCTGCCCGTATTTTTGTGGTTATAATATATAGGTATCTGCCCTACGCTGCGCGGAAAGGTTGCTGTTATTTTTCCGGCAGGGTTATAATTGCCAAAAAGCACATCGGCAATGGCATTTCCTGCTTCTGTCCCCGGCGCCCACGCATCCAATATTGCGCTGGCATGCTTATCCTCCCAGGTTAATGTTAACGGACGGCCATTAAATAATACAATAACCAGTGGTTTGCCTGTTTTGGCAAGCGCCTTCAGTAAGTCTTTCTGACTTGCAGGGATATCAATATCAGCCCTGCTTGATGATTCGCCCGACATATTTGCCGCCTCGCCTACCACGGCAACAATTACGTCGGCCTTTTTTGCAGTTTCAACCGCTTCATCAATCATTTCCTGCGGCGAGCGTTTATCTTTTGCTTCGGGAGCTGTTAAAGCAAATGCACGGATACTCAAAAGTGAATCATCGGTAATATTTGATCCTTTGGCATATAACACCTTAACATTATCACCAACAACATTTTTTATCCCTTCGGCAACGCTTACGGATTTGTTAGGATCACCGGCAATTACCCAGGTACCCAGCATTTCTGAATGGTTATCAGCAAGCGGGCCAACCAATGCAATAGTTCCCGATTTTTTAAGCGGCAAGGTTTGCTCCTGATTTTTTAATAACACAAATGAATGCTCTGCTATCTGCCTTGCAAATTTGCGTGTATCATCAGTAAACACATCCAGCTTTTCTTTTTCGGCATTTAGTGATTTGCCCGGGTTTTTAAATAAACCCAATTTATATTTTGCCTCCAGCACCCTGCGGCAGGCCAAATCAATTTCCTGTTGGATAACTTTTCCTTCTTTTAATGATTTTTTCAGGGTTGATAAAAAGCCCTCGCCTACCATATCCATATCAAGGCCCGCTTTTAACGCTAATGCCGATACGGTTTGCAGATCGCCAAGGCCATGGTTTGTTACCTCGTTTAATGAAGTGTAGTCTGATACTACAAAGCCTTTAAAACCCCATTGCTTACGCAACAAATCGGTAAGCAGCCATTTATTGACTGTTGCAGGCATGCCATTAATGGTATTGAACGAGCTCATGAAGCTGCCCGCGCCGGCATCAATTGCAGCTTTGTAAGGCGGCAAATAATCCTGGTACATTTTTATCAGGCTCATATCAACAGTATTGTACTCCCTGCCCGCTTCGGCGCCGCCATATAATGCAAAATGTTTAACACAAGCCATAACTGCATCGGCATCCGTCAAACTTTTGCCCTGGTAGCCTTTGACCATTGCTTTGGCTACCTGTGAGCCATACCATGGATCTTCGCCCGAACCTTCCGAGATCCTTCCCCATCGCGCATCCCGTGCTATATCAACCATTGGCGAAAACACCCAGTTCAATCCCTCGGCAGTTGCTTCTTTAGCTGCAATCGTCGCCGATTGCTGTATTAACCCCAGATCCCAGGTTGCTGATACACCCAAAGGTATAGGGAATATGGTACGGTGGCCATGTATAACATCGAGCCCGAATATTAACGGAATGTGCAGTCGCGATCCATTAACAGCCAGATCCTGCATTTTTTTGACATTTGCTGTGCCATATAAGCCAAATATACCGCCTATCGCGCCCCTTTTCATTTTATCCTCAACACCCTTACTAATTACTGTGCCCGTTACCGCGTTGCCCATTACTACCAGGTTAAGCTGACCTATCTTTTCATCGAGTGTCATTTTACCCATTAAATTTGAAACAAAGGCATTCATTTTGGCTTCATCGGCTTTTGTTTGTGCCGATGCTTTATAAGCACACAGCATTGAAACAAGAAGCATTACCACTGCAAAGGCAGCTTTTACCGGGGAGAATTTGTTCATCGTTATGAGATATAAGATTGTTATCGGATAGCTTAAACACCAACTAATATATTGAATTAGCTTTGTTTATGTTAGCTTGTTTTTTGTATTAGCAATAATTGGTTTAACACTATAATGATAGTGTATTGTTGACACAAGAGTAATATTATAATTTAAATAATCAAAGTATTTTTGTAGAATAGCAAAAATGTTAACTAAAAAAGAACTTAAGGATTATTGCGACAACGCCCGGGAGAACTATCTGCCCCATGTTTCTATTGATTGTGTGGTGTTTGGATTTCACGAGGGTTTGCTGAAAGTTTTGCTTCTGAAAGTTAAAAATGAAGGTGGATGGTATTTGCCGGGTGGTTTTTTACTTAAACCAGAGCCTATTGAAATGGCGGCTGACCGGATATTGAAAGAACGTACAGGCCTTGATGAAATATTTTTACAGCAGTTTCATGTATTTGGCGCCCCGGAACGGTCAAAGGAGCATTTTGAGATGTATAAGGATATGCTGCCGGCAAAAGAAAATTGGTTTACTAACCGTTTTTTAACTATTGGCTATTATGCTTTGGTTGATTTTTGTGATGTAAATCCAACTCCTGACCAGTTTTCGGCTGTATGTTCATGGTGTGATTTGAATGATTTGCCGGCGTTAAAGCTTGATCATGCATTGATCCTTAAAACGGCTTTAGATGCGCTGCGCCTGCAACTGAATTATCAGCCTATTGGTTATAACCTGATGCCGAAGGAATTTACCATGCCTGAGCTGCAAAAGCTTTATGAAACCATACTGGATAAAAAGCTTGACAGGCGAAATTTTCAACGGCGGATGCTTGGCTTTGGAATTTTAAACCGGTTGGAGAAACCGCGTAAAGGTGGTGCGCATAAAGCCCCGTATCTTTACTCATTCGACCTGGAAAATTACAAAGCTGCTTTAACTGAAGGGTTTAAGGGAGGCTGGTGAAGATTGATTTGTGAATATGCGGATGTGCAGATGTGCGAATAAGCTCCCTTCCAGGTGGTATTTGGCAGGAGGGCTTTGAAAACTAAAAGCGCGAAGTTAAAGTCTCTCCTTCCGGAGAGATTTAGAGGGGCGATTTCGGATTTGAGGGAAATCCTGAATACTGACTTTTGAAGTTTGATTTAATAAATTACTATATATAAGTTTTAAATAATGACCTCATTTTACAAGTTATTATTTCCTATGATATTATTGGGAAGTATCAATTGCTACGCCCAAACTAAAATGGTTGTACCTGTAAACTTACAGGCTACATACTTCAAAAATACCCGCACAACCAATGGCGCTCCGGGTAAAAATTACTGGCAAAACAGTGCGGACTATACCATTGCGGTAAACTTTAATCCAACAAACCGTGAGCTTGATGGCATTGTATCTGTTGATTACACTAATAACAGTCCGGATACTCTAAATGAGATTAACTTAATGTTATATCCAAATATTTACAAAAAAGGTGCTATAAGGAATATGCCTGTCTCTGCCGCGGATTTGACCGACGGCGTGCAGATAAAAAAGCTTGCCATTGATAAAAGTGACCAGGATGCATCAAACTGGAAAATTGACGGCACCAACATGACAGTGAAGGTTGTCCCAATAATGCCGAAACAAAAAGTGCATTTTGATATCACTTATTCATACACCTTAAATAAAACCTCACACATCCGCACGGGGCAGGTTGATTCAGGCGCGTTCTTTATCGCCTATTTTTTTCCGCGCATCGCTGTTTATGATGATATTGATGGCTGGAACCAAAACCATTACAGGGGCTCCGAAGAGTTTTACAATGATTTTTGTCATTTTAACCTTGCTATTACCGTGCCCGGCAATTATAAGGTCTGGAGCACCGGCAATCTTAAAAATGCAGGCCAGGTTTATGCACCAAAAATAGTTGAGCGCATCCATAATGCGGAGCTTAGCGATAAAGTAACGGATATAATTACTGAAGCTGAACTTAATGAGCAAATCACCGCCAGCAATGCTACTAATACCTGGAAATTTGAGGCTGACAGCGTTACAGACATGGCATTTGCCGTTAGCAATCATTATGTATGGAAAGCCAGCAGTTTGGTTGTTGACCCTAAAACCGGCAGACGTACAAGAGTTGATGCCGTTTTTAACCCCAATCATAAGGATTATTCTGAGGTGATAAACTATGCCCGCAAAACGGTTGAAGCTATGAGCTACAAGTTCCCCAAATGGCCTTACCCTTATGCGCACGAAACTGTTTTTGATGGGTTAGACCAGATGGAATACCCCATGATGGTAAATGATAATCCCACGTCGACTACTGAAGACGGTATTGAGCTAACCACTCATGAAATTTTCCATACCATGTTCCCTTTTTACATGGGTGTTAACGAAACTAAATACGGCTGGATGGATGAGGGCTGGGCAACCATTGGCGAATGGACCATAAGCCCAATTATTGACCCCAAAATTATTGACCTGTTTGGTGTTGAGACATACGCACAAAGCGCCGGAAAAGAGGATGATCAGCCTGTAATTTCACTTACAACCCAATTAGGCGGCACAGGCAGATTTACAGATTCATACCCAAAACCCGGCCTTGGCTACCTGTACGTTAAAGATATGCTGGGCGATGAGCTCTTTATAAAGGCATTGCACAATTACATTACCCAATGGCACGGCAAACACCCTATGCCTTTCGACTTTTTTAATTGTATGAATACCGGCGCAGGTAAAAACTTGAACTGGTTTTGGAAAAGCTGGTTTATTGACGGCGGGATCCCTGACTTAGGGATTGGCAAGGTAAGTAACGACCAAAAAAAATATTCAGTGATTATTAATCGTATTGGCAGCAAACCAATTCCCGTAGACTTAACGATATTTTATAATGATGGGGCTACACGGCATATACACCAAAGCGTAGCTTGCTGGGCAAAGGGCGAAAAAAACTATACAGTTAACTTCACTGCAAAAAGCACCGTTAGTAAAATAGTGCTGGGTGGTAATTATGATCCGGATTCGAATAAAGGAAATAATGTTTGGGTGAAGAAATGAAACAATGAATTAAATTTTAATAGCTACTCAAATTCTGTGTATTAATACTTTTTTTAAATCCCTTGTTTTTAAGACCATTGTATAGTTTTTTACCCACCAGCCCTTTTTAACTTCTTTAGCCAATTCATCAACCTCTTCCTGGGTGGCCTCTGATTTAGCAGTAGCTTCCTTGTAACTTAATAGATTAATTAGCTGCTGCAATTCATCGGTATTTACATAAGCAGGCAGTCTTATTATCACTTCATCTTCCGTACGTTCAATTACCATGGCTATATGTGTTTAACCAAATTTGCGTAAATAATTTTATAACATAAATATTCCGGTGTCATTTAAATTTTGGTATTAGCTATTACTTGCCCAAAAGTTTTACTTCCCAATTACCTTTCCTTTTATAAATTGCAGACTTTTAATTTGTTATTATGCACCGAGGTGGTTTTTTTAGGATGTTTTTAATTATTGCAGCTATCAGTTTATTATTAGACTGGTACGTTTTTAACGGGCTAAAAACTTTTACCGCTGACTGGCAATCAGAGCGTTTGCGCCAGGTTGTTAAATGGGGATATCTGTTAATTTCTGTTGGAGTTACCGTGCTGTTTATTGGAGGTTTTGGAAGTTTCAGCACAGCCAGGGGGATGACGCCCTTTCATGAATGGATGTTAAGCCTGTTTATTACCTTTTTTATCACCAAAATATTTTTTGTGCTGATTTTGTTTTTGGGCGATATAGGTCGTTTCTTTTATGGGATAATAAGCAATTTGACCAAACCTGAGGGTAAAGTTATTGAACCATATTTCCCTGCCAGGCGTAAGTTTATAAGTGAGGCCGCCATACTGGTTGCCGCCTTTCCGTTCACAGGCTTTATGTATGCTATGTTTAAGGGCAAATATGATTATAAAGTACACCGTACAACGCTATATTTTGATGATCTGCCCGATGCTTTTGACGGCTTTACTATTACGCAGCTTTCCGATATTCACTCCGGCAGCTTTGATAATACCGAAGCCATGCAGCGCGGCATTGACCTTGCCAAAGCGCAAAAAAGTGACCTTTTTGTTTTTACCGGCGACCTGGTAAACAACGCAGCATGGGAGATAGAACCTTACATCCCTGATTTCAGCCAGATTAAAGCTCCATACGGGCAGTTCTCTATATTAGGCAATCATGACTATGGCGATTATATTGAATGGGACAGCGAAGCTGAAAAAGCAGCAAATTTGGATAAGCTTAAAGAACACCATAAAACATTAGGTTACCGTTTAATGCTGAACGAAAATATCGACATTGAAAAAAATGGTCAGAAGATCTCGCTTATTGGTGTAGAAAACTGGGGCAAAGGATTTATTCAATTAGGAAACCTTGATAAAGCATTGCAAGGCGTAGATAAAGACGCTTTCAAGATCTTGCTCACGCATGACCCTACGCATTGGGAAGAGAAGGTACGGTATAATCCAACAACTATTCATTTAACCCTATCGGGCCATACCCATGGTGCACAATTCGGAGTGGAGGCTGCAGGTTTCAGGTGGAGCCCGGTGCAATATCGTTATGTAGACTGGGCAGGCCTGGCAAATGAAAAGAACCGTTACCTGTATGTTAACCGAGGTTTCGGCTTTTTAGCTTTCTCGGGGCGGCTGGGCATTTGGCCGGAGGTTACAGTGATAACGTTGAAGAAGAAGAGATCAGAGGTTTGAAATTAAGTGTTAAATGGTACAAACTAATTTCTAACCTGGCAATCCCTGTCACAAATTACCTTTTAGGCCAATAACCTTGTTAATATATCAATGATCATGGATTTCGCTGATACCGCCATCTCCTTCCTAATGACTAATGACACAATGCCCAATGACTTCTTTCTCAAAATGCTGGCACGGTTTCGGCTTTATTAAACACAACTAATAAAACTCAGCCATGGCAAAGCAAAACACAAAGCAAATAGGGCAACATCCCAAACAAAAACCGGTTTCTAAAATGGATACATTACACGACACATGGACGGTAATGAAACCATTTATACATTTTTCGGTAAAAGCACTAAAGTTAATTGCCCATGCTTTGATATTTATTGTAAAACATATTCCCAAGCCGGATGAACACAAACCAAGTGGCAAAAATGACAAGGTGATTAAGATCTAAGGATGCCAGAATTAATGGTTGAATCTCGGTCTGCTTGATTAGGAGATTTCTTGATTCATTTGAAGCGATAGGATCAAGTAATCCTAGAATCTTTCATCATGGTTCAAAAACAGGAAGTTGCAAGTTACTTTCCCAATTTCAATCCAATAGACGTTTAAACACATAAAGTGCACTTTTGTCGAATTAAATTCATTTTTTCAAATACCATTTTGAATATAGTTCTAAAATAGTGTAATATTACAGTATGATTAACGAAACAGAGATCATATTGGATAAAACAGACCTGCACATTTTGCGATTGATGCAGGATAATGCCCGTATCAGCAACGCTGATCTTGCACGCGAGCTGGGCATGGCTCCTTCGGGCATCCTGGAGCGCGTTAAAAAGCTGGAACAAAAAAATGTGATCCTCCAATATACGGCCCGCATTAACCCCGATGCGTTGCAGCAAAAAATGCTTGCCTTTATTTTTATGAAAGCTGCCGACGGGCCCGGCTTAAATGATTCAGCCAAACATCTGGCGAAGATTCCCGAGGTACAGGAGGTGCACCATGTTGCAGGTGATGATTGCTACCTGGTAAAGGTGCGCACTTATGATTCGGCCTCGCTGATGCATTTAATGCGCAACGAGTTCAGCAAGATCCCCAACCTTTTAAGCACCCGCACCACCATAGTGCTGGAAACGGTTAAAGAACAACAACAATTGGTTATACCCGAAAAATTATAAAGCTCATGCCTTCAACTTCACAAAAATCAGCATCGCCCCTATTGGTTATTATTGCTTTTGCAACGGTTTATATTGTATGGGGCTCAACCTACTTTTTTATAAGGGTGGGCGAGCAGGGTGGCATGCCCCCATTTTTATTGGGAGCAATCCGGTTTACGGTAGCCGGGCTGTTATTGATGACCTGGTGTATAATTAAAGGTGAAAATATTTTTGTAAAAAGAGATATTATCAACGCGGCAGTAACAGGCGTACTTTTACTGTTTGTAGGAAACGGCATTGTAATATGGGCCGAGCAAACCTTGCCAAGCGCAATGGTAGCTATCCTGGTATCATCGGCCCCTATATGGTTTGTGCTGCTTGATAAACCAAACTGGGGCATCAACCTGAAAAATAAAGCCACCATAGTTGGGTTGATAATTGGCTTTGCCGGGGTAATATTGCTTTTTAGCGAACAGATAGGCAATATATTTTCGGGTGGCGGTGCTTCAAAACTACCATGGATGCTGTTATTACTTTTGGGCACCATTTCCTGGGCAGGCGGTTCCTTATTTTCAAAACACAGGCCAACATCAGGCTCGGCAACTGTAAGCACCGCGTGGCAAATGCTATGTGCCGGTTTTGTGTATATCCCGGTTAGCTTTATCCATAATGAATATAGTGATTTAAACCTGCATAACATCCAAACCTCAAGCTGGCTGGCTGTGCTTTACCTTGTAATTTTCGGCTCAATTGCTGCATTCAGCGCCTATGTATGGCTGCTGCAGGTACGTCCGGCAACACAGGTAAGCACCTATGCCTACGTTAACCCTGTTATAGCAGTTATCCTGGGCATTGTGTTTGCAGGCGAAAATATTTCGGTTACTCAACTGGCAGGTTTGTTTGTAATTTTAGGAAGTGTGCTGCTTATAAATCTGGCGAAGTACAGGAAGGAGAAGTTGATTGAGTTGAATAAGTTAGATTTGGTTGAATGAGTCAATTTAGTACGAAAGAAGCTGCAATTAAAAAGTCGAAACAGGGTTCAAAATAATCCAGCGTAAAACCTTCAAACATTACAACTTTTCAACATTACAACAACATTTACAACTCCTTCGGCAATGACCTTGCAGGTGTTTCCCATTTACCGAATTCAAAATAATCTTCAATGCTGATGTTGATTTTACTGCCTATATCATATTTACCTTTGCTATAGTTGTTTGCTCTTAAAACCACGCCTTCCCGTTCAATAAGCAGTTCTTCAAAAAAACCTTTGAACAGGATCTGTTTAACGGTCCACTTATTGCCGAAACCCTTACCAATTTTAACATGTTCGGAATAAACTACTACGGTTCCACGTTTGCTTTTAATGCCGCAGCTTTTGGCCTCGGCAGAATTTAGCTGGCTGCTGCTGGCGAGTATTTGTGCAGTATATAAGAGCCTGGGCGAGTTATAAAGCTCTTCCGGACTGCCGTTTTCAACAATTTCTCCCTCCTTTAATACGATCAGTTCATCGGCCATTGATAAGATCTCAGCCGGATCATGCGAAACCAATACAATTGTTACGCCCCATTCCTTCACAATATAACGGATGTCATGCTGCAAACCTTCACGATAGGTGGCATCAACCTGATTAAAGGGCTCATCCAGCAAAATAACTTCGGGCTTGCTTATCAGCGCTTTTGCTATAGTTACCCGCTGTTTTTCGCCTCCGCTTAATTTGCCGAATGGCTGGTCTTTAAGCGGCAATATATCCAGCATGTTTAATGACTCGGTTATTTTCTTTTCTTCTGTATCCAAACCAATTTCACCAATTCTCAGGCCGGATCTAACACTTTCCCATACGGTTGCATTAAGGTCCATATCGGCATTGTTTTGGGTTACCAGGCGCATAGCCTCATGGGCGGGTTGCAGCTTTTCCTCGCGCTTTAGAATGCGTTCCTCCTTAAAAAAAACCTCGCCGGAGTCGGGCTGCAATAATCCAAACAGCAAATTTAACAAGGTGGTTTTACCGCTGCCGCTTTCGCCAACAATGGCGGTTATTTTCCCTTTAGGGATAAATATGGTTACATTATTAACTCCTGAAGATTTATCGCCAAAATAGTTTTTGGTAACCGATATGGTTTCCAGGATCATGTCATCTTGCATACTAAGCTCAGGTTATCTCTTTTTAAAAATCAAATATTCAGCTATTAAGCAACAACGGGTCTCTTTTTAGCGGGTAAATATCCCCAAACCTAAACTATAAAAGTTTATCATAAAAATGAAATATGCTTTTTATCAGAATCAAGGGAAGAAGCAAGAAGTCAGAATCAAGAGACAAGAAGTAAAAAGATAGAAGGATGCATCAGATTGGTTGGCCGGCTCTTGGCTTCTTGATTCTTGATTCTTGCTTCTTATCTCTTGTTTTTTCATCTATATTTAACACCAGAAATTAAAAATTTAAAACCCTTATGGAACACAGTAAAACGTGGCATCAAATACACCAGGCCTCATTAGGATTTGGCCAGCGCCTTGCCGACAAAGTAGCAAACGGAATGGGCTCGTGGCGGTTTATTATTATTCAAACAATTATAGTAGCGGTGTGGATGACCCTAAATGTAATTGGATTTAAATATAAATGGGATTTATACCCGTTTATTTTGCTAAACCTTCTTTTCTCAACCCAGGCAGCTTATGCGGCCCCCATTATTATGATGGCACAAAACCGCCAAAGTGAGCGCGACCGCGCCCAGGCCGATGCAGATTATAAAACAAATTGTGAGGCAAAAGAGGAGATAGAGGAATTATTGCAAAAATTAAATTCTATTGAAATAGATAAACTGGATAAGATCCTTGCGATATTGGAGAAAATGGATAAAAAGGGTTAAAACATCTCCTTTTACCTCGCATATTGCCATTTATATATTCATCAGCTTACAAATATTTCCTTTTTGCTACCTTTGCATCCCATGACCGATATTCAACAAGCCATAGTAAACGAAGCGGAAGAAGAGATAAATCCGAAAACGCCTAAACAGCGGTTTTGGAACGTAGTTAAAACTATTTTAAAGATCGCTGTAACCGTAGCTTTACTCATCTGGGTTTTTAGCAAGGTTGATATTAATAAAGTTAAGATCAGGCTGCTTGAGGCTAATTATTGGTGGATGCTGGCTGCTTTTTTCTGCCTGGCTTTATCAATGTTAGTTTCAGCATGGAGGTTACTTAGCTTTTTTAAATCAATCGGATTAAAGTTGAATCCGAGGTATAATTTAAGGCTATACTTTTTGGGCTTGTTTTATAATTTCCTGCTCCCGGGCGGCATAGGTGGTGATGGTTATAAAATGTACCTCATTAATAAAACATTTAAAACCCCGGTAAAAAAACTTTTCTGGGCCGTAATGTTCGACAGGTTAAGCGGCCTGTGGGCAATTGGTTTAATAACCGTTGCTTTGATATTTTTAATTCCTCAAATAGATGTTCATATCGGCATTCCGCTAGGCATATTTGTAACCGGATCGGTAATTTATTACTTTGTAGCCTACAAATTTTTCAGGGATTATACGCATAAATTTTTTGAAGCGCATGCTAAAGCTCTGTTATTACAGTCCTTACAGCTACTTACTATAATTTGTGTTATTTTGGGTCAGCCTGAATTTCACCAGGCGGGTTTTCATGGCAAATTCTCCCCTTATTTATTATCTTTTTTAATTTCGGCACTTGCATCAATTATCCCAATAACTGCTGGTGGCGCAGGCGCACGGGAAGCCATATTCACCAAGTTGTCAACTGTATTCCCGATGATCCCTGACCTTGCTATATTCCTTGCCACTTCCTTTTATTTATTATCGCTTGTTGTAGCATTATTTGGCGTTTATTATGTTATCCGCCCAAGCCGTTTACAGGAAGGCTTACCTACTGAAGAAGAAGTAAATAGTTGATTGAGTTAGATTGAGTTGATTAAGTTCAATTATTAAAATTATAACCACTCACTTAATCTAACTTAATCAACCATTCAACTTAATTCCATAATTTTGTACTTTCCAACAAATCAAAATTAATGGCTAGTTTTAATGATTTTAATAATCCGCAGGTAGCTGCCTTGCCTGCACATTTAAAGCAATTTATTGTAGACCAGCACTATGAGCATTATACGCCTGTTGACCATGCTGTATGGCGTTATGTAATGCGCCAAAACTATAGCTATCTGAAAGATGTAGCCTATTATCCATACATTCCGGGCCTTGAAAAAGCCGGTTTATCAATAGAAAAGATCCCGAGTCTGCAGGAAATGAACGATGCCCTTGGTAAAATTGGCTGGGGTGCGGTTACTGTTGATGGCTTTATACCTCCGGCTGCTTTTATGGAGTACCAGGCCTACCGTGTTTTGGTTATTGCTGCTGATATTCGCCAGTTAAAACATATTGAATATACCCCTGCTCCCGATATTATTCATGAGTCGGCAGGACATGCTCCGATTATTGCGGATAAGGATTATCATGAATACCTGAGCTATTTTGGTTCGATAGGCGCAAAAGCCATGTTTTCGGCCCAGGATTTTGAATTGTACGAGGCCATAAGGGCCTTATCGATATTAAAAGAAATGCCCGATGCTGATGAAAACGAAATAAAGAAAGCCGAGGAACTGCTGGCCTGCCGCCAGGAAAACATGGGCGAACCGTCAGAAATGGCGTTACTAAGCCGCCTGCATTGGTGGACGGTGGAATACGGCCTGATCGGCAGCCTTGCAAATCCTAAAATTTACGGAGCCGGATTGTTATCATCAATTGGTGAAAGTGTAAGCTGTATGGATCCTGGTATCAAAAAGATATCATATACCATTGATGCGATAAATTACACCTACGATATTACAAAAACGCAGCCGCAATTGTTTGTTACCCCGACTTTTCAAAATCTGATAGACGTGCTGGAAACATTTGCCAACACCATGTCGTTCAGAAAGGGAGGCATATACGGCCTGCAAAAAGCTGTTGAAAGCAAAAACACCTGTACCGCAGTTTACAGCTCCGGCTTGCAGGTTTCCGGGACCTTTATTGATTTTAAACAGGATAATAACGAGCCCGTTTTTATTAAAACTATAGGTCCGTCTGCATTGGCCATTGATAACCGGCAGTTAAAAGGACATGGCAAAAATTATCATAAAGATGGTTTTAGCTCACCTGTCGGGAAGCTGAAGGGGCATGCCATGCCACTGGAAAGTTTAACCATTGATGAGCTAAACTATTTTGGAATTGAGCAGGGTAAAACCGCTGAATTAAACTTTGAAAGCGGCGTTACTGTTACCGGTGAAGTAAAAGAAATCATTGCATCAAATGGAAAAACGCAACTTATCACCTTTACCAATTGCACAGTTAAGAATAAAGACGGCGAACTATTATTTGACCCTGCATGGGGTGTTTATGATATGGCTGTTGGCGAAAAAATTGTATCTGTTTTTTGCGGCGCAGCCGATAAAGAGGAATTTTTAGAAATAGCCTATAAATCAAATACACTTACGCAGCATACCAGTTATGATCATAATACTATAGAGCTGCACAAGCTTTACCAGCAGGTGCGGAACCGCAGGCACAATGGCGGTGATTATGGCTTTTTAGGTAATGTGTGGTTAATGCTCCAAAAATATCACCACGACGATTGGCTTTGCGCTTTGGAAATATTAGAGATCCTGGATCATGAGGAGATAGAGCCGGACCTGGCTGCAGAAATAAGGAGTTTTCTTGAACAAAAAGCATTAGATCAGCCTGAATTTAAAAAGCTGATTAACGATGGCTTTTATTTAATTAAGCACCCGGTTGAGCAAAAATTGGTGTTTTAGGGATTTGTTTGTAATTTAGTGTATGACAACTATAAAAGTAACTGTTGAGGACGAGAATGCAGATTTATTAAAAAAACTTTTGCGGGAGGTTTCATTTGTAAAAAATGTTGAGGAAGAAGAAATTGTTGTTAATAAATCTAATGAACCTGAATCTTCCTATGACAGGATAAAAAAAATACTTAATGAAGCAAAGGGCAAGAATTTGTTTGCGGATATAAAAGATCCGGTTGAGTGGCAACGTGAATTAAGAAAGGAATGGGATCGTGATTTTTGATACCAATGTTCTAATTTATCTATCAAAATACATCTTAAACCCTGAAAAAATACTAATTGGTGATACTGCAATTTCCGTGATTACTAAAATTGAGGTATTAGGATTTGTATTCCAAAACAGTGCAGAGCATGATCTTCTTTTAAATATTTGTAACGAATTAAAAGTAATTTCATTATCAGATGAGATAGCAGAAGCAACAATAAACCTTCGTAGAAACTATCGTATAAAATTACCTGACGCCATTATTTATGCTACAGCATTAGTTGAAAATGTGCCTTTATTGACTAACAACATTAAAGATTTTAAATCATTAGACGGAAAGGTTAAGCTAGTCAATCCACTTGATCTATAAACATTATTGTAACTGGCACCAGCAGTGGTGTCGGTTTTGAAGCTGTGCCAGAGCTGATATTTTGCCCTCCCGTAAAGTTTTTAATAGACGCCCCTAAGTGATATTTGACTTATACCTTTTAGCAAGTCGTTTAACTATCTTTCGAAATCGGGCGTAAAGCTAACCTCTATGGCCATGTGTTAAACTTCTTGCATTTTTCAATTTTGTATTGCCATTAATATCCTCCTTAATAGCCTGCATCGAAGTGTTAAACTCATCAAAAAACTGTTCGGTGTTTAAACGTTTTTGGATCTCCTCCCAATCTGCTATTGGAACTATTACAGCAGTTTTTTTACCCTTAGCATTAGTTACAACTTGAATACTCATAACACAAAAATACTGTTTTAGTTAAAAAATATTCAACTCAGCAAAATTGGTGGTTTAGGGATTTGTTTGTAAAATTGCCTCATCAACTACTACTCTATCTATGAATATTATTGTAACAGGCGCCAGCAGCGGTGTAGGTTTTGAAGCGGTTCTCGAACTGATATTATCCGGCAAACATAAAGTAATAGCGCTATCCCGCTCACAGGACAAGCTGGAACGCTTACTGGAAATAGCGCATGGCCTAAACCCGGATGCTGAAATATTCGCTTTAACTTTTGATATTGTGCATGATGATTATGCCGGTCTACAGCAATTCATTAGCAACAATTTTGATAACCGCGTTGACGTACTGATAAATAATGCCGGGGTTTTAATTAATAAGCCATTTTCTCAGTTACTGGAATTAGATTTTGTAGAAATGCTGCAGAGCAATTTTATTGGTCATGTACGCATTATACAGGCGCTGCTTCAATTAATGCCCCCGGGCTCGCATATTTTAAATATTGGCAGCATGGGCGGCTTCCAGGGGAGCGTAAAGTTTGCCGGTCTGTCGGCATATTCTGCAAGTAAAGCTGCCCTGCATACCTTAACCGAGTGCCTGGCAATTGAACTGGCCGACGAGGGGATAAAAGTTAATTGCCTGGCATTAGGATCGGCACAAACAGAAATGCTTGAACAGGC
Source organism: Mucilaginibacter sp. (assembly GCF_028288225.1). Classification (GTDB taxonomy): domain Bacteria; phylum Bacteroidota; class Bacteroidia; order Sphingobacteriales; family Sphingobacteriaceae; genus Mucilaginibacter. The sequence continues at coordinate 83,657 of NZ_JAQBOC010000054.1, forward strand.
TTTCCCAGGTTACCAATCACCGGTTATGGCTTTTGAAATGGGGAAATACATTGCAGACTTTTCGGTAACCGGGCACAAATTTTTTAATGGTAAAGTGCTGCCTGTTGCAGTAAGCACGCCATAATTGCAATATAATATTGGTTTTTTTGAGGAAATATCCTTAATTTTAGATATTCCGATCAAATACCTAATCCTTTTAAAAAATGGGTTCAAGGCTTACCTTTCTATTTGACCAATCCAGCGATTTCTTTTGTATTTTAAACAGGGATGGGACAATTGTTGGAACAAATCCATCCTTCAGGGAGGTCCTCGGTTATTCAGAATCAGAACTGGAGGGTCAAAAGGCAAACGATTTTTCACATCCTGCTGATATAAAAAGAAGAGATGACCTTTTTAACAACCTATCAATTAATAGTAAAATTACCGGTCATGAAAGTCGTATCAGGGCCAAAAACGGGCGGTATTACAATATCAGGTGGTCGGTTATTTTAAACGCCGACGATAACCTTATATATGCTATTGGTGTTAATTTAACCGGAAGTTTTAATAACGCAGGTCATGAGGATACCACCGGTAATATTCAGCATATTATACAAAGCTTTAATGAAGGCTTTTTTATTATTGATAATAACTGGCAAATAACCTCTTTTAACCCTGCTTTCCTGGCAATAGCCGGGTTAAAAAGTGAAGAAGTTAAAGGTCTGAATTTGAGGCAACTGGTTAATTTGGGGATCACGGATAAGGTGCTGGCAGAATTTGAAATTGCATTTAAAGGAAATTTATCCACCCAGCTGCAATATTTCAATACTTATTTTCACAGGTGGTTGAGAGTTAATATTTATCCCTATAAGGATGAAATAGCAGTATTTATAAGAGACATTACCAATATAAAAATACAGCAATTAATACTTGCGCTCGAAAAGAACGTACTCGAATTAAATGCCTCATCATTATATGCTTTATCGCAAACCGTTAACGAACTGCTAAAAGGTATAGAAGAAATATTCCCCGATATGATCTGTTCTGTTTTGGAAGTTGATGAAGTGCAGGAGAAGCTATATCACCTGGCAGCACCAAGGTTGCCGGAAGAATATTGTAAAGCAATTGACGGGACCTCAATCGGACCCAAAGCGGGCTCGTGCGGCACCGCAGCTTATCATCGCAGGCAGGTGATAGTTAGCAATATTGAAACAGACCCGCTATGGGAAGATTACAAAAATCTGATTCTCCCGCATGGCCTTAAAGCCTGTTGGTCTACCCCTATTATAAGTTCAAACAGCTCAGAGGTGCTTGCTACTTTTGCCATTTATTATACAAAAAAACGAGACCCCACGCCAGACGAGCTATTGATGATTGAGCGTACAACAAATATTCTTCGTGTTTTAATTGAAAATAAAAGAACCCAGGACCATGTTAAGGATCAGAATAAAAGGCTCCAGGAAATTGCCTCAATAAGCTCGCACGAAATAAGGAGGCCTGTAGCAACCATTTTAGGCCTGGTTAATTTATTTGATCAGAATATGCTGGACAACCCTATGAACAGGGAGATAATTAACCATATTGATATTACTGCAAAAGAGCTGGATGCGGTAATTCATACCATTGTTGAAAAAACCATTTATTTGAAGGGTGAAGAGTAGGTTATGCCGGAGGTTGAATGAGTTGGAAAAGTTGACCGGTTGTACTAAGTTATTTTTTAGCAAGATGAGAACAAATAAAATATACAATTGCGATTTGTATTATTGATGAAGCAGTAAGCCAAATGATAAGTGCTTTTTTATAACCGGCATTTCTAAAGTTTCCGATTAGGATCAAAGGCTAATAAACCTATTCATAATACTATCCTCTTAAGTATTCACCATATATTAAAACCATTACCTAAATAAATTTAAGCAATGGTAAATTATTTGATCATGGTGCTTATTTTTTTAATATAAGGAATACTATAGACAACATTACAGCAAGTTGACTTACCCAAAAAATGAACATCCATTTTACAGAAGCGCTTATGTCTTTACTAAGATCATGTTTTACTTTTGCCAAATCTTCTTTCGTAGCTAATGTTTTTATTGTTGCTTCCACTGATCGTTCAGTTTTGTTATCAATGTATTTAAACATGGCCTCGGTGGTCTCGTTACCTAATTTATCGGATAACAATTTATACAGGCGGGCCGTTTCTTTTGCTTCTAAGTACATAACAAATATAATAAATTTTAGTCGTTTGGTTGATTAGGTTAGATTGAGTTGATTTAGGTTATGTAAAATTATCCAAAGCACCTCAAGACAATTATCTTTTGGATAATTTATTTTACTTCTTTGTTATTAGCTCAAGCTGCTTTTTAATTATTTCAGATTTACTGTCTTTTATATCATAATCAAAAGGTCCCTGGGAGGTATTGATTCTTATTACCGATATTTTGCCATTTAGAAGAGCGGTTACGTCTTCGTCCGTCAATTCAAAGGCTAAAAAGCTTTCGGCAACAGGTGGCGTTGCATAAGGAATAATAGATGATTGCTCATCAGAAGCCGCTGAAATTTCCAAAAGTTTACCGTCGGTAAATTTTATAATAGCCTTATCACCCTTCAACACATAATAATATATATCCAACCCATCTTTTAAGTGAAAATATATAGCCCAATAACCCGTCCCCCTTACAATATTGCCTGCCAGGTAATGTCCTGGCAGGGTGAACGGATTTGCCAACACCTGCTCTTTCGCTGAAAGTGTGATAGCGCCGGTAATCTTATCTCTTTTTGGTTTTTCAAGCTTTTGGGCTTTAGCACTGCACACAACAGATGAAAAAAAAGCGACCAGTATATACCTTTTCATATTGGCAGCGTTAAGATTTAAGCTTTATAAGATCATTCACTACTACTTCTGTCGCATAACGTTTATTGCCTTCCTTATCAACCCAGCTTTTATTGGTTAACTTGCCTTCAATGGCCACTTCATCACCCTTTTTAAGGTAATCGCCAATAAATTTTGCCTGGCTACCCCATGCAATTAAATTGTGCCATTGCGTTTCTGTAACCCTTTCGCCCTTGTCGTTTTTATACGTTTCGTTGGTAGCTATTGAAAAACGCGCTAACTGTTTGTTGTTGTCAAAATTTTTTACTTCGGGATCCATACCCAGGTTGCCTACAAGGCGTACACTGTTTCTTAATGAGTTCATGTTCTTTTAAATTATTTTGTTTTTAATTGACACTACAAAGGTGAGCAGCAACTTGCACCCTACCCGGTTATTAACCGCTTATAGTCGACAATTTCCGTTTGCAACCGTTTGCAAACGGATAATATTTTACTTATCTTTAGCTGATGAATGAGGAAAGACTATGCCTTGATTGCGGCACAACATTACATGGCAGGGCTGATAAAAAGTTCTGTAATGATCTATGCCGTAATAATTATAACAACCAGCTTAACAGCAGCAGCTATAATTTAGTACGAAATATCAATAATATCCTCCGTCGTAACCGGCGGATCCTGGAGGAATTAAATCCGGGCGGCAAAACAAAAACTACCCGCAAAAAACTCTCAGCCAAGGGATTTGATTTTGATTATCATACCCGCAGCTATCAAACTCAAAATGGCAAAACCTATCATTTTTGTTATGAATACGGTTATCTGCCCCTGGATGGTGATGAATTTTTGCTGGTAAAAAGGGAGGAGAATTGATTTCGGATACCGGATGTTCATTTCGGAATTTGAATGCGGAAGTCGGAATGCCGATTGCGGAATTTGTTAAAATACAGGGAAAACCTCACCTAAACGGCGAAGCCATCATGAACACCATTAAAAAACAAATAGAATGTAAATAATCCTCCACAAAAGAGAAGGCTTCAAAAACATTTTGTATATAAAACCATCTTGTTATTAAAATCCGAAACGGCGAAGCCCTCTTGAGCACCATTGAAGATAAATAAACAATAGCGAAAATCGAACATCCGAATTCCGAAATAACTAACCCAGCGTCATATTATTACCTAAATCCGAAATCGAAATTCCGAAACGGCGTAGCCCTCTTGAGCATCTTGAAAAAATAACCAAAAGCGAAAAATCCGAAATAACATTATCTTTGCATGCAAATGATAATCCAACAATTTTACGACAAGGGATTAGCGCATGGCTCATACGCACTTATCAGGACCGGAAAAATGGTGGTGATTGACCCTGCCCGTGATCCGCAGGCTTATTATGATTTTGCGGCTCAGCATGATGCCGACATTGTGGGTGTAATAGAAACACATCCCCATGCTGATTTTGTAAGCTCGCACCTGGAGATCCACAAAACAACCGGTGCTGTTATTTATACCAGCAAGCTAACAGGCGCCGAATATCCGCATGAAACATTTGATGATGGCGATACCATACAACTAAACGATGCAAAGCTTAAAGCAATAAATACCCCGGGTCACTCACCCGATTCGATATGTATCCTGGTGGAGGATGAAGACGGCATGGAAACCGCCTTATTTACCGGCGATACCCTATTTGTTGGCGATGTTGGCCGGCCCGACCTTCGTGAAAACGTTGGCAATATTACCGCCAAAAAAGAAGAGCTGGCCCGGCAGATGTATCATTCAACCCGCGATAAATTGATGAAGCTGCCGCACCATATAATAGTTTACCCGGCACATGGCCCTGGTTCGTTATGCGGTAAAAATATGAGTGCTGACTTACAAAGCACCATAGGCCGCGAACTACGCGAAAATTATGCATTGCAGCTGATGGATGAATTACAATTTGTTAAAACACTTACTACCGACCAGCCATTTGTACCTAAATATTTTGGGCATGATGTTGAAACCAATAAAAAAGGGGCACCATCATTTAACGATAGTGTTAATGCTGTAATCAAACCCGGTCAGGATGCTGTATTAGAAAAGGGCACGCTTGTTATTGATACGCGACCTAAGCATGATTTTAGGAACGGCCATGTAAAAGGAGCTATTAACCTGCAGAATGGCGACAAATTTGAAACCTGGCTGGGGTCAATAGTTAACCCTGACGAGGCGTTTTATTTGATTGCAGCTGATGAAGCTGAATTAGATATAATGATAAAAAAGGCAGCCAAAATTGGTTACGAGCAAAATATTAAAGCGGCCATATTAAGCCCTGCTTCAGCGACGGAAAAATCTGCAGAACTGGATTTATCCGATTTTGTACGGCACACAGAAAACTATATCGTGGTTGATGTGCGTAACAGGAATGAAACAGAAGAAAAATTGATATTTAAAAGCGCGATTACCATCCCACTCCCTGAACTACGCGAAAGGATCAATGAAATCCCTGCAGATAAACCGATAGTGGTACATTGTGCTGCAGGTTACAGATCAGCAGCAGCGTTAAGCATTATCAGCGGCAAGATAGATAATGTGCCTGTTTATGATTTAGAGGAAGTTGTAGTAGAGATTGCTAATCAGAGGGTAGCTGTTTGAGTTCAGCAATAATCGGCGCAATCCTTTTAAAATCGGTGCAATCATAAAATATGCTTAAAATAGTACAAACTGCCGACGGGTCAAACACCATTTACAACGCGCTGGTTGGTGAAAACTACCATTCAAAACATGGCGCGCTGCAGGAGAGCAGGCATGTATTTGTAAATTCGGGCCTGCAATACTTTTTGGATGGAGCAGCAGATTTGGAAGCGCCCGTTTCAGTATTAGAAGTTGGTTTTGGCACCGGCTTAAACTTCTTGTTAAGCGCCGATCTTTGTGATCAAAAACATATCAACCTAAATTATACCGGCATTGAAGCCTATCCCTTAACAAAAGAAATGATCGGCCAAACCGGATATGATCAATATGTTTCGACGGAGCTATGGCAACAATTTATTGAACAATATGCTAATGCTTTAAGCAGAGAAATATCCATAAGCCCTAATTGCAAACTGCAAATTGCAAATACTCCCTTACTAAACTTTCAATCTGCACAACAATATGATATTATTTATTTTGATGCCTTTGCTGCGGCGTATCAGCCGGAAATGTGGGATGAAACAGCCATCGGTCATACCATACAATACTTAAAGCCGGGCGGGGTGTTTGTTACTTACGCCATTACAGGCAACTTAAAACGCGCAATAAAGGCTTTAGACTGCAAGGTGGAGAAAGCACCTGGCGCACCGGGTAAAAGAGAAATGCTGCGGGCCGTGAAAATAAACCGCTGATTTTTTTGATTATTTGATTTCGCTGATTTTTAAAAATTCTAAAAAATATCTTCAAAAAGCCGACAATTCATCCTCTCACCAAATAAGCATTTGGAACATTCTTTGGCGTATAATCAATGCCGAAAGCATGTTTAATCAACAGCGATACAACAGCTGTAACCGTTTTTTCCTTCCGGTGCATTTGCGGTAATGATCCCATCATGGCATAGCTGATTGGGTTTGCCGCCGGGATAAAGGTTTCCCATTCATAACCTTTGCCCCATATAAATCCTTTAACTGTGATGAGTAATTCTGCTGAATTTTGGAGCAGGAAATCCAGCATCCCGGCAGAATTATTGCTGTTTTGGTTAACTGTATGAAAAATTGGGGTATGCCCGCCAAAACCATATTCATCCAATGCTGCTTTTGCATTTACGTCTGCTCCATTTTGCACCAATACCTTTGCACAGTTAGTGCTGTTATATTCAGCACAGAAATGCAGCAGCGTACCACCGGTTAAAGGGGTATAGGTATTATTGAACAATGAATAGGTTTTGGATATAATGTCCGCATCGTTACCAATCAATTCTTTTAACTTTTCAGCACCATCAATAAAAACAGCCAGCAGGGCCTTATCGTCAAACTGCAGACCGGCATCAATAAATAATTTTACACAATCTCTAAACCGGGGAGTACGGGTGTACATCTCAACCATTGTTGTAAAAAGAGGCATACCATCATGAATTTCATTAGGGCTGCCGCCCTGCTCAAAGTACCTGCTGATCCCTTCAACAGAATGTACTTCAATATCATAAAGTAATTGGCTGTAATTGGGCATGGTAAATGTTTCTGTTTGATAGATAAAGTTAGGCGAATTTTCAGAACTTTTAAAAGTCGATTAAATAACTAATCAGACTTTCCAGACTTAAACCTTATTTTTGCGCTTAATTCGTGTAATTCGAAAAAATTCGTGCAATTTGTGATTATAAACTTATGCCATTAACACCTCCATCTACCGCATCAACGCCTGAAACTGCCTTTTCCAGGCTGCTCACCATTATGGACGATCTGCGCCTTAATTGCCCCTGGGATAAAAAGCAAACGCTGGAGAGCCTGCGCCATTTAACCATTGAGGAGACCTACGAGCTATCAGATGCAATTTTAAGCGCTGATATGCCCGAGATTAAGAAGGAACTGGGTGATATCATGCTGCACCTTGTTTTTTATGCTCGTATAGCCTCTGAAACCAATGATTTTAATATTACTGATGTACTGAACAGTATCTGCGATAAGCTGGTTAATAGGCACCCGCATATTTACAGCGATGTTGAAGTGCAGGACGAGAACGATGTAAAGCGCAACTGGGAACAGATAAAGTTAAAAGAAGGAAATAAATCAGTATTAGGCGGTGTGCCTGCATCATTGCCCGCGCTGGTAAAAGCATCACGCATACAGGAAAAGGCCCGGGGGGTGGGGTTTGACTGGGAAGAAAAAAAACAGGTATGGGCTAAGGTTGAAGAAGAACTGCAGGAATTTAAAAATGAATTTAATGCCGAAGATGAAAGCACTATTGATCATGAAAAAGCTGAAGGCGAGTTTGGCGACCTGCTTTTTTCTCTTATTAATTACGCCAGGTTTATAAATATTAACCCGGAAGATGCTTTGGAGAAAACAAATTATAAATTTATCAAACGTTTTCAATACCTGGAACGTAAAGCTGCCGAGAATGGGCAGGCTTTACAAAATATGAGCCTTGCCGAGATGGATATATTTTGGGAAGAGGCAAAAAGAATTTAAAATATGATGATAATTGTAGCGTTGATAAAAGTGTTAACGTAACCAATTAAACACCATTAATTATGAAACTAAAATTACTATACGTATTACCGTTATTGGCAATATTAACAGGCGGATGCCTGGGCGGCGGCAATAAAACAGCCCCTACACCTATTCCTGATGGCACTTATTCGGGACAATTCAGGCTTTTACATATCCACACCGATCGTATTACTATCGATACTGTAAAAACAAACATAGTAGTGTACATGTCGCCATCATCAACCTATACAGTTACCGGTGATACTTCAACTGTTCATGCCGGCAGCAAGGGCAGCTTTAGAGCAGATCCGGTTAATAACGTAATTACTTTTACTGATAATACGTATTCGAGTACAGCCCCGGTAACTAAAACACACCTTACAGGCACATATGCTTATGCTTATGACGGTGTCAATTTTAAAATGGAAGCGTATGGTGCCCAGGATACGCTCAGACTTCAATATGATCTGAAAAAAACAGGTAACTAATAAATTTGCCGATCCGTTTTAAAACAAGCCGGCCTTAAAAAACCGGCTTTATAATTTGAATACCCCCATATTTAAATAATACTTCCGTAAACTAAATTTCAATTTATTGTAGCGAATTTATTCATTGTTGCGTACTGGATATAAATGAACAATAAATTTGAGCTGAATTAAACACATTTGATGCATCAACCGCGGGGCATTGCTGAAGATGAAATAATTGGCAAGTGCAAAACAGGCAGCTTAAAATATCAGGAACTGCTTTATAAGCAGTTCTATGGCTATGCCATGGGTATCGGCCTGCGCTATAGTATTAGCCGTGATGATGCTTTGGAAGTTGTTAACGATGCTTTTATTAAAGTATTTAACAATATAAAAAGCTACAACAGCGACAGGCCCTTTAAAGCCTGGTTGCGCACTATTATAGTTAACACTGCTATTGACCGCCGGCGTAAGGACCTGAAATTTCAGCTGCATGTTGAAATTGATAATGCAACGCCGATTGGCACCAGCATAAATGCAGTTGAAAATTTAAATGTGCAGGACATTTTAAAATTGATGCAGCGATTACCGGCAATGCAGCTTACCGTTTTCAATTTATATGAAATAGATGGCTATAGTCATGATGAAATAGCAAAGCTGTTGACTATCCCCGAAAGCTCATCAAGGGTTTACCTGAGCAGGGCTAAAGAAAAATTAAGGAATATATTACGATCAGAAGAGCATAACCATGGACGATCAGTTGGATAACGACTTAAAGAACCGCATAAGGGAGGTGTTCGATGATTTCGAAGACCCTTCTGCCGATGAGGGCTGGTTGCTGCTAAGGGAGAAATTTCCTGAAGAGCAATCAAAGCGGCGCGCGTTTGCCTGGCTGTGGTGGGGTTCGGCGGCGGCAATTTTACTGGTATTTTTGGGTGTTGGCTTATGGATAAAAAATGCGAAGGAGCAGCCTAAAAATACTGTTGTCAAAATATTAAAATACCCTAAACGAGAAAATTTAGTTGTTAAAAAAATTCAAAAAAATACTATTCATAACACTGCCCCGGCTACAGAAAAAGGCCCGGGTAAAACGCAATCTGCCCATAATTACCAGGCAGGATTATTACGCCCCGCTGCATTACCAGGTAATTTAACAAGTCAAACCCCTGTTAAATCAAACCAAAATTTGCCTTTAATTGATTCTCCTGGTAAAAGCACCTATATAGCTAAAAAATCGGTCGATAGTTTAAAAACATCCATTAGCAAAACAACGCTGCCTCAACTGGCCGTAAACAATGAGCCAAAAAGCGACAAGCCAAAATCATTGGTGATGCAGGAGAAAAAACCTGAAAAATCAATTATGGCTATGTTTAATGAGGATAAAGGTTCAAAAACGCCCAAAACCGAAGATGTGGAGCAATCAAAGAAAGTTAGGTTTGCGGTATATGCGGCCACGTACTTTAATTATTCAAAAGGGAGCGATAACCAGGTAAACATGGGTGCGGGCTTTACATCAGATATTAAGATCAGCAATAACCTTAAACTGGTAACAGGTGTTTCTATAGCGCAAAACTCCCTAAGTTATTCAGGTTTTCCATCGGCAACGGCCCTGGTAAAAAGCAACCTTTATACGCCTGCCGCTAACGCCCAGGCCGGGACCTTTGCTGCCACATCATCGCCAACTATTAAAAATTATAATGCAAGCCTGGTTGGCCTTGATATCCCCATCAACATAAAATATGAGTTTAACCCGAAAAAAAGTGATGCTTATGTATCAATGGGGTTAAGCTCGGGCACTTTTATTGATGAATCATATACTTATAAGTATAACTATCCGTCGTTCCTTTCCGAAAAGCTCCAGCAACCGCAGGATCAAACTACCGGGAAAAACTTCGGCAGTTTTTATTTTGCAAAAACATTGAATGTTGCTGTTGGCATTGGCTATCCTTTTGGCAAAAACCGGCTTGTAATTGAACCGTTTTTAAAATACCCGCTTGATGGCTTGGGTTCGCAAAATCTTCGCTTTGGCGCTGGGGGATTAAACCTGAAACTAAACTTTCAATCATCACATAAATGAAAACGCGTTTCATAAACCTTTTTCAGCACTTTTTATTTTATCCAGCGTTAATGCGCAAAAAATAGAACTGTCTGCGCAGGCCAATTCCGTACTACTCCATTTATTCAGGCATGGTCAAAGTTAAAACCTTTTATCTTTTGCCTTTTACCTCTATTTAAACTGAATAGCCCTTACCGGCTCAATGCGGGTTACCAGCATGGAAGGGCCTATCATTACCAGTAAACATATTATCAGCGTGCCGATATTTAAAATCAGCAACTCAATCCAGTTAAATTGTATGGGTACAAAGCTCATGTAATAAGATGCCTGATCGAGCTGAAAAAAATGAGTTTGCGATTGAAATACACCTACTCCAATACCAAACATATTGCCAAACAGCATCCCTAAACCTATCAGGTAAAACGCATTATATAAAAACACTTTTTGTATGGCCCAGTTATTGGCACCCATTGCCTTTAGGATGCCTATCGTGGGGGTACGTTCAACAATCATTATTAACAGGGCCGAAATCATGTTTATAACGGCAACCAATATCATTAATATTAAAACCACCTTGGTATTCCCGTCAAGCAGATCGAGCCAGCCGAATATAACGCCATAATTTTCCGTCACGGTATATGATTTCAGTTTAGTTGGCAGTATGTTATCAATATTGTTAGCCGAATTATTTATATCATCAAAATCATTTACCCGGATTTCGTAACCGCCAATTTCATCAGGTTTCCAGCCATTGAGCCTGTTTATTAATGACAGATCACCTACTACATACTGTTTATCAACCTCTTCAATGCCGGTGCTATAAATACCCGTTATAGTAAATGGCCGGATTTTTAAAGGTTCCTGCACAAAATACATCAAAATTTTATCGCCTACCTTTAGTTGTAAGCGGTTGGCAGTAAATTGCGAGATCAGGAGCTGTTTTTTTGATTGAATTGTGTCAGTAAAATCAAGCACCTTGCCGGTAATCAAATTCTTTTTAAAAAAAGCCCAATTGTACGTTTTATCAACGCCCTTTAATACTACACCTTCAATTTCGGTGCGGGTTTTTATTATACCGGGTTTCATTGCAAAAGGTGTGATAGTGTTAATATTATTAACAGTAAGCGCCTTCTTTACAAAGTCATTATCAGCCGCAAAAGGTGAATTTTCAAAAGAATTGTTCAGATCAAACTTTATCACCTGGATATCGCCGGAAAAACCACGGATCTTCTCCCTTATTTCCTGTTTAAAGCCCCTTACTATAGTAAGCGTTAATATCATAACGCCCAAACCCAGCATAATACCAATAATAGCTATGCGCACAATTAATTTTGAAAATGTGCGCTTAGACTTAAATGTTATACGGTTAGCTATAAAATAGGCGAAACTCAATGCGACATGGATTTTTTGTACCTTCGCAAATATGCGGTTTTGCGATTAAAAACCGGCAGTTTTAAATAATGAACACTATTTATTTATGATGAGGATAAAACTTTTTGTACAATTTTCAATAATTGCCTGTGCATTATCATGTGCAGTATTGGGTCAAAAAAGCAATTATAAGCCTGTGACCGGTATTGGTGCAAAAATTGTGACAATGATACCCGGCGCTGCCCAAACGGACCAGTATATTGATTACCTGAAAGGGAAAAATATAGGGATGGTTATCAATCAAACTTCAGTAATAGGTGGAAATCAAACCCTTAGTTTAGATAGCCTGATAGAGCTTGGCATCGCCATAAAAAAGATTTACGGGCCCGAACATGGTTTCAGGGGTGATGCCAGCAATGGCGCCGATGTAAATAACAGCATTGATGTTAAAACCGGGGTGCCTGTAATATCTATTTACGGCAATAAACATTATAAACCAACGCCTTATGATCTAAAGGGTATTGACCTGGTAATATATGACATACAGGACGTTGGCGCCAGGTTCTACACCTACCTTTCAACCCTGCAATATGTTATGGAGGCCTGCGCCGAAAACAATGTTGAGCTGATGATATTAGACAGGCCCAATCCCAATGGATTTTATGTTGATGGCCCGATATTGGACACCGCTTACCACTCATTTGTTGGCATGAACCCTATCCCGGTAGTACACGGGCTTACCACAGCCGAATATGCCAAAATGCTGAATGGCGAAGGTTGGCTAAAGAATCATGAAAAATGCAAATTAAAGATCATAAAGGTGGCTAACTACACGCATAGCACACCCTATATTTTGCCGGTAAATCCATCGCCCAACTTAAATACCAGTACATCTGTTTTGCTGTATCCTTCTGTATGCTTATTTGAGGGGACAACCCTTAGCCTTGGACGCGGAACCATGTTGCCGTTTTTGCAGATCGGGCACCCGGCTTTACAGGGAAAATACACTTACTCATTTACCCCGGTAAGTATTAAAGGTATGAGCGAAGATCCGCCACAGAAAAATAAAACCTGTTATGGCATCGACCTGAAAAATTACGATACAAATACCGAATACAACAGCGGGCAGCTTAATTTAGCATGGTTGATTGAGCTGTACAAAGCATTCCCGGATAAGGAGCATTTTTTTAACGCTTATTTTACAAAGCTTGCCGGCACAACCGATTTAAGAAAACAAATTGAGGCAGGCAAAAGTGAAAGCCAGATAAGGGCAAGTTGGGAGCCTGGTTTAAATAAGTATAAAAGGATGCGGGCGAAGTATTTGTTATATCCGTAAGGGAATGCGGAAGTGGGAATGCCGATTGCGGAATGTTTTAAATGTGGAGTTGCGTCACCTGCAACAGCTTTTTTGGAGAGGCATTAAATCTTGTTCTTTTTTAGAACCCTCTCCTTTGGAGAGGGCAGGGTGAGGCCGGAATTGCTTGCTCTTGTCACAATGTTTATTTTTAACTATCTTTAGGAGTTAGCGTTTTATCTATTTATGAGGATTATTTTTATGGGTACACCCCAGTTTGCAGTAGCATCATTAGATGCCTTGATAAAGGCGGGATGCGATGTTATTGCCGTGGTAACCGCGCCGGATAAACCTGCCGGGCGCGGACAAAAGCTAAATGAATCGGCCGTTAAGCAATATGCGGTAGCAAACGGTATAAAAGTACTGCAGCCGGAAAAATTAAAAAATCAGGATTTTTTAGACGAGTTAAAATCTTTACATGCCGATCTGCAGGTAGTAGTAGCCTTCAGGATGCTGCCCGAAGTGGTGTGGAGCATGCCTCCGCGCGGCACCATTAATTTACATGCCTCTTTATTGCCGCAGTATCGTGGCGCAGCCCCAATAAACTGGGTTTTAATAAACGGCGAAAAAGAAAGTGGTGTTACTACATTTTTCCTGAAACATGAAATAGATACCGGCGATATATTATTCACTGAAAAAATAACCCTGACGGGCCATGAAACAGCCGGAGACCTGCACGACCGCCTGATGAACAAAGGCGCAGGCTTGCTGGTAAAAACCGTTAAAGGTGTTGAAAGCGGCCGGTATAATGAGCACCCGCAATCGGCCTTACATGATGGCGTAGAATTGAGGCATGCACCTAAAATTTTTAAGGAGGATTGCTTGATAGACTGGTTACAATCTGCCGAAAGCATTTATAATAAGATTAGGGGATTAAGCCCCTATCCTACTGCCTATACCTTTTTGAACGATAAGATCCTTAAAGTATTTAATGCCACATTTGAAACGGCTGAACCCGGCATACAACCCGGCGGCTTTTTAACCGACAATAAAACCTATTTGAAATTTGCTGCATCGGATGGCTATGTTCATTTAACCGATGTGCAAATGGAAGGCAAAAAGCAAATGGATATTGCGCAATTTTTGAGGGGGGTGAAATTGTAACGGGCTTTCCAAGGCTCACGAAATTTTCCTGCCAAAAATTTACGAAGTTTCCAAAACTTCGTAAGTTTGACCACGGTTTGCCCGTATTTTACCAATTAACCTTATGAGCGAAAGAATAAAAATTGCAGTGCTGGATGATTACCAGGGTGTGGCATTAACCATGGCCGATTGGAAAGCTGTGCAGCAACGTGCCGATGTAACCGTGTTTAACGACCACCTTGTTGATGAAACCGAAATTATAAACAGGCTACTGCCTTTTGAGATTGTTTGTGTAATGCGCGAGCGTACGCCATTAACCAGGCAGATCCTTTCGCAGCTTCCCAATCTTAAGTTAATAATCTCCACTGGCAGGCGCAATGCATCCATTGATGAAAAAGCTGTTGAAGAGTTAGGTATCACCCTAAAAACTACGGGCTACTTTGGCGGCGGCGCACCTGAGCTAACATGGGCCGCACTAATGGCTATTGCCCGTAACATAACCGTTGAAAATGCAAACCTGCGCAATGGTCAGTGGCAAACCACCATTTCGACAGACCTGGCAGGGAAAACTATTGGAATAATCGGGCTGGGAAATATCGGCACAAAAATAGCAGCTTATGCCAACGTGTTTGACATGAATGTTATAGCGTGGAGCGAAAACCTTACCGAAGAAAAGGCCGCAGCGGCGGGTGCAAAGCTGGTGAGCAAAGAAACATTGCTAAAAGAAGCCGACTTTGTGACCATCCACTTAGTATTGAGTCACCGGTCGAGAGGTATTATTGGGCAGGCTGATCTTGACCTAATGAAACCCACAGCCTATTTTATCAATACATCAAGAGGCCCCTTGGTTGATGAGCAGGCGTTGATAAATACGCTACAGCAAAAAAAAATAGCTGGCGCAGCTATTGATGTGTATGATATTGAGCCTTTGCCAACCGATCATCCCTTCCGCAAGCTTGACAATATACTGGCAACACCCCATATAGGTTATGTTACCGAAAAAACTTATAAGCTGTTTTATGAGGATATGGTAGCAGAATTATTAGCTTGGCTTAATGGTTGATCACGGATCCGGCGTTTTTAAGTTTTGCAGATGTCCCGATCATCTCGAACTGAATGAATGCTTAATGAGCAATATTATTGACATCCAAGTAACCCGGTTTTTCAAGCACATCAAAATGTATTACTTCGGGCTCAAACTCCAATAAATACTCTTTGTCTTCGGGGTAATAACGGGCTTTTTTATAATCCTCACCGGCAAATTGTTTTATCGACTCGTAATCGTCCCAAAAGGTAAGGGTATGAATATGCGTTATCTCATTATCATCGCGCTTTAAAAGGAACACGCCACGGTTGCCGGGCGTTTGTGCATAGTCGTTTAAGCCGGTTTTTATTAAAAACAGGTGATACTGTTCTGCTTTTTCTTTAGGCACCCTGCCATGCCACATTCTTGCTATCATGTGCTGAAGCCTTTGTTTTATGACCTACGTATAAGATAAATACAATTTAACATAATTTAACTGCAACATATTATCAGCAATTAACTAATAATTGTAATTTCATATAATTATGAAACAAACGCTTGTTGCACTGTGTTTTTTATTTTTTGCCAGCAAGGGTATCTGCCAGCAAGCAGCCTATACTTTACCTCTCCCGGCAAAGTGGGGTGTCGAAAAAATAGCCTTCCCTATTGAATTTGCACCATCAATACCTTATAAAGGAATAGAAGAGATCCGTTTTACACCGGGCTGGGGCGATAATAAAAGTGCACAATATTGGTCGTACACCTTTTTATGGTTTATTGAAGGCGCCCCCATTATTAACCAGGATACATTAAAAAACTGTTTAACCCAATACTACAACGGGCTTTATTTAAGCAATCAAAAAACAAATCCTCCTGCTGTTAAAAACTTTTCACAGATCCAATTAAAAAAAATCGACAAAGCTAAGGATGACCTTGAAACCTATGAAGGTGAAATTAGCACGCTTAACTTTTTAAACAAGCTCCCGTTTACCTTAAACGCAAAAATCCATATCCGTAAATATGCTGCTGGTAATCATACAGCAATACTATTTGAGATTTCGCCCCAGGATTTTAAACATGAAGTTTGGGAAGCGATGGGCGGCATTGTGGATGGATTTAAGGTACTATAGGTTCTACAGCCTTTGGAAATAATAAATGCCGGACGTGTTTTTAAATTGTTTCTACCAATATTTTGCTCCTAAAAGAGCAAGTTTAGAAAAATAGTTTAGCGTATATAGATACTATCACCTGGTAACCTAACTATTAAATTGCCGTAGGTGATGGTCGGTATGCTTATACGCCATGTATCCAATTTGTTCTTTTGTCATTTTTCCGAAAAAAGGATGTACAAAATCAAAGTCAGGGAAGTGCTCATGCTCCTCGAGCAGGGCAATCCATTTGCTTTTTTGGGATGTAACATCACCATTTTCCCGGACAACAAATTCAGGAATTGTGGGTGTATTCCGGCTCAGGGGGTTTTCATCCTTTATAACACTTCTCAAAGCCATTTTTCCAAATAAACGGCCGATGAACGCCTGTTTATACTTTTTCTTCCCCAATGCCATTTCTTCCCATAGTGTACAATGTTTCAACATCTGGTAAATATTCATTTTACCCCATTGTGCCATGCTGTTTTCGTTAAGCGTATTGATCCTGTTAATCAATTCATCTCTTGTGGCTTTGTCAAACGTTGTTTTCATTTCCTGGTAGTTTTTAAAATACATTTTTCTTTAAACAAGTTCTGCAAGAGAAAACCAGTTGCCCGAATCATCTTAAATAAGGCTTCCGTACCTTAGAACTCCTTTTTAGGTGGTTCATCAGCTTCCAGGGCTTTTAACTTCGCTTACTTTCCAGGCTTGCAAAGCAGTTTTTTATAATACTAAGTTCTTAAAAATTCTGAATGTCTGAAATCCAAATTATCACATAAGCCATGTATGCTTTTTTTAATATAAAAATGGGGATTAGTCAGAAATTTATTTTAATTTTCCTGTAACATTCACCGTGATAACTGTCTCCAAAGTATGTAAAAATTAAAACATACATTTAACATAACTGAATTATGACTACCAAAGAATCATTTTCCATAAACGGGGAAGCCCTGTTGGATAAAATAAAATCGCTTATAAACGAAGGCAATGTAACGAAGATCACTATTACCGATAAATCCGGTAAAGAACTGATGCATTTCCCATTAGCTGTTGGCCTTTTCGGTGTGTTGCTTGCACCCATATTTGCAGCAATTGGTACATTGGCTGCTTTAGTTACAGAGTGCACAATAACTGTAGAGAAAGAAGTGAAGGATGATGACGATACCAAAACCGAGATAAAAGTTTCCTAGTTCAGATCCTGATTTAATAAATGAACGAAGGTAATATTTTAACCGTGGATGACCTTAGTGTTAGCTATGGCAAATTCCACGCAGTGCAAAACGTGTCTTTTAGTGTTAGGAAAGGTGAAATTTTTGGCCTGTTGGGGCCAAACGGCGCGGGTAAAACCAGTACGTTAAGTGCCGTTGAGGGTCTTTTAAAGCCACAATCGGGAACTATTATAGTTGATGGTAATGATGCCGTTTCAAAACCGTTGCATGCACGCGCATCATTAGGGGTACAACTGCAATCAACAAGCTTTCAAACCGAGCTGTTTGTAATTGAAGTGCTGCAGCTATACGCCGGCATTTATGGGGTACCCGCAAGTAAAAACGATCTGATGGCTACCTTAAGAGATATCAACCTGGAAGACTCTGCGATGAAAAAGTTCGGAGAGCTTTCGGGTGGTCAGCAGCAAAGGGTATCATTAGTTATTGCAACTATACATAACCCTAAGCTGGTATTGCTTGATGAGCCTACCACAGGACTGGACCCGCAGTCGCGCAGGCAGCTTTGGGAGCGCATTGAAGCCATCCGCGAACGCGGGCATGCAGTTTTGCTTACCACCCACTCCATGGAAGAAGCAGAATCTGTTTGCGACCGGATCGCTATTATTGATCATGGCAAGGTGATTGCCATTGATACGCCGCAAGGCATGATAGACGAGCACAAGGGTGACCCGGAAGTTATTGCAGTTTCGCGCAGGGGGCGGATAACCCTTGAAGACGTATTTATAGCGCTTACCGGCAAAGCAATACGTTTATAAATGACTTCCAAAATCACTAATTCACTCAATCATTAATTCAGTAATTAAATTTCATGGAAACTTCGATACCTAAAATATCCACAGTTCTTAAAACACTTTTGCGTGCAGATTTTACCACCCAGTGGCGTAACAGGCGTGCAGTAATATTAACGTTGATAGTTCCCGTAATTATACTTACTACATGGAAACCTTTTGTAGCACAGCTTGGAGGCCCGTTTGTACTTTCAAACAGTATTACTATTGGCCTTGTTGCTATCGGATTAATGGGCTATTCTACCTCAATTGCCCGCGACCGTGACAAAGGAGTTTTCCAGCGTTTACGCGTAGCTCCGATTTCATCATGGTCAATAATGACAAGCCGTTTATTGGTTCAAATGGCAATGATATTAATGGTAACTACTGCTGTTTTTATTGCAGGAAGTTCATACGACCAGGTGACCCTTACGCCGGCAGGATATGTGGTTACTTATTTAACTGCTATAATTGGCGGGGCATTATACCTAAGTATAGGGCAAATGATAGTTGGACGCATTCAAAACCCCGAAACGGTAAATTCAACCGTTCGCCTGGTTTATTTTGTATTTATTATGGTGGGAATGTTTGGCCAGTTCAGTACAAATTTACAGCTTCATAATATTGTGCAATGGTCGCCATACGGAACGGTTAAAACCATCATGGCATCAGGTATGGAGCCTGAAAAATGGAACAATGAAGCTTCAATGGCATTACTGGTAACAATTGGATATACTGCAGTATGTGCCGTACTTGGCATTAAATGGTTTAAGTGGAATACGAAATAGAAATGGGAAAGATTAGTCAATGCTAATTAACAGGTAGTTTTCAAGCATCGGTATAAATTCATCTATGGCGCTGCTTCCGTTGGCTTTGCCATATCCACTCTTGCGGAATGTATAAAGGATCCTGCCGTTTTTTAAGCATTCGAAATGAAATTCAAGGTTTTCGGCATTCCATAAAAGATAGAGGCTTTCGGCTGGTGTGGTTTCAAACTTACCGGTGCGTTCCAGGTTTATATCGTCGATATAATTTAACAGTTTTTCGGCATTTTGCAGCATCACAGCATCCGGGGTAAAAAATTCAGGACCGGTACTATTTAAAATCTCTTCAATTTCGGGATGCGTATACATAGCCATCGTTAAATTAATTACGGTTACTTATACGCACCGCCTTTTTAATAGTTTCATGAATTTTGACTTGAAAATTTGATGATGTGGCAATTTGAAGATGTTATCTTGATTTGATGATGTGAAGGTTTATTTAATTTGACGATGGACTAATTTCAAATCATCAAATCAACACATCTTCAAATCATCCTTATCTTCAAATTAATTTATCTTTGGCGAACTAAAAAATTCAAAATAATTTTACCTTTACGGCCGCTAATCAACCGTTTTGTTTAGCAAACAGTATTATGAAAAAAGTTAGCGTACTTCTTATTGTAGTTGGGATAATAGTAACAATTGGCTTAATTATTTATTTCAGATCGGTAGTTAACCCGGCTGATTCTGATTCAATGACCATTAGCCGTAGCGGAAGCCAGGTTTCTGAATGGCCTTTGTTTATAGGCATCATATTTACCTTTGTAGGTATTGTATTTTACTATGTAAGCCATTCTGAAGATAAGGCTAAATAAATCAATGCCTGCTATTTCTTCATTCAATAACTTTTGGAATGGAATTTGGGTAGTGTCTCAGCTTGAATTTTTCGGTAGTTTCTCAGTTTGAATTTTTATTTTTTGCGGCTATGCGTTTTATCTCCCCGATAAGGCTTTGACGTTCTTTAGCGGCTAACCGTTAGCTATTTATTTTCATATCTTTACCGTTATGGGGTAGAGAATAACACCTCATTTTATGGCTACAAGAAAACTACTTAAAAAAATTGTAAATATTTTACCGGCAAAGTTGAAGAATAAAGCATACCGGGCATCGGGAATTGTTTTCGGCTTGAGTAATTTGAATTCACTTCCTTTTTACGATATGTATCATCATATTTCGAACCTGAAAAAACTCGGGTTTAATCCTGACCTAATAATTGATGCTGGAGCTTTATTTGGCCAATGGACTGAGAACGTTAGAATTATATTCCCCGAAGCGAAGTTTATAATGATTGAGCCACAAACAGCTCAAAAAAAATATTTGGAGGCGGTAAGCCACAAATTTGATAACGTCAGCTTGGAGCTTTCATTGGTAGGCGATGTTGAAAAAAATGGAGTAGAATTCTATGAAATGGGAAGCGGGTCAAGTATTTATCAGGAAAATTCCGATCATTATCGGGAAAAAGTGTCGTTGAAAATGGAAACCATTGACGCTATAATTGAAAAAAAATACAAGATGCCTAACAACTGTTTTCTAAAACTGGACGTACAGGGGGCTGAAATTGATGTTTTAAAGGGCGCTACCGAGCTATTAAAAAGAACTGAGTTTATTTTATTGGAAATAAGCATGTTAAACTATAATTATAAAGCACCGCAATTTACAGATGTAATTATTTTCCTCAAGCACATAGGTTTCGTCTTATTTGATATCTGCGACGAAAGAAGAACGAAAAACGAGGTGCTTTATCAGACTGATATGATCTTCGTTAAAGAATCATCTGCCATAAGAAGTTCTGTTGATTTTAAGGATATTCAATAAAAAAGCCACAGTTGAAAGTGGCTTACAATTATTTTGGCTGTTGTGTATACCCAAATGCCACAATAAAAGCAATCCCGCTAAATCCCAAAGCTTCAAACACACTGGTTAATTCGTTGCCTTTATCGCCGTATGGATCAGCTATCGCTCTTGGAATATGCAAAACTATAAGCCAAAGAAAGATCATTACTCCCAGTAAGATTGCAACTAATTTCAATTTCACCTTCAGAATAATCGCTACACCGGAGCCAATAAGTGCCACACCTGCAAAATACGTCCAGAAAAGCTGGCCGGGGACCCATACCGGCACCAATTTGGACACAAAGTCAACATACAGGAAATGATCGATCCCAAAAAGGATCATGGTTATTGATAAGAAGATGCCGCCAAGAGGAATAAAATTTTCTAATAGTTTTATCAGTAACGGCTTTTTTTCGCCGGGCGCCTCGCTGGTAGAGAATGAACCTGCAACAGCAAAGGCGCCGCCTGCCAGTACCAGCTCTTTTAACGGATTTGTCCATACACCTAAATGCTTGCTGTAAGGGTCTATAATTAATTCATAAGGCACCTGGCCTAAAAAAAGCAATAACAAAAATACTCCGCCCAAATAAAGTGACACTTCTTTTGCCTTTTTCTCAAAGATGATAGCTATGCCCGCTGCAATAAGCACACCACTGACCAAATAAGCTAAAAAGGCAGATCCCGGTATAGCGGCGGACCATGGCGGGAATATTACCGGCCTGAAATCAGCATAAAATAGTTGCTGAGCTCCAAGGCATGCTATCATAATGCCATAAAATATTCGTCCTGCTTTTATAAGTATTTCCATTGCTTAGTTTGTTTATATCGCTCTAATTTCGTGGACAGGATAACAGAAAGCAATTCATAGCTTGTACATGTTGAAACAAGTTTGTACAAGGGGTGAGCGGTACAAGAAAAGCGGGCTTGTTCTGATTTATAGTGATTTATTTATTATTTTTGACAAGATGAAATCAAATACGCCCAAAGATATCATTTTGCAAACGCTTGTTGCCCATAAGCAGCAACTGGCTTCTTATGGTGTAAATAAAATAGGTTTATTTGGTTCTCACCTCCGTAATGAAGCAACTGAAAACAGCGATATCGATTTGCTGGTAGATCTCACGAAAGAAAAAAAAACGCTTAATAATTTTCTCTCACTAAACTACTTTTTGGAAGACATTTTCGGTTGTAAGGTTGAACTGGTAACTACGCAATCCCTTAGTCCGCACATAGGCCCGCACATTTTGAAAATGGTAGTATATGCACCTATCGCAGATTGAATTTTTACAGCATATTTTGGATGAATGTCTTTATCTTATAAAGGAATCGCATGAAAATAATTTTGAAGATTTTTTAAAAGACGAGCGGCTAATAAGAGCAGTTTGCAGGAGTCTGGAGATTATTGGTGAAGCAAGTTCTAAAGTGCATCCCGACATTAAAGAAAAATACCCATTAGTGCCCTGGAGGGAAATGAATGACATTCGCAATAGGATCATACATCACTACTTTGGTGTAGATAATGATATAGTTTGGGATACCGTTCAAACCAATATACCACAATTAAAGGATTGGATTGAAATTATTATTGAAAAGGAAAAATCCTAATCCGATATAATTCATTAATACACCGGGCTATCCTTTATCCTCATTTTAAAAAACTTTAATACAATTACAAATTATAGCGAAACGGTTTCTTTTTGAAACCCGGTGTTATAATAGATGGATAATGTAAAACTATAATTGCAAGGATCAATCATAATAAGTCCACCCAAACATCCCTCAATTGTCATTTTTGATTTATGCCAAACTAAGTGAGTATATTGCGGTTAACCTTCCAATATGATTACAAAGAATGACATTTTTGGCTATATGCCAAATGATAAATACAATATTGCTGTAGCCTATTTTTCAATGGAGTTTGCAGTTGACCAGGCCCTTAAAATATATAGCGGCGGCCTGGGTTTTTTGGCAGGCTCACATTTACGCAGCGCTTATGAGCTAAAACAAAACCTGCTGGGCATAGGCATGCTGTGGAAGTATGGCTATTATGATCAGGGCCGCGATGGCAATGCCCTGATGAAACCCGAATTTATTGAAAAGCAATATTCCTTTTTGCAGGATACAGGGATTGTTTTTACCGTTCCGGTGCATGACGCACCAGTCCATGTAAAGGCATACCTGCTTAAGCCCGAAACTTTTGGCTCGGCGCCATTATTTTTATTGAGCACGGACATCCCTGAAAATGACGATCAGTCGCGCGCCATTACCCGGCAGCTGTATGATCCTAACGAAGCCACCCGCATAGCACAAAGCATTGTTTTGGGCATAGGCGGGGCCATGCTGCTTGATATTTTACAAATAGAGCCCGCTGTTTATCACATGAACGAAGGTCATTCGCTACCCCTTAATTTTTACCTGTATGCCAAACACAATAATAACCTTGATGAGGTGAAGAAAAGAGTTGTGTTTACAACCCATACCCCCGAAATGGCCGGTAATGAAGACCACGATTATAGCTTGCTGAAAGATATGTCGTTTTTTTACCACATGCAGGAACATGAGGTAAAATTTGTATTAGGTATGGAGGGCGACAAGTTTAACTATACGCTTGCGGCGCTAAAATTTGCACGTAAAGCAAATGGCGTGTCCAAACTTCATGGTGAGGTAGCCCGGCAAATGTGGGGCAGCAACCCGGGGACCTGTGAAATAATTTCTATCACTAATGCGCAAAACAAAACTTACTGGAAAGACGTGCAGCTTGATGACGCCGTCGGTAAAAATAATAATGACGGCATCATCCAAAGAAAAAAAGAAATGAAAAGGCAGTTGTTTAAGACAGTGGCCGACCAATGTGGAAAATTATTTAATGAAGATACCCTTACCATTGTTTGGGCAAGGCGCTTTGCCGCCTATAAACGTGCCGATATAGTGATGTATGATTGGGAGCGTTTTTTAAACCTTGTAAATAATACTGAGCGCCCGGTACAAATTATATGGGCAGGTAAGCCTTACCCCGAAGATTATGGCGCGATAGACCTGTTTAACCAGATAATGAGCAAGGTAAAGCCTTTTGCTAATTGTGCGGTGCTTACCGGCTATGAGCTTGCACTGTCGGCATTGTTAAAAAAGGGGGCTGATGTATGGCTCAATACCCCCAGGATGTATCGTGAAGCATCCGGAACCAGCGGAATGACAGCTGCCATGAACGGAGCCATCAACGTTTCGTTGCCCGATGGCTGGGTTCCTGAATTTGCTGAGGATAAGAAAAATTGCTATGTAATTCAACCTGCAGATAACCAGCTGTCAACTGAAGAAAAAGATGCGCAGGAAGCCCGCAATCTGATGGATACATTGGAAAACTTAGTTGTGCTTGCCTATTACAATAAGCAGGGGCAATGGTTAACCATGCTTAAACAAGCTGCTGCAGATATTGTACCCGCATTTGAAGCGGGCAGAATGGCTGATGAATATTATGAAAAGATGTACAAAAGCTAGTGTGGTGTTAATTATGAATTGACGCTTAGTCTTGAGTCGAAAGTCTCGAGTTCTAAGTCAGAAAAAGACAAAATTTGACTTAACACTTGCGCTCTCTTACAGGATAACGAGCAAACAATTGTTATCCTGTAAGTCACTTACCTCTGATTATCCTTAAAATCCAACAAACAGTAATATAACGAAGATTGGAATTATCCCTTTTTAATTAATTGGTACTTAGTAAATTTTAATTGAAAGGATTTGTTTTAAGCAGATCTGGCATTGCTCAAATCATTAAACGCAACCCAACTGTAGTTTAATTGTCATTAAAAGCTATCTTTACAACCGAGGATTAGGATATGGGATTGCCACTACGAATAACTTTTAATGACACGGATTACATTTATCAGATTATTGACAGTAAGATAATAAATCAGTATACTACTGAATTACAACTACTTGTAAACGGAGAAAAGGTTGAATTGATAAAGAATGATAAAAGGGTTTGGGTGCAAAAAGATGAGCTAAAATCATTGGACCCTGAATTGGTACAGGCGCTTGGCCGGTCGGTCTCATTAAGAATGAGGATGTAATTGCAGTAATTCTTTTATTTGAGATTGATTTTTTTTACATAGATCTCATCAACCAAAATCATTACAATTGCCAGGGCAGGCACCGCCATTACTATACCCATTGCGCCACCCAGCACACCCATAACCAGCTGCCCGATAATGGTTAAAGCCGGCGGCAGATTGATGATCCTTTTTTGTACAATAGGTGCTATAATATTTTGTACTAAAGTTTGTACACCAATATAAATAAAAGCCACTATAATAGCGGTGTCTGTACCTATGGTAAGGGCAAGCAACACACCGGGGATCATGGCGATAAATGAGCCAAAGTTTGGGACAATTACCAATAGTCCCGCCAACAGCCCCAGCACTAACGCAAGCGGGATCCCCATTATACTTAAACCAATTGGTATCAAAATTACGAGCAAAACCATTGAGATCATTGTCCCTTTTAACCATCCTTTGAGTGTAAAGCTGGTACGATCTATTATATTCCTGGTTAGGTCCTTTTGATCCGGCGGAATAAGCAGTATCAACCCATCTTTATAAAGTGAAGGATTTGCTGTAAAAAAAATTCCTAAAAACAGGATGATATACATATTGCCTAAAACGCCAAAGCTGGTGCTGAAAAACTGGCTGGCGGTTGTAAAAAGTTTATCGGAGCCACCGCCTGATATGGCTTCGAGCACCTTGCGGCCCAAAGGCGTTTCGGCCAGCTTTAATTTGGCATTGCTGATAGTGCGCGGCAGGGTATCACTCAGATCCGAAATCTGGTTTTGGATCTTGCTGCCCATAAACCAAAGTAAAAACCCTAAAATAATAAATGAGCCTGTAATAGAAACTACCATGCTGATGCGGTGGCTCCATTTGGTTTTACGCTGGATAACATCGCCGAGGCCGTGAAAATAAACCGAAATAAGGCAGCCTGCCAATGCCATCAGCAATATGCCAAAAGCAACCCGGGCAATCAGTATTAGTATTGCCACTATAGCAACTATGCCTACCGTATGCCAAACCTTTTCGGTGTAGGTTAGCTCTTTTGCTGTTTTTGGAGGTAATGGTTTTTTGTCGGGCATGTTGTGATCTGACAACCTGTATTATTATTTAAACTTACAGATTTAACTGCACACTTAACGCCAGCGCAAAGGAAATGTTTAAAGGATGCTTAAAATGCCGCTTAAAAGGTAAATGTCGCCAAATAGCAGGCCTGTGAAGATGGGTTTAGCTATTTTACCAAAAATAAAAACCCCCTTACACTTGCTGCTCGGAGGTTTTAACCTAAGTATTATGATTTAAAAAACACCCGGGCTCATAAAAATGTATAACATGAATAATCAACGGAGGATATTTATGAAACAACAAGTAATTGAAGATGTGAACATTATGCCTCAATTAGATAAAGCCTGTGGTTTGGACATGCACAAAGACAAGATCGTTGGCTTTATCTCTGGAAAAGACGGCAGCAATCAAGAGTTTAGAGAGTTTGGTACTTACACCTGTGAACTCAAACAGATCAGGGATTGGTTACAAGAGAGTGATATCCACCATTGCCTGATGGAAAGCACGGGCATTTATTGGATGAGTTTATATGCCATACTTACCGAAACGGGTATCGAAGTTATTGTGGCAAATCCAGTTCATATCAAGCAGATGCCCAAGCGGAAAACTGACCGGAAGGATGCTAAATGGCTTTGCACTTTGCTATTACACGGATTAGTGCGGCCAAGTTTTATGCCTGACAATACACAACGAATAATCCGGGATTACTGCCGGAATCGTTTATTTTACACCTGGCAACTCAACCGGATACGGAACCGTTTGCTTAAGATATTGGAAAGCAATAATATCAAATTGCGCTCTGTCATCAGTTCGATCCATACTTTATCGGCAATGGATATGATAAGATTGCTGGCTAAAGGCGTTACCGATCAGGAACAATTGCTTAGCTGTGCCCGAGGCAAAGTAATTAAAAAGAAAGAGCAGTTGATCAAAGCTTTGAATGGCACACTCCAAACGTATCATCATACACAATTGCAAATGCTACTGGAAGATTATGACCATGTTCAAAAGCAAGTCGATTTTTTAGACAAATCAATTACTGAAATCATCAGTGAGCATTATGCGCAAGCCTTTGAATGTCTTGATAGTATAAGTGGCATAGGTGTCAAATCAGCGGAGATCATTATAAGCGAAGCCGGAAAAGATATGAACCGATTTCCGACAGCGGATCATTTCACTGCGTGGTGCGGTATTGCACCGGGCAACAACGAAAGTGCAGGTAAACGAAAAAACACTGCAATTAAAAAAGGCAACAGTTATTTAAGAGTTGCCATTGTTGGCGCGGCATGGGCTGCGGTTCGCATGAAAGATTCCTATTGGCATGCTTTATTCGATAAGTTACGCAAACGCATGAAGGCGCAAAAAGCAATTGTAGCTATTGCAAGAAGATTGCTCAAAGTAGTATATAACACATTAGAGACGCTAACTATTTACAAAGAAAAGGGCATCGCTCACTTCGTTGACTTGCAGGCTAAAGCGGCATTATATCATAACGCAAAACTATCGTTGCCTCAAAACAATATTGATTAAAACACTAAAAGGACGGAAAAGGTAATAGAGTAAAGAATCTGAAACCTAAGCTGCCAAATCTGTAGATAGCACCCAGGCTTGTTCCATGAGAACGCAGAGGAAACTTATTTTTTTATATTTGGACGCATGGATAGTACAATCAAAGATCAGCGAGAGAATGTGGTCAAAGATTCTATACGCACTATAAATTTATATATGTTTTCAGATGTCTTAAACACAACAGGAAACTATAGTGAAAAGGATATTATGCTTTTTGAAAAAGAAGTAAAGTTTCGGCAAGTTCATAAAGATGAAGTATTGTTGACTATCGGGGAAGTAGCTAAATCCGTTTTCTTCATTTTAAAAGGGGCTATATATCAGTATAGTTTAAAATCTGCAATAGAATACCATATAATTGACCTGCACTTAGAAAATGAATGGCTTTTAAATCACAAAAGTTTTGTTTCTCAAACGCCATCAAATTGCTTTATAGGTGCATTTACAGAAAGTGAAATATTAGAAATTAGTATTGACTCTATACATTATCTAATAGGCCAATCTCCGGCGTTTTTTCAGTTGAATAAGATATTGGAACATTCTACTTCAAGAGTTTATTTTTTTGATAATTCACTCACGCCCTTACAGAAATATCAATTCATTTTTGAAAACAAGCCTCAATTGCTACAGAAATTCCCCTTAAAGATCATTGCGTCCTTTTTAAAGATTACCCCCGAAACTTTAAGCAGAGTTCGAGAGAAATTTGCAAAAAACAAATTCAATTCTTGATTTGAATCAAGTGCATTAAGGCACACCATTTCCTATTTTTATTTTTTTATTTAAACTAAAAATCCAAATCAATTAACGTATGGAACACAAAGCTATATCAATACGGCCATTTATCGGAGCAAAAGATTTTGAACTCTCAAGGAGTTTTTACCGGGATCTGGGTTTTCAGGAAAGCATTTTGACACCTACCATGTCCTTATTTAAAACGGAACTATTGGGCTTTTACCTACAAGATTATTTTGTAAAGGATTGGATAGACAATACAATGCTATTTTTAGAAGTTGAGGATGTTGCCCGTTTTTGGGACGAATTGTTAGCCTTAAACCTGAAAACTAAATATAAAGATGTAATACTTACTCCAGTACGTGTAGATCACTGGGGCAGAGAATGTCTCTTGGTCGATCCCTCTGGTATCCTTTGGCACTTTGGCGAATTCTTTCAATCAAAATAAGCTCAAAAGGTATCTAAACTGTTCCAGTCATGCATCTATTTGTCTGGTATTTTTTTAGAGGAAACCTTATTACAATACACACGGATGTGTGTTTTGAAGCTGCAAAGTTAGCGTTTTGGATTCTTTATTTATTGGGGGATTTGGTCAAAAAATTAGGGGATTTTGGTAGGATTTGTTAATATTATTCTGATAACAAAAGATTACTATTGTATATAAATAAACTTTCCTTACAACAATAAAACTATAAAATGGCAACTAAAGAAATTATCGCGATTAGCGGTTTGGAGGTGAAATTTTGCCTCGATGAAGATGACACCAACGGACAGTTAACAATGTTTGAAGTTACTGTAAATGCAGCCGCAAAGGTACCCGTCCCGCATTATCATAAAGATTTTGATGAAAGCATTTACGGACTGGAAGGAACCGTTACTTTCAAAATTGATGGCAAAGAGTTAGAGATTGGCATGGGTGATAGCTGCTTCATTCCCCGTGGTATAGTTCACGGTTTTGAAAATAAAACAAATAGCAGGGTTAAATTTTTAGCTATTGTTAACCCCGGTATTTTAGGCCCTGCATACTTTAAAGAGTTGGCGGTAATAATTAATGCGGGCGGTCCGCCGGATATGGTTAAAGTTAAAGCAGTGCTGCAAAAACATGGATTAGTACCTGTAATGGATTAACCAGGTTTTAGCAGTATGGTGCTGAATATATAATAATATGCTAAACCTTTTGGACAACCTAAATAAAACACCTAATTTGGATAGTTAGTGTCGTGTCAATCATGAATTGACGCTTAGTCTTGAGTCGAAAGTCTTATGTTCTAAGTCAGAAAAAGACAAAATTTGACTTAAGACTTGCGACTAAAGACTGTTGACTTACACTAGTTGGCTTTGGGCTCCTCGAATTATAATCAGGTAAGTATGAAAAAATCATTACAAGCAGTACACCGGGTGTTTTTCTGTTTAGCCTTATTTGTACTCTCCTCATGCACTGAAAAAAACAAGCCTCCCTCAAACGACGCAATTAATGCGATTAATCTTAAACGGGGGAATGTTGTTTTATGCGGACCTCCGGACAAGCAATTTGGCCTGGTCGAATTTGAAACGTCCTGCCCGGAGAAGGTGAAAAAGGACTTTAATCTTGCCATAGCACTGCTCCATTCATTTGAATATGACGAAGCAGAAAAAGTTTTTGCAAAAGTTATTAATGAAGAACCAAATTGTGCTATGGCCTATTGGGGCGTGGCAATGTGCAATAATCATCCGCTTTGGTCGCCACCTAATGAAGCTGAACTAAAAAAGGGAGCTAAAGCAATTGCAATTGCGCAGTCCATCAGTCAAAAATCAAAA
Organism: Mucilaginibacter sp.; assembly: GCF_028288225.1. Classification (GTDB taxonomy): domain Bacteria; phylum Bacteroidota; class Bacteroidia; order Sphingobacteriales; family Sphingobacteriaceae; genus Mucilaginibacter. The sequence continues at coordinate 113,980 of NZ_JAQBOC010000054.1, forward strand.
AGGGAATCCGGCTATATTGAAGCCATGGCATTGTTTTATAAGGATTGGGATAAAGCGGACCATCATACCCGTAGCGTCCGCTTTGAAAAAGCAATGGAAAAAACATACAGGGAAAATCCAAACGATAAGGAAGCTGCAATATTTTATGCTTTAGCGCTTGACGCAGCGGCAGACCCGGCTGACAGATCTTTCAGTAATCAAAAAAAAGCCGGAGCTATTTTGACCGCCTTATATCCCGGCGAACCCAATCATCCGGGAATTGTACATTATATTATTCATACTTATGATTACCCCGAGCTTGCGGTGTTAGCCCTGCCTGCAGCAAGAAAATATGCTTCCATCGCCCCGTCTTCGGCGCATGCCCAGCATATGCCTTCGCATATTTTTACCAGGCTGGGGCTTTGGGACGAATGCATTAATTCCAATCTTATTTCTACGTCTTCTGCAAAATGCTATGCTGAAAATGCCGGTATTAAAGGCCATTGGGACGAGGAACTTCATAGTATGGACTATCTTGTTTATTCCTATTTACAAAAAGCAGAAAATAAGCTTGCAAAAAGGCAATGCGATTATCTTAATACTATTGACAAGGTTTACCCGGTAGACTTTAAAGATGCCTATGCTTTTGCCGCTATTCCGGCCCGCTATGCACTTGAAAACAAAAACTGGAACGGTGCGGCCAGTCTCAAAACCCATCCGGCGGATTTTCCATGGGAAAAATTTCCATGGCAAAAGGCTATTACCAATTTTACCAGGCTTCTCGGTTTTGTTCACATTGGTAAAATTGATTCAGCACGGTTTGAGTTAAAAAACCTGGATACAATTTATGATACATTGATGCAGCAAAAGGATTTGTATAAGGCCAACCAGGTAAAAATTCAAATCACTACAGCTAAAGCCTGGATCCTGTTTAAGGAAGGAAAAAATGATGAAGCGTTAAAAACCATGATTGTTGCTGCGGATATGGAAGACAAAACTGAAAAACATCCTGTTACTCCGGGCGAAGTAATTCCGGCACGGGAATTACTGGGGGATCTGTTACTGCAAATGAACCAACCCGAAAAAGCTTTGGAAGCCTATGAAGCAGATTTAAAACGGCACCCCAACCGGTTTAACGGTCTTTATGGAGCAGCATTAGCTGCCGAAAAACTGCGCAGCTTTGAAAAAGCGAATTCCTTGTACCGGCAAGTAGCGGCTATTTCAAATTCAATTGACTCAAACCGGCCTGAGCTTAAAGCGGCAAGATTGTTTTTAAAAGAGCAAAAACAATAATTTATGTGAAAGCAGGATAGCAAAATTTTAATCATTATTCCAGGATTAAAGGCTTAATTTTTTTACAATGATATTTTGCCTGCAGCTTCATCATTTCCTTTAAAGTAGTTGCTGAATGGTGTGGCATGTGATCATTACAAGCAAAACTCAGTTTTGCAATAGTTATATACCTTGGATCAGTTGAACCGGACGACCAATACCTGGCAGCTTCCTGTTTATCCTTAACAGTACTATTACCAATAGTGAAGGGAAAACTTGTACATCTGATAGTTAAATTAATTGAAGTATCCGAATCCTTGTGAAATGCATTAATATGATAATTAAATAAAGTTTTGAAATTATTTTCGGGATCCTGAACTGTTACAGTATCACTTATAAAAATTTCCTTTGCTGTATCAATAACTGATAATCTTTTTTCCAAATTATTAATAATGGAATTTTGCAAATCCGGAGGGAGTTTATCAAACTTAAATATTTGCTGACAATAAACAGGTTTTGTAAAAACTGTCAGCAATATTATTAAACTAATAATTCCTTTACTTAGAAAAGAATTTATCAAAGCTATTGGACATTTTTTCATAAAATTTATCTGAATATATACCACAAAATAAACACAAGAACATTAAAGAAAGAGGTTTAATCTCTGCATTGCCCTTTACAATGAGGGTAGGTATTATGTAAGAAAGCCCTAAAACAACTATCCCCGTTAGTAGCCCCAATAACGGTTTTGAAACGTAATTTGAATCTTCGATTTTTGAAGCAGAGAAAACAATTTGAATTAAGATGTTTATCATAGCGCCTAATAAACCAAAACTCATAGACGTTACCAGGAAGGAACTGAAGGTAGTTAATTGAATAGCCCAGGGGAAATAGTTTTCAAGGTTAGAGTATTCTAAAATATATTTCAATTGATACTTATTCTCTATATCTACACCGTCTAATTTAATATTAATGGTATCTTTTTTCAATGCATCTTTTTGTTTGTCTATAGTTTCTGTTACTTCATCAACACTGATCCTGGATATTCCACCGATACCAAAATACAGGCCGGCCAATAACCAAATACACAATATTATAAACGAAATAATTTTCATAATGCGTTTAAAATGAATATATTAAATATAAATTTATTTTTCTGTAAATACAATAGATGCTTACATCGTATTTAAGTATTACTTTATTCTTTTTCCTTAGCGTGTTATAGTTTGCTTTCAAATTCTTAGTAGCTTAGGGTCATAAACAACTTTTTTACTTGTTGATTATTTGCATCCCAGTTATCGAACCTGGAAAATGAACGAAGCCGCTATGCTTATATATCAAATAGACAAAGAGTCACAAGACAAAAAAAATGGGACAACTACCAGTCAAACTGTGTTGTCCCATCGGGTAATCCCATTAGGGTTCGAACCTAAGACCTACAGATTAGAAATCTGTTGCTCTATCCAGCTGAGCTGTCATTTAAAGCTCCATTTGCTAATGCTCCAGCTCGTGAGACCAATTTTTAAGTTCCTTGATAATCTTCTTGGCATGGTTGTATCGCAAGATACGGTGTGATTGCTTTTTTCCTTTGGTCTTAATAGTTACCCGGATAAGTTACACGTATAACGTTGGATGGAGATTTTGTAAAAGGATAAATGCAGGGCTATTTAAATTGCAGTTCCTGGGTTAATTTACCACCCTGGATTTCCCGCAGATCGTTCCTGGATACAGCCTGCGTGTGCCGGGCTTCATCGCTGAGGTTAAAAACCTTTTTACTGATAGCATCCATTTTGTCTCTCATACCATCGAGCATAGCGTGATTTTTTAATTCATACATCAGGATTAGATCCCAATCGCTTGCTGTAGCTGGTGGCGAAGAGAGAACTTTAAAATCTAATATAAGCCCTGCTTCTTTCGCCGCCCGCATTTGCTTTACCCAGTTTTCACTCAGGTTCTTTAAGTACAGGTCGGTCATGCCCGGTTTGGTATGTACAAATTGCACCTGCCAAAGCGGCCCTTCTGTGTAAGGCCTGTCTGTTTGAGCAAATGAAACATTAGCGCTTACCAGCAGCAAAATGATACTGATGGCAAAATTCAGGATGTTTTTTTTCATGGTCTTTTTATTTAGATTTAAATTGTGTGTGTGGCTGACATAACTTGCTGATTTAAAATCAAATAAATAACATAAGAATAAAGGAAAATGAATTTTCTTAATAAAGTTAACTAAAACATCGCGGTACCGCTGCTTCGTCTCAAGGTTGTGTATCAAAATGGGTATCGCAAAAGAAACCCACCACAGTTTTAATATCTCCACCTTGCCATAATGCGTCTGTTCAGCAGTTCGCCTGTTCGAGAATTCACTCGAATTAACTTACTGCAATGACTAAAAGTAAACAACTTCTTAAAGACTTTGAATACTTTGCTTACTGCTGCGAAAATCAACCGGCACTTAAGACTTTATGGTGCAGATCTTGACAACTGCTGTAATAAGATGACTCTGCTTAACTCTTTACAAGGTGAAAATGCAACCAGCACTGTAACTAACAGATTGATAAACTGCACATACTGCTTCAATAAACACTTTTATGCAATAAAAAAGCCCCCTAGTATAACTAAGAGGCTGTGTCAGTTGTGATCCCAATAGGATTCGAACCTATGACCTACAGATTAGAAATCTGTTGCTCTATCCAGCTGAGCTATGGGACCATCTGCGAATTTTTCGCGGTGCAAAGATGCAAAAATCTACATAAAAAGTCAAATAGATAGTTATCTTAAATTGTATCTTGTTTTACACATTGCTTATTTAAAAACTTTTTAAATGCCAATTTAATCCACCTTAAATGTAGCGTAACAATACCAAATTGGTATTTACTTTAATAATCAAACTATTGCTTACTAATATTTGTTAAATTATATATATAATTGTAAACAATTATAAACCGATTGCCTTATAAAGCAATACATTTATATTTAAAATAAACAACTGATTTTATAAACGTACTATTGATTTGGCGGGGACCATAACATGTCCCGAAATTGTAAAAAGAACACAACATTAATTTAAAATGAACATTTTTACTTTTTAAAAAGGTAAAGTGTTTTATTTACAATAAGTAAATCATATTTTTAACCGATTTTTTTTAATAAACTTATTTATGATCATAATTGCTGACGGTGGCTCTACTAAAACAAACTGGTGTCTGGTTACCGGGGAAGGAAAAAAAGTATACTTTAACACAGAAGGATACAACCCATATTTTTCAAGTACTGAATATATTATCCAATCGTTAGGGGAAAGCCTGCCTACAGATCTGGAAAAAGACGAGATCACCGAAGTAAACTATTATGGCGCAGGTTGCTCAACCGACGAAATGCGTGACGTTGTTAAAGTGGCTATGGAAGCGGTGTTCACCAAAGCAAAGGTTTATATCGGCCATGATCTGCTTGCTGCAGCCAGGGCATTGTTAGGCAACAACGAAGGTTTTGCAGCTATATTAGGTACAGGCACCAATACTTGTATCTATGATGGTAAAAACGTTGTAATGAACATTGATTCAGGAGCTTATATCCTGGGTGATGAAGGCAGCGGATGCTATATCGGTAAAAAACTGTTAACCGATTATTTACGCGGTTACATGCCCGAGCCTGTACGCAACCTGTTTTGGGAAACCTACAAGCTTACACCTGATGATGTGAACGAGCAGGTTTATACCCAGCCGCGCGCCAATCGCTTTTGTGCAAGCTTCAGCAAATTTGTATACGACAATAACGTACATATTGAATACTCAAGGAACCTGGTACGTACCTCGTTCGAAGATTTCTTCCGTAACCTAGTAACCCATTACCCTGATTATCAAAAATATTCATTCAACTGTATCGGCTCTGTAGGCTACAACTTCCGCAATGTGCTGGAAGAATTGGTACTTGAAAACGGAATGGTTGTAGGTAACATCATCCGCTCACCTATAGATAATTTGGTGAAGTACCATCTGGAGATGGCGCATCAGTTGTAGTTGGGGATAGAATCAAGATTCAAGAAGTCAAGAATCAAGATAAAGGAAAGCCGAAGAAGAATGTAAGAATAGAATCAGGATTCAAGAAATCAAGAATCAAGACATAAAAAAAAGCCGAAGAAAAACTAACTTTTTCGGCTTTTTTATTTTATGAGATCTATTAGCGATTCTATTCTTAGCTCTTGACTTCTTGATTCTTGACTTCTTGTCTCTCTTCTCCCCTCACTTATCCAGGTGTAATTCATTATTAAAGATCTTCGCGTATTTCCTGCGATCGAATTTGTAGAGTTTGGCCGCACGGTAAGATACCCCTTTTTGCTTTTCGTCAAGCTCCTTTAAAAATCCGTAGCTCAGCATTTTCTTTCTGAAATTCCTTTTATCAAGTTTTTTGTTTAAAACAGCTTCATAAAGCGATTGCAGTTGCGTAAGCGTAAATTTTTCGGGCAGCAGTTCAAAGGCAATAGGCTGGTAGTTTAAGCGGCGGCGGATCTTGTTAAAACCTGTATCAAAGATCTCGGAGTGGTCAAATGCCAGCTTGGGCAGTTCATTAACCGGGTGCCAGAAGGCTTTGCGGGCATACTGGGTAACGGGCCTTAATTCTTTTTGCCCGTTAATGCGGATCAAAGCGTAATAAGCAACGGTTATTACACGTCCTTGCGGGTGCCGGTTAACCTCGCCAAAGGTGTGAAACTGCTGCATATGCAGATCGCGCAGGCCGGTAAGCTCATATAAGATCCGTTCGGCGGCGTCATCAATGCTTTCATCCTGCTCAACAATGTAGCCGGGCAAAGCAAGCCAATCTTTAAAAGGCTCCTGGTTTCTCTCTATCAGTAATATCTTAAGCTCACCGGCTTCAAAACCGAATATTACACAATCGATTGAAAATACTGAATTAAATGTAGGCAGCGTAATTTCCAAACCTGATAATTTTAGGGAATATTTTTAAAGATAATTGGTTAAGCGCTAAAGTAAAAAAAAAAATTAAATTTAATGGTGTAAATTTTACACAGTATCTTCGTGGCTACAAATTAATGGTAAAAATGCATAAAATATCAAAACTCGCGGTTTTAACATCGGGTGGTGATGCTCCGGGAATGAATCCTTGTATCCGATCAGTAGTAAGAACAGCTATCTATAATAAGTTACAAGTTGTTGGCATACGCCGTGGTTATCAGGGACTTATTGAGGATGATATGTATGATATGGAGGCCCGCTCGGTAAGTAATATACTAAACTTAGGCGGCACCATTTTAAAAACTGCCCGCTGTTTGCCTTTCCGGTCAGACGAGGGCATGGAAACTGCTTACCAGAACTTAAAGAAGCACGGAATTGATGCATTAGTAGTTATTGGTGGCGACGGAACGTTTACCGGCGCCCTGCGTTTTTCAAAAAGGTTCCCTGATATTGCCGTTATGGGCGTACCCGGAACCATTGATAATGATCTTTACGGATCAACCTATACCCTTGGTTTTGATACGGCTACCAATACAGTAATTGAAGCGATAGATAAGATCCGCGATACCGCTGATGCGCACGACCGTTTGTTTTTTGTTGAGGTTATGGGTCGTGACTCAGGCGCTATTGCTTTGCGTGCAGGTATCTCATGCGGTGCAGAAGCTATAATGCTTCCCGAAAAAGCTACCGCAATTGATGACCTGATTGAAAACCTTAAACATGGCTCATTAAATAAAAAGTCATCAAGCATAGTTATTGTTGCCGAGGGCGATAAAAACGGCGGCGCTTATGATATCGCTAAAAAAGTACAAAAGGAAATTAAGACATACGACGTAAAGGTTACCATTCTGGGTCACCTGCAGCGCGGTGGCAGTCCTTCGGCGTTTGACAGGATCTTGGGAAGCAGGCTGGGATTTGCGGCAGTAAATGCGTTACTTAGCGGAGAATCGCAAATGATGGTGGGCCTTGAAGCTAACCACATAAAAATAACAAGTTTGGAAGAGGCCCTTAATCAACATACATTTAAACTTGAGGAAGATCTGATGCAGATGGCTGAAATACTTTCTATATAAAATAAATGACTGCAGTTGTATATAGCGGATCAAATTATGCCGAATGGCGATTGTTCGATAAGGACAGGACCATTGCTTCTTTTAAAACCAGCGGCATAAACCCCTATTTTAACGACGAAAAGCACATTATACAATTGCTCAATAAAAATATCAACCTTATTCATCATGCCGAAAGCATAAAGCGGATCTATTTTTTTGGTGCAGGCTCCTTCTCACGCGAGCTAAAAAACGTGGTTCATGCTGCTTTCTCCGCATTTTTTAAATTCGGAAAAGTAACTGTTGAGCACGATATTACCGCAGCGGCCATTGCCTGCTGCAAAAACTCACCCGGGATAATCAGCATAGTAGGCAGCGGCTCAAACGCCGGCTGGTACGATGGAAAAAAAGTAAAGCCAAACAATTACGGTCTGGGCTATATTTTAGCCGACGAGGGATCGGGCAACTGGCTGGGCAGGCAATTGGTAAAGGGATATATGAATGAAACACTTCCAGAAAATATCCGCAAAAAATTTGTTCAGCGTTATGATCCCGAGCGTAAAACCCTGCTCGAAAAAATTTACAGGCAAAAACAACCCGCTATATATTTAAGCTCGTTCACCGAGTTTTTTATTGATAACCAAGAAGATAACTATATTAAAGGCATCATAAAAAAAGGCTTTGATAAGTTAATGCACACCTATTTATTACCCCTGCATGATGAACATCCCGGAGCTTTTTTGTACTTTGCGGGCTCTGTTGCGGCAAGCTTTCAGAACCATTTACATGAAGCTGCTGCCGATGCAAATCTTAAAATTGCGACAATCATTAAAGAACCCATAAATAATTTATTAACGTACTATTCAAGTAAAAATTAGAAAAATCATGAAAATAGGAATTAACGGTTTCGGCCGTATTGGCCGCCTGGCATTCAGAGCTGCAATTGAAAGACCAGACATTGAAATTGTTGGTATTAATGACCTTGTTGAGCCTGATTATATGGCTTACATGTTAAAATACGATTCAACTCACGGTCAGTTCAATGGCACTATTGCGGTTGAAGGCGGTCATTTGGTAGTAAACGGTAAAACTATCCGTGTAACTGCCGAAAAAGATCCTGCAAACCTCAAATGGAACGAGGTTGGTGCAGAAATTATTATCGAGTCAACCGGTTTGTTCTTAACCCAGGAAACCGCACAAAAACATATTGATGCCGGCGCTAAAAAAGTTGTAATGAGCGCACCTGCAAAGGATGATACCCCTACTTTTGTAATGGGTGTTAACAACAAAAAATTAACTGCTGAGCATACCATCGTATCAAACGCATCATGTACAACCAATTGCCTTGCGCCTATTGCTAAAGTATTAAATGATAGCTTTGGCATTGAAGAAGGCTTAATGAGCACCGTACACGCTGTTACAGCTACTCAAAAAACAGTTGACAGCCCATCGGCTAAAGACTGGAGAGGCGGCCGTGGCGCTTACCAGAACATCATCCCTTCATCAACAGGTGCTGCTAAGGCGGTTACTTTGGTTATCCCTGAACTAAAGGGTAAATTAACAGGCATGTCATTCCGCGTTCCGGTTGCCGACGTTTCTGTTGTTGACTTAACCGTTCGCCTTAAAAAAGGCGCTACATACGAAGAAATTAAAACTGCTATGAAAACAGCATCAGAAGGCGACCTGAAAGGTATTTTAGGTTATACTGAGGATGATGTGGTTTCAGAAGATTTTAAAGGCGATGCACGCACATCAATTTTTGATGCAAAAGCAGGAATTGCTTTAAATGATAACTTTGTTAAAGTTGTATCATGGTATGATAACGAGTGGGGTTATTCAAACAAACTGATTGACCTTGTACAGGAATTAGCTAAAGTTTAATACAAGCTTTAATTCTTTATAATAGAGCCCCGGTTTTGCCGGGGTTTTTTTTTGTGTTTGAACCCTATCGGGCAATGTCACTAAGTTAAGCGAGATCATTTTAAAAAATGCGCCGTAGGTGCGAAATGTATGGGCATTGATTATATAAAATAAGTAAAATATAATTAATTACCTATCCGGTATCCACTGCTACCATTAATGAATTGGTGCTGAATCATCCACAGAACAATTTTACAATATACCTTTCTATCGCAACGTTAAAACAAAACACATCTATCCTCATTTATATGTTATGATATTATTTTCATTTGCAGGCAATATGGATGTTGACAAATTTGCGACGATAGTTCCTTCTGCCAAAAAGATCGGTATAGCTAAGCTTCCCGGTTATAATTTCATATTCAACAGAACTGACGACGACCAATCATCAAAAGCAAACATCCTGCATTCCGACGATCCGAATGATGCGGTTTGGGGAGTGCTTATAAAGCTTGATGATAAAGAATGGCCAAACTTTTACGATACCGGAACCTACAGCATTGATTTTAAGCTCGAAACCGTTAACTGCATTGATGCAAATGACAAAATTTACACTGCCAGGGCTTTTGTTGCTGAACCGCACGCTGTAAATACACATTTGTTGCCTTATGATTGGTATCATAAAAAAGTGATCCGCCTGGCTAAAAACGCTGTTCTTCCTGAGGATTATATTAATAAAATATGCCTTATGCCTTTTAAGGTTGATCCGGATGATGACAGGCGCCAGGAAGAATTGAGAAAGATAAAATAGGGGCTCCCATGAAGGCAAAGCTGCAGATCATATTTTTTCCATAAACAGGATACTCTGCCGGGACTAAAACCTGTCCGCCCCCGCAGAACATTCTTGCTTTCTTGTTATTTCTCCTTTAGAATTCGCGGATTTTATTTTTCAGGCATAACAAAAAGCGATCTGAATAAGTTTATTTTTTTTTGCTAATTTCCACCCTTTAGCGTTGACATGAACCGCATTGACAGATTATTTGGCATCCTCACCACCCTGCAATCAAAAAGGCATGTTACAGCCTCACAACTGGCTGATAAGTATGAGATAAGCGTGCGTACTGTTTACAGGGATGTTAAAGCCTTGGATGAGCTTGGCATACCTGTTAGCTTTGAGCAGCCAAAAGGCTATTTTATTGTACAGGGATATTTTCTGCCACCCCTTTCTTTTACTACAGACGAGGCAAACTCCCTTATATTAATGGCCTCGCTGGCCGAAAAATTTGCCGACCGGTCTATCGCCAAACACAGCAACAGTGCCCTTTCAAAAATTAAAGCCGTATTAAAATCTGCTGATAAGGACAAAACCAACCGCTTTAGCGACCATATAAACATCTACAATCCGGAGCCAGTAAAAACAGAGAATGATTACCTGATAGACATCCAGGCATCCATTACGCAGCAAATTATTATTGCTATTGATTATACCGATAATCAAAACGTTAAAACCAACCGCGAAATTGAACCGACAGGACTGGTATTCTATAATATGGAATGGCACCTGATTGCCTGGTGCTGGAAAAGAAACGACTATCGCGATTTTATAGTAAAAAAGATCAGCAACATAACCTGCACCAAGCAACCTTTCCAAAAAAAGAATCATATTAAGGCGGTAGATTTTTTGACCTGGTATAAATAAATTTAACTTTTGTAAATCGGGCTGCTAAAGTGGCTATTGCTCATGACCTGGAATTAAGGGCATATGCTGACCGCAAGCTTAAAAGCAAATGCTACCGGTGGTTTTGAACAATGTTAAATTTAAGTTGATACTAAGAATGCTTTTATTGATAAAAAAAGGGGCGGGGTACATTGAAAGTTATAAAAGAGCTGCTTAACAAACTTTTGTCAAGTGATTGAACGGTTTTTTTCATTGTTTCGAAAGAAGTTAAATTATTAACAGTAAAACCATTGCCTTGAGAATATTAAAAATCAACAAGTTTATCCTTACTTCTTTGCTGAAAATATCTAATCCAACCTACCGAAACAGATGCACTAACACCAATTGGCAATATCATAACTGGCATATGTGTAAAGTAAAAACCAAGAATCACCAAAACCGTAACTATACTTAAAATATATAATGTTTGCTTCCTCGCAAATATAGTTTCTAAGTGAACGATGTTATTTTTATTTTGTGCCTCATAGCTTTCCATAGCTGACTGAAAATCAGATAAAAATACCTTTAGCAAATCATCGTTACAGAAACTATTATTAGCGCCAATTTTGAATTTTGTACCATCTAAAAATCCTAGAGTAAATACAATCCCATTTTTCCCATCGTAAATATAATAATACTTCAAATCACTAAAGGGAATATGGATTATTTGATTCAACTCTATTGTCAAATCGGTCATAGAGAGTTTTGCAATTCCTATTCTTTTAATTCTATACTTATTTAGCAAAAAGAATGCTATCGCTAATCCTATTAGTACTATTATCGCTACACCTGGCGATATGACGTCCTTAAATAAAATTCTAAAAAGAAATAAGCCTAAAATTATAATTGCAAATGATAATCCAAGCAAAAGATAAGCAAGACCTTGTCTAGTGTATTCAAATGTATAATCCTTCATGTATTGTAAAAGTTAAGGTCGAACATAGTAAAGATACTAATTTGTAGCGGGCCTAATTAAAATGTTTTTTACATAAAATTTGGATATGTTGAAACCCTAGAATACAACCCCTCCAAAAAAAGGAACACATTAAGGCGATCAATTTTCTGACCTGGTATAAATAAATTTAACTTTTGTAAATCAGGCTGCCATAGTGTTGTCAGTGCGCGTGTTTTTCTTTGTAAAAAGAAATTAATATGAACACCAGGCTAATCCTAAAAATTATGATCTTTGACTTTGCTTTTCAGCTATCCATGGCTATGTTACCAGCTAAGGCGCAAACCATTAATAAAGCATCTGCCAATGAAATGACAAATGCTTCCATTACTAAAAAAGGCGAACTAAAGGTAATTCCCTCAAAAACATCTTCTCAAAGTGATTTTGATTTTTTCCCCGGCAGTTGGAACATCATTAATAAAAAGCTAAAAACCAGGCTGAACAATTGTACGGAATGGGAGAATTTTAATGCCCGGCAGGATGTTAACCTTATTCTAAACGGCATTGGAAATTCTGACATGTATTATGCCAACCTAAACGGTACTAATTTTGAAGGGATGACCTTAAGGCTCTTTAACCCTAAAACAAAGCTTTGGAGTATTTATTGGGCCGATAGCAATGCCGGTAAGCTGGATCTCCCGGTAACAGGTTCGTTTGAAAACAATATTGGCAGGTTTTATGCAAAAGACATTTACGAGGGCAAAAAGGTAATTGTTATGTTTAAATGGGATAAATCGGATCCTGCTAAGCCGGTATGGAGCCAGGCATTCTCTGCCGATAACGGAAAAACCTGGGAATGGAACTGGTATATGAATTTTGAAAAAACAAGCAGCAGTGCAAAAGACCCGGAACTGAGCGAAAACCAAAACATAAAAGTACTGGAGCTGCGTAATTACATTCTGAAACCCGGTAAACGGGATGATTTTATAAACTATTTTGAAAAGCACTTTATCACATCGCAAAATATTTTAGGAGGATATGTTTTAGGGCAGTTCCGGATCAAGAATGCCGGTAACAGGTTCCTTTGGTTCAGGGGTTTTAATGATATGAATTCACGAAGCGTTTACCTGCCCGAATTCTATCGCAAAAGCCTGGTATGGCAAAAATATAAAGCAGGCGCCAATGAACTTATTGCCGATAATGACGATGTGCATTTACTAAAACCTTTAAATAATACCGGCATTAATACGAACAGCTTTGCCAGGCATAAAGGAATAGTTGTGGTAGATTATTACACAGCTAATGATAACCAGCTCGATCAATTGATCAATTTATATAAAGCTAGATATGCGCTTTATTTGCAGTCTATCGGTGTAAATAATTCAAGCTTATGGGTAAGTGAATTGTCTCCAAATGATTATCCTTCGTTGCCTGTTATACAGGATAAAAATCTGTTAGTGGTTATCACTTTTTATAAAAATGAAGCAGATTATCAATCAAAATTAAAACTTGCGGAAAGAAATACAGAACTGCAAGGCGAGATCAAAAAACTGGTAAAAGGTAAAGCCACGATGATCACTTATCCTACTGAGAGATCGTTTGGTGAGATTGCCGAATAAATTTACATTAGCTCCTGATCTTTCTTCTCGTGATAGGTTTTGTAAGCCAGGTAATAAAAGAAGAATGAAATAATTACATCAAGCGCAATGCGGCCGTAATTAAGTGTTGGGTAGGTTGTGAATACCTGGTAAATAGCCAGGCCCAGCGCAAGCGTTGCAGCAATTAAATAAAGGGTAAGATATTTAGGATTCATGTTGCGGAGTTTTAATTTTTTTAGAAACCAACCCTTCACCAATATGTTTTAACCGGTGCTTTTTATATTATATAAGGCCTTAAAATAAAACAGCTTTCAGTTGAGCACACTTTGGTATGGTCAATTGAAAGCTGCTAAGCTCAAATATAAGTATTTTAATATTATATTATTGGTATGATTTCACTTTGCTGGTTTTCATAGTTATACCTTCCTCAATAGGGTAAGTTTTGTAAGCCAGGAAAAAGAAAACCATATCAGGAAATGCAATTAACAAAACCCGGCCCGGGTTAAGATCCGGAAAAGCAATAAAAGCATCATAAGCCAGGAACATCAGGCCTGCAAAGGCTATCAGTAAATACAGTGAACGATATTTTGGATTCATAATGTGGATTGACCGTTTTAGAGATTCAATGCTACTATTACGTTTTCAAACAAAAAATGTTCGATAAAAACAAATATTTTTTTTTAATATTTTATAATTATTTTTTCAATTCGTACTTAGGGGGTACTTCAGCCGCTTTTTTAAATATAACTGCTCCCAAAGGCGGCACAGTAATACTAATTGAGTTGTCCCTTCCATGCCAGTTAACACCTTCGGTAGCAAGCGGGCCGCTGTTTTCAACACCACTACCCCAATACACTTTGGCATCTGAGTTAAAGATCTCGGTCCATTTACCTTTTGATGGCATGCCAACCCTGTAACCATGATGCGTTATCGGGGTCATGTTTAGCACAATAACCAGGTCGTTTGATACATCATGCCCTTTTCTGTTATAGATCAGGATCGAGTCGTTTGAATTTCCGCCATCAACCCACTCGAAGCTGCTCCATTCAAATCCCTTTTCATACAACGCAGGTTCATCTCTGTATAAATGATTTAATGCTTTAACCGTTTCCTTTATACCCTGGTGATTTGGATATTCAAGTAAATACCAGTCTAACGAGTGCTGGAAATTCCATTCGGTCCCCTGCCCAAATTCAGCGCCCATAAACAGCAGCTTTGTGCCTGGGTGGGTGAACATATAGCTGTAAAGCAGGCGCAGGTTTGCAAATTGCTGCCACTCATCGCCCGGCATTTTGCGCAGCATTGATCCTTTGCCGTACACTACTTCATCATGCGAGAAAGGCAGCATAAAGTTTTCAGTAAAGGCGTAGATCAGGCTAAATGTTATCTGATTGTGGTGATATTTCCGGTACAGGGGGTCAGTTGAAAAATACTTGATCGAATCATGCATCCATCCCATCATCCATTTCATGCCAAAGCCTAGGCCACCGGCATAAACCGGCCGGCTAACCCCCGTAAATGAAGTCGATTCTTCGGCAATAGTTTGTGTATCGGGAAAATTGCTGTAAACAGCCTCGTTAAATTCTTTTAAAAATGATATGGCTTCCAGGTTTTCATTACCGCCATATATATTGGCTTCCCACTCCCCATGGTTACGCGAGTAGTCAAGGTACAACATTGATGCAACAGCATCCACCCTTAAACCGTCGGCGTGATACCTGTCTAACCAAAAAATGGCATTGCTTATTAAAAATGCACGTACCTCATTACGCCCGTAGTTGAATATGTATGATTTCCAGTCGGGATGAAAGCCTTTGCGTACATCGGCATGTTCATACAGGTGCGTGCCGTCAAAATTATACAGCGCATGGATATCGCCGGGAAAATGTGAAGGTACCCAGTCTAATATTACCCCTATCCCGGCCTGGTGCAATTGCTCAATAAGGTACATGAGCTGCTGCGGCGTGCCATATCTTGATGAAGCTGCAAAAAAGCCGGTGATCTGGTATCCCCAGCTTGGGTAATACGGGTGTTCCATTATCGGCATAAACTCTACATGCGTAAAGCCCATTTCTTTTATATAAGGCACCAGTTTATCAGCAAGCTGATCGTAAGTTAAAAACTCATCAGGGCTCTCCACACTTCGTGCCCACGAGCCTAAATGCATTTCGTAAACAGAGTAAGGCCTGTTTAGCGCGTTATGACCTTCACGGGTTGCCATCCAGTCGGCATCTTTCCACTCGTAAAAAGTATCGGCAACTATTGATGCGGTTTTTGGTGCAACTTCCCAGCGCAATGCGAAAGGGTCGCTTTTTTCCAGATCCTCGCCGGTTGATGATTTGATGTAATATTTGTAAGTTTCGCCAACGCCAACATTCGGAATAAATCCTTCCCAAATTCCTGATCCATCCCAGCGTACATATAAGGGATGCGAACCGCGGTTCCAGCCATTAAAATTACCTATGAGCGTTACATGTTGTGCATTAGGCGCCCAAACAGCAAAATAAGTCCCAATAACGCCGTTAAACTCAACCACATGCGACCCAAACTTTTCATATAGCTTATAATGCTTGCCCGACTTAAACAGCCCGATATCAAAATCAGTAAAACGGCTATACGCTTCAACCGCCCTTAAAACCGGGACAGTAGTTTCAGTAACCTCTTTTTTTGCTGCAGCTTTTGACTTTGGCGCAACTGTTGCTGCTTTGGCTGCAGGCTTAGCCTTTGGCGCAGCTGTTTCTTTCAGTGCTTCTGCTTTTGGCTTAACCGTTTTTTTTGCTGCCGCAGATTTAGCTTCAGGTTTTGCAGTTTCCGTTTGATCGATTTTTTTTGCCATAGTGCAGTAGGGGCCTTCAGGCCTTTAGGTTAAAATATTTGAGGTAGCTAATTGGTTGATCAAATATAGTGATTTTTAGTCCGAAAGACGGAAAGTCCGGAAGTCTGAAAGATAATATGTTAAAACCAATAAGATGGTTATAAACTTACGAAGTTTCGGAAACACTAAGTTTTTTCTTCACTCAAACTCTTTCTTTCGGACTTCCGGACTTTCGGACTCCCCCCTATTTAACAATCTCTATCTGCTTAAAGTTTTTGGTGAATTTAAATTCAACACATTTGTTTTCATCTATGCTGTATGGCACATCTTTACCGTCGGCTAATATTTTGGTCGGTGCAAATGGCAAACCAATAACGTTAAAATAATAGCTTTCATAGCGTGGTGTATAAAGCCCTTCCATTGATTGCTGAACGGTTAAAACAGTGCTTTTGCCGCTTACCACAAACTTTTTCTCCAGGTAAATATCCTGCTCGTAGGCAAATGTTTCGCCGTAATCTTCAAACAAAAAGGAGTTAACCTCATAATTGCTGTAGTAAATATTCAGCTTCACTTCTTCAATCTCTTTTTCACCCACATATTGCATTACCGGGTATTCAGGGATAACTGAACCTGCTTTTACAAATATCGGGATGGTTTCAAGCGGAGTTGGCACAGTTACTTCTTTTCCGCCATCAACCATCTCGTAGGTCCAGAAGTTATACCATTTGCCTTTTGGCAAATATACCTTTCGGCTTTGCTGACCGGGCTCAAGCACCGGGCAGATTAAAATTTTATCGCCATAAGTAAACTCATCCTGGCGGAAATGGTTGCTGATCTCGTCCTGTTCCTGCATCACTATGGACCTCAGGATTGGGAAACCATAACGATGATGCTCCCAAAAAGTAGAGTACAAATAAGGCAGCATGCGGTAACGCAATTCAATAAACTTGCGGTTAATGGCGGTAAATGGTGCGCCAAAACTCCATGGCTCGCGCTCTTTTGTATCACCTGCAGAGTGTGCCCGCATAAAAGGCGAGAAGGTACCCATCTGGATCCAGCGGGTAAACAGCTCGCCATCAGGTTCGCCGCTAAAGCCACCGATATCTGTTCCGCAAAAGGAAATCCCTGATGTAGACAAACGCTGCATCTGGATATTGCCCAGCTTTAAGTGTTCCCATGATGCCACATTATCACCCGTCCATACGGATGAGTAACGCTGCACACCCGAGTAGCCCGCCCTTGTAATTGTAAAAGGACGCTTATTCTTCATTAATTTACGCAAACCTTCATAGGTTGCACGCACCATCTGCATCCCGTAAACATTGTGTGCCTTACGGTGCGAGCCGCGGAAACCATCATACTGATGGCGCACGTCATCAGGAAAAGTGCCTGCCCCAAATACAGCAGGTTCATTCATATCATTCCAAACACCGGCAACACCCAGTTGTACCAATTCATCAAATAAACCGCCCCACCAGGTACGTACATCAGGGTTAGTAAAATCAGGAAACTGGCAACGGCCCGGCCATACGTGACCCTCCATAAAGTAATCGTCACAACGGCGGCAGAAATAGCGGTTCTCCTTACCTTCCTTAAATACCGAATAATTATCGTCTACACGAATGCCCGGATCAATAATAACCACCGTTTTAAACCCATCCGCGGCCAATTCTTTGATCATTTTTTTAGGATCGGGGAAATATTTGCGATTCCAGGTAAAGCAGCGGTAACCGTCCATATAATCTATGTCAAGATAGATCCCGTCACACGGAATTTTATTTTCGCGGAAGCCATTTGCTATTTTCTTAACTTTTGCTTCGGGATAATAGCTCCACCTGCATTGGTGATAGCCCAGTGCCCAAAGCGGCGGCATTGGATGCGTACCCGTTAATAAATGGTAGCTTTTTACCACGTCCATCATGTGCGGGCCGTGGATATAATAATATTGAAGCTCACCGCCATCAGCCCAAAAGCTTGTTTTAGTTGGGTCTTCGGCGCCAAAATCAAAATGCGCCTTAAAGGTATTGTCGAAGAAAATGCCGTGTGCTATTCCCTCGTTTACACTGATGTAAAAAGGGATGCTGCGGTAAAGCGGATCCTGGTTCCAGGCAAATGAATAAGCATCGGTGTTCCAGTTCTTTAGTCTTTTACCACGCAAGTTAAGCTCTGTTGGCTTATCTCCCAGTCCGAAAAAGCTTTCCTGGCTGGCACAGGTTTTTGTACAGTAAACATAGTAACCGCCAAATTTCACATTCTCTTCCCAGTGCATTGGCACCGCATCGGCGCTGGTTATATGGTTCTGAATATCAGAAAATGATATAAAAAAATCATCCTTACGGATGTGGCAGTTTACAACGCTGGTTGAAACACGAAACTCGTTCTCATCCTCATGCAGGGCAAAAACTGTTGCTTTGTGCTCTAATTTGGGCACAGCGTACGAAAATTCCTCCAAAAAAACACCATGCGGAGCTAATCTTACCCGGATAATTTCATCGGTAACTACAGTAACCTCAACTTTTGCGTCACCATCTGTAAAGAAAAATTTATTATCCAGCTGATCGGCATGATTTGGCACGCCAAGGTATTTTTTTATGATGGGTTTTATTCCATCCGCAGGATTATTAAGGTGATGAAACTCTTCTTCCTCTTCTTCAATTAATCTATTAGCTAACAGCTCCTGATTTAGTATATTATCTTCCATTAAAAATTATTAGTCTCTACCCCCAAATATGTACAATGTGTATGTTATACGCAATATACAATAATAGGTTTTTAATTAAACCCATTAACCGTGCCAATTACAGTTTTTTATAATATAGAACGAATGACACGAAAATTATTGCTTCAGTTAAAGACTTTGAACTTAAAATTAAGCAGTTTCTATTACCGGAATATTTTTTGCAGGGGTATTTTTACTATCCTTAACATATAAAACAGATATGGCTGCCAGCAACATAAATACCCCGGCCATAATTATAGCATACACTGAATGAGCATTAAACAAATGCTTCACAATTATACTGCCTATAAGGCTGCTTACTATCTGCGGGAAAGTAATAAAGAAATTGAAGATCCCCATATATACGCCCATTTTTTTTGCGGGTATTGAGCTTGATAGTATAGCATAAGGCATTGAAAGGATACTCCCCCATGCCAAACCAATACCAATCATTGATAATACAAGCCAGTTAGGATCAGTAATAAACCAAATGGATATAAGGCCCAAGCCCCCCATTGTTAAAGAAAATGCGTGAGCAATCTTCCTGCTTGTGGCTTTTGCTATCTTAGGTAACAGCAAAGCATAAATGGCTGATATGCCGTTATATATACCAAATAATACACCTACCCAGTTACCGGCATTATTATAAGCAACTGATGATGTATCGCCTGGTTTTACATGATATATATGCTCGGCAAGGGCCGGGGTTGTAAAAACCCACATGGTGAACAAGGCAAACCACGAAAAAAATTGAACAAAGCCCAATTGTTTCATCGTCTTAGGCATATTAGCCATATCAGTAATGATTTGGCCAAAACCTGTTTTCTTCGGACTTACCGCAACAAGCTCTTCTTCATGAAATTTCGCATGCTCTTCGGGCGAATACTCCTTTGTTCGTATAACTGTCCATAATATTGACCCGATAAGCACCGCTGCCCCAATATAAAAGGAATACAGCAGGTTAGCCGGAACATGTCCGGGTTCCGCAGTTTTTGAGATATGAAAATACTCGGCAAAAACGTAGGGCAACAATGATCCGGCTACTGCGCCAATACCAATAAGAAATGTTTGCGTAGAGAACCCGGTGCTGTATTGGCTTTCGGGCAAATTATCAGCTACCAATGCCCTGAATGGTTCCATCGCAACATTAAAAGAGGCATCCATCATCATAAATATTCCTGCGCCCACAACAATCGGCGGTATGATGGCTACCAATAAGGATGAGTTGGGCAAGATCAATAATGCAAAGCCCGACAAAATTGCGCCGGTAAGAAAGTAAGGTTTACGCCGGCCAAAACGGTTCCAGGTACCATCGCTATAATGACCGATAATGGGCTGAATGATCATCCCGGTAAGCGGAGCAGCAAGCCAGAACCAGGACAAGTTTCCTGTATCGGCACCAAAGGTTTGAAGGATCCTGCTGGCAAAGCCTGTTTGCAGGGCAAAGCCAAACTGGATCCCTAAAAATCCAAAACTCATGTTCCAGATCTGCCAAAAACTCATTTTTGGTTTTTGCAAAATGCCGCGTGTTTCCATATTATTTAATTGTCATTGATCATTAAGTCATTGGTCATTAGTGTCTGAATCAGAATTTACAGGATTTTAGAATGAACAGAATCTCGCCTGTTTCATCCTGTAAATTCTTTAATTCAGTAAATTCTGATTCAGACAATTAGAATTCCAGTAACATTCCGCTTGCAGCAGGTAAGGTTAAG
Source organism: Mucilaginibacter sp. (assembly GCF_028288225.1). Classification (GTDB taxonomy): domain Bacteria; phylum Bacteroidota; class Bacteroidia; order Sphingobacteriales; family Sphingobacteriaceae; genus Mucilaginibacter. The sequence continues at coordinate 134,563 of NZ_JAQBOC010000054.1, forward strand.
TTAATTCCGGTATTTATATCGTTTGTATTATAATTGGTTCCACTCAGCAAATCCTTAAACTCCCTGCTTCCACTTAAATTTAATTGTTTAAGCAAATCATCGGGCAATTTAACAGTTATGGTTTGTTGGTTGCGGTTAAAATTGGTTATTACTAATATACGTTGTTTACCGGTATACCGAAGGAAAATATACAACCTGGTATTAAATTCGGGTTGATGCTCATTGGCTACCATCAACTCATAAAATTCTCCGGCCCTTAATGCTTCATTATTATGTACTGCATTTAGCAGGTTGCTGTAAAAGCTGCGAAGTTTTTTTTGATCTGCAGATAATTGTCCGCCATCAAATTTGCCGTTGTTCAGCCATTTTTGATGTTCGGGTACTCCCCAGTAATCAAAGATGCTTGTGCGGCCATCATCGCCGCCAAAACCTTCAATGCCTGCTCCGGGTTCGCCTGTTTCCTGCCCAAAGTAAACCATTACCGGGCCTGTTGCTAACGTAGCGGTAACTACCATTCCGGGTACGGCAAGCCATGGATCACCAGCAAAATCACGTGAGGCAATGCGCTGCTCATCATGGTTTTCCATAAAACGCAGCATGTGGCTGTCAATGCCGTTGCTCTCGTTGTGCCAAACATGGTTAATATCCCAGGTAGTGGCATTAGGCTCATTGCGGGTAAGGCGTTTTATGGCATCATATAAGCCAACTTTGTCATACAGGTAATCGAATTTACCGGTATTAATATATTTAGTATAAAGTGTGCTGTTGTAAGCTTCGCCGATAAAAACCAGGTCCGGGTACTCTGCTTTTAATTTAGGGATCACCCAACCCCAAAATTCAAAGGGCACCATCTCCACCATATCACACCTAAAGCCATCGATGCCTTTTGTTGCCCAAAAATGTAAAATATCATACATTTTATTCCAAAGCTGCGGGATGGGATCAAAATGCGGAGTACGGCTGTTTTGATAGTCCACACCATAATTAAGCTTCATGGTCTCGAACCAATCATTTATTGACGGCGACGCGCTGAACACATCATTCCCGGTTGCTTTTGCCGGATGCTCATCAAACTTACCATCCTTAAGCGGGCTCTTAAATTCATCGCCACCAGGATTATATCCTTCCGGAACAGTAAAGTACTGTGCGGGGATATAATAAAAATCGTTTTTAGGACTGAATGACTGTGTAGTATCATCATCCTGCCCAAAATCCCTTACACCCGCAGGTTTTACATCCGAGCCGTAGGTGCGGGCTACATGGTTTGGTACACAATCCATTATAACTTTAAGGCCGTTTGTATGCGTGCGTTTTATCAAAGCTTCATACTCTGCCATGCGATTTTTCACATCAACTGCCAGATCGGGGTCAACATCATAATAGTCTTTTATAGCATAAGGCGAGCCTGCGCGACCTTTTACAATATCCGGATCATCGGCCTTTATGTCAAATGCCGAGTAATCAGTCATGGTTGCATGTTCAATTATCCCGGTAAACCAAACATGGGTAAAACCCATCTTTTTTATTTCCTGTAAAGCTTTATCGCTGATGTCATTAAACTTACCCGAGCCATTTTCTTCAATAGAGCCATTGGGTTTATTAACCGTTTTGGTATTGCCAAACAAGCGGGGAAGCATTTGGTAAATGATGAGCTTATGATTGGTAGATGGTTGTTCCATTTTTTTTGTTCGTGCCGGATGCTTTGATTGCGAAAATGTGTTAAATGGCAGTATTGCTACCAAAGTTAAACATACAAATTTTCCAACTTTATCATTCAGCATACTCTTTATCATTTATGCCTCAACCAATAACTCGTCCTTTGCCTTTACTACCCGTTCCTTGCCATAAACCAAAACAGTGGTTTCAGTACCCGACAGGTTTTTTATCTGCACGCCTTCTTTGCTTACTTTTACATTAAGCACCGCGCCACGGAAACCGATATGGAAGGAGAACGACCGCCATTTACCCGGAAGAAATGGCTGGAACGATAGTTTGCCATTAATTACCCGCATGCCGCCAAAGCCTTCAATTACCGACATCCATGTACCCGCCATCGAGGTGATGTGACAGCCATCTTCGGTATCGTTGTTATAATCGTCGAGATCCAAACGGGCTGTGCGTAGGTAAAATTCGTAGGCACGCGCCTCATCGCCCAATTTTGCAGCTAAAATAGCATGCACACATGGGGATAGTGATGACTCGTGTACGGTACGCGGCTCATAAAAATCAAAGTTTCGGCGGATGGTTTCCAGGTCGTACTGATCTTCAAAAAAGTAGATTCCCTGCAATACGTCGGCTTGTTTTATATAGCATGAGCGCAGGATTCTGTCCCAACTCCATTTTTGATTAATAGGGCGATCAATAGCAGGCAGATCTTTAACCAGGATCTGCTCCTTATCAAGGTAACCATCCTGCTGCAAAAATATCTGCTGCTTTTCGTCATACGAATAGTACATTTTTGCAATGATATCCTTAAAACGGGCTGTTTCTTCCTCCTCTTTAAAGCTGATCTTATTTATCAGCGCTGTATATTTTGCAGGTTCAGCTGCTTTTACTTTCGCAGCAACTTCCATGGTATATTTCATGCACCAGGTAGCAAGCGTACTGGTGTACCAGTTGTTGTTAACGTTGTTTTCGTACTCGTTCGGCCCGGTTACACCCAGCATTACATATTGCTGCTTATCATCAGACCAGTTAACCCTTTGCGACCAAAAACGCGCAATAGCTATCAGCACCTCCAAACCATAATCGGCCAGGTGTGCTTCGTCTGCTGTGTATCTAACGTAATTAAATATAGCATAAGCAATAGCGCCATTGCGGTGGATCTCTTCAAAAGTGATCTCCCACTCGTTATGGCATTCGGTACCATCCATGGTAACCATTGGGTACAGTGCAGCACCGTTGTTAAAGCCAAGCAGCTTTGCATTGTCAATAGCTTTACCCAATTGTTTATACCTGTATAGCAGCAAATTGCGGGTAACTTTCTGATCGGCTGTTGAAAGATAAAAGGGTACGCAGTAAGCTTCGGTATCCCAATAAGTTGAGCCGCCGTATTTTTCGCCGGTAAACCCTTTGGGGCCGATGTTTAAACGATCGTCTTCGCCGGTATAAGTTTGATTGAGCTGGAAAATATTAAAGCGGATAGCCTGCTGTGCCGAGGCATCGCCTTCAATAATAATATCATTCATTTTCCACTTTTCGGCCCAGGCACGAGCCTGTTCCTGTAATAGTGTTTCAAAACCTTTTTTGCTGATGCGGGATAAGGTCTCCTTTAAATTGTGAAGCAGATCAGCAGCAGCGTAGTTCTGTGATGACAGGTTAGCGGCATACTTTATAATAGCAGTGCTTTGCCCTTCGGTTGCCTGCAATTTAAATTTTGCGGCTATATACTTTTCCTTAGTTACGGCTTGTGTATTTAGTTTAACAGGCTCATTATTTTGAAAAACACTAACCAGCATACCGGTTGCAACTTCAAAACCTGTTTTTTTGGTACGCATTTGCAGAAAACCGCCATCGTTCCAGCTTTCCTTTTTTATCTCCTCCCAAAATTTTTCGTCGTAGTTGGAGTCTTTATTAACCACATCGCCATCAATAAACGGGGTAATGGTTAGCCAGCCGGTAAAATTTACCGGGGTGATGGTATACTTAATAGCACCCGCTTCATCATCTGCCATGCTGCAAAAACGGGTAGCTTCAACCTCAACAATTTTTCCCGCAGTAGTTTTTGCAGTGAAATTTCTTTTCAGGTAACCCTCCTGCATGTTAAGCTCACGCCTGAACTTCAATACCTCGCATTTGGCAAGGTCAAGCTGTTCGCCATCAATATTAATATCAATACCAATCCAATTGGCAGCGTTAATTACTTTGGCAAAATATTCAGGATAGCCATTTTTCCACCAACCCACGCGGGTTTTATCAGGGTAGTAAACACCTGCAACGTAATTGCCCTGCAGTGTTTCGCCGCTGTATGCTTCCTCAAAGTTTGCCCGCTGTCCCATCCGCCCGTTGCCCAGGCTAAAAATACTTTCGGATACTTTATTATGATGCGGGTTAAAGCCTTGTTCTATAATCTTCCACTCATCAACTTCAATGTAGTCCTTCATTCTTTATTGTAATTGTGTCTTTGTTCTCTATAAAATTATCCTCAAGCCTCATGCTTCAAGCCCCCTCTAAATCTCCCCCGGTTGGGGAGACTTTAGCTTCGCGCTTTGTAAACTATTTTGTCATTGCGAGCGATAGCGCGGCAACCTCGTCGCGCGTTTACGCCTTGCTCCACCACTTGTATAGCGACGAGGTTGCTTCGTCGTTCCTCCTCGCAATGACAAGATTTTTTAGTTTTTTATAATTTATCCAATTTTTCCAAACTCATTTTATCCAACCCACTCACTACCAGATCAGCCTTATTAAGAACATCCGGCGAACCTATACCCACTACTTTCATGCCACCGTTTATGGCTGCCTCAACCCCGGCAATGGCATCTTCAAACACCACGCATTCCGCAGGTGCAACACCAAGAGCTTCGGCTCCTTTTAAAAATACTTCAGGATCAGGTTTGGCTTTGCTTACATGGTTGCCGTCAACAATGGCATCAAACAGGTGGGCCATATTTATTTTATCCAGTATGGTAGATGAGTTTTTGCTTGCCGAGCCTAATGCGGTTTTTATCCCGGCTGCCCTGCAGGTTTCCAAAAACTCTTTTGCGCCGGGCAATATTTCGGCCGGCGTCATGCGGTTTATCATTTCCACATACCAAATATTTTTGCGGGTTGCCAGCTCTTGCTGCTCCGCTTCGGTTTTTGTGACACCGCCAAGCTCCAATATTATTTCAAGCGAACGTACACGGCTCACGCCTTTCAGCCTTTCGTTATCGTGTTCTGTAAAGTTAATTCCCAGTTCATCGGCTAAACGTTTCCAGGCTTTAAAGTGATAAACGGCTGTGTCAACAATAACTCCATCCAAATCAAAAATACAGGCTTTAATACTACTCATTTTATTCGTTCGCAAATTTAATTAATTAGGGCTTAGTTAATTACAGATTGCCTTACCGCAATCATTTTTACGAATTCCCTAATTAATCATTCAAAAATCATCCTTCAATTACTAAATCCTAAATTATTTACTATTAGCTAACTCCAAAACTAATGTAGATTTTGCCCCGATGGTAAGTTTAGACAGATCCTGACTTTCACCGGTAATTATATTCTTAGCATTTTTAGCTCCTTTTATCCTTTCATAATAACGCGACGTTGCTGTAGTTTGCTCTTTATCAGTACTATTATAAACTACCATCACCGTTTTTTTATCATCATACCTGAAATATACATATATGCCTTTTTCGGGGATATACTGCGTCATTTTACCGGTTTGCAAAGCGGCGGTGTTTTTACGGTAATTGGCCAACGTTTTCACATAATTAAAGGCATCGTTTTCCTTGTCGTCGCGGCCATCGGCAGTAAATTTATTCTTTTTATCACCATACCATCCGCCGGGAAAATCTTCACGCACCAAACCATCAGGGTTTGAGTAGTTTTTCATCAGGATCTCATCGCCATAATACATCTGCGGCACACCCCGCAGTGTCATTAGCATGGCCATAGCCGATTTGTATTTGTTGATGTCCTCATTAACCATCGAGAGCATGCGGCTCATATCATGATTATCCAAGAATACCACATTACGGGTAGCATCCTGGTATAAAAAATCCTGTGCTACCAATCCGTAAAGGCGGTTAACGCCATCGGCCCAGCCATCGTTGCCATTTAAAGCCTCGTAAATGGCATCTTTAATTGCGCCGTCAGTCACGCCTGGCAGATGGGTGTCAAATCCCCGGTTTACGGTATTTCCCTGGGTAAAGTAAGCCTGGGTAACCGGCTGTGGTGTGAGCACCTCACCAAAAATTGAAAGGCGCGGAAATTCGTTCTTAACATCAACCGCCCATTTAGCCATATATGCGGGATCGTTATAAGGATAAGTATCCAATCTAAGCCCGTCAACCCCTGCATATTCGATCCACCAAATATGGTTTTGAGTTAAAAAATTCTGTACATATGGATTGTTCTCGTTCATATCAGCCATGCGGTGATCAAACCAGCCGTCAAGCATCAGCTTACGGTCCATTGCTGAACCATGAATATCCATTTCGGCCTCGTATTTAAAGTTCGATTTGGTATATTTTGGCCATTGATGCACCCAGCTCTTCATTGGCATGTCTAAAATGGTATAACCTTCGGTACCGGCATGGTTATGCACCAGGTCCTTAACCACTTTTAAGCCCATACTGTGGCATTTTTCGACAAACTTTTTGTAAAGATCATTGGTTCCATAACGGGGATCAACCTTGTAGTAATCGGTTACTGCATAACCGTGATAGGATGCATGCGGTTCATCGTTCTCAATTTCTGGAGTCAGCCAGATGGCGGTAACACCCAGGTCTTTCAGGTAGTCCAAATGATCCATTATCCCCTGCAGGTCACCACCGTGACGACTGAACATTGAATCGCGGTGGATGCCCTGTTCCCGCAGGTTTGAAAATGAGTCGTTTGCCTTGTCGCCGTTAGCGAATCGGTCGGGCATAATAAGATAGATCAGGTCCTTATTGGTTACCCCCTGGGCACGGCCCTGCGAGTGGTCGCGGGCTTTCAGTGTATAACTATAAGTTAACGGCTTTTCACCGGCTTTAATAAATTTTATCGGGAACGTTCCCGGTGTGGTGCCTGAAAAAATGCGCAGATCGAGGAATAAGTAATTAGGATTTTCGACCTTATGCACCGCAACAAGCTTTACGCCGGGGTAGTTCAGCTCGACTTTGCGAGTTGCAATATTGCTGCCATGAACAATCAATTGCAGGTTTGGATTATGCATACCTACCCACCAAAACATGGGTTCTACGCGTTCAAGCGCAGGAATTTGCGCAAATGAGCCTAATGCCATAGCCAGGCAACAAGCCGTAAAAAACAGTAATTTTTTCATATCAGGTTAAAACGGTATTTAATTGGGCGGTTTGATAGTTTTTCCGGTCAACCGCGTTTCAAATTTAAAATAAAAATGATTGGTTGTATGAAAAAGTAAAATTTAGTTTGGGTGGGGTTATTGAGGGAAGATTTTATTATTAATTAAATGAAATTCACATGTGATGTATTTTATCGCAGGGCGTTGCCCTGCGCTGATGTATTGGGCCCCTTCAGGGCCAGGAAAATCACAATATTCAAAGCCCTGAAAGGGCGACATTCATCAGCGCAGGGCTTCGCCCTGCTGCGTTAAAGGAGTAGTCAAATTGTATCCTCTAATTCTTTTAACTCTCTTTGCTTAACTAATCCTTCGGGTATATTAGGATAGAATTTATTTAGGATGTGCTTTATTACAGAAATACTTTCTATTGATTGGTAGGGGGGCATAGCAAGACCATCAATCAGTTCAGAGATTTGTTTCGCTTTTAACGCCTCATACTGATCAACCATTATAGATAATGTATTATTAGTTCTATGTAACGATATCATTTCATCAGTTTTTTTGATGTTTTCGATGAGCTCTTTTAAATGATGGTTTCGTTTCATGATTAACAAATTTAAACAATAATTTCCCACCTATTGCATACCACTGCCCTGCGTTAATTGGTGTAGTTTTATTGAAAACTCTTCAAATATTCCTCTTCCGTCCCCAACCCCATCTTTTTCCGCAACGCATTAACTGTTTTAGGATATTTCAATGGCCAGGGGCTTGATTTATGGGTTTTAGAGTCGGTGTGCACCTGTGTGCCGTAGATCTGTTTTTGCTTTTTATTCATTAAGACCCGGTCGGTTAAATAAGCATAATTTTCTTTGCTGCCGTTATTTTTCGCAATCTCAATTTTTAACAATCCTAATACCTTTTCCTGGAATGAGATATCATCATCGCAATGCTGAATGATCCAAAAGAAAGTATCAGACTTCTCACCTACTAAATTATATCCCGGGTAGCCGTATTTATCGATAATGGCTTTGGCCTTTATTTCGTTTATACTGTCGCCTTCAGCCCATTTGCGCTCAATTGTTTCCTGGTCATATTGTGATGGTTCTGTCTTCATCACTTTAGTATATTCCTTGCGCCAAAACTGGTCGTCCTTAAACATGGAATCAATTTTTTGGATCAATAATGTATCATGCTTTGCTGTTTGGGCAGATGATTGGGTGCAGAAAAAAGAGCAGGTAAGGATGAGTATAGCTAAAGTCTTCATACTAATAATTGAAAACTAAATATATAGTTAATATTCTTCTATTCAAATAAATATTTCAAAAATAATTTGCGGAACCAAAAAGCTCCTTATACATTTACGTAACCAAAAAGTTACGTGTTATGCAGCGAGATCTTGTTATAAAATGGCACTTCCCTCACCCCACACAAAAAGTATGGGAATGCCTTACCGACCCCGAACTGGTGAGCCAATGGCTGATGAAGAACGATTTTAAACCCATAGTTGGCCATAAATTTAATTTCCATACCAAACCTATCCCCAAAATGAGCTTTGATGGCATTGTTTATTGCGAAGTGCTTGAAATTATCCCTGGCCAAAAGCTGGTTTACACATGGAAAGGCGGCCCTAAACCCGGAGTAATCGGACTGGATACTGTGCTTACGTGGACACTGAACCCGGAAGGAGAAGGCACCCGGGTAGTACTTGAACACAGAGGCTTTAAAGGATTTAAAAACCTTATTGCCAGTGTATTTATGGAAGCCGGGTGGAAAAAGAACATTCCCCGACGCATGCGGAAAGTATTAGAAGAAATGAAATGAGAGCGAATTTAGACCCCTTCCAGGCAATTGCCGACCCCAGCAGGCGCGGGATCCTGATGCTGCTTACAAAAAATAAGCTAAGCATTAACTCGCTTGCGGGCAATTTTGATATAAGCAGACCGGCCGTATCCAAGCATGTTAAGGTTTTGTATGATGCCGGGCTGATACAGATAAAAGATCAGGGCCGCGAACGCTACTGTGAGCTTAAGCCGGATGGTTTTGACGAAGTAAAAGAATGGCTTAACTTCTTTGATAAGTTCTGGAAGAATAAGCTGCAAAACCTTGAAAATTTATTAAATGAGCGATAAAATTTAAGTTATTCAAAACTAAACATCATGGAAAAGGTACAACTACAACACCCTGAAGGAAAAAAGGCGATCTCGATGGATAAAAACAAATACTACGCGTTAAAGTCGTCGTTTGTTGAATGCCTTAAAACGAAAAAAACAGCACCTTTTAAAGACTTGTTATCTGCTGTAACGGCCGATCTTGAAAATAAAAAAACAGCAATAAAAGGCGTTATTGAATGGAACTTATTTTGGGTAACGCTTGATATGGAAGCAAGGCAGGAGCTGAAAAAAGATAAATCAGTAAGTCCGTATATGTATTCACTTTAAACCAAATTATAATATGAGAACAATTGAAATTATCTCTATGCCGGTTACAGATCAGGCCAGGGCAAAAGCATTTTACGAAAAATTGGGGTTTGCAGTTGTTGCCGAGGCCCCATTTGGCAACGGCCAGCAATGGATCCAGATGGGTTTCCCCGGACAGGATGCCTGTATCACCCTGGTAAACTGGTTCCCAAAAATGCCGGCCGGGTGTATGCAGGGCTTTATTATAAAAACAGAAAGTGTTGAAGATGATATTAAAGAGCTTACCGCCAAAGGGATTGAAGTTGGCAAAGTTGACAATACCCCCTGGGGCAAATTCCTGCCGTTTAAAGACCCGGATGGGAATACGCTGAGCTTGCACGAGGGATAAGAAGTCCATAGTCGATGGTCCATGGACCATGGTAGAAAAGGGGTAAGAAGTCCATGGTCAATAGTCCATGGACCATAGCAGAAAAGGGGTAAGAAGTCATGGTCAATAGTCCATGGACCATGGTAGAAAAGGGGTAAGAAGTCCATGGTCGATAGTCCATGGACCATGGTAGAAAAGGGGTAAGAAGTCCATGGTCGATAGTACATGGACCATGGTAGGAAAGGGGTAAGAAGTCCATGGTCGATAGTACATGGACCATGGTAGAAAAGGGGGTAAGAAGTCCATGGTCGATAGTCTATGGACCATGGCAGAAAAGGGGTAAGAAGTCCATGGTCGATAGTCCATGGACCATGGTAGAAAAGGGGTAAGAAGTCCATGGCCGATAGTCTATGGACCATGGTAGAAAAGGGGTAAGAAGTCCATGGTCAATAGTCCGTGGACCATAGTAAACATTCTATCCTAACTGTGGACTATGGACTATGGCAAACATTCTATTCCAACTATGGACTATGGACCATCGACTATGGACTATGGACTCCTTAAAACAAACCATTTGTATTTCAATTTTTAGTTGCCTAACTTTAGGGAGCTAACCTTTAATACCATGGCAGATTTTTTACCGGCATTTCAACTAACCATGCAAACCGAAGGCGGGTATAATCCCGGGATAGGTGAGGCAGAAACTTATATGGGCGTTGACCGCTCACAAAACCCAAACTGGAGCGGCTGGGCAATTATCGACCAGGTAAATGCCGAAAACCCGGGGGCAAGCGTATCAACTCTTAACGGCATTTTTGCAGCAAACCAGTCATTACAAGCTAATGTACAGCAATTTTATGAGGCTGATTACTGGAACCCGTACCAGTTAAGCACTATTAACGATCAACAGGTGGCCAATGCCATGTTTGATTGTGCCGTTAACCCCTGCCTTATCAACATATCGCGCGTGGCACAAATGGCCTGTAATACGGTGCAGCATAAGGCAGTAACGGTCGACGGGCAAATTGGCAACCTAACCCGCACCTGTATCAACTCCCTGCCGCCCGATCTGTATGTTACTGCTTTTAACGGCATAAGGGTAGCCAATTATTATGAAAGGGTAAGACTAGCCCCTGATAATGCACAGTGGCTCAGCAGCTGGCTTGGCAGATGTAAGGTTTATGCGGCGAACATTGTTTAGTCCATAGTCCATAGTCGATGGTCGATGGACCATGGTAGAATTTAGCTCATTGATCATAGTTAATGGTTCATGTAGCTGCAATTGTTCTTTTCATCATGAACTATGAATCATCACTATGAACTTTTACTATGGACCATGGACTATGGACTATGGACTTTCCCACTATGGACCATCGACCATGGACTAAATCAAAAATCATTTCCAATCCGTCCCCAAACGCCTTATCTTTAACCTCTATTTAAAAATATGGCTACAGAAGTTAAATGCCCCAACTGCGGGGTTCCATTCCCGATTGAAGAAGTGATGGCCGAAGAGTATAAAAAGGATCTTCGGGTTAAGATGCAGGAGTATACGCAGCAAAAAGAAGAGGAATACCGTAAAAAGGAAAGTGATTTTATAACGAGGGAAAAGCAGCAGGCCCTGCTGTATGAGCAGCGCCTTGCCGAAGAAAAAAAGCAATTGCAGCTAACGGTTGAGCAAAGTCTGCGTAAATCAATAGCCACCGATTTTGAGAACCAGGTGCTGATGCTGCAAAACAGCGTTAATGAAAAGGATGAAAAGCTAAAGCTGGGCCGCCAAAAGGAACTGGACTTTTTACAGAAGGAAAAAGCCCTGATGGATAGAGAAGCTGAGCTGGAGCTGGCCCTGCAGCGAAAACTGCAGGAACAACGCAACGAGCTTACCGAACAGATCCGCAAACAGGAAACCGAAAAGTTTAACCTGAAGGATACCGATTACCAGCTAAAGGTTAAAGAGCTGGAGAAACAACTTGACGACCAGAAAAAGCTGGCCGAAGAAATGAAGCGCAAAGCCGAGCAGGGCTCCATGCAATTGCAGGGCGAAGTACAGGAACTGATTTTGGAAGATTTATTACGTGTCAATTTTCCTTTTGATCTCATTAGCGAAGTTGGCAAAGGCGTACGCGGGGCGGACTGTGTGCAAACCGTGCGCAACCAGTTTGGACAGGAATGCGGCCGCATTATTTATGAGAGCAAACGTACTAAAGATTTCGGGCCCGACTGGATAGAGAAGCTGAAAAAAGATATGCGCGGCATCGGGGTTGATGTTGCTGTGATTGTTACCAATTGCTACCCCAAAGGCATGGATTGCTTTGGCGAAAAAGATGGGGTGTGGATCTGCTCATTTGATGAAGTAAAGGCTGTGGCCTATATTTTACGGGATGGCATCATTAAGCTCAGCAATCTTGCCAAATCGCAGGACAATAAGGGTGATAAAATGCACCTGCTGTATGATTACCTGATCAGCAGCGAATTCAGCGAACAATGGAAAGCTATCCGCGAAGGCTTTTTGAGCATGCGCATGAGCATCCAAAAAGAACGCGACGCCATGGAAAAACTTTGGAAAGCCCGCGAAAAACAATTGGAAAAAGTATTGCTTAATGCTGCCCACATCCAGGGTTCAATTGAAGGTATTGCAGGCAGTGATGTGATCCAATTGAGCTTAACAGATGATGAGGATGCGTTGTTGCTGGAGTAAACCTGGATTAAGGGATTTTATAGATAGTGATTAATATAATGGATAATATCTTACAATACAACAACTATTATGCGTCGGTGAATTTCAGCGTTGTTGATGAAGTGTTTTATGGAAAAATACCTGGCATCAATGATCTGGTTAGCTTTGAGGGAACATCAGTAAAAGAGCTTAAAGCGGCATTTAAGGAAGCGGTAGAAGATTATTTAGACTTATGTTTAGAGATTGGAAAATCTCCTGAGTAAATAGAGTCATCAATAATAATGGAACCTGCTTAAAGCCTATTCCATTTATTATCTATTTTACTGTCAACTGAACACTGCCGACTGAAAATTTTCCTCAAACCACCTCCCCAATTATTTGTTATCGCTAAAAACAAACAATTATGCCATGGTACAATGGGGATTACCCACCATCCTATAAAAACCAGCCTGTTAAGCTGCGGGAAAAAGCGGTTGAGATAGCCAATGCCCTGCTGGAAGAGGGCACTGAAGAAGGAATTGCCATAGCTACAGGGCTAAAACGCGCCCGGGATTTTTTCAAAAATAAGGCAGATAAAAAAAGACCCGGTAAAGAATAATATAACATTTTTTCCTTTAAGGCTCCCGTCTAACCAACCCCCGAGTTTAATTTATCGGACGCATCACAGGCATCAACACTGCCATGATCACCCTGATTGGTCTATCCCCATTAATTACTACATATGGTGCCAAATCCTTGATTTAGATACCCGTTTGTTAAAAAAATTATATAAAATGTGTTATAAGCATCGATGTTCAAAATTAGTACAGAATTAATATTTAATTTTAATATTAATTTAATATCCCTAATTAAAAGAATCATGCTTTTCCGCACTTTTATCTTACAACACGAAGATCTGTCACAGGTAATTTTTTATGCTTTAGTAATTACTTCCCTTTGGCTGGCTGAATGTTTAGTAGGAGCAATAAAACCTAGAACAAAATTGCCCCATACCTTTTTAAATGCTGGTTTTATTTTTACCGCATTACCCTTACAGCTCTTATTAACCATCTTTATAATTATTATAATGAAATGGGCAAATACCAACCATTGGGGCTTAATAAATTATATTCCCTATCATCTTAATAAGTGGGTTTATTATATAAGCTTGTTTTTGCTGCTTGACCTGGGCGAATATATTTATCATGTTATTATGCATAAAATAGATGTTTTATGGAAATTTCATTTAGTGCACCATAGTGACCTGCAGGTGGATGTTTCAACAACGGTAAGGGAACACCCCGGCGAAACCTGTATCCGTACCTGCTTTTTAATGCTATGGGTTTTTCTGTTAGGTCCGGGTATTGTAATATTGATGATAAGGCAGGTGTTTCAATCATTTTTTAATGTACTGGCACATACCGAATTCCGTTTGCCGCATAAATTAAACCGGGTGCTGGGTGCAGTATTTATTACACCAAACCTTCACCACGTGCACCACCATTACCAGCTGCCCTATACAGATTGTAATTACGGCGATGTATTATCCATTTGGGACCGTTTATTTGGCACCTACCAGGAGCTATCTGAAAATGAAACCCGTTTCGGCATCGATACACACCCTGATCCGGCAATTAATGCCCGTTTTGTCAATATTTTAAAAATACCTTTTCAAAAACTGGAACGGAAATAATTTTATCCCGGAAGGGATTTTATATAAAACAAAGTGCGAAAATACAGCCTGTTTATTTTCCTGGTGTTTTTTACGGCCAGGGCATTTTCCCAAACGGAAAGTGTCACGTCGAGGTTTTACTTTCCGGGAATGGTTGGCGTTAACCTCCATCTTTACGATCAGCACCAGCATTATAAACGGGGGTTCGTATTAAATACCGCAATAGAATACCGGCCTGATGATAAGCCCCTGTTTTTCCGCTTTAATTATGATGCCGTAAGCAGCAACTATAAAAGTGATGCCGGGCTTTACCAGCAAACCAATGTACAAAACGGCACCCTGCACGTTAATTATTTTATAGCGGGTCTTGGTTACCGCAAAAAAATAAAAGGGATAGGTTGGTATATTTTAGCGCAAACCGGCCTGGAACAACGTAATTACGACCAGGTATCGGGCAGCGCCGTGGGCTACGTAATTAACCAGGTAAGCAAAAAACAATTAGCCTTTAAATTGGCGGGAGGTTTTGAATATTACCTGGCACAGCATTTTGCGCTGGTAGCAGAACCCGCCTTTTATCCAAACCTGATTTATAAGCGTTATTCATCGTCTAACGGGAACTTGACGTTGAGCGTTGGGTTTACTACAACACTTTTTTAAGAGAGAATAATTTAGCGATAACGATTTTGAGTTGCCGCAGGGTTTCCGGAAAATTGATTGTGAGTATATGAGTATGCAGCTGAACTTGCTCACACTTTATACAAATAAGTAACATTTCTTCAAAGGCTAAAAATCTGCCCGGAGTTTGCCGTAACTTCGATAAAAGACTAAACCAATGAAAAAGTATAATTACTTATCAGTATTGGCATTAAGTGTTTTTTTTGCCTTTGCATCCTGCAAAAAAAGTGAAGACCAGCTGCACGTTCCGGCTGGAAATTTAAAATCAAACCTGGCCGGCGGCACACACCTTCCATTAACGGTTGTTACCATAGCGGGAGACCCTATTCTGAACGGTTTGCAGGACGGAGCCGGTAACCAGGCCCGGTTTTATTACCCGTTTGGAATTGATGTTGCCGGGGACGGTACCATTTATGTAGCCGACGAACACAACAACAAGATCCGTAAAATAACCCCTCCTAATATTGTCAGTACCATTAACATACCTGCCACCAGTGATGGAGTGCAATTTACAATGCCGGTGTATGTCCGTGTTTCAACTGATGGCACCCTCAATATTTTTACCCAGGGCACGACTTTTACCCGGGGCATGGAGCGCAGCATATGGATCCTGAAACCGGACGGTACGTTAATTACACCCTTACCCCCAAGTCCGTACGGAGGTTCCAGGGTTATTTATAGCGGCCTGGAGAAAGAACCTTATGGTAACTTTTTTTGGTTTACCCAGGAGCATTATTATTTTCCGGATTACAGTCCATGGGAGGTTCCAACCGCTTTAAAAAAATTTTATACAGACACAAATGGCCGGATAGGCACATCTGCATTTTATCCGCCAAGGGATTCATTGGCACTTCCGGAAAGAAATACAACCGATTACAGCATTACCAATCTTTTCTGTGGCTACAATAGTGTAAAATATTTGGTGATAAACCATAACCACATCTATAAATTAACACCATCAGGCGTGTTTACCCAAATTTATAAAGATTTAAAGTTTAATTATATTTTTAGTCTTACAGGTTCAAAAGACAACCATATATTATATGTTGCAGATAAGGGAACCATCAAGAGCATTGTGAACGGCAAGCTTCAGTTTCTTGTTGGTCCGCAAAAGTATGACATAACCGCGGTTGATGGTGTTGGCTCCAGCGCAAATGTGTATGCTTTCTCCATCGTACTGTCGCAAGATGAGAATACACTTTATTTCAGCGATCATAGTACTATCCGAAAGCTGTTGTTGAAGTAGCTATAATAGCTGTTCGGACACCTGGGGGAATCAATCCTGCCAGTTACTTTTTAAAACCTTATATTCTTCTTTTTCCTCTAATGATAACGACTCTAAAACATTTATAGATTTTCCGTTAAGACCATTTATCACATAATTGCTTTTTGCAAGAGTATCAAAAAATTGAATCTTATAGTTATCTTTCAATTTCTCATTATCTTTTACGATCTCTTCAAATCGATTTACGAAATTTTGTTTTTTAAGTGCCGTTGCCGGACTTGGGGTTTTGAGCGCCATTAATATTTAATTTAAAATAAAAACCATTTGTTGTTAAGTTAATAAATTTTAATCGTAATGGTTGTATTGTTGGCGAAATAAGACAAGGAGTTGACATAAGATACTGTTGTAATTATTTACACCGGCAAAACGGTTGGCTTAAAGTACTATCCTTTTTTACATCAGACACCCACCGGTTTACCAAACCCTCCGGTTATAATCGTTGTACCCTCCTGAACACCAAGCTGCACGTAAAAGTTCACTCTTTAGTATTGCGGCTGGTTAATATCGTCTCCTGCAAAGTTTCCGGGTTAACAGGAGCGCCGTTTTTTTCATGAGGCAAGTTTTTATTATTTACTGCTTTGTATTTTAATCTATATTTATAAAGTGCAATCCCTGGTTTTTCTATAACATAATAGGTAACTGTGCTAAATATAAATGTTGAAACCAATATATACGACAAGCTAAATAAATCATTATTTATTTTCACAAATGCTAACACACTATCATATGTATTTATAAATAAAAAATGATTTAAATACAAGGAATAAGAAATTAGCCCTGCAAAATGAACCGGCTTTGAGGATAAAAATCTATTTAAAAAGTTAGCCTGTGTTATATAAAGAATAAGAACCGGCAGTAAAAGAATGATCAGAATATCGGAATTACTAATAAAAAGCAAAGCAAATGACGGTATGATCAAATATTTTAAATATTTAAGGTAAGATCCTTTATTTTGAAACCTGTAAATAATAAAAGCAAATATGCCCAGCAGGAAAGCGGCTATTGTTCTTAATAAGCTTGCAGGGCCGCGGGTATAACCAACAATTGGATAAAAGCCATTAATTTTTTTGAAAAAACTATAACTGCCCCAGTTTATTGCATACCCCCGCACTATACTTATCAGCAATAAAAGCAACAGCGCTATGATAACCAGCAGCCAAACTTTTCGTTTGATCTTCAAGCCATAGAAAAGAAGAAACGGAAAGACAAAACATACAACCCATTCATTTGTCAGAGACCATCCGGGTGGAATGATTGAGCCGCTGTGAGAAGGAACTATGCCCTGAAACAAGGTAAGATTTATTAAAAGATCAATTACTTTTGATCCGCCAAACACTACGTAATACAATAAGGTTAAACATATATATACAGGAAACAGTCTGAAAAATCTTTTATAAATAAATTTTTTGTAATCCTGAACAGCTATTTGTTCTGAAAATAGATTATACGATGCTACACATAATACAAAGCCACTCAATGCGAAAAACAGATCTACAGATAAATATCCATGCTTAAGGAAGTTAGTAAATAATTGATCCATCTGTGAAGAAGAAAAAACCGTCTGTTTTTGAGATAAATGGTTGTACCAATGAAACATAATTACATATAATGCTGCTATACCTCTTATGCCGGTAAGGCTTTTTATTTCAATTTTGCTCATCTGCTGGTAAAAATAGTTTTGATCTAATCCCGACTATGCTTAGGTAAAAATAAGTTCAAATTAGTCCACAAAATTCATTAAGAACAATGTATACCGATAAGTAGAACCATTTTTTCTGACACTGCCAAATGCAAAAGCTTCTGATCCGGCAGAACGCTTTGTGCATGTAATTGTGTCTGTAAAAGCATAAGTAATGGGTCTAAAATATTTCTTATTAATTAAATGATGACCTTGTAAATTACTATTTAAAACCAATATCTATTAAATCTGGTAAATAATGAATTCTACAGGTAAGCTTGTATAACAAATTGTATAAGTGCGAAATTTGATGCCCTTTCCCGGCCAAACGCAGCTTTGTTCCTTGCTGTGATGTGATATTGAGGCATTCATCCGCAATTTCCGCTTTAACTTCGGACTTTCGACTTTCGTCCCCGCAGGGTCTCTCATAGAGACCCTGCGGAGACGGTAAGCGGAAAATACAGGAAAGCGCTGTGATCGATAAATTATCCGGAAAAATTTGGCAAAATCCCCGAACGCTTGTTTTTTAGAACAATTTAGCTAGATTTATTTCAAATAAACCTTGTTGTGAAAAAACTGATCCTTATCCCCATTCTGCTGCTGTTCGGTTTAAATTTGAGGGCACAAACGCCTGCACTAAAACCTGATACCGTGATTGATGCTTACCTGGATGGTAACAAAAAAGAAAAATCTGCCGCAATAAGCGATATCCTTGTTGTTGATGTTGCGCACATAAACGGCCTGCTGACCACACAAAACGCTATAAAGCAAGTCAGGCTTTTTATCAATAGCATTGAAATTGAAGGATCGGTTCCGGTTGGCTGGTATTTGCACGGAGATGGCGCCGAGCTTAAATTTTTGCTTCAGCGCACCGCTGCGAATAATAAAACATGGAACATGCTGCTCGGTTATCCCGAGTTCGACAACCAGTTTTTCAATCTGCCGCTGAGTATCAGTATAGGCCTAACCGGACAAAGCGCCCAGGCAACCAAAATTAATTCTTTTCAGCTTGTGCGCATCGACCGGGGTTGGTTTTGGGGATGTATAGTGGTGCTGCTCATTTATTTGGGGGTACTGTTGAGATATGCAAAAACGACACCGATGCTTCGTGATACGCCTGCGGACCTGACACCGCTGGGCATTCCGGGCTTAGCTGCCGGCAATGCACCGTACAGCCTTGGGAAGGTGCAGATGGCCTTTTGGTTTTCTATCATTTTGGCTTCCTATATTTTTATCTGGCTGATAACTGACAATTACGAGCTGATAACCTCGGGGATCCTGGTGCTGATTGGCATAGGCGCCGGCACCGGGCTTAGCGCAGTGAGCATTAACAATAACAAGGCAGATAAGACGATAAAGCAGGTCCAGGATTTACAGGCACAGCAGGCGGAGCTAAGACAAGCGACGGATTTGTTGAAGGCAGCGCTACCGGCTGCCGGAATAGAGGCAAAGATCGGGTACAATAATTTCCTGGATTGCCAGCTGACATCAAACATCAACAACCTGATAGATGGCCTGAAGACTGGTAAAGATAATTTTATTAATGATATACTTACCGACGAAAACGGCGTCAGCTTTCACCGGCTGCAAATGGTTGTTTTTACGACGGTATTGGGGTTTGTTTTTGTATATACCGCCTGGGCAACGCTGACTATGCCCGATTTTTCGGCAACGTTACTGACCATGCAGGGAATAACGGCCGGGACTTACCTTGGTTTTAAAATTCCGGAGAAACAGAGTTGATGGGATGGGGATAGCGTCTGTAGTTGACATTGTGGCCCCATCGCCCGTTCAAGTGTCCACACTTGAACGATTATAGTGTGAGCGTCCACGCTCACGATAACTCAGCGATTAATTTCCGTCTCCGCAGGGTCTCGCATCGCGGACCCTGCGATGTATCGCGCCAATGGTATGTAATAACCCGCCGTCTAATCACCTGGTGACAATATTTTCCGTCTCCGCAGGGTCTTGCATCGCGGACCCTGCGATGTGTGGCGCCAATGGTGTGTAATAACCTGCCATCCAATCACCAGATGGCCTGTTTCAATATAATGCAACAATTCCTATATTTACGCATGATCAGAACCCGGCACAACCTAAACGAAAAAACCTGGTTTATAACCTTTACCTGTTTTGAATGGATCTCCCTGTTTGAAATAACCAATTCGTATCACCTGGTGTATAACTGGCTAAACATTATCGACCAAAAACATCAGATCAAAACCCTGGCATTTGTGATAATGCCAAATCATGTACATGCCGTATTACAATTACCGGAGTCGGTTAAAAACCTGAATACGATAATGGCCAACGGCAAACGTTTTATGGCATATAACCTGGTTGAGCAATTGACAAACATCGGTCAGCACAAAATATTAAATCAGCTCTCTGCAGCATGTTCTGATAAAGAATTAGTGAAAGGTCAAAAGCACAAAGTATTTGAGCCTTCGTTTGATGCGAAGCCGGTTTACACGCTTCCTTTCCTTCACCAAAAATTGGATTATATTCATCACAATCCCGTTAGTGGCAAATGGAACCTTTGTGCAGAATTTACAGATTATCCCCATAGCAGCGCTGCTTTTTATCACGATGATAAATCGCATCCGTTTGTAACTATTACCAATTACAGGGAGTTTTGGGGGTGATTTTGCCACAGGGATTATGGTTCCCTTAGGCTTCATACATCGCAGGGTCCTCTATGAGAGACCCTGCGGGGACGGAAGCATAAAGCATTTCAGCCGTCGTTTGACGCAAAGCCGGTTTATACGCTCCCTTTCCTTCATCAAAAGCTGGACTACATTCATCACAATCCCGTTAGCGGCAAATGGAACCTTTGCACAGAATTTACAGATTATCCCCATAGCAGCGCAGCTTTTTATCACGATGATAAACCGCATCCTTTTGTAACTATTACCGATTACAGGGAGTTTTGGGGGTGATTTTGCCGCAGGGATTATGGTTCCCTTAGGCTTCATACATCGCAGGGTCCTCTATGAGAGACCCTGCGGGGACGGAAAAGTATTTGAGCCTTCGTTTGATGCGAAGCCGGTTTATACGCTTCCTTTCCTTCACCAAAAACTGGATTACATTCATCACAATCCCGTTAACGGCAAGTGGAGCCTTTGTGCAGAATTTACAGATTATCCCCATAGCAGCGCTGCTTTTTATCACGATGACAAACCGCATCCGTTTGTAACTATTACCGATTACAGGGACTTTTGGGGTTGATATTGCCACAGGTTTATGGTTCTCTTAGGCTTCATACATCGCAGGGTCCTCTATGAGAGACCCTGCGGGGACGGAATAAATTGATTTCGGGCGGGTTACTTATTTCTTGCCTGAATAACTTATCCTAAAAATGCTCCCCTTCAAATCATCCGAAACATACAAAGAACCATCAGGTCCCTGGGCTAAACCCATCGGACGGTATTGGATCGGCCCCTTTGGTTTGCTCAGATCTATACCGGCAAAGTTATCTGCAAAAATCTCCCAGTCGCCTGATGGCTTGCCGTTTTTGAAAGGCACAAACGCCACCAGGAATCCTTTTTTCAACGGCACCGATTGGTTATGGAAAACAATAAATGCCCCGTTCCGGTATTTTTCAGGGAACATAGTGCCGGTATAAAACAACAGGTCGTTTGGAGCTAAATGTGCCGGGAAAGCAGCGATGGGGTCAAGGTATTTACCTTCAACCGTCTTTTTACCATCCCCGCCGTATTCGGGCGAAAGCATTTTCTTTTTCTTAAACTGGTCGTAGTACACAAACGGCCAGCCTGCATCTGCGCCCTGGTGCAGTTCGTACATGGTTTCGGCAGGCAGTTCCGCACTTTGTTTAGGCGTATAATACTGCGGAAACTTGTCATCAAACGGCCCTCTGCCGTGCTGCATAACAAACAGGGACTTTGTATTGCTATTCCAGTTTAAGCCCACCACATTCTTAAGCCCGCGTGCATAGTGTACCGCATCTCCATAGCTTTGGTCAGTTTTATTTGTTTTAAACTGCCATACTCCGCCTACAGAGTCCAAAAGCGGGCAACCCGGCATCCCCTTGCCCGAGTTGGGCTCACGGCAAATTTCATTATAAGACCCAATAGTTACATACAAATTGCCCTGATCGTCAATAGCTAACGACTTGGAATTGTCACGTTTTTTTTCTACCAGCCCTTTAACAATGGTTTCTGGCTTTCCCGTATCGGTCACCATGCCCTTGTCGTTTAGTTTATATTTAAACACCCCGCTATTGGACGATGCATAAAGCTCATCGTTTTTGATCAGGATCCCCGTGCCCGGATAATCTGCAAAACCTATCCTTTTATCTATTATGCCGTCATGATTAGTATCAGTAAGGAAGTAGATCCCCTTTCCGTCCTTCAGCGTATTTAACTTTACATAGATATCGCCCTGCTTAGTAACAGCCAGGTGCCTCAATGCCCCAAGGGAATCAGCCACAATTGCAGCAGAAAAACCTGGCGGAAGTTTTAAATTAGCTTTGTGAAGTGTATCGCTTTTATTTTCAGTGATTTTATTGCCGTTGCAACTTGATAAACCGGTCGAAAAAGTGAATGCTAAAAAAGAATAAGCACAGCAAAGGGTTAATTTTCGCATAAAATTAAAGGTGAGCTATTATTAGTTATAACAAAACTATAAATATTCCCCCTGTAAAGTTCGTACCTATCAGGCTTTTTACATCAGGAAGCGCTTTTTAAACCATTTACGAACAGGTGCATCATACAGTTTCAGAGATGCATAGGCGACCGGGACACTGACAGTGAGCACCGCCACACCGCCATCGCCCGTTCATGTGTCCAACGCTTGAACAATTATAATTTTGAGCGTCTACGCTCACGATAACTCAGCGAATTAATTTAAGCGTGGACGCTTAAATCTTTTTCATTCAAGCGTGGACACTCGGGCGGGAATCATTTACAATTTAATTAGAACTATTTTTGAGTTCCTTTTCCCACAGTTTAATAGCTTTTTTTTCAGCTGCTATCGCCTTTAATTTATCACCCCCTCTTCTATACCACTCTGCCATTTCGTGGTATTGTTTTGCCATATCACCAATTGGTAAATAAGGCGGCGACCGATCTATTTTAGCCTGGTGACATTCCGCGCCTAACAGGTAGATTTCTTTCGGCGTGCTTAGTTTGCGCATATCGTCCCGGATAGCATCGATAATTCTTCCATTAGCGTACCATCCATAAGAAGACGCCATCGCCTGCTTGC
Organism: Mucilaginibacter sp.; assembly: GCF_028288225.1. GTDB lineage: Bacteria > Bacteroidota > Bacteroidia > Sphingobacteriales > Sphingobacteriaceae > Mucilaginibacter. Next base: position 157,488 of record NZ_JAQBOC010000054.1, read on the forward strand.
CGAACTCATAAGCCTTGTGGGGATCGGTTCTGAGTAACGCAGTAAAGGTATAATGTACCATCCAGGGCGTGTATTTTAGCTTTGGCTCCTGTTTAACCATTTCATTGATCACCATCAGGGTGGAATCAGGAAAACCCAGATCATTCAGGTCGGAATACTTTCCCTGATAACGGCACACCTTGGAAATCACTGTTGTATCCAAACTATTCAAATAGTCATCATTAGTCCTTCGAACCGATGCTCCTTTTACATCCCACGTATTGTTCAATACCTTCTCTAAAACAGTATCAAGATGAATCGGGTGCCCAATCCAGGCTACCTGTCCCTGCCCATCCACCACAAAAGTAGTGGGGATAACATGTTCAAAATTGTAAGCATCAAACCAATCACGCACTGTAAAATTAGTATCTTCCGCAGCAATGTTAAAATCCATTTTACGACCCATCCCGTCAACAAAAGCCTTAAGCCGCTCCATGGAAATAGTTTTGCTTTCATGCGTCTCAAATACGTCGATGGCCGAAAACGTAACCTTACCGTTGTATTTGCGGGCTAAAGCTGAAAGATGGGGCATTGACGCAATGCAGGGAGCGCACCAGGTTGCCCAAAATTCTACTACATATACCTTGCCTTTTTCATAATCTGTAACGGGTGTGCCTTTAATCCAGCCCCTTACCCGCAATTGCGGAGCGAGATCACCTAATTTACGAGTGGCCGACGTATCTTTTTTTATACTATCAACTTTAGCGGATGAGTCTTTTTGAACATTGTGAAAGGCAGTAGATGTGTCTTTTTGTGCAATGACGGTAAGACTGATCGTACACAATAACAACAATAATTGAATTTTTAGTTTCATAAATACATCTAATGCTTTGCCGTATCTTTCAACTGCATCTGCTTGGGCTAATCAGCCTCCGCATGTAAGAAACCTACCGATGTCATAGGCATAGGGTGGTTTTTATGTATTGAAAGATAGGAATTTAAGAAAAAAACGGGAGGCAAATTGTTTCTTGATTTTTTAGTAGGATTATAAAAGCCGTAACGTACGCTGTGGCTTTTATAATTATTTATAAGCAGGCTCCGCCACATGTACAAGTACCACCTGGCCCTCCCCCACATGTGCCAGACTGACCGTCACAGGGGCCACCTGCTAGTTTACAAGAGCCAGTACCACAACCTCCACTAGGGTCAGTGCAATGCCCGCCGGGGTCAGGGGCGTTTCCGCCCAATACATTTTTCATATACGCTCTTGTAAGCACTTCTGCACCACCTATGGCAAGTGCTTTTAATCTTAACTCTTTCATAATTTATAAATTTAGTAATATAAAATAATAATTAGTTGAATGAATATGAGTCTTGGAGACAGTGGAAAAAACGGGGAGGAAAATATTTCCTTAGTTTTTAAATACACCCTTAATGACTGCAGCATACGCTAACGGTACGCTGCAGTCGTTATAAATTGCATAATTATTTACTAACAACCCCCACCACACGTACAATTTGTAGTACCTCCGCACGTGCCCTCCTTACCATCACAGGCTCCACCTTTCAGTGTACAGCTGCCACTTTTGCAGGTACCATCGCTGTTAGCGCATTGCCCACCGGGATTAGGGGCGCTTCCGCCGAATACATTTTTCATATGCGTCCTTGTAAGTACTTCAACACCGCCTATTGCAAGCGCTTTCAATCTTAACTCTTTCATAGTTTTTTTTAAATTTAATGGTTTTAAATAATAATTAGCTGCATGAATTTCAGCCTCGCAGCATGTGGCTTCGTTAAATGATTACATGATGTCTTTTGCGTTACCTCCTTATTTTACAGTCCGGGGAAATTCCTGGCACTTGCGTTTTTCTACACGGAGAAAAAGTACTTTAGATCATTTACGCTGTACATTTCGGGTAATTGATAATATGTTGCTTGTCCATTGCTTTCATCATTGGCAAGGGCGACAAAGAATGTCGGGGTAAATTCTATTTTTGTTCTGTCGCACCATGCCTTCATTTCTGCTATCTTAGCGGCTTGGCCGTTCAGTTCGCCGTTCATCGGGTACTTGCCCGCAAACTGTCCGTAGTCCTTCTTTTCCGCGGAATACCAGTCATCCAGCGCGTGCTTGGTGATGCTGTCGTTGCCCTTTTCGGCAATGGCCAGCAAGTGTCGTACCGGCGGGGTTCTATTATCGTGTTCGTCATTGGTCGCAACAAATAATATCTGCACCTGCACGTCGGGGTTGTTGTCCAACAAGTCCTCCATGGGTTGGTGCGCCTTTGCGCAGGGGCCACAATAGGGATTGCACACCTTGATCAGCTTATAGGCAGCATTGGGGTTGCCCAGGGTTATGCCCAAACCTACCGGAATTTCGGTTACTTCCTTCTGCTTTGGCAGCAGGGCTTCAAATACCTGCCGGTTATGCTTCAGTTTTTGCAGTTTGATGGTAAGTTCTTTACTGTCTTTGGCCTTTTGCAGGAAAGGCAATAGTATGGCGCTTGCAATAAAGGGTACGGCAAAAGCCACAAGGGGTTGCAAAAATATTATTGGCGTAAACAGTGTGCTGAAAGGCATGATACTGTGCCAGCCGCCAATAAGTGCAGTTGCAAATTGCAACGCAAGCAGCCCCTGCACGCCGAGACACAACACGCACCATTGTTTGACAATGCGCCATTGGTAATAAATGGAAAAAACAATATAAGGGAGCGCCAGTGTGTTGAGCCAACTTGCGGTAAATAGCGCTACCGGGTTGGCTAGTCCCAAAAACAGCAGCAGCAATAACAACCCCATAAAATAGCTGAACCCAACAGCACTCCAACTGATGCCTGCAATTTTAGCCGCGTCTGATTGCAGCACGGCACCGCAGTTTACCTTTGTGCCGGAACTGCATATTTGCTGCAAGGCCGGGTTGTGCTGATCAATCTCGTACCACAGTAACAAGGTGCTTATGGCGCAGCCCGCCAGCGTAAAGACTGAAAACAGGAAAGGCAGCAAGGCGCCATTGCCAACTTGTGTAAACGCTAGTACCCCGGCAGCACATAACAGTACCGGTAAACATAAGGTTAGAATATATTGCCCCAGGCGTGCCCTTTTTTCTGCCTTTATTTTTTGTACATAATCCTTTTCGCCTGCCTTTTCTCCGGCTTGGGCCAGTAACACAATTCCCGAAAACCTGCTTGCAAAATCATCTTTGGCAATGGATGCCCACCGACGCTTTTCTGAATCGAAAAACTGCACATGACTATCGGTTATCTCCTTCACTACGGTAAAATACTTGAAGTCGGCTTCTGTTGCCTGTATCTGTGTAATGCATGGAAGCGGGATCTCGGACAGCTTGTCGACATCTGTTTTTATGGCCAAGTTTTCAATGCCGTAATTATTCAGCACATCGCTGATGCTTAGGAGGCTGGGGCTATCGGGATGTTCTTCAATTTCTTTTTTGAGTGTAGAAGCCGATACGTTTACCCGGAGTAACGTAGCCAGTAGTGCAGCTACTTCGGGTCCATTGGTTTTTGGTTCAAGAAGATTGGAAATAAATCTTTTAATTGGTGACATGAATTTAGGTACTTGGGTGAAAGGTTAGGATTATTTTTTTAAAGTTAGAAAATTAATCATATTAAGAAACTTTTTTCAAAAAAAGTTTCTTAATAAAAAAGCGACTGCTCTCTTCCCCCTCACAGTAACCTCACATTCCACCATTCCTCCCCGCCCCTTCCCCAACTACTGGCCCGAAATTTGCCCTCGCTTACATCTATCATACATATTATAGAAAAATTAAAAGCAGCTCCCTTAACTATTGACAGCCAAAACGGACAAAGCTTGTCGGTTGTTGGCGATACTTACCGCATTTTGATTTCGGGTAAAGAAACTGATGGCGCATTTGCCACCATTGATATGCTGATCCCACCTAATGGCGGTCCCGGCCCGCATTCGCATGCTGATTTCGAGGAATCATTTTATGTAATTGAGGGTAAAATTGAATTCAAGAGTGAAGCGGGGACTTACACCGCTCAACAGGGCTCGTTTGTCAGCATTCCCAAAGGCGGCATTGTGCACTGTTTTAAAAACAAAACGGATACAATGGCCCATTTACTATGCACAGTTGTACCCTCGGGCCTGGAAGAAATGTTTATGGAAATAGGCAGGCCCGTTGCAACCGGCGCTTTTTTGCCGCCGCCCGAAATGGATGCGGAGTCGATAAAAGAGCTGCAGGCATTAGCCGAAAGATCTGGGCAAAAAGTGTATCCGCCGGATTTTTTGGATAAATGATTTTCATCATTTTTTCTTTTCCTTTCCGTTCTCATCATCCAAAGTCTGGTGAATTTGCTTGATGTCTGTTGGTGCCTTCATTTCTTCCAATTCCCTGTCGGTTTTACTACTGAGGCCAAGTTTCCGGTGGATCTCGTGCAGCATGTTGAGCATTTTGGTTACCTCGTCCTCTGCCCTTACATTTATTTCAAACTCTACCTGCTGCCTGATCTTTTCAATCCGGCCCTGGCGGTTCTGGTTTATGATCACCGAAACAGAAAGAATTATAGCAAACATGGATACCGCCAGTTCCAATATAGGAAAAGGGAAGGGGTCAAATGGTTTTAAGGGGTAAAAGAAATTTAAGTTCCAGCAGATCCACATTACGAAAATCAGGATACATAATAACAGGAATTTTATGCTGCCCAACATTTCTACCAGGAAAACAGCAAATTTATCAGGGCCGGTCTTGGTAAAATCAAGCGCCGATTTAAGCTGCGGGTCTTCCGGCTGTTTTTTTAATTCAGCCTTTGACGGATGTGCTTTTGCCATAACAGAAACATTCAGATTAACAGGATAACATCAAAATGCTATAAATGTTGTTGTTGTGGGGGTGAGTATGTTACGCGTGCATTGGCGTGAAGGCATTGGCGTGAATATCGCGCGCATATTTACCCACCCGGTCGACTCCGCTAGCCAGCGGATGGACCTGCCCTCCCTTTGCTTGCGCACAAGGAGGGAAGAAAATGCTCTAACCTATTGAAATTGTCCGCCAGCTGTCCGGGAGGATCAAAAAAAGCATGGCCGGTGCGATACCTTCCCCTAAATTTAGGGGAAGAAGGAGGATGGGGTAAAAACGCGCTACAGGTTACCTACATGCGCTGGCGTGAAGGCATTGGCGTGAATATCGCGCGCATATTTACCCACCCGGCCGACTCCGCTAGCCAGCGGATGGACCTGCCCTCCCTTTGCTTGCGCACAAGGAGGAAAGAAAATGCTCTAATCTATTGAAATTGCCCGCCAGCTGTCCGGGAGGATCAAAAAAAGCATGGCCGGTGCGATACCTTCCCCTAAATTTAGGGGAAGGAGGAGGATGGGGTAAAAACACGCGACAGGTTACCTACATGCGCTGGCGGGAAGGCATGGGCGTGAATATCGCGCGCATATTTACCACCCGGTCGACTCCGCTAGCCAGTGGATGGACCTGCCCTCCCTTTGCTGTGCTGCACAAGGGAGGGCGGGGAAATTTTCAAAGTAGCATATAAAAGATACATCATGCCTGATTCAGCGCCCTACACGCTAAGTGTAAACCATCCATGTTGGATCGTTGTCTCTATGGTGTTCGGAAGAATCAAAACAAGCAGGATGAAACTTTTAAAGCATTTATACCTTACTGCCCACTGTCCACTCAAAACTGCCAACTTTTTCAAGGCCTGTTCCACTTGTTCCAGTCGTCCCAAATCGTTCTTTTTTGTTCCACATGGCCAATTTTTGTTCCGCTTGTTAACCGCGTTTCGCGGAACAGCGTGTTTTTGACAAGAAAATCATTATAATTTCCCTTTCTGAAATCCCTCCCTTTTACCTATCTTGCCTCAATAAACTTACCCCGCATGAAGTTTGTTAAAGCTATCCTATCCATATTAGTTACCGCATTTTTGATTTGGGCCTTAGAAACAAAGTTTGGCGATGTACCAGCAGTAGGTGTGTTCCTAAACCCGTCAACCGGTTTCTGGCAAAATGCCGAAAGCAAAAATATCCTCCCAGCTGAAAAGTTAAAGCTTACCGGCCTGCAGGATGAGGTGATCATCCGCTATGACGAGAACCGGATCCCGCATGTTTTCGCCAAAAATGACCATGACCTTTACTATGCCCAGGGCTACGTCACCGCCCGCGACCGCCTGTGGCAAATGGACATTCAAACCCGCAGTGCTGCCGGCAGGCTGGCTGAAGTTGTAGGTCCGAAGGCTTTGGATATCGACCGTTATCACCGCCGCATGGGCATGGTTTACGGTGCCGAAAACGGGCTTAAGGGCATTATGGCCAATCCGCAAACCAAAACAATGGTAACCGCTTACACCGAAGGAGTAAACAGCTATATCCACGGGCTTGCACCAAAGGATTATCCCCTTGAATTTAAGCTATTGAACTATGCCCCCGAAGAATGGAAACCTATTAACTGTATATTTTTATTAAAGCTGATGTCAGAAACGCTGGCCGGCGGGTCAGATCAGTTTGCCATGACCAATAACCTGCGGCTTTTCGGCCCAAAGGCTGTAAACGATCTTTTTCCTGATTATCCTTTTCATGAAGATCCGATAATTCCGGCAGGTACAAAATGGGATTTTAAACCATTGCCTATCCCCAGGCCATCTGCCAGTTACCTCGCGCAAATGACCGAAAACATAAAGCCCCGTGAAAAAGTGGCTGGCATTGGCAGTAATAACTGGGTAATTGCCGGCAACAAATCAGCTACTGGTTACCCTATCCTGGCTAATGATCCGCATTTGGATTTAACTTTCCCGGCTATCTGGTATCAAATTCAACTTTCATCGCCAACGGTAAACGTAAACGGCGTGTCTTTGCCAGGAGCGCCTTGTGTAATTATAGGTTATAATCAAAAAATAAGCTGGGGCGTTACCAATGTTGATGCCGACGTGCTCGACTGGTACCAGGTAAAATTCAAGGATAAAACAAAAAACGAATACTGGTATAAAAACCAATGGAACCCGGTTAGAAAACGTATCGAAGTAATTAACATCCTTGGCGAACAGCCGGAAACTGATACCGTGCTTTATACCCATCATGGCCCCGTAGTTTACGAAACTGCAACTAAAAAGCCTAAAGATGGCCTTGATAACATCCCTGTTGGCGATGCTTTGAGGTGGATCGCGCACGATGAGTCGAACGAGTTTTTGTGCTTCTACAACTTAAACCGCGGAAAGAACTACGTCGATTACCGCGAAGCCATTACCCATTTTACAGCACCAGCGCAAAACTTCATTTTTGCAAGTAACGATAATGATATTGCCATTACCCCCAACGGAAAGTTCCCCTTGAAATTTAAGGAGCAGGGCAAATACATAATGGATGGCAGCGACCCGGCAAACGACTGGCACGGCTGGATCCCGGCAGAGCAGAACCCTACGGTTAAAAATCCGCCAAGAGGGTTTGTAAGCTCGGCCAACCAATCATCAACTGATCCTGCTTATCCGTACTACATCAACTGGCGGTATGAGCAATATTATCGCGGTAAACGCATAAACGACAGGCTGTCAGCAATGCAAAAAGCCACCGTAGACAGTATGCGGCTAATGCAAAGCGACAACTACAGCATCCTGGCACAGGATGTTTTGCCCACCATGCTAAAATACATAGACCCAACAAAGTTGAGCGACGACCAGGCAAAGGCATTTGAGATCATAAAACAGTGGGATAAGCATTATGCAGCAAATTCCTTAGGCGCCAGTATTTTTAGCAATTGGTGGCGTAATTTTTATAATTTGGTTTGGAATGATGAATTTGAAGTGAAAGGAACATACCTCAAATTTCCATCTTACGACCGTACCGAAAAGCTCTTGCTAACTGAACCTGGTTCAAAATGGTTTGATAATGTGCACACCCCGGTACATGAAAGTTGTGCCGATATAATTAACCGTGCATTTTACAACACTATTGATGCCCTGGTGCGCAAGCACGGTAAACCGGGCGATAAATGGCAATGGGGCGTTGTAAAGGAAACTTTTATAAATCATATGGCCAATTTGCCGGGCTTTGGTACAGGGCTGTTCCCGGCGGGCGGCACCGGCGGGGTTATCAATGCCCTGCGCAATAATAACGGCCCGTCATGGCGCATGGTGGTACAAATGGGGCCAACGGTAAAGGGGTATGGTGTTTTCCCGGGCGGCGAGTCGGGCAATCCGGGCAGCTTTTATTACCAGGATATGTTTAATACCTGGAAAGATGGCAAACTGAATGAATTGCTGTTTTTAAATTCGGCTAATGAAAATTCAGGGCGGATAAAATCGACGCTAACATTGGGGAGGAAATAGAGATTAGAGGCTGGAGATTAGAGATTAGTTAAAAAACAAAACAACATTATGCTATTTTTCATCATATTGATATTAACTTTTGGCAGCGGGTATTTTTTACCCTGGTGGGTGGTGGCAATAGCTGCTTTTTTGCCTGCATTATTTATTGGCAAAACACCGGCAAAATCGTTTTGGTCAGGATTTGGGGGCGTGTTTATTGTATGGACCATACTGGCGCTTTTTAAAACCGTACCAAATGATAATATACTGGCAAAGCATGTAGCCACACTTTTCCAGCTCCCAAACTGGATCCTGTTATTGCTGATAACCGCATTAATTGGCGGCCTTGTTGGAGGAATGTCGGCACTATCAGGTGTATTATTAAAAAGGGCCTTTGCCAAAATAAATATAAAATAACAAAGCCCCGATAAATCACCCGGGGCCCGTTTTTTATAACGCTTTCGCCTTTATGCTTTGCGCTTTCAGCTTATAATGCTGCTAACGATGCCTTCAGCGTTTTTACAGCTTCTGAATCGTTTTTGTCCATATCAAAAATTTCTTTTGAGCTTAAATCGTTACCATAAAAATTGGCATTGGCAGTTTTATCAATTGCCAGGTTTGACCCATTGATACTCACCCCTGCAAATAAACCGCGACTGCGTGAGTAGGAATAAATTTCGGCATCCAGCTTGTAATCGGTATTAGCCGATGTGCTCCTGCCTACCGGGCCAGCTGATGCCGAAGCATCACCCCCAATGGTAAAATCGTTATTCTTAACCTTTGTAAGCACCCCCTTATGGCGGAACACCAAAACCAGGTCGACAGATTGTACCCCAATTTGGGCTCCTATGCTACCACCTGTTAATGTAACAAAAACGGGATCGCTCCATTTTCCGTCATCCAGTTTTATCATAGCAACACCCCTGCCGCGTTTACCACCCACAACAAAACCAGCGTTTATTAATTTAGGTATAATAACAATGCCCTCATATTCGGATATCAGGTCGTGCGGGATGCTTTCCTTCATTTTTCCAAAGTCCCTTAATACGTTTGAAGCACTGTGTACACGTTCGGTCTCCTTACCTCCATCGGTAAATGCTGAGCCAAGAACAAAAAAGACGCTCAGTATAAATGGAAGCATCAGTACTTTTAAAGTTTTCATGAGTTGTTTTTAAGTGGATAGTTATAAAAATTAAGCAAATGTCAATTTAATAACCTTAAAAGCTGTGCCTTGTTTGTATAATTTCTGCAATTTTTTTATTCAACCCTTTCAATTTTACATATAAAGCAGCAGGCTTGGGCATTGCGGGCATGAAGGTATTTTACATCAGCATGTTGCTCAAATATTTCAACAATCAGCTCGTCAACATCCGCATCGCCCACTAATTGGGTAAACGCCATTTGCTGTTCATCATTATACCCGATAAGTGATAATGGAAAACTTTTTTTGTCGGCTTTTATTTCCGGTGGAAAGCGGTAAACATCTGCATATTCCTCAACCTCAGCACCGTTTATAAATACCGGCCCCGGCTGATTATAAGCATTATCTATTTCAAAAGGACTGTGTGTTAATAAGATCCGTTTATCAACACCTTTGTTAAAGGGCTTAATGAAACTCTGCAGGGACCTGCTCCTACAGCAATCTTTTTGGTAACCTGGTGGCCAAAATCATCCTGCATTTTTAACCTGATCTTTTGTGCATAAGCTTTTGAAACCGGTACAATTTTAAACTTGTTCATCTTATAAAAATTTAATAAACCAAAGCTCCGAATAACAAAACCACACATCAACCCGAAACTTGCTGACTTATTTCATTTTCAAATCGCCAAATTCTCAAATCTTCAAATCACTATCTTTGTAGTGATGGATAAGCAGCAGGTATTTTCAATAACCAATGAGCAACAGTTTAATGATATTGCTTTACAGATCTTCAGGCACCAGGCCGAAAGCTGCAAGGTTTATCATGATTTTATCTCTGGTCTGAATATTGTCCCTGAAAAGGTGGAAGCCATCCATCAAATTCCATTTCTGCCGATTGAATTTTTTAAATCGCACGCGGTACTTAGTACAAATATGCCCGCAGAAGTTACTTTTACCAGCTCGGGCACCACAGGTATCACTACCAGCAGCCATTTTGTAACTGATGTAAGCTGGTATACCGAAAGTTTCCGGGCTGCTTTCAAATTATTTTATGGTGATATTGAGGATTATACCATCCTTGCCTTATTACCCTCCTACCTGGAACGCGAAGGATCATCGCTTATTTACATGGCCGATGACCTGATCAAACAATCTAAAAATCCGGACAGCGGCTTTTATTTATACAATCATGATGAACTGTTCCATCAGCTTAAAAAACAACAGGAAGCACAAAAACCGACCCTGCTAATAGGAGTCACCTTTGCATTGCTTGATTTTGTGGAACAGCATACCGTAAACTTTCCGCAATTGACAGTGATGGAAACCGGGGGAATGAAGGGTCGCCGCAAAGAAATGATCCGCGAGGAGCTGCATCAGCAACTATGCGGTGGCTTTGGTGTCAATGCCATTCATTCAGAATATGGGATGACGGAATTGCTTTCGCAGGCTTATTCAAGGGGCGCTGGTATTTTTAATTGCCCGCCATGGATGAAGATCATTACCCGGGATACCAATGATCCATTGGATCTTCTGCAGAACAACAAAGCAGGGGGAATAAATGTTATTGACCTGGCAAATGTCAATTCATGCTCTTTTATGGCTACACAGGATCTTGGCAAGGTGCATCCTGGTGGGTCATTTGAGGTTTTAGGTCGGTTCGATAACTCCGATATCAGGGGCTGTAATTTGCTGATTGCTTAAAACTTAACTTGCTACTAACATAATATTATTATTTTTGCACCGTACTAATAAAGTATAGTCATGATCGAGAAATTTTTGAACGAAGAACAGGATCCGAAAGCAGTTGAAAAAATATACGTGCGCCTTGCCGACCTGCTTACAACCGGCGAAGAAATATTATATATTGCGGTTCAAAAAAAACCAATAGTAAACCTGTTTCCTGACTGTGTTGCCTTAACCAACAAACGGATTTTATTTTTCACACCCGCCAACCTGGGGTTAACTATAAAATTTGTTGACTTTGTTTGGAAAGATATTGTCGACGTTTATACCAAAGAAGAGATCATTGGCGCTATATTCAGCGTAAAAACTACCAACGGCGCCGAAATGGGGGTTGATTACCTGCCTAAAGTACAGGCCCGTAAATTATACCAATATGCACAGGAACGCAAAGAATCAGAACGCGAAGCCCGCCGCTTACGCGATTTGGAAGATAAACGCGCCGAATCAGGAGCTATCCAGTTTGAAAACGCATCGCGTTTAGCATCGCAACACCCGGTTACCCCGGTTTTAGCAACTCCTGAGTCGGAACCGGTGCATGTTCCCGAACCTGCACCTGCAGCTCCAAAACCTGATGAGCTTACAGAAAAACTTAAAAAATTAAGAATGCTGTTTGACAACGGATTGATCTCGCAGGAAGAGTATAATCATAAAAAGCTGGATTTACTAAGCGACTTATAAAAGTCATTGGTCATTGCGTCATTAGTCATTACTTTTCGACCACTCCAATGAGTATTGACCAATAACCATTGACTACTTACACCAACCTGCTATCAAAATCAAAAGGCTCTTTCTTTATTATTTTAACCTTTTTCATATCAGGATGCAATGGATTTAGCAGGTAATTATATTCTGTTGGCACAATAGAAGAAGGCACTTTCAACATTAAATGCTTTTTATTAGCCAGGAAGTTATTGCCTATTACTTTTAATATTGCCGGCGGTGAAACATCCTTCCAGTTGTCCGGCAGACCGTCAACCGTAATTTGGGAAATGCTGTTATCTGGTACCTCTATCTCAACAAGGCAATAATCACTGGGGATCATTAAAGGTTGTAAATGCACCAATACTTCTAACATACCCAACGAACAGGATGAAGCAAGATATATTGCAGACCTGCCTTCACTATTCCAGCGGCCCCCAAATAAACGGGCGCCTTCTCCGCTTAGATTATCCACGTATATGCATTTCCCTATCCGGTAAAGTACCATATCAGGAATTAAGCAAAAATACCGTGCTCAATACGGCCTAACTCCCTAAATACCATATCAAAACCGGCTGAAGTATCCAAAATGGTAACAGGCGCCTCACCGTTAAAAACAACGCTTGGTGCCTTTATCCAAAGCTTAAACTTATCAATGGACCCAAATACATCCTCGCCGCGGGTGTATAAGCGGGCTAGCTCAACAGCCTTTTCAGCGTACTCTGTTTTTATTATCGCATCATCATCATAGCGCTGTAAGGTGCGCTCACTGATGTGTAAAATGTTTGCTAACTCCTGGATGTTTAGCGATATTTTTTTTGCCAAAGCCAGCAAAATGTGTTTAGAAAAGCCTTTACGGGCTATATTGATCAAATCAAAATCATTAGATAGCTTCATTGACTTGGCACCCCCTAATAAATTATAAAAAGGGTTGCCTGAGCTTTGTGCGGCATAAGCTATCATTGGCTCACTTACAATATTGGGGGTATTCTTATGTTTTGATTCATCCGACATATGTACAAATATAAATACCATTTGTCGTAAAACAAAATTATTCAGCAATAATTAAAAAATAGTTTTTCTTCCCCTTTTGAGCTACTAAATACTTTCCGCTTATTAACGCATCTTGCTTAAAAATATCATCTGCAGAGTTGACTTTCAGCTTATTAATGGCTGTACCCCCACCCTGGATCATTTTCTTTGCCTCTCCTTTTGAAGGAAAAACTGCCGTGTGAGCTGCTAAAAGATCAACCGCATTTATTCCTTGTTGTAATTCATTCAGACTGATGTTAAAATTTGGCACCCCTTCAAATAAGGCCAATACTTCTTCATTGTTTAGCTCACTTAAAAACTCTATGCCAATATTACCAAACAAAAATTCTGATGATTTAATTGCTTTTTCATAAGCAGCTTCACCATGTACCCTAACGGTAATATCTTTTGCCAAAGCTTTTTGCAATACCCTTAAATGCGGGGCAGCATCCTGTTCAGCTTCTAAAGCTTCTATTGTTTCCTTATTAAATAAGGTGAAGATCCTGATATAGGTTTTAGCATCCGCATCACTAGTATTTAACCAAAACTGGTAGAACTTATAAGGCGAGGTTTTTTCGGCATCAAGCCAGATGTTGCCGCCTTCGGTTTTACCAAATTTGGTTCCGTCAGATTTTTTTATCAATTGCGTAGTAAGGGCAAATGCTTCGCCTGCACCTTTGCGACGGACAAGCTCAGTACCGGTTACTATATTACCCCACTGATCTGATCCACCCATTTGTAAAGCACAGTTATGATTTTTCCATAAATAATAAAAATCATAGCCCTGCACCAATTGGTATGTAAACTCGGTAAATGACATGCCGGTTTCGCCTTCAAGCCGTTTCTTTACTGAATCTTTGGCCATCATGTAATTAACGGTGATGTGCTTGCCAACCTCGCGAATAAAATCTAAAAATGTAAAATCCTTAAACCAATCGTAATTATTTACCATTTGGGCACTGTTAGCGCCACAATCAAAATCCAAAAACTTTTCAAGCTGACCTTTTATACCCGCTAAATTCTTCTGCAGCACATCTTCCGACAGTAAGTTACGCTCCTGCGATTTACCCGACGGATCACCAACCATTCCGGTGGCGCCGCCAATCAGTGCAAAAGGCTTGTGCCCTGCACGCTGAAAATGGATCATGGTCATTATCTGGGCCAGGCTGCCCACATGGAGCGAGTCGGCAGTTGGGTCAAAACCTATATAACCAGATACCATGCCTTTATTTAACAGGTCCTCAGTTCCGGGCATAATATCATGCAGCATACCCCGCCACCGTAATTCTTCAACAAAATTCATTATGTGTTCAATTCAAAAGGGGCAAATATAATAATATGATTTCACCGATTGTAAAATGATTACACCGATTATTAGTTATATGATTCTACCGGATTTAAATGATTTCATAATAGGTTATATCGGTAATTATCAAAATCACGTTACATTCAATAAAACCTTTTAACAATCGGTGGAATCATAAAAAAAATTGTATTTTGGGTTGAACGCGATATTTGAAGAGGCATGCTATGAATTTTCTATCACACTTTTATTTCGACAGGGAATCTGATAATTGTTACCATATACTGGGAACGATGTTGCCTGATCTTTTAAAAAATGCTGATAAAACCATCGTCCTTCATCCCGAAAAACTGCACCACACCGATATTGCGGTAAATTCAATGATAAAAGGCTGGAACAAACACCTGGAGGTTGACCGCTATTTTCATTCGTCTGATTTTTTCCTGCAGCATTCGCACGGGTTAAAAAAACTATTGCTGCCTGCAATTGAAGGTTCACCGGTAAAGCCGTTCTTTTTAGGCCATATTGCGCTCGAGTTGATACTGGACAACCTATTGATTACCACTAATAAAATTACAGTAGAAGGTTTTTATGATCACCTTCATGGGTGTAAAATCTCTGTAATAAATGAATTTTTAACTTTTGCCGGGTTAAAAAACAATGAAGTATTTTTTAAATTTTATGAAGAATTTAAAAAAAGTCGCTACTTATCCACCTATACCAAAACAGAGCAAATAGCCTATGCTTTAAAAAGGATCTGCATGCGCGTTTGGAAAGATCCTTTTACTGTACACCATGAGGCTGCAATTAACAAGATCCTGGCAAGCTATCGCGAAACTTTATTGGATAATTATATGTCGATTTTTGATGAGATAGAAGGCAAACTGGTGGTAGATTAACCACATTTAATCCAAAAACCCGCAGAATATTTAAGCTGAAATTGTGTAAGTATTTAGTGTTTCCGGAGTTCCGCAACTTATATACGAGCCTAAAACTGCTGCTTTTACTTTAAAAACGCTTAAAAATCAGCATTTAAGATTAAAATATTCTTTTCTAAATAAAATTAATATACCTACCTTTGCAGTCCCAATTAACAAATTGGGAAAAGGAGATAATTTATTTAATGGCAAAAAAACAGGAAGCAGAAAAAGAATTAAAAGCTAAGGAAGCTGAACTCGATGTAGTTACAGCAACCCAGGAAAAAGAAACTATTGAGTCAGAGGCTGATTCAATTTCGATCGAAGAGATCAAATCAAAGATCACAGCAGCAAACGAAGATTTCGATTGGGATGCTGATGAGAAAAAATTTGGCAATTACAGCGACAGTGACCGTGAGAAATTCGAGAAAATGTATGATGGAACATTTAGTTCAATCACCAAAGGCGAAATCATCACCGGTACGGTTGTAAATGTTAACAGCAAAGATGTAGTATTAAATGTCGGATTTAAATCTGACGGTTTGGTATCAGTATCTGAATTCCGTGATACACCTGATCTTAAGATCGGTGACACAGTTGAAGTTTTTGTTGAGTCGCAGGAAGATGCTAACGGACAGTTGGTACTTTCACGCAAACGTGCAAAAACTCAAAAATCATGGGAACGTATTAATTCTGCATTGGATAATGATGAGATCATCACTGGTTTTGTTAAGAGCAGAACTAAGGGCGGTTTGATTGTAGATATTATGGGCGTTGAAGCCTTTTTACCAGGTTCACAGATCGACATTAAACCTATCAGGGATTATGACGTTTATGTGGGTAAAACAATGGAATTCAAAGTTGTTAAGATCAACCACGAGTTTAAAAACGTAGTGGTATCGCACAAAGTGCTGATCGAAGACGATTTAGAAAACCAAAAAACTGAAATTGTTGCCCGCCTTGAAAAAGGACAGGTACTTGAAGGAACTGTTAAAAACATTACCGACTTTGGTGTATTCATTGACCTTGGTGGTGTTGACGGTTTATTACACATTACAGATATTTCATGGGGCCGCATAGAGCATCCACGCGAAATTTTAGCATTAGATCAAAAGATCAACGTTGTTGTGCTTGATTTTGATGACGAGAAAAAACGTATCGCTTTAGGCTTAAAACAACTTACTCCACACCCTTGGCAATCATTGGATGAAGGCATCCAGATCGGTTCAAAGGTTAAAGGTAAAATTGTTACCGTTGCTGATTATGGCGCATTCCTTGAGATCATCCCTGGTGTTGAAGGTTTGATCCACGTATCAGAAATGTCATGGTCACAAAACTTACGTAACCCTCAGGAATTCCTGAAAGTTGGTGACGAGGTTGAAGCACAGGTATTAACACTTGACCGCGACGAGCGTAAAATGAGCTTAGGTATTAAGCAATTGACACCTGATCCATGGCAAAATGCTGCTGAGCGTTACGCAGTAGGCACACAGCACATTGCTACAGTTAAAAACATGACCAACTTTGGTGTGTTTGTTGAGCTTGAAGACGGAATTGACGGATTGATCCACATCAGCGACCTTTCATGGTCTAAAAAAGTAAATCACCCTAATGAGTTCACTAAAGTTGGTGAAAAATTAGACGTGATAGTTCTTGAGCTTGATGTTGAGAACCGTAAATTAAGCTTAGGCCACAAACAGCTTGAAGAAAATCCATGGGATACTTTTGAAACCATCTTCACTATTGATTCAATACATGAAGGTACCGTGTTAAAAGTAACTGAAAAAGGTGCAATTGTTGCTTTACCTTACGGTGTTGAAGGCTTTGCGCCTACCAAACACCTGGTTAAAGAAGATGGCAAGAGCTTAAAAGCTGAAGAAGCTGCTGAGTTCAAGATCATTGAATTTAACAAGGAAAACAAACGCATCGTTATCTCTCACTCACGCATTTGGGAAGAAGCCCGTGCCGAGCAACGTGTTCAGGAATTTGAATCCCGTAAAAAGGAAGCAAAATCTGCAAGCAACGCTGTGAAAAAAGTGAAAGAATCAGTTGAAAAATCAACCTTAGGTGATTTGAGCGTATTAGCACAATTGAAAGAGCAAATGGAAGGCGCTGAAAATAAAGCGCGTAAAGCCACAACAGCAAAGAAAACTTCTGAAGAAGAAGCTGCTGAATAAGTTTTAAATAAATTTTAAATCCTTTAAGCCCCTGGTAGCAATAGAGGGCACTGAAAAAGTCCTATAAGAATTAAAGGACAAAAAAGGAGTAGAAAGCATAGTTTTTCTGCTCCTTTTTCGTATCTTGAAGGTGTAATCAGAAACCTTTTAGATGTTAGCTCAACAACAG
>NZ_JAQBOC010000059.1 GCF_028288225.1 Mucilaginibacter sp.
TATAAAGTATCAACCGCTAAAAATGGTAAAAAAGCGTTGCAGCTTTTTAAAGAAGAGCGTTTTAACTTAGTGATACTAGACGTAATGATGCCCGAAATAGATGGTTTTGTAGTTGCTGAAACTATCAGGCTAGAGAACTCTGAAGTGCCTATTATGTTTTTAACTGCTAAAAACACCAACGAAGATAAAATAGCAGGTTTAAAAAAGGGTGCAGATGACTATCTAACCAAACCTTTTAACCTTGAAGAACTGATACTAAGGGTAAACAACCTTGTAAAACGCAGCCTTAAAGGTGATGAGCTTAAAGAATTTAACAGCTACAAAATTGGCGATAAAACCATTCACTTTAACTCTTTTGAGCTGGTGAACGGCGATAGCTCAATAACCCCTTTAACAAAAAAAGAAACCATGCTGCTTAAGCTGCTGATAGAGCGTCGTAATGATGCAGTATCGCGCGAGCAGATCTTGGAAACAGTATGGAACTATGATGTTTATCCATCAACCCGTACTATTGATAACTTTATACTAACCTTTCGTAAATATTTTGAACCTGATCCTAAAAACCCGGTTTATTTTCATTCGATCCGTGGGGTAGGGTATAAGTTTACTGATAATCAGCATTAATGTTTGCAAACAGGACACGCTTATTCATTGGCTTTATATTTTTTTTGTCGCTGCTATTATTAGTTTATTTGCGGCAGTACATGTTTGCGTCAGTTGCCCTGATGTTTATTGTACTGCTTGCCTGGGATTATATAAGGCAGGGAACGCTTATTGTTGCGGCCAGGTATTTTCATCATAAGGATTATGACAAGGCTGAGCGCACATTAATGGAGATCTTTAATCCCCAATGGCTCAGCAAAAACCGCCGTGGTTATTATGAGTTTTTGATGGGTGGGGTTTGCCTGCAAAAGCAGGATTTTGAAGATGCCGAAAAACATTATGAAATAGCCGCCCAATATCCCCTGCGCTCTGTTAATGATCACGTAGCTGCATTGGTACATGTGGCCAACATCAGCATAAGGCAGGGTAATTTTGAAAAGGCCGATGCTTATTTACAGCTTACCGAAAAGCACCAGGATAATATAAATGCCAAAATGAAGGACGTGATTGCACGCCTTCGCCAGGAACTAAAAAAACACAAAAGATAGAGGAAAGATGCAAGAGTCAAGATGCAAGAATCAAGACAACTGTTGCTTCCAATACATTATAATTTAAGTTAAACAGAGCAGGGATGCAGGTCACGATCAAGAAAAAATCTTGATTCTTGACTCTTGATTTCCTGACTCTCTTCACATTATGAGAGATTCGTTATTAATAAAAGCAGCATTTTCTGAGAAAACTGAACGCCCGCCGGTGTGGATGATGCGCCAGGCTGGCCGTTTTATGAAAGAATATTGGGATATAAAGAACAAATATTCTTTTTTAGAGATGTGCAAAACCCCTGAGCTGGCAGCCGATGTTACCATGTTGCCTGTTGATCTTTTGGGAATAGATGCTGCTATTTTATTTTCAGATATACTGGTTACCGGCGAAGCGATGGGCGGCGACCTGAGCTTTTCACAGGGCATAGGCCCTAAATTTGCCAACCCGGTACGTACAAAGGCTGATATTGATAATTTGCAGACCGACGTGATTGACAGGCTTCAATACGTGGCCGATGCTATAAAAGTGATCCAGCAAAGGCTAAATGGCAACATTCCGTTAATAGGATTTGCGGGGGCACCTTTTACGGTAATGAGCTACCTTGTTGAAGGCGGATCGTCAAAAGACTTTAAGCTAACCAAGCTGATGCTGCATAATGAGCCGGAAATGGCTCATCAGCTTTTATCAAAAATAGCGACTGTAACAGCCGATTATTTGAATCTGCAGATTGCAGCAGGCGTAAACGCAGTACAGATCTTCGATAGCTGGGCCCAGGCCTTATCATGGGATGATTATAAAGAATTCTCTCACCGTTACATTGTTGAGATCATCAGTAAGCTTAACCGCAAGGATGTGCCCGTTATATCTTTCTGCAAAGGCAGCTCAGTTTTTGCACCGCTGATGGCCGAAGCAAAGCCCGATGTGATCTCTGTCGACTGGAACGTTGACCTGCTTGATATTAAAAAACGTTTACCCGCAGGCATAGCCGTACAGGGGAACCTTGACCCGCATATTTTGTATGCCGATAAAAAGGTGATTAAAGAACGGATCTACCGCTTGTTCGACAGGATGAAGGATGAAAAGGGCTTTATCTTTAACTTAGGTCATGGTATAATGCCGGATATTCCGTTTGATAATGTGAAGTATGCGGTAGAAGTTATAAAAGAATATGCCCCTTGACCCCCTAAAGGGGGAGCATTGGCGGCAGTATATTATAGATAATAATAAAACAATAGCCCACTTTAAAGGTCGGGGGCTTATAATTCCCCCTTTAGGGGGTTAGGGGGCTCAGCTTCATGTATAACTACATCCTTTCCATACATATCATTTTTGTAGTCTGCTGGATGGCGGGGCTGTTTTATATTGTGCGTTTGTTTATCTACCACACAGAAGCCCAGGACAAGCCCGAGCCTGACCGCACCATCCTCTCTAAGCAGTTCGAAATAATGGAGCGCAAGCTCTGGTATATTATCTCCGTGCCATCAATGGTGCTTGTTTTGGCTGCCGGCATCACCATGCTTTGCCTTGCCCCTGTTTGGCTCCAGCAGCCCTGGATGCACATCAAGCTTACTTTTGTTGCAGGGTTGATCGTATATCATTTCATCTGTCAAAATAAAATGAAACAGATGGCAAAAGGTATCTTTACGTGGACATCCACCCAACTCCGCATCTGGAACGAGGTGGCCACCCTCTTCCTGTTCGCCATTGTTTTTCTTGCCGTATTAAAAAATGCCGTAAACTGGATCTATGGCATCATAGGCCTGGTGCTTTTATCGCTCATCCTCATGTCGGCGGTGAAGATCTACAAGTATTACCGTACCAAAAAATAAGCCTCTTTCAATATAACCCACAGCGATTATAAAATCCTTTTGCCTCAAAATTAAGTGTATGATCAGCATTCCTGTTGCCTTTAAGGTCAAACTGTAGAATAAGTCAGCAATTTTATTTTTAGTGTATTTTATTAAACTGTTGATTTTAAGATTGATAATAAAATTAGTCCGTTTATGGCATCATTATGTATCATGGTATGGCATCATACATAAAAAACAAAAAATTATATTTATGAAAAGATTCATTTTATCAGCAGCAGTATTAGTTGTAGCAGGATTAGCTACAGTTAAAGCAAACAATTTAAAAACTAACATGCACACTGTTGCAATTGTTGCCCAGGCAGACAGCGTACAGAAAACTCCGATAAAATTAGAGCAACTTCCTGATCCTGTTAAAACAGTGCTTTCAAGTGATGTTTTTAAAACCTGGGTACCATCAACTGCATTTGCAGTAACAGCAGGCACAACTCAATATTATGAAGTTGACGTTAAAAAGGGCACCGAAACAAAAGCTCTAAAATTTGATAAAGACGGAAAAATAATTCAATAAACCCCAATTATATTGTTTTATCACCCCAAAAGGCTCCGATATACCGGGGCCTTTTGTATTTTTGCCAGGCAGACTACATCAAAAGCTTATGGCAAAAATATTAATAGTTGATGACGACCTTACTTTCTCTCAATTATTGCAGGGGTTTTTGCAAAAGCATGGACATAATATAACCACTGCTCAAAATATCAAGGCGGGGCTGAAGCTTATCAGTCAAAATACATTTGATCTTTTATTGCTGGACTATCGCCTGCCTGATGGCATTGGCCTTGATCTACTTATTAAAACCAGGGAAAGCGGGTCCGTTGTCCCGGTGATTATCATGACCAGTTTTAACGATGTGCGTACAGCGGTAAAAGCCATCCAGTCGGGCGCGTTTGATTACATTACAAAGCCGGTTAACCCTGAGGAATTGCTGATGATAATGAGCGATGCACTGGGAGAAAAAAAGGAACAGCCGGTTGCCGCGCATGGCGATCAGCCCGAATTTATAAAAGGCAATAGCCATGATTCCGACAAACTGTATGAGCATATTGATGTAGTTGCACCAACCGATATGGCTATACTGCTACAGGGCGAAACCGGTACAGGCAAAGAGTATGTGGCCAGGATTATCCACAGGCAAAGTAAGCGCTCGTCAAAACCATTTGTGGCTATTGATTGCGGTGCACTGTCAAAAGACCTGGCGGCAAGTGAGCTGTTCGGGCACATAAAAGGTGCCTTTACAGGTGCAATTGCCGATAAGAAAGGGATGTTTGAATATGCAGATGGAGGTACGCTGTTTTTAGACGAAGTGGGCAACCTGAGCTATGATGTGCAGGTAAAATTATTGCGTGCCCTGCAGGAAAAAGTAATACAACCGTTAGGCAGCAACAAACAAATACCGGTTAATGTAAGAATAATTACGGCAACCAATGATGATTTGGTGAACAGCGTAAGCGGGGGGGATTTCAGACAGGATCTTTATCACCGGATCAATGAGTTTAAGATCCAGCTGTCTCCGTTAAGGGCAAGAGGGAGCGATATAGATACCTTTATAAAACATTTTATAAACCTGGCAAATACTGAGTTAGGCCGCAATGTTAGTAACCTATCCCCTGAAGCAAAAGAAATACTGCATAAATACGACTGGCCGGGTAATTTACGCGAGCTTAAAAATGTAATTAAGCGTATGGTTTTACTAAGTCATGATGATATTGCCGGCGCCGATACTTTGCCCGATGAAATGTTATTTTCAGTATCAAACAATATTCCCCAAAATCGCGAATCAGACCTTAAAGCGCAAAATGAGGTCAATGAAAAACAATTGATCCAAAAAACGCTGATCCAGGTAAAGTACAATAAATCAAAGGCGGCCAAACTTCTTAACATTGACCGTAAAACGCTTTACAGCAAAATTGAACGTTACGGATTGGATAGTTAGTTTTTGTTAAACCGTTTCAATAAAACTGTAATTGCGTGTGGCTATAGCCAGGTCATGCAGCTTTTGGGTCAGGGCTAAAATATTCTTGACCCTGGTTGCAGTAAATTTTTTATCCCTGTTCAATTCAATTTCAGCCAAACGAAAACATTCTGCCAGTTCCCTTGCTCCTGCCTGGGCGGTACGGCCTGCAATGCGGTGGATAAGCAGCAATACATTTTCAATATTTTGTGCATCTATTCCAGTCTTTAGCTCCTCAACATCCTTAATGCTATCGGCAGCAAAACGGGCAAGTATTTTAGCTGTTAGTTCCGGGTCGCCCATGGTCATCTTTTCAATGGCGGTAATATTAATTTGCGGTAAGCTGTTCTCATAATTTGTACTGCCTTTTACCAATGCCACCAATTCGCTCTCCCTAAATGGCTTCATCAACAAACCATTAAATCCCTGCGCTAAAACAGATTCGCGCTCACCAGGCAATGCCTGCGCCGTAAGGGCGTATATCATCACATCAGCTGGCACTTGTTGACGTAACAGGTGGCAAAGCTCCATGCCACTCATTTCGGGCATCCGGATATCCAGCAACAAATATTTCACGGCGGCATCCCACGGGGTGTTTAAAATCTCGTTGGGTGAAGTAAAGCAGCGGTATACAATGTTATTGTTATCAAAGATCCTGGAGCAAAGCTCAAGAATAAAAGGGTCATCATCAATAATCCAAACTTTATTAGCAGCCGGGTTGGAAACTGTTTGTGCAGCGGGTGCCACTGTTTTAACAGGTTGTTGTGCTTTTTCAAACTGCAGGTCGAAGCTAAAACTGCTGCCCTTGCCCGGCTTACTTTTTACGGTGATGCTGCCACCCTGGCTTTCTATAAGCTCTTTGGTTATAGGCAAACCAAGGCCCGTACCTGCATGGCCTTGCTTTTCATCACCGGCCTGTTCAAACTCATTAAAGATCCGCTCTTTATCCGCTGCCGAAAGACCGATACCAGTATCAGTAACATCAAAATGATATTGCAGCCCGTCATCAGCCTGCTGCATTCTTACGGTTAAAATAACCCCGCCCTGCTGTGTAAACTTAATAGCATTGCCCAACAAATTAAAAAGTATTTGTTTTAACCGGAACGGATCGCCGGTTACAAAAGCCGGAACGGTATTATCATAATCTGTTTCAAGAGTAATGGCTTTTTTATCAGCTTCAAGGCGCATCACAAATATAACCTCATCAAGCAGGGTTAGCATATCAAATGGCTGGCTGGCAAAACTGAACTTGCCCGATATGATCCTGTTGTAATCAAGCACCTCATTAATGATCTGCATTAAATGACCTGATGAGCGGTAAATGGCCTGAATGTCTTTTTTCTGCGGATATTCCTGCTGGGTGATCATTTCGGCATAGCCGATGATGGATTGTAAAGGTGTGCGGATCTCATGACTCATGTTTGACAGGAAGCGGTGCTTGGCCAGTGCATGGTATTCTGCCTCGTCCTTTGCCAGTTCAAGCTCTTTACGGTATTTATTTATCCGTGATATATCTCTTAAAATAAAGTACACCAATAAAACAGTAAGGATAACAAATGCCAGCATAATTATACTAATGCGCTTAATACTGCTTTTAACCATGTTTTTAGCAGCCTGGTTATTTATAGCGGCCTGGGCCACTACTTCAGTTTCCACCTTCTTTAGTATGGTAACTATCTGGTGGATAATATTTGCGCTTGATCGGGTTAGCACCGCCTCCCGGTTAACAAATAAGGCGCTTTTTTTTTGCTGGATCTCTTCCAGGTCTTTCATAGTTTGCCCCAACTCCTTCAGCAGGCTATCCTGGATAGCTTTTGCAAGGGTATCATGCTTTACATTTAATTCCTCGGCAACTATCTGGTAAGGTTTGCTCAACGAGTCGGTGTCTTTGTTTTTTTTCTTCCCGAAGAGTTTGTTAAAAAAGCTTCTGTTGTCTCTTTTATCAGTTACCGGTGGTGCAGGATAAACAGTTGTAGTTAACGTTTTCTTTTCTGTTGTAGTAACCGTGCTGTCGGCCTGCTGGGAACTTTTGTCTACTATATCATTTAAGCTTTCTACCTGGGCCGAAAATGATCTATTATCAATAAGCCCTTCCCGTACTTTAAGATAGTTCGCAAATAAGCGGTCCCGGTCCTCCAATAATTTTTTTAAAGTATTAAGCCGTAGTACCTGAGTGGATTTTGCGGGGTAAAGGGTTTCTAATGTGTCAATTTTTAAGATCAGTTTTTTTGAATCAATAAAGCCATAGTACTTGTCGGGATTGTTAAGTGAACGGGCTTTTTGTACCTGGTCTATCCGGGCTATCCCACGCGACAGGTCATTAACCAGGCGCAGTTTATCATTTGGCGCAGAAACATTTGCGAACGCATTCAGCATGGCTGTAAATGCATCCTTGCTGGTGCTCCAGGCCATGAAAAGGGCAATGCAGGCCAATATGGCAGCAATAATTATTTTTCCTTTTACAGACCGGATAAAACTGGTTTTATGCACGTTTTGATGTTTTTAATGCGCAGGATTATGCAACTTCCTCCTTTAGAATCGTGATAGGATTTTCGCTAACGATTTTCCCCTTCCTTCACCTCATCCCACACAAAGTCGCAACCCATACTATTTATACCATAACGTAAAAATCGAAAATATGTGTTTTCTGAACTAAAAATGAGAAAAAGTGTGCCTAAAAATTATTAAAAAAAGATTTGCGCAATCATCTAATTGCATTAAATTTGCAATTAGATGATTGCATAAATTAAATAAAATGGAAATCAGGAGAGATGTATTCCAGGCAATAGCCGACCCGGTACGAAGAGAAATAATTAAAGTAGTAGCCAATGAAAGCCTAACGCTAAATGGCATAGCTGATGCTTTTAAAATCAGCAGGCAGGCGATATCAAATCATGTTAAGATATTAACAGAATGCGGCATTGTCGTGATAAATCAGAAAGGACGGGAGCGCTATTGCGAGATCAAACTCGATAAGTTAAACGAAGTAGCCGCCTGGGTTGCACCATACAAAAAATTATGGGAAAAGCGCCTGGATAAACTTGACAATTTGCTTGACGAGCTTCAAACTAATAACTAAATAAACCAATTAATTACCTAACCAATATGAACCCAAAAATTGAAGTTACCCGCGTATTTAGTGCCCCTGTAGAACTTGTATGGAAAACCTGGACTGAGCCTGCGCTGGTTATGCGCTGGTGGGGGCCTGATCATTTCACCTGCCCAAGCGCAATAATTGACTTTCGTGTAGGTGCAACATCAATAGTTTGCATGCGGGCGCCTGAAAGCTTTCGTGGTGGTGGAGATACGTTTAGCATCTGGACCTATAAAAAGATAGTACCGCATGAGATGATTGAGTTTGTGATGAACCTGGCAGACAAGGATGGCAACAAAGCCAATCCAACCGACCTGGGAATGCCTCCCGATTTCCCGGTAGATATTCGTACTGTAGTTGCCTTTAAAGACCTGGGCAATAGTAAAACCGAAATGACTGTTACAGAATACGCAGACTATGGCCAGATGTCTCATTTTGCGCAACTTGGTCTTGAGCAGAGCCTGGATAAAATGGTGGCTATTTTTGACTAAGATTTGTAGGATTTAAGGATTGCCGGGATTGGAAGGCTTGAATATAGAATAATGAATTTTGAATATCGAACTCCGAATTACTTCATCATTCATTATTTTGTGTTCGGTATTCGTTTAACCCGTTGATCTGCGGCATTCCCCCTTTAGGGGGTTAGGGGGCTTTCGTAAACTCATAAGGATCCCGTTCAACAAAATCAGCCACTTTAACCTTTATGCCCTTTACAGTGCCATTTTGTACCATGAAAGGAAACACTGCTTTGCCTAAAGTAGCATCAGAAAAGGTAGCGTAAAAGCGGTTGCCACCAAGTGGTTGTAAGTGCGTGAACATTTTGGGGTGATGCTCAAAACGGATCTCCAGGTCGTTGTTCTCGCCTTGTGTAATTGTAAGGCTGCCATATAGATCATTTACATATTTACCGGTATAGCTTGCCGGCAATAATGCGGGCTTAGGGTTCAGCGCAACAGAATCACGCAGTTTTTTATCGGCTGTTTGCTCAGCAGCGGCATCATTTTTATACGCAGCCAAATAGGTGTCGCTGTAATTGCGGTATTGCTTTTTAAAATAAGCATCCATTATTTCCCAGCGCAGGGCCTCAAAAAAATTATTCTGATCTGTATTGGTCAATATAACTATCCCCAGGTGCTCCTCGGGTACCAGCGTTACAGACGACAAGTAGCCGTTTACACCGCCATCGTGCATTATGAGGTGCTTGCCGGCATAGTCCTGTATCATCCATCCAAGCCCGTACAACTCGTAATTCGTTGAACCGTCCGGATGGCTAACCCTGCCCATAATATCCTGCGCCTGGCGTGTGGCCTGTATGGCTGCTAAAGGTATAACCTGCCTGGCACCAACCTTGCCATCATTAAGCAGCGCAAGTACCCATTTGCTCATGTCATTTACAGACGAGCTTATGCCGCCTGCTGGTGCAAGCCCGTCTATCTGGCAGTAAGGGATAGGCGATAGGCGGCCGTCTATAAGCGTATGCGGAACCGTTCTGTTTAATGACTTGGGCAAATCAGCAGTTAAGGCCAGCGTATTACTCATGCCAAGCGGAGCGAAAATGTTTTCCTTAAGATAGGTTTCCCAGGGCTTGCCTGTTACAACTGGGATGATCTCGCCTGCAGTTAAAAATGCGGCATTGGTATAGCCCCACCTGGTGCGGAAAGGATAAGCGGCCTTAAGCATTCCCAGCCGTTGAATAATATCGCTGCGGGTTAAATTGGTGTTATAAAAAGTAAAATCTCCCTGGAAGGTTTGAAAGCCCAGGCGATGACATAATAAGTCGCGGATAACAGCCATTTCGCCTGCAGGTTTGTCGGCTAGTTTAAACTGCGGCAGGTATTTGGTAACCTTATCATCCAGCGAAAGCTTTTTATCATTTTGCAGCATGGCAAGTGCAGTGGCTGTAAAAGCTTTGGTATTGCTGCCTATCATAAACAGGGTATTTATATCCACTTTGGCAGGCAGCCCCAGCTCTTTTATCCCGTAAGCTTTCATCAATACTATTTTGCCATCCTTAACAATACATACGGCTGCACCCGGGATGCGCCAGTTGGTTAATGCGCGGTTAATATAAAAATCGAGGCTGTCCTTAATAAATTTACTCCTGTCAATATGCTGGGCAAAAGTTAATGTTACACAGCTAAAAAGGCCAACCACACATAGAAGTATTTTTTTCATTACAGATATTTGTTACAGGCTATAAAGTGCTAATTTAACGGAAAATTTACCGCCGGATTATTTATAAATAAAATAAAGCTAAAAACTGACCCAATGGATATTAAACGTTACCGATTAAAACTAATGCCCCTCCTGTTGTTAATGCTGATACTTACACAGTTGTCTGTAAAAGCCCAACGCGGCAAAACGCACTGGGCGGCAGATGGCTATCAATACTATCGTGGAGATGCATCTGGGATAGTGGAGCTTGACACCCGCGATGCCAATAAAAAAACTGTTTTGGTAAGTACTGAAATGCTTACGCCGTCGGGAAAACCCCCGCTTAAGGTGGCTAATTTTACGCTGTCAGATGATGGACAAAAGGTATTGATATTTACCAACACGCAAAGGGTTTGGCGTTATAATACCCGTGGCGACTACTGGATATATGACCTTACGGCTAAAACTTTAAAGCAACTTGGTACTGCAAGGCCCGCATCATCATTAATGTTTACCAAACTATCGCCGGATGGAACAAAGGCGGCCTATGTTAGTGAGCACAATGTTTTTACAGAAGACCTTACAACCGGCGCAGTTAAGCAATTAACTTTTGATGGCACGCAAACACTTATAAACGGCACATTTGATTGGGCCTATGAGGAAGAGTTTGATTGCAGGGACGGCTTTCGCTGGTCGCCTGATAGCAAGAACATTGCTTATTGGCAGATAAATGCGGCAAGTACAAAGAAGTATTTAATGCTCAACACCACAGATTCCATTTACCCATACGTTGTTCCGGTTGAATACCCGGTTGCCGGTGAAAACCCAAGTGCATGCAAAATAGCTGTAGTTGATGTTGCTACCGGTAAAATAACCTGGATGAACATTCCTGGTGATGCCATTCAACATTACATCCCGCGCATGGAGTGGACGACAAACTCAAATCAAATTATATTAGAGCAATTGAACCGCGCCCAAACCGAGAGCAAAGTATTTACAGCCAATGTGTCAAACGGTACAGCGATGGTGATCCACACAGAAAGCGACAAAGCCTGGATTGATGGCAAAGCGCGCTGGAATGGTGGTGACCCTGTAGGCTGGGAGTGGATAAACAAAGGCAAGGACTTTCTGTGGATCAGCGAAAAAGACGGCTGGAGACATATCTCGAAAATTGACAGGGATGGTAAAGAAACATTAATTACCAAAGGTGATTATGATGTGGAATCCCTCAACCTGATAGACGAAGCCGGCGGTTATATTTATTTTATGGCCTCGCCTGATAATGCTACACAAAAATACCTTTACCGGATAAAATTAAGTGGGGGCAAGGCAGAGCGTGTAACGCCTGCTGATGAGCCAGGAACCCATGCCTATGAAATTTCGCCAAACGGAAAGATAGGGCTGCACAATTTTTCAAATAGCTACACACCTTATCAAAGCGAAGTTGTTAGCCTGCCTAATCATAAGCACCTGAGCGGAACTGCAATAAAGTTAAACCAGGAAGCCAAAAACAAACCGGAATTTTTTAAGGTAAAAACTGTTGATGGTGTTACAATGGACGGCTGGATGGTTAAGCCAACAAACTTTGATTCAACAAAAAAATACCCGGTTGTATTTTACGTTTACAGCGAGCCTGCCGGAGCTACCGTAACTGATGCGTATGGAGCCACCAGGAATGGCGAATACGTTGGCAATATGGCCGATGACGGATATATCTACATCTCGTTGGATAACCGCGGAACCCCTGCACCAAAAGGGGCTGAATGGCGTAAATCCATATATAAAAATATCGGAATAATAAATATTGAAGACCAGGCAATGGGCGCTAAGGAGATCCTGAAATGGCCATTCGTCGATTCGGCGAGGGTGGCAGTTTGGGGATGGAGCGGTGGCGGTTCATGTACCCTTAACCTTATGTTTCAGCACCCCGAAATTTATAAAACCGGCATAGCTGTTGCAGCTGTGGGCTGGCAGTTAACTTATGATAATATTTACCAGGAGCGATACATGGGTGTGCCTGTTGATGATGCAAGCCGTGAAGTATTTATCAAAGGATCGCCTATAACTTATGCTAAAAACCTGCGCGGCAATTTATTATATGTACATGGCACAGGTGATGATAATGTGCATTATAAAAACGCAGAGATGCTGATAAATGAGTTGGTTAAATACAACAGGCAGTTTCAGTTAATGTCGTATCCTAACCGTTCGCATGGCATTTATGAAGGGCCTGGCACCAGCCAGCACTTGCGTACCTTGTATACCCAATATTTAAAAGAGCATTGCCCTCCGGGAGGAAGATAAACTAAGATTTATAGGAGTAAAGGATGATAGGATTGTAAAAATCATTCCTTTAATCATCAAGTCCTGCAAATCTTAGTTCGTATCAAAAAAAGCCACCAGGTTATCCCTGCGTGGCTTTTTCAATTTAAGGTTTATAACTGGTCTTAATATTGTATATCCGCATTATTGGCTGCTTCAGCCGCTTTGGTTGCTGGTTTATTTGTAGCACCGTCATTTTCAAAATCGGTTTTGCGGCCAAGCAATGTAAAATTTTCAGCAATTACTTCAGTAGTATATTTTTTTATTCCTTCTTTATCTTCAAATGAGCGGGTATGCAGCTTGCCTTCAATATAAACAAGCTTGCCCTTTTGCAAAAATTTTGCAGCTACATCGGCAAGGCCTCTCCACATCACAATATTATGCCATTCGGTTTGTTCAACCTTACGACCATCTTTATTAAAACTTTCGGAAGTTGCTAATGGAAAACTTACTACAGAAACACCGCCTTCTAAAAACCGGGCCTCCGGATCTTTACCCAGATGACCTACCAATATTACTTTGTTAACGCCTGACATATATTGTAAAGCAACAAAAAATATATTACAAATTAAAAATATTTTTTATAAATATAAATATGATCTTCGGAATAGCTAATTTTTTAAGATCTTCAACTGATGTGTATAGCCATTGTTCCTTCAATTTTATGGGTTTACTTTGCAGTTTTATCAGGCGCACGTAAAGCCGTTGATGGGTAAGCACATGCTTTTTTACCGGAGATATTTCTGTTACTTTCAGATCATTCCCAAACAAGCCGGTCACCATTGGATGGCTGAATAATGCATCAGGAGGAAGCAGGGCCGTCGTTTCAATTAATGGCAGATCGTACATATTCGCCCAAATATCGGTTTGGTCCCTTTTGTTTACCAGTACTTTATGCCCATCTGTAACTAAAAAATAATTAAAATACCGTTCGCGCACTTTTATTTTATTTAATTTAACTGGTAAGCTATTAATTGCGTTATGCTTAAAAGCATAGCAGCCTGTTCTCACCGGGCAAATTCCGCAGGCCGGGTTTTTAGGCTTGCAAATTACTGCGCCAAACTCCATCATAGCCTGGTTATGCAAACCTGGATTTTGCTTATTAAGAAAATCGTTGGCCGCCTGTTGAAATATTTTTTTACCTTTTGTGCTGTTTATAGGTTCATCAATTCCCAAATAACGCGCTATTACCCGGTAAACATTTCCGTCAACAACAGCTTTAGCTTCGTTTAACGAAAATGAGGCTATTGCCGCAGCTGTATATTCGCCAATACCTTTTAGCTTTATAAGCTCGTCATAAGTTTGCGGGAATTGACCTTTATGGATCTCCTGCACCAGGCGGGCAGTTTTAAGCATATTGCGCCCCCTCGAATAATAACCCAGGCCCTGCCATAATTTCAGGATCTCATCCTCGCTGGCTGCGGCAAAACTGCCAACATTCGGGTATTGTTCCAGGAAGCGGCTAAAGTAAGGCATGCCCTGCTCCACGCGGGTTTGCTGTAAAATAATTTCCGAAAGCCATATCACATATGCATCGGTAGTATTGCGCCATGGTAGGTCGCGCTTATTTTCCTGGTACCAGTGTGCCAGCTCGTTATTAAAATCCATCCGGTGCAAAAGTAACAATGAAAAGATGCCATTTTATGGTAATTTTTTTTGCCTTTTGGCTGAATTTCAGCATGTAATAAAAAAATTATGTTAATTATTTCAATCTTTAGTAATAAAGAGATACTTTTGCAACCCCAAATCAGTTAAGTAATAGTATAAATAATAAAAGAAAAAGCAGATATGACTAAGGCAGAAATTATAACTGAAATCTCGTCCAAGACCGGTATTGAGAAAGTTGACGTTCAGGAAACTGTTGAGGCGTTTTTTAAAGTAGTAAAAACCTCGATGGTTGGTGGCGAAAACGTTTATGTAAGAGGTTTCGGTAGTTTTGTTGTAAAGAAAAGGGCTAAAAAAACAGCGCGTAATATTTCAAAAAACACTGCCATTATTATCCCGGAACATTTTGTACCGAGTTTTAAGCCGGCTAAAACTTTTGTTGACAAAGTTAGGACTGGTAACAAGGTTAGCAAATAATTTACTACGCAATGCATAAAAAACAAATAGTTGTAATTGTAATAGTTGTTGCTATTATGGGCTATTTGTATTCATTGCCGGTAAAGGGGCTTATAAAGCCCAAGGACGCACAGGGGCACACCAATACCACTGCTGCCGAAAGCCGGCCGGTTACCCATGTTGATGTGGCGATGGTATCAGCAGCAGCCAAAATTTTAATTGGTCCCGCATTATCTGCACAGATAAATGACCTGGAAGGCCAATTAAAAAATGCAACTGCTGAAACCGATAAGCTTGATCTGCAAAAGAAACTGGCCAAACTGTGGGATGATGTAAATCAGCCTGCTCCGGCAGCATTTTATTACCAGGCTATAGCCCAAAAGGAAAATAAGTTTGACGAATGGTTAAATGCAGGCAGCCGTTTTAATGATGCCTACAAAACAAGCCAGGATACAGTGTCGCAGCCATCATTTGTTATAAATGCAATTGCGGGTTACAAAAACGCTGTTAAGCTCAAACCTGCGGACCTTGATGCTAAAACCGGTTTAGGTGTTGCTTATGTAAACCAAACCAGCTTAGGTATCACTGATCCCGACGGAGGTTCGCCAATGCAGGGGATCATGTTGCTGCTTGATGTTGTTAAACAGGACCCGAAAAACAGGAATGCAAATTTAAGCCTCGGTTTATTTGCCATGAAATCCGGCCAGTATGAAAAAGCTGTGCAAAGGTTTAAAACCATAATTGCACAGAAAGCTGAACTTGAGCCTTATTTTTACCTGGCAGAAAGCTATAAGCAGCTGGGGCAAAAAAAGGAAGCTATTGACGCTTACCAGAAATGTAAAGAGATGATGTCCGATCCGGCATTTAATCAGCGCATTGATGAGTACATAAAAGAATTAAAGAATTAATCACAAATAAAAATTATTATTATGCCGAGCGGTAAAAAACGTAAAAGACACAAAATGGCTACTCATAAACGTAAAAAGCGTTTAAGAAAAAACAGACATAAAAAGAAATAAGCTGCTTTTTAGCAACTTATTTTTCGCTGTTAAGAGAGCGAGTACAGTTTTGTTTTTTACCCCTATAGTAAAAAATTCGGTCCCGGTATTTACCGGGCTACCGTTAAAGAAATGGAGTAGCAGTTGATAAAAGAATTAATTATCGATTCATCCCCTAACGGGGCTACCATTGCATTATTACAGGATAAACAACTTGGAGAACTACATAAAGAGCAAATCAGCAACAATTATACTGTTGGTGATATATATCTGGGCCGTATTAAAAAAATAATGCCCGGTTTAAATGCTGCTTTT
>NZ_JAQBOC010000064.1 GCF_028288225.1 Mucilaginibacter sp.
TATAAACGCAGCTATACTATACCCGGCAGCCTGGTAAAAACCGGCGAAAATACCATAGCCATACGCGTTTTTGATAATGGCGGCCTTGGCGGTATAAATAAGGGCCCATTGCAATTGTCGTTGGCAACGGATACCACCGGTCAAATTGATCTGGCCGGAAATTGGGTTTACCACAAGGCCAATGTGCTTACGCTATTGCCGCAACCGCCTTCACTGTCAAACAGCCCTAACCGGCCAACGCTTATTTATAATGCTATGATAAACCCCATTTTACCCTATACTATAAAAGGGGTAATATGGTACCAGGGCGAAAGTAACGCCGACAGGGCCACGCAATACCGCCAGCTTTTCCCGCTGTTAATTAATGATTGGCGGCAGAAATGGGGCGAAGGCAATTTCCCGTTTTATTTTGTGCAGATAGCCAACTATAACGCCACTGACCAGCCGCCCGCTGCCGACTGGCCAGCCATGCGCGATGCCCAGCTAAGCACGCTTAGCCTGCCTAATACAGGCATGGCGGTAGCCATTGATATTGGCGACGCCAACCGTATACACCCGCAAAACAAGCAGGAAGTTGGCCGCAGGCTGGCATTAA
Organism: Mucilaginibacter sp.; assembly: GCF_028288225.1. Classification (GTDB taxonomy): domain Bacteria; phylum Bacteroidota; class Bacteroidia; order Sphingobacteriales; family Sphingobacteriaceae; genus Mucilaginibacter. Next base: position 596 of record NZ_JAQBOC010000064.1, read on the forward strand.
TAGCACGCGCAAAAACCTACGGCGAAAATATCTTTTACTCGGGACCAATTTATAAATCGCAGGTGATTAAGGGCAATAGAATTGAACTGGAATTTACCCATGCAGATCATGGCCTGCTTGCCAAGGGCGATACGTTGAAAGGATTTACCATATCGGGTGCTGATAAAAAATTCTATCCCGCCCGGGCTATCATATCCGGTAATAAAGTAGTGGTGACCAGCGGCACTGTTGCCAATCCTATTGCAGTGCGGTACGCCTGGGCAAATAACCCGGTTTGTAATTTATATAACGATGCAAATTTACCGGCCTCACCATTCCGTACAGATGATTGGTATGAGATCAGGTAAATAAACTTACTGGCTCGGTGCATCCGGTAAGAGCAGGATTTGTGGGCGCTGGCCATGACTTTACTGCTAATAGAATATTGCCTGTAAGATGACAAAAGAAGGCCGTATCATAATTCAATGATGCAAACCTCTTTATTGCAGGCAAAGTGTTTGTTTTAATGCTTGATCTCTTTTAACTATAAAAATTATTGTCCGTTGTTTAAAATAATTGGAGTGGAGTTACCTCGCGGAACAACAACGGTTTTAGCATTGGGAGACAAAGAGAGGTTTTGCAATGCTTCAATTTGTCTCAATTGCAGATAGCCTGGTGTTAACCCCGGATTAACAAGTGCCTGTGAGCTTCTTGTAGCATCAGCATCTATTATTTTAATTTGCCGCTCCTTTTGGGCAATAATAATTTTGTAATTATAGGCTATTGACAATTGCTCCTGCCGCAATTTGTATTCAATGGCGTCAACAACTTTTGGCGGCAGCTTAATATTTGATATTACCAGCTCGCCCAGGAAGACATTCCCTTGGTTAAGCCTGCGCCTTGCAATTTCCTGCGCAACCTGCCTGATAGAATCAATGCTTAAAGAATATACCTGTTCTGGCGTAAAATGTGAAATTACCTCGCTTGTACTTGAAACTATCAGGGGATCTATAAATACCTTATCATAATCAAGCCCGTATCGCCTGAAAATAACAGGCAAACTGTCAATTATAGGCCTATACCTGTAATTAACACGCATCGTAACTGTAACTCCGTTTTGAACCATTATGTGCATGGTATCTTCAACCATCTGCTCCCTGGTATTAAAACTGTAAACAGTGTTCCATGGGGCGGTAAAATATATACCCTCGCCATACACCTTGTGCATGTTTACGCCCCCGGAAAATGGCCTGAACACAATTGAAGATGTTGCGGGCCCGTTCACCATTATAAAGCGATCTAAAAAAATCACCAGCAATAGCAGCGAAGCAAGCAGTGTAATTAAAATATTTATTTTTCTCTGACTCACGGCTTTAAATTAATTGTCTTACTTATATTCTTTGAACGTACCATAGTCCATTTTGTAAATCCTATCCGCTTTATTGAAATAATGATCATCGTGGGTTATGGCGATTATTGTTTTACCCAATTTTTTAAAATCGTAAATTAATTCGTTATAAAAATACTTTCTGAACTCAGGGTCCTGATCGGCAGCCCATTCGTCAAAAACAAGAATACTCTTGTTTTCTAAAATTACTGAAATCATAGCCAATCTTTTTCGCTGCCCGGTTGAAAGGTTTGTATTGGTAAAAGCACCATCTTTAAAGCCTGTTTTTTCAGACAGTTGCATTTGCTTCAACAACTTAAGCACTTTTGAGCTTTCAAGGTTTTTTATTCCATACATTTCTGAAAAAAGGAAAAAATCGGAAAAAATAACACCAAACAATTCCCTGTATTCCTGTATATTTTCCGGTATTACATCCACATCATCAACAAGTATTTCGCCCGCATCAGGCCTGTACAAGCCTGTTAACAGTTTAACAAGTGTTGATTTACCGCTACCGTTGCCACCAATAATGAAGATAATTTCACCTCTTTTTACTTCAAAATTGATTGGTCCGATACTAAACTGGTCTTTCCCGCTTTTATCACGATAACTAAAGTACAGGTCGTCAAATTTAAGTTTTTCAAAATTGTTAAATATGCCGCCAAGTTCAGGATCGTCAAGAACGCCGAGGGTATTTTCTTTTAAGCGTTGTTCAAGGTTTGTAAGATTATTCACAGCAACCGTTGCTTTATTAAGCACCTCAAAAGTGCCTACAGCATCGCCAAGGGGCATAATAATAAACAGGATAGTAGCTGTTATTTTTGCAACATCTGTTAATACTGCCTGGTCTAAAACGGGGATAACAAAAACCATAGTACCCAGCAAAATGTAGAAAAACGCTTGTGCAAAAACAAAATAGAACGACATTTTTGAGGAAGTGATAATTTTCTTATCCTTCAGCATCTTCGCTATAACCTGGATCCTGCCTAAAAAAAGATCAAATTTCTTTTGCTGATGGATTTTGATTTCTTTAAAACCACCGGTTACCTCATTTATTTTCTCGAAATAAACAGTTTCCAATGCTACCGCCTCGCCTATTTCGCCTTGTATTTTATTACTGCTAAAAAAATAGTTAGAGATAGCTAAACCCAGCATAACTATAGCAATAACAAATGCGGTAAGGTTTATAAAGCCTAAATAAATAACAGCAAAAAACACCAGTACTGCAGCCTGCACACCATTGGCAATTGAAGTAGCCGAGTTACTTATTTCATTGGTGTCTTTTGTTAGTCGGGTATAAATTTCTGCACGTCCAAGTGCTTCAAATTCGGGGAGTTCAGTATTCATCAAATACTTTACAATACGTTCCCTTACCCTGAATACTATTGTTTCGACAAGAACGGCAGTTAATTTTAATGCCCTGTTTTTTGTTATTACAAAAATTAAAAAGATAAGGATGAAAATTACTATAAATTTATAGTTAAAGTCTCCATGAACGATTTTGGAGGTTGAATAATTTATTACAGCTAACAACAATGCATTTGATAACCCGGATATGAGGGTCATTGCCAGAATGTTTTTATAAGAATTATCCCTTGATTCCTTTTTAATAAAGTCAATTAGAAGATTTACATTCATGTGCTTTTACCAGGTGTAGGATTTTGTGATAAATCAATTTCTATGTTTAGGAAATATGGGATGCAAGATATAAAAACTACATCATAAATCCACTTACTATTTTAACTTTATGGCTATATTTTTTTTGCAGATTTTCTTAAGAATTAAGTAAATTATACTTTTCAAATTTTTACTATCTTATTGAAAATAAGATTATTTTTATAAAAAATTAGCTATGATACTTGAATTTGTAATTCCGTATTTGATACTTGCAGCCATTACCGGGCTTTTTGGTATTCGTACCAGGATAGGTTTCTGGGGTGTTTTTTTTCTCAGTATTATCTTTTCCCCAATAATTACACTCCTCTTTTTGTTCCTGCTTAAGGATAAGCCAAAGAAGAACCCTTTTGAAGCCAAACTCGACTAACTAAACTACTGCATTTCAATATTTTAACCCTAACACCTTTCACAACCTTTTAAACCATACATATTGGTATAATACTATTAATTACATTAGTTTTCCTTTGGTTAAGGTATGCTACAGGTTTATATTTGTTTGAACCAAAAAAACAATCACGAATATGAATTTAACAACCCTTAAAACAGAATTAGAGCATGGCGACAGCCTGCAGCAAATAGCATCAGAAGCAGTAGTAAGAAACTACATGATGTGGACAGGCGCCGCCGGCATTATCCCCTTACCTATTATTGACACCGCCGCTATTACCGCAATTCAACTGGCTATGTTGAATAAGATAGGCGATATCTACAAACAAGAATTTTCAGCAAACTGGGGCAAATCAGTTATCGGCGCCCTTGTTGGAGGCTATGCTTCAACATCTCTTGGGCTTGGCCTTGGAATGAACATTGTTCGTGCTATACCATTTGTTGGCAGTATTGCAAGCCTGATTGTGCTTCCGGGTTTTGCGGCAGCTACTACCTGGGCTTTAGGCCAGGTGTTTATTCTTCACTTTGAATCAGGGGGCACCATTCTTGATTTCGATCCGGTTGCTGTAAAAGATCATTATATAGCACTGGTTAAAAAAGGCCATACTGTAGTATCAGAAGTAGCAAAAAATTCTGACTCTAAAGAAGTTAAAGAGGTTGCCAAAGAAATAAAGGAAGCTAAAGATCTGGGCAGCACAAAATCAAAAGAATAATATACGTTTACTATTGACTGACCAATTATAAATGAATGGTTGCTTTTTTTATTAAGGCAGCCATTTTTTGTTTGGTAAAATAGCAGACAGGAACCGCTTATCACGTAAAGGATTATGCCAGGCGTTCATATATGCCCGAAAATGCTTCTGCGGTTGTATTTGTAAACAGGTCAATAATTAATTCCGAAAATGCTGCTGGGAACTGGCTCATAAAAAAATGATGTCCCTCCATCTGATAAAACTCAATTTGGGCAGTGGTTTCAAACTGCCAGCTATCAATATCCTTTTGCAATATATTATCCTGCATACCATTAATTATAGCTAATGGTATAGTCAATTTTTCAGTGTAATGTGATGTATAGTTTTCATACAAAACCAAGTCATTACGTAAAATAGGTAATATATAATCCATCAATTCGGTATCTGCTATAATCTCTTTCGACAAAGAGCCTATACTTTCAAAATAAGCTGTAAGTTGAGGTGCAGTTAATGATGAGCGAATTTTTTTTATAGTTTGCTGCGGGCCGCCATGTCCGGAAAAGATTGCCACTTCCGGGCTTTGCAAGTCATCTCTTTTATTTATTGCATGAATAAAAGCAAGACCAATTACAGAACCTATACTATGACCATAAACAACTATTTTATTGGGCTTTATTTCATTAACTATAGTTTGATATTGCAACAGTAAGTCCACAATTAAATTATCCATTTGCGTTACTAAAGCATCTGCCGCCTTTTTACCTCTGCCTGGATATTCTAAAGTTTCAAGGTGAATATTACTATTCATTAGCAACTTTTTCAGGAAATTATAGCTGTAGCTATTGCCGCCGGCAAAGGGAAAAGCTATTAGTAAAGTCTTTTTGTTAGTCATTCTTTTGTTTTATAAAACGGCTATTTTTATTCATCGTAAATAATCTCTTCAAATTTAAAGGTCAGTATGAGCCTGATGGAGGCATTTACAAATTCGTCATAGTTTTTAAACAATTGTTTATGTACCTGTATATTTTCGCAATCGTTCAGTTGAAAAGTCAGCTGATTTAATTCCTTGTTTCTAAGCCTTGTCAATATGGTTAAAAAAGAGCCGTCAATAATTCTTGAACTCTCAATTATCTCAAGCTTCACATTAAGTAAATATTTTATAATGATGTCTGTTAACGACACCGACACAAAATTACTGAAGAGGAACTTACTGAGGTCAATACCTGAGTTTTCTTCTTTAACTTGCTGCTCATTATAGATATAAAAACCGCCCGCTTTGTTGCATAACAATGCAATATGATTTTTATTATATAGTATTTCGGCAAGTAACAATACCAGCCTGTTAAGATTGGTATTTGTTAAAAACACGCGTGCTTCTAAACGCTTTATTGCAAATATGCTTTCGTCATCAATATTTTCACTTAAAAAGGCTTTGAGCTTCTGGATCTTTTTTAGCGGAAAGCCAAGCTGCCTTAATTCAAAAACTATATTTAACCAAATAAAATCAACGAATGAAAATTTATGCCAGTCACGGCTGTTTTTTCTTCCTGTAAGCATCAGGCCGTTTGCTTCCCAATTGTTAATTGTGCGGTATGAAATGCAAAGGTCATTAACCGTAAGCGAAGGCTTAAAAATATCGTCGCAAATGCCAAATGCGTTAAATATATTTTCAATATTGTTTTTTAAGAATACTTCTCCAAACATATATCCATATTTAAAATCAAACTAAAACCGGTTTCGTTTTGTAAAGGATCTCTTTTTCCCCGAAAAGCCTTTCTGCCCTTATACCCCTGCTTTTACAGGTATTCAATAATTCATTTGAAGCAATAATGGGATTTGATTCATCGGTATATTCATAAGCCATAATATATTTTAGCCAGGGCTCCATACCCATAGCATAAACATATACTTCATTAAAATTAAACCTGTTCACAATATCAACGCCTCGCTGGTAGTTGGAACCCGCCAAACGCCGCGAGTGGTCTTTATCACGCGGAAGGTCTTCTGAAAGCAGGGGGCCATAAAGCCAGGTCATTGGAGCACCGTCGCACTCCATGCCTAAAAATAGCACGTCAATATCTCCGGTTATTTCATGTATCAGCCTGTACATGTTAGGCTCGATGTTACACGAATCAGCAGCAAAAAGTATTTTTTTATTATTTATTTCAACCAGATGAGCTAGCTTGGTACGCACATCCAGGTCGCAATGCTCGCCAAGGAACGGAATACCGGTAATGTTAAGCCCGTTCATTTTAAGAGTCTGCATTTCTTTTAATTCAATAATGTTTGTAAACCCTATATTTTCCAGGATAAGGCTTAGGTTCGGATCCTGCAATGAACCTCCTCCCCCGCCGGGAATTACAATATGCTTTATCCGGTGCCTAAGTTTTAACAACGATTCGAGCAATACATGGTCCTGGTGGTTATGGGTGATCAGCACATAGTCAATTACATCGGGCAAATCATTATAAGTATACCTGGAAACCTCGGCATCATAGCCATAGCTTACCACCGGGTCGGCAAGGATGGATAAGTCTGCCGTTTCCAGCAACAGGCAGGCATGGCCAAAATATCTTAATCTTGCGCCTTCACCTGTATACTTTTCATAAGGCTCAGGCTCCTGTTCAGTAAAAAACGACCGAAACAGTTCTTGCTGCTCAGGCATGATATCCAACCTGCTGCATATCTGTTCAAAAGACCCGGGCACTCTGTTCATCATAAAAAACTCATCCAACACTTTATCCCTAAAGGGCAAGTTGATGCTTATTTTACCAGCATCGCCAAGCACCGGCGTGCTAAGCACAAACGGGCGATGATCGCTATCAATTAATGACAATGAAACAGATTGAAAAGCTTCGTTGTAGTATTTGCTGCGATAAAGAAGGGGCTCGATAAACCTGAAACCGGGAGCATTTGAAAGATCATAAAAAAGTTCTACATAGCCCCGAAGAACATCCGGAACCTTTTCGTACAATAATTCAATAGAATAGCCTTTTGCTTCCTGTTTCAGCATCCGGGTAAGTTCCTTTATGGCTTTGGAAAGGGTTACCATGTATCCCTGCTCTTCAAGGGTTGATCTGAGCAGTGTTTTTACTTCGTCAAGGCGTTTTCCGCCGTAGTCCATAAACGGGCCGCCTGTCATTTTAGGATCTTTGCATGCGGCTGCGTGGATCATTGGCGCCTGTACGTATGATTGCATTATTTTAACATGCCGTCCTTCAATATTCATTGCAGCAGTAGCCGGGGCAATTAAATACGCCCATGCATACCATCCCTGAAACAAGGGCTGCGCAATCACGTTCGACCGGAGATATAATTCCTGGGATTTCATTTTATATGTTTTTTTAACAGATCAGCAGGAAAAGCTATCCCGTTCTCCTGCTGATGCTGCGTATGAGCATTTTATTAATTTACGCTGTTGTTTATGGAATACCTCCGTAATTTACCGGAACACCAAGCAGGGTGTTCATAATTTGCCAGCACATAAACAGCGGTGCGTCTGAGTTTATATTTGAGGTGATAAAAATTGAAATATCATGTCCTTCAACCATTGCCCCCACCGATGAATAGCCCGGGGTAAGGCCGCCATGCGTATATATTTTCAACGGTTTTGTTGTGCCCGGTAGCGCTGGCCTGTGTACAATTACCATGGCAAAGCCATAACCAGTTGGCGGGCAGCCAGGTTTTGTAGGATAATAGCCTTCAAGAACCCCGTTTTCAGAATAAGAGGTGAACATTTGCTTTTTATATTTTTCAGGAAAAAGCGTGTTATTATTCAGCGCCACGGTCCATTTAATAAAATCAGCTCCCGTCATATAAATAGCGCCTGACGAAAAGGCGATATCGCTCATGTTTGTCCACGAGCCGTGCTGGTAGTGTGAAGCGATCGGGAGCCCGGTAGCAGGGTCATAAGTTTTGGTTATAGGCTGGTAACCCTCATTCAGATTTTTAACGATATCGCCGCCATTGGGATCCCCGCTAAATTTTAAAAATCCGCTGTCGTCCATCTTCAAGGGCTTAAATATTTTGTCATCCAAAAGCTTTGCATAGGTAGATCCGTACAGTTTTTCCAAAACCGCCCCAAGAATATAGTAATTACCATCAGAGTAACTAAAGGCAGTGCCAGGCGTAGTCTGAAGTGGATATCCGCATTGATCCATGATAAACTCCTCATGCGACCTGAAGTTTTTACGGGCCACAGTGGTAATGAAATTTGGGAAATTATCATAGGACGGGATCGCTGACCTCATTGCGAGCAACTGGTGAATAGTTACAGAGCCAAAACCAGAAGATGCTGACTTTGTATAAGGCAGGTATTTATATAAAGGACTATCCAGCGCTATTTTTCCTTCTGATTCGGCAATAAGAACAAGGGCTGCGCAAAACTGCTTGCTCATCGAGCCTATTTCAAACCGGGTGGAGGTGTCATTTTTTACGTTTAACTCCATGTTTGCCAGGCCGTAGGCCTTGTTATAAGTTGTTTTGTTTTTTTCGGCAAGGGTTACTACACCGCTAAAGTTACCTTGTTTAACATAGTGCTCAATTATTGAATCAATTATTTTATAAGTTGTGCGCACAGGTATTTTTGCTTTTTTACGGGTCTGGGCCTGCAAAAATCCCGGCATTAGCATAATACACATTAAGGCTACCAGCAGCAGCCTTTTTGATGGTAATGATTTGTCTGGTTTAATTTTCATGATTTTTTATGGTTTAGGATTAGTTAAAATTTATTTTACTTAAATAATCAAATATGATGTTTAAGCTTACTATGGATAGCCTTTTAGTGGTTTGATGTTCATGATTGTTTTAATTTATGTAAATACTGGTTAGTTGATTGTTTATAATACGTGTAATAATACTGTCTGCCAGGCCTTTTACATCCGGCGATTTTAGCATCGAAAAATGATCACCATCCGTAGTGATAACATGAACCCGGTCTGAAAGCTTTTCCCATCCGCCTGTGTAACAGGCCTCTTGTGCACCTCCTGTGCTGTTTTCAGAAACCGCCGCCCTAAAAAGATGGACTTCGGCCTTAAGCTTTAAATCTTTTGGTTCATATACTGCTCCCAGGGTGGCTTTAAGAGTTTTTACAAGATCCCTGATCCTACCAGGTCTTTTATTTTCTTCAATGATGTTTGCTTTTTCAAGTACCAACTTTAAATGATCCAGTCTTTCATCTTCCGAAAGCCGTTCAAAAATATCCTTGCTTTTTGCTGGTGGGATTCCGTTCAAACCAGCAAATTCTAACAGCCAGCGGCTATCAGCCCAGTCTTTTCCGGCAACATGATTGTCAGGTGAAGGCGCCATACAATCCAGGATTCCCAGGAACGCTACTTCTTCCCCTGCTGATTCAAGCTGGTGAGCCATTTCATAGGCCACTAATCCGCCAAAGGAATGCCCGCCTATAAAATAAGGCCCTGCCTTTTGAATCTTTTTAATTTCCCTGATATTCAGTTGGGCTATTGCTTCTATAATGTCCGATCCTTTGTTTTCCGGCAGTTCATCTACCTGTAGTGCATAAAAAGATAGTTTGTTCCTGAAACATCTGCCCAACTCGCTTAGCTGAAGCGCACTCCCACCCGCACCCGGCACAAAAAATAAGGATTGCTTTGTATTGCCTTCACTAAATTTAACCAGTACTTTACCATTGTCATTATTTGCCTTTCCGTTTAAAAAAACAGCCTGGGATGATATGTCAGGATTACCAAACAGATCAACCAGCGTCATTTCACAATTGTAAGCTGTATTAATACGATTTATCAATTGAACGGCTAACAAGGAATGTCCTCCTATATCGAAAAAGTTGTCGTAAATGCCCACCGGACTAACATTTAGTAGTGATTGCCAGATCAGCATTAGCTCCTGTTCATCCTTATTACCCGGGGCAACATAATTTGAAGCGCCCCTCACCATTATATTGGCAGCATTTTTTGTAAGGATAGCCCTGTCTGTCTTCCCGTTTGGCGTAAGCGGTAATGATTCCTTTAATTCGAAAAATGAAGGCACCATGTATTCGGGTAGGCTCCTCGTCAAAAAACTCTTAAGAACCGGAACAATTTTTTGCAGGAACTTCCCTTTCAACGGATAATTAGTATAAGCGCTTAATGGCTTAATGTTTTTATTGTTTTGACCCGGAGAATAAAAAGGAGGTATGCTATCATTACCGGGAATAAAATAAACATCAAAGGTTTCTTTATTTGAGGTGGAACAGCAAACTTCAATTTTGTATGGAATATCGGGCTGCAATTCATAAAAATCTTCCGGATACAAACTGTAAGTTTCTGCAGTATCCAACAGGTCAAAAAACGACATTCCGGGTTTGTTCTTTCCTGGCGAATGTAAAATATCCAGCGCTTTTAACTCTCTCTGAACACGGCTATTTTTAACGCCTTCAAGTATTAAGGGGATTCCCGTAAGCATGTGTAATAGTTGATAAGGGGCAGGCTTCTCAATATTCCAGTCAATTTTTTCTGTAATTATTACTTTAGCCTTTCCCTCTTTTTCAAGGATCACATCATACCTGAACTTATTAAGCTCATTGTTGTAACGCCCCTTTTTCCACAAAGCTTTCACACCGCTTATACCCGGAACACAGGCAGGCAATGCGTTAAAAAACTGCGGGTTTACCAACAATTCTTCCTCCTGCTGTACGTTCACGATAATCCTTTGCAGCAATTTCGCAGGGTCAGTATCCTTATTACTTTTAAATAATTCTACAGATGTGCGGAATACTTCAATAAGCTGTTCGTTCCGCACATCGCCTATAAAGAAATGACCACCAGGCTTTAACAAATCCACCCCGTTTTTTAACACCTGTAATAAGTACTCCTGATCCGGAAAATACTGAACAACTGAATTCAGGATTATCATGTCAAACCTTCGTTCAGTAACGGATGTTATTTCTATCGCATCACATTGCTGTAATTCAACGTTATTAAAATCTTTTTGCCTTAATACGGGCTTAAGCAGCTCGATTGCATTGGCGGAAAAGTCGGTACCGAGATAATATTCACAATCGGGAGCTATCCGAAATAACAGCAGACCAGAGCCACAACCAATTTCGAGCACATTTTGGGGTTTGTAACCTTTAATGCATTCAACCGTATCATCTACCCATTGCCGCATTTCATCTTCTGGAATAGGCAAGCCTGTATAACTGCTGTTCCACCCTGAAATATTAAATGTAGCGTCAGCAGGTTTTGGTACATTCCCGCTATAAGAATCGTCGAAGATCTCGCGCCAATGGTTTACCTGCTCTTCCAAGATACCGCTCCCGCCGTTTGTGTTTATTTCACTTTCCCAACTATCTTCAGGACATACATAGGTAAAAAGTCTTTTTTCTCCATTGCTGTCTTCATTTATTACCACAGCTGCGTCTTTTACCAAGGGGTGTGAGCGGAGCACTGATTCTATTTCACCAGGTTCTATACGGAAGCCCCTTATTTTTACCTGCTCATCTATCCTGCCTAAAAATTCAATCTCTCCATTTGGGAGAAACCTCGCCCTGTCGCCCGAACGATATAACCGCACAAGCGATCTCTTATCAATGTTAAGCAGCTTGAATTTCTCTTTATTTAGTTCAGGCCTGTTATGATAACCAATTGCTAATCCCCGTCCACCTATATATAGTTCCCCGGGGATCCCAACAGGACTAATATTGCCATTGTCATCAAGAATGTAAACTAAAATATTACCAATTGGCCGCCCTATGGTAATCTGTTCATTATTCGGATTGCAAATTGCGATGGAAGTACAAACAGTAGACTCAGTTGGGCCATAAGCATTGAAGAAATCCCTTCCAACTGCCCATTTTCTCATCAGGTCGATGCTGCATGCCTCGCCAGCCACTATTAAGCCGGTTAATTGTGGAAGTGGTTCATAAGGCAGCATAGCCAAAAAACCGGGGATAAGGGTAACGTGTGTAATACCTTCATCTGCCAGCAGCCTGTTAAACTGCGGCATGGGCACTAGGGTGTCTTTACTAGTCATTACCAGGCATCCGCCACATGCCAGCGCCATAAAATATTCACTGATAGAAGCATCGAAACCAGGCGAGGCAAATTGTAAAACCCTGCTCCGGGCCGTTACCTTGAAAATACTGATCTGCTGCTGCACCATATTCAACAAACCGCTATGGGACAGGACTACCCCTTTAGGCAAACCGGTTGATCCTGATGTATAGATCATATAAGCAGCGGCATCCGGGCTGATCTTAATGTCCGGTTTTGCAAAACTGCAATTGTCAATATCTGCAGCTTCTGCATCTGCGGTAATAATTTCGAGTTCCTTACCTAAACTGATCCCTGCGAACCTGGAATGTGTGATGACCATAGTGATCCCCGAATCTTCAATAATAAAGTTCAGTCGTTCCTGCGGATAGTCGGGATCAAGCGGCACATAGCATCCGCCAACTTTAAGAACAGCCAATAGCCCGGTGATCTGAACTGCAGACCTACCAGCCATTACCCCCACTTTTTCGTTTACTTTCAGTCCTTTTCCTGTTAAATAACTGGCAAGTTTATTAGCCCTGGTAAAAAGCTCATAGTAACTTATATCTTCCCCCTCACAGCGTAAGGCTGTTGCATTGGGGGTTTGCTTTACCTGCCCGTCAAAAGCATCCAGAATTGTTTGGCTTGTAACATCATCAGTAATAACCCCGCTGAATGTTTCAAGGATCAGTTGCTTTTCGTCCGCGTCTAAAATACTGATATCTGCTAGCCTGCTTAGCGGAGATTGTAAAACCCCGGTTAATAAGCAGCGATAATGATTGATAAAACGAAGAATAGTATCCCTGTCAAAAATATCAGAATTATATTCTATGGCCCCCGCAATCCCGTTAGCCGATTCTCCGGCAAAAAAAGTAATATCATACTTTGATGTACCGCTATGTGTGTTCAGGTCGCTTATTTTAAGTCCTGGCAAATCAAGGCTATCATTTCCGGTATTTTGCAATGCAAAAGCCACCTGGAATAAAGGACTATGACTTAGCGCTCTTTCCGGCTTTATTTCTTCTACCAGTTTTTCAAAAGGAAGATCCTGGTGATCAAATGCATCAAGGGAAAGCTGTCGTACCTCATTTAATAATTCGGCAAACGTAAGCCCGGGGGTTACCTTTATCCTGAACACGAGTGAGTTTACAAAAAAGCCAATGAGGTTTTCAATTTCCTTACGGTTCCTGTTGGCTATAACACTGCCAATAACAATATCATCCTGACCTGACCAGCGGGATAATAAAACAGCATAAACACTAATGAGCACCATAAAAGGTGTTACACTATATTGCCTGCACAAGTCCTTTACGCCATTTGCTGCTTCAGCCCCGAAGGAATATTTTTCCAAAGCTCCATTAAAAGATTGTACAGCAGGACGCGGCCTGTCGGTTTGTAATGAAATTAGTGTGGGAATACCATCCAGCTGTTTTTTCCAAAAAGTCAGCAGCCTATTGAGTGTTGCCCCAGAGAGCCATTTTTTTTGCCATAAGGCAAAATCAGCAAACTGAATTGGGAGCGCAGGCATTTCCGGCCTACTATTATTAACATAGGCCGAATAGATAGCCGCCAGCTCTTTGATAAAAACATCAATTGACCAACCATCGGATATAATATGATGAAGCGTAAGCAGAAAGGCACGTTTTTCTTTGCTAAGCCTAATCAATTTGTAGCGGATCAGCGGATCGGATGAAATATCAAATGGCTTACGAGCCTCATCATTCATTATTTTGTTCAACGCAGCTTCCTGCGAATCGTTTTCAAGATATTGAATGTCTGTAAGTTCTTCCTCAAGGATGAGCTGAGGCTGGACGTGCTGAAAAACGTCGTCCCCTACCTTGATGAACGATGTGCGGAGCACTTCGTGCCGTTTTATAATGAGGTTAAGACTTTCAACAAATAACTTTTCGTTCAACTTGCCTTTAAGCAGCAATGCAGCAGGCATATTATAAGTAATGCCATCTTTACCCTCCAGTTGATTAAGGTACCACAAACGGCGTTGTGAAAATGAAAGCGGAAGATTGGTATTTGACCGTTGGCCAGCCAACAAAACATGCACAGGCTTATTGGAAGCTGCCTTGATGATTTCAAGGATCTGGTCTTTGGCTTTGCTTATTTCCGTGCGAATTTCAACAGGTAACGTTCCCTTAGGGGCCGAGAGTTTTAACAAACCTTCTTCCTCCCAAAGCTTTACGCCCCGTTTTTCTAAATCAATAATTAAATCTGCTGCCTTATTCATTATTTTATTAAAATTTAAAATTCAAACACTTCATTGTCATCGTCTGATACTGTTTGCGCTTGCTCAGCCTCGCTGATAAATTGCTGCATGGCTATAGTAAAACTTTCAATATCCGGATGATCAAACAGCATTTTTAGCGGAACCTCCAATTCAAACCCGGTCCTCACCCTTGATATGCATTGTGTTGCCAAAAGTGAGTGCCCTCCGAGCATAAAAAAGTTATCTTTAATACTTATTTGCGGTATGCCAAGCACTGCGGCCCATATTTCATGAATTTTTTCCTGCAGTTGGTTAACCGGGGCTACATAATTTTCATCCGCTATTAAAACCCGTCCTTTATAATTGTTTTTCAGTGCTTTGCGGTCAGTTTTTCCATTTGGGGTAAGTGGAAACTTATCAAGCGGGATAAATGCCGACGGGATCATATACACAGGTAACCGGGTCTGCAAAACTTCCCTTATTGCTGCTGCAGAAATATTTTCCGCATTTTCTGCTATTATAAATGCCAGCAGGCAATCATTATCCTGATGATCCTTTCCTGCTATTACTACAACATCCTTAACCCCGGCTATTTCTTTAATTACCGATTCCACTTCACCTGTTTCGATCCTGAAACCGCGTATTTTAACCTGCTGGTCTATGCGTCCCAAAAAGGATATTTTTCCTTCGTTTGTCCATTTAGCAAGGTCACCGGTTTTGTAAATACGGCTTCCCTGCTGTTTTGAAAATGGGTCGGGAATAAATTTTTCATCAGTTAATTCGGGCAATCCTAAATAGCCTTTTGCTACACCATCCCCGCCTATATACAATTCGCCTGCTACACCTGCCGGTACGGGCTTGCGCGCTTCGTCAAGTATATAGAAAGCCGTATTGGCAATTGGCCCGCCAATTAAAGCGTAACCATTGGATGAAAGATGTTGCTGCGGATCAATATTCAACACAGCCGACCAGATGGTAGTTTCGGTTGGCCCATACATATTCCACAATGACTTATTGCATCTCGCCAGTTCGGCAGCCAGTTCATTAGGCAAAGCCTCGCCTCCGCATAATACTTTTAAAATACCCGAACCGTTCCAGCCGTTATTCAGGAGCATTAGCCAGGTTGCTGGGGTAGCCTGCATTATGGTAGGTTTAACCTGGTTCATACAAGCCATCAACTTTTCCGGATCGGCAGAAACCTCTTCAGGAAGTAAAGCCACCGTTGCACCACTTGTTAAAGGGAGAAATATTTCGAGCCCGGCAATATCAAAAGATATGGTTGTTACCGCAAGCAGTATATCCTGCGCTGTAATACCGGGCTGTATTTTCATTGATGCCAGGAAATTCCCCAATGCGCCATGGTTTATTTGCACCCCTTTTGGTTTACCGGTTGAGCCCGAAGTATAAATAATATAGGCCAGGTCGTTGGGTTTGATGGTGATATTCGGTTCATCAGCTTTTTCCTTTGTAAGGAGAGGCTTAATTTCTTCTGTCATCAGCATTTGCACTTTTTTTCCCTGCCACATGTTTTTGTACTTCTGTTCAGTAAGCAGCATGACAGCACCTGAATTATCAAGCATATAATGCAACCTGTCAACAGGGAATTTGGGGTCTAAAGGCAAGTAAGCCGCGCCTGTTTTAAGTATGGCAAGCAGGCTGATCATCATTTCCGGAGAACGGTCTAAACACAAAGCGGCGAGGCCACCGGGCTTTAGTCCGCAATTCAACAACAAATTAGCCAGTTGATTAGCCCGAAGGTTTATTTCGCCATAACTATAGTTTTCTCGTTCAAAAAGCAACGCTGTAGCTTCTGGATGATCGAGAACCTGTTTGTTAAACTCTTCCAAAACAAGCTTTACATGACTTACAACCGGGGCTTGTGCGTTAAAGGTATTCAAAACAAACGCTGTTTCCTCTTCACCTATAAGCGATATTTCTCCTAAAGTTTGATCTGCATCCGCAGAAAAACCATTTAAGATATTTAACAGATGACGCAGTACCCTGCTAATAGTTTCTTTTTCAAACCTTGAAGAATCATAGCTGATTCGGAAACCGAGGCTCTCTCCCGGAACTACCATTAACGTAACCGGATAGTGTGTTTGTTCAGAAAACTTTGCCGAACTGATAGTTAATCCTTTAATCCCATCATCAACCGATTTATCAACTGGATAATTTTCAAATATGATTAACGATTCAAATAACTGCTGGCTGCCGTCCATTCCGGAATATTCACGTATTTTGGTTAGCGAGGTATAAGAATAATTATCCCGTTCCAGCTGTTTTAACTGAATATTCTGTAACCATTCGCCTAACTTGCTATCATTGTTTACACTGATCCGAACCGGTACTGAGTTGATGAACAAGCCCACCATTTTTTCAACCCCTTCCAGTTCCGGCGGCCTGCCCGAAACAACAACACCAAATACCACATCATCAGTACCTGCATATTTGCTTATTAACAATGACCATGCAGCGTGAATAAGAATATTTAAGGTAACCCCTGCATTTTGTGCAAACTGTTTCAGGCGATTTTCCAATTCAGCCCCCAGTTCTGTTGCACAATCCTGCATTTTGCCGGCGTGGCCCGAAGACTGATGCTGATCAATACCCAACGGGGTTGGATGATGAAGTCCTGTTAAATAATTAGCCCACCATTCTTTTGCTGCTCCCTCATCCTGTTTGCCAAGCCATTTTATAAAATTAGCATAAGGGGTTACCGGGACAACCTGTAGGTCTTTATCAGCCATTAAGGCTTCATAATTGTCAAATACCTCTCTGATGATAATTGGCAGGCACCAGCCGTCCATCAGTATATGATGATGTGTCCAACAAAAAAACCATTGGTCATTATGTACATTAGTTAATGTTAACCGCATAAGCGGCGCCTTTGAAAACGAAAATGACTGATTGAGATCATCCTCAAGAAATTGCTCAATAGCTGCTTTGCCTTCGGCATCGTTTTCACAATTCCATGTGTCTTCATTCCATGTAAGTTTGGTTTCGTTTAAAACAACCTGAACGGGAGTATCAATACCTTCCCAAAAAAATGCCGTACGCAAAATATCATACTTATCAATTACAAGTTGCCAAGCCTTTTTAAATAAAGCCGGGTTCAGCCTGCCTTTCAATATAACACTTAGCTGCTCCCTGTAAGAAACAGACGAGGGATTTAGCAGGGACTGGAAAAGCAACCCTGGCTGCAGGGGCGAGAGCTTGTAAATATCGGCAACCTGTACTAATGGGTAGCCGGCATCCCTTATTTGGGCAGCGAGCGTATTCATGCCTGATTTGCTCAGGTTTGACATTGGGAAATCTGCCGGGGAAAAGCCACCGGTTCCGGGTTGCAGGCAATGATCTATAAGTATGTTTAGGTTTGAAATAAAAGAACCTGCAAGTTTGCTTATAGTACTTTCCCGATGTTTGTTTTTATCGTAACCTATGCCTATTTTAAGTTGCCCGTTAAGTACGATTAAGTTTACTCCAAGTAAATGGGTGCGGTGGTTTCCGGGGCTTTGCTCAAAACCACAATCGGCGTCGGAGAACTTCCAATTATTGCTCCCGGTAATTACGGAATCGCCCTGACCGAGATAATTGAAAACAACTTCGGGGGCATGCAGCATCCCGAAATTTCCCTTATCATCCGATAAATATTTTAACAACCCATAGCCTATTCCTTTACCTGGAATTTCCCTGTATTGTTCTTTAATCGCCTGCAGGCTTTCTCCCGGTCCGCAATTTTCAGGAAGGCTAAAAACAGCAGGATAGGCAGCCGTAAACCAACCTACAGTTCGCGAAATATCGGTTTCCTCAAACAAATCTTCCCTTCCATGGCCTTCAAGTTCAATAATTGCCGTGCTGTTTCCGCTCCATTGATTAAGAGATAAAATAAATGCAGCAAGCAAAACTTCCTGTACTTGTGTGCGGTAGGCAGCAGGTGCCTTTTTAAGCAGCGCATCTGTTTTATCGTTGTCCAAATAAACCGTAATTATACCCGGAGACATTTCAGAGGAAACACTTATTGCCTGCTGGTGATCTAAAGGAATCAATGACCCCGGCATTTTGCTTATTTTTTTCCAGTAAGCAATTTCACTTGCCGAAAGCCCAGTTTTGGAATAGGCAGACAATGCATTTATCCAGTTTTTGAAAGAATGTGATTTCTCAGGTAATTTTGCTGATGCCGGTTCATGGGTTAAGCGGAGAAAATCTTCCAGTAAAATGCGCCACGAAACCCCGTCAATCACTAAATGGTGCGCTATCAGCAGTAATCTTGATGGAATATCATCACCCATTCTGAAAAATACAGCCTTAAATACTACTCCATCGTAAATGTTTAATCCCGATTGAATGCTGTTTGCTGTCTCCAGAAATTTGGTTTCTTTTTCTTCAGCGGGGACAAGTTCCAGGTTGTAAAAGTTAAAAATATCATCCTTAACTTCAGGTATCATTTCCTGTGTCCATTCGCCATTTATTTTCTGTTTGCAAAAGCGCATCCGTAAGGCATCGTGGTGCAAAACCAATTTTGTAATTGCCTGCCTAATAATTTCCGGTTCCTGCTGCTCATTCGTCTCCAATAAAACAGCCTGGTTAAAATGATGAGGATGAATAAAATCCTGCTCAAAAAACCATGATTGAATTGGCGACAAAGGCATATTACCAACTACAAGGCCCTGTTCAGCAGTGGTTTTTGTTTTTATACGTGCAACTGTCGCAAGCTGGGCGATGGTTTGGTTTTCAAAAAGGTCGCGCGGGGTAAATTTCAAACCGGCAGACCGCGCCCTCGAAACTATCTGGATACTCAGGATGGAATCGCCTCCAAGTTTAAAAAAGTTATGATGGATGCCAACATTTTCAATACCCAATACATTCTGCCATATAAGGGCAAGTATTTTCTCCTTTTCGGTATGTGGTGCTGCGTATTCGTTTAAAACTCGTTTGCTGACTTTTGTATATTCTTTTAATGCCTGCTGATCAATTTTTCCGTTAATTGTTAATGGGATCTCATCTAAAACAATAATTGAATTAGGTAACAGGTAGGCAGGAAGCTTATCCTGCAAAAATGCTTCAAGCCCCGGCAAATCGTCATTTACAGAAGGGGGCAGCAAGCCAAATTTATTATTGGCGAAAAGCTTTTGGTAAAATGGATTTTCTTTATAAACCTGTTTATAATGCCATGAATTGTAGGAGAAATCTATTTCGGCATCATTCATTCTTACCAGTGTCCCTTCCAGTAAAAAATCAGGATTAAGCCCGTTTTCGCACAGCGTACGGGTACAAACGCCTGTAATATAATCTCCTGCTTCAACCTCTGCACCGGGGCAAAAAACCGGAAGAAATACAGGAAGCCAGCAATATTCATGTTCAAGAATATCAATTATTACACCTGTTGTAGTATGCAGGTTAAGCCAAACCAGTATCCCGTCCATTCTCCCCTTTTTGAGTATTTCAAAACGGAAAGTATGGCTTGTTTCAGGGTCAATAGGTTTTGTGTAATCAAGATCTTCAAAAATATCCTTTGAAGACAACAAGTGGTCGTTAGGGAATTTCTTTATACACAAGCGAAGATCGAAAGCATATCCTACCTGGTCGAATATTTCTTTGGTGTAATGCCCCGGCACTTTATTAAAACCCGGGTTCTCATTAAGGACATCAGGAAGCGATACGGCGGCCATCATGGTATTACTGCGCTCGGGGATCATTTTTCCACCTTCCTTTAACAACCTCCTGCTATTATTAATAATAACTGCCGAGCCTTCAGAACCACCTATTGCGCCAACAATTTCAGAAACACAAACATCTGCAAGCTCAGGTAAAATCACCTTTGATGCATCGCCGTGTATAATGATTATCCTGTCTGCATAACCTGCACGTTCTACAGCTTCTTTTGCAAGCTTTGCCGTATTTTCATTCAGTTCAATTGCATAGATCTTAGCGGCACCGGCCTCTGCGCAAAATCGGGAGAGTATAGCGTCTTCACCTGTACCTATTTCAACCACTATTTTACCCGGAACTTCTGCAATAATTGCTTTTTTGTAGGCATCGTTCCTTCGTTCGTCATGTGTCATGGCGTAGTAAAGGAATTCATCATAAACATAAAATTCGGCTACTGACGGCCAAAGCTCCATCGGCCCGGCAGACCATTCGTGCTGCGGGCTATTACCAGGTTGCGATACATCTTTCAGCGTAACAAAAGCGTTAAGCCTTTGATGCCCGCTTTCGTCATTTTGAACCTGAATAACCGACTGCGAAACCGAAGGATGTTGTTTAAGCACCGTTTCAATTTCTTCAGGTTCTATCCTAAACCCTCTCAACTTCAGTTGCCTGTCTATACGCCCGAGAAAACAAATATTGCCATCCGGTAAAAACTTTGCCAGGTCGCCGGTCCTATACATTTGAGAACCCGGCTTTTTGGAGAACGGATCAGTAATAAAGCGCCCGGCGGTAAGTTCAGGAAGGTTTACGTATCCGGCAGCTATGCCCACACCGCCTATAAACAGTTCACCCGGGATCCCGGGCGGTAGCGGGGCAAAGTTTTCATCAAGTATATAAGCTACCGTATTGCCAATTGGCCGTCCTATATGAAGCGGGCCTTCACCGGGAGTGTAGGGTGTTAATGTTGAGCAAACCGTGTATTCTGTAGGGCCGTAAGCATTAACAAAATACCTGTTCTTACCCCATATTTCAGCCGTCTTCCGGGGGCATGCTTCCCCGGCTACTACCAGCGTGGTTAATACAGGTAATTCTGTATAAGGAAGTACTTCAAGAATTGAAGGGGGCAAAGTAACATGGGTAATACCTGCAGTTTCTAACAGTGAAATAAGATCCGGGCCAGGTAACATTTTAGCCTTAGGCGCCATTACCAGCGTTGAAACAGCGCAAAGCGACACAAACATTTCTGAAATAGACGCATCGAAACTAAGCGACGCAAATTGCAGGGTTCTGCTTTGTTTGTTTAGCCTAAAAGCTTTGATCTGCTCTAACGAGAGGTTTAACAAACCCTTGTGCCTTATCATAACCCCTTTCGGATTGCCTGTTGACCCTGATGTATATATTATGTAAGCCAGGGCCCCGGGTTTAATGTGTGTAAGCAAATTTGTTGTTATACCAGCTTGTTGGGCAAACACTTCCGCGTCTTTAGTGTCTATAAATGGAAGATCAAATTCTTGTATTATATTGCCTTCACCTATAAGCAAAGCTGCACCTGAATCCTCAAGCATATAACTGATCCTTTCACGCGGGTATTCAGGATCTACAGGTATATAAACTCCGCCTGCCTTCATTACCCCGAGGATCGCCGATAAGGTTCGAATTGACCGGGTTGCAATAACCCCAACCCTGTCCCCGCTAACTAAATTCATGGCTAAAAGCCTGCAGGCAATATTCTCCGATTCTATTTCTAACTCTCCATAGGTAAGTAACAAGCCATCGTATTCAAAAGCAATCTTATTCGGGTTTTCACCAGCAATTCCTTTAACAACGTCTAATACGGTTTTATCTTCAGGTAATGGCGTATCTGTGTTGTTCCACTCAAATACTATTTTCCGGAACTCGTCTTTACTGATTAACGGTAACTGCCTTAAGTTTTGTTTAGGGTTTTCAACTATGCCTTCCAAAAGCACCTGAAAATGCCGAACCATCTGCGCTATAGTTGAATGATGGAACAAATCGGTATTATATTCCATTCCGCCAACCAAACCTCCGGCAGTTTCTTCCATCGAAAGCGACAGATCATATTTAGCAATAGACCTTTTAACCTCCATCGGTGATATTTTTAGTCCGGAGATCTCAAGGGCCGGCATAGGCATATTCTGCATATCAAATGCAACCTGGAAAACAGGGCTGTGGCTCAGGTCTCTTTCAGGCTGAATTTCGTCTATCAGTTGATCAAAGGGCACGTCTTGATGGGCGTAAGCTTCAAATGCAAGCTGTCTTACCTGGTCAATTAAAGAAAGAAAGGTGTCTGTATTTTCAAGGTCTACCCGGTAAACCACCACATTGATAAAGAAACCTATCAATGCTTCTGTTTCCAGCCTGTTACGGTTTGCAATTGATGACCCTATTAATATTTTACGTTGCCTGCTATACCTTGATAATAATATTGAATAAGCTGAAAGAAGCGTCATAAACAAGGTTGCCCCTGATTTTTTACTTAAGCTTTTTAATTTATCAGATAATTGCGGCGAAAGGCTAAACCTGTAAGTATCCCCATTTTCAGTACGTACAGATGGCCTTGGCTTATCAGTTGGAAGATCGAGTATAAATGGTGCGCCTGATAGCTTGTTTTTCCAGTAGGCTAACTGCTCACCAAAAACCCCTTTATTTTTAAGCGCTCTTTGCCAATAAGCAAAATCTGAGTACTGAACAGTAAGAGCAGCAAGTGGCGACGGCTTGTCTAAAATAAATGCTTCATACAGTGAAACAAGTTCGCTGATAAATATGCCCGATGACCATCCATCGGAAACAATGTGATGCATCGTTACAGATAAAACATAGCTGTCGCCGGTTATGGTAAATAAAATTGCCCTTATTAATGGGTCGCGTTCAAGGTCAAATGGCTTTATTGCTTCATCAGCTATCTGTTTTTCTAAAACCTCAGGCCTGTTAGTTTCAGCTGTAACTATAGGGATATTAAACGGTTGAAGCTCTTTTACCAATTGGTAAGCTTTTCCATCAACATCATGAAAGTTAGTCCTCAAAATATCATGCCTGCTGATTATTTCTGTAAATACATTTTGAAGGACCCTTATATCAAGTTTACCTTCAATTTTTATAGCTTCCGGGATATTGTAGGTAGCTGATGCACCTTCCAGCCTGTCTAAAAACCAAAGCCTTTGCTGTGCAAAAGACAATTGCGCCCCTTCTTCCCTGGTGACATGAATAACCGGCTGCATGCCTTCACCTGAACCTTTGAGCTTTAGTTTTGCTATCAAAACTGCCAAATGTTCAATGGTCTGGTTTTCCATTATATCTTTAACCCCCAGGTCAACTTTAAAAACACTGCGGATTCGGGAAGTGATCTGAGTTGCATTAAGCGAATGCCCGCCTGCCTCAAAAAAATTGTCGAATATTCCCGGCTTTTCTGTTTTAAGTATTTCTTCCCATATGGCGGTAATTATTTCTTCAATTGGGTTAGTGGCTGCATGATAGGTGGTTTTTAATTGCGGCCCCGCGTCAAAATTATTTAATAAGGCTTTTTTATTGGTTTTTCCATTTGGGGTAAGCGGAAAGCTGTCAATTACCCGGTACTGCACCGGCAACATATAAGCAGGCAGCTGTTTTGCCAACGTTTCTTTTAAGCTTTCCAGCTCAAAAATATCCGTCACCTCAATGAACGCAACAAGACTGTATTCGCCTGAATGGTTTTTTACGGGTATTACAGCAGCATGAATTACCCCCTGATATTTGACTAACTGATTTTCAATTTCCCCGGGTTCAATACGGTAGCCTCTTATTTTTACCTGGTCATCTTCCCGTCCGAAATACTGAATATTACCATCTTCCAGCCAGCACCCGGTGTCTCCTGTGCGGTAAATTATTTCTCCGTTTGCAAACGGAGAATTTATAAACTTCAGAGCGGTTTGTTCGGGCTGCCCCAAATATCCTTTGGCCAAACAGGCACCTCCAATATATATACCTCCTTTTATGCCTATGGGTACTGGCATCAATGCTTTATCAAGAATATAAATGGACGTATTAGCAACAGGTTTACCCGCATTTATATTGCCTGCAGAAATAGCAGTGGCCGTACAACCTATTGTTGCTTCGGTAGGGCCGTATTCATTGTAAATAGTTATTCCCGGCCATTTATTGGTTATTATTTTCACATGCTCTTCCTTCAACGCCTCACCGCCAGTTATCAAGGTAAGCAGCTTATCATTTCCTTCCGGAATGTCTTTTAATAAGGTAATATGCGAAGGCGTAAGCTTAACGGAGTCCAGCGTTCCCTGAGGGCCAAAAATTTCCTCCATAATTACACCCACTTCCTTATCCCCATATACACTAATTGTTTTCCCCTTTGATAACGGAATAAAAATACTTGAAAGCGTGAGGTCAAAAGCCGGAGAAGTGAGCAACGGGAAATCACCACCATGCGGATTATGAGTAAAATAGTAATCATTAGCCCATATAATATAATTAAGCAGGCTTAAATGGCTTATTTCAACCCCTTTTGGTTTCCCGGTTGAGCCTGACGTATAAATCACGTAAGCAGTATCATCCGGTTGTGGGCCATCGTTTTTTAACCCGTTACCTGCAACAGTATTGTGTGCAAAGTCGGGATGAATAATTGTCAGCTGTTCATCGCTATTTTCCGGAAACAGATCGGCATTGGCAGAAATCAATACCTTAATGTGTGCTTCGCTTATTAATGAACGGATCCTGTTATGAGGCAACGAAACATCAATTGGCAAAAAGGCTGCACCAGCTTTCATAATCGCCAATATTGAAACAATTAAACTCGTGCTTTTTTCCTGCAATATGGCAACCTTATCCCCTCTTTTTACACCATAAAAAAGCAAAGCATTTTTTATGGCATCAGCGCGGCTGTTTAACTCGGCATAAGAAATCGACCCGGTTTCAGAATAAACAGCTACATTATTGGGCGATTTAATGACATTTTCGTTTATCAGATCGAGTATTGTTTGCCTTGATGGTAAAGGAGCAGATGTATTATTGAATTTTACAATTACATTTTCTCTTTCAGCAGCGCTTAATAAAGAAACTGTTGCCGGAGATTGTGATGGGTTGTCGAGGATGGAGTTTACGGCTATTTCGAGATGACAGAATAACCTTTCTATTTCTTTTAGCCCGAAACAATCTTTAAAATAATTCAACTGAAATTTCAACAGGCCATCGCGGGGAATTATCATCAATGTGAGCGGATAATTGGTTTCCTCAAATGATTTTATATTTTTAATTTCCAGCCCATGCAAACCCTGTTGGTTAGCAGCATCAAAGGGATAATTTTCAAAAACAAGCAAGCTTCTGAATAGTGGCATATCCCCTGGTATTCCCGAAGATCTTTTAATATCTACAAGAGGAGTATATGTAAACTCATTTCTCTCATTGCTTTTCTCCTGTAAATCTTTGAGCCATGCAATTATGTCAATACCGGAGCTGATATTGACCCTTACAGGCAACGAGTTAATAAACAGCCCGACTATCGATTCAACATTTTGCAATTCAGGCGGCCTGCCGGAAACCGTTGCCCCAAAAACAACTTCATTTTCCCCGCTATATTTACTAAGTAATATTGACCATGCCCCCTGGATCAGAATATTTGTTGTGATACCGATTTGCTTCGTCCACTCAAAAAGTTTATTTGAAAGCTGAGGTGAGAAATTGTATGCATATTCGGCGTAGCCGTGGCCGCTATGATTTTTATCGGTTAAAACTGCATTACCTATGCCTAACAGCGTTGGCGTATCAAAACCTGCCAACTCGCTATCCCAAAAATCCTTTGCCTTTTTCAAATCCTGCTTGCCAAGCCACGAGATATAATTTTTAAATAGCGGCTTAGCCGGCAAATGCACAGGTTTACCATTTACAATAGCCTGGTACCTTGTAAATAATTCATTAAGTATAATCCCTGAACACCATCCATCCATCAGCATGTGATGATGGCTCCAGATAAATTTCCATAAATTGTTTGCTGTGTTAACCAGCAAGCAGCGCATCAGGGGCGCCTGTTCATGATTAAAGCCCTTCCTGCGGTCATCACGAAGCAATTGCTCAAACTTTGCGTTTGCATGCTCTCCTTCAAACCCGCGCCAATCCAATATTTCCCACGGCAGTTCAGCAGTTTTATGCACCACTTGTACAGGTTTATCAAGCCCGTCCCAATGAAAAGAAGTGCGAAAAACCGGGTGCTGATTAACCGTTTCCTGCCAGGCCTGTTTAAAAGCCGGCAAATTAAGGCTGCCTTCCAAATCGCAGCTTACCTGCTCAAAATAAGCCTCAGAATCAGGATGGGCCAACAGGTGAAACAACATCCCCTCCTGCATGGGCGAAAGCGCATAAATATCTTCTATGGTATTTTTATTCATCGCTAGTTTGAAAATTTAAATTGAGAAATAAGTTGGTCAAGCTGGTCCTGTTCAAGGTTCGCTTCCGGAAAATCTGATGGTGTGTACCCGCCTGACCCGGTTTCAAGGCAATGCGTTATCAATTCTTTTAATACTTCCAGGTAGTCATGAGCAAGTTTTTTAATGGTATCCTCATTATGCAATTGGGGGCAGTATGTCCAGTCAGCAACCAGGCTGTCATCTATAACTATAGCATTAATTTCTATTAAATAATTGCGGGTAGCATCGCCGTCCTGATCGCTGCCTGTTTGCAGGGGTGATATTTTCCATCCTAAATCAGCGGGCAGCGCTTGTGCAGACTGGCCTAAATAATTAAAGATAACTTCCGGTTTTGGCAAATATGATAAAGCTGTTTTGATGTAATCCTCCGCATTGCCATATTTTAATAATCCGTAACCTATTCCGTTATCAGGAATTTGCCTTAATTGCTCTTTCAATGAAGTTATAACTGATGAAGGGCCGTTTGTATCATCGAGTTCAAGTAAAATAGGGTAAATTGAAGTGAACCAGCCTACTATTCTGCTGATGTCAATATTTTCAAAAACATCTTCCCTTCCATGTCCTTCCATTGCTATTAACAAACTGCGCCGCGATGTATAGTTACGAAAAGCGCTAACCAGCGCTGCAAGCAGCAGATCGTTTACGTTGGTATTGTAAGCTGTATGGGCAGCTGATATTAAGGCCTTTGTAGTTTCCTCATCAAGTTTTACCGTATGCGTGAGTGCGTTTTTCACAGTATTTTTTTCTTTGTCGCCATTCAGATCCACAGGCAGCAGGGTTGCTGCTTCCATCCTGTTTTCATTTGCCCAAAAAGACAATTCATTTACCAGCCTGTTACCGGAAGAGTATTGTAATGCTTTAGTCGCAAAATTTTTAAATGAATCTGTTTTTTCCGGAAGATGAACAGCCTGGCCCAATTTTAACTGCGTGTAAACTGCAGACAGGTCTTCAAGCAAAATCCGCCATGAAACCCCATCAATTATCAGATGGTGCGCGGCTAAAAATAACAGCGATTCTTTTTCATCCTCCAGTTTATAATATCTTGCTGCTAAAATGGGCCCATTAAAAATATCCATCCCGGCTTGCAATGAAGCCATGTCTTCCAGTAATTGACTTTGCAGGTTAGCCCCGTAGGTACCGGCAAATTCTTTAATGCTGAAATTCGGATCAATAGCAACAGTTTGCGGAATGTACTCTTCATAGCTGTCATCCTTCCGCCTTACCCGCATCCTGAGCATATCATGGTGTTCCATAATTTTCATCAAAGCTGCGGTCATGCAAGAAGGATCGAAACCTGTACCTACTTTTAATATAACAGACTGGTTATAGTGCGAAATTTTGTTTAGCCGTTGGTCAAAAAACCATTTATGAACAGGGATAATTTCAATATCTCCATAAACAGGACCCTGTTCGGCAACTACAGGCGCGGCTTTTTCTGCTACGGCTGCTAACCCTGCAATCGTAAGCTGTTTGAACAACTGTTTCAGGGTTATCATTATGCCTGCCCTGTTTGCCCGCGAAACAATCTGTATGCCTATTATTGAATCGCCACCTATGGCGAAAAAATTATCATCTATGCCAACTTTTTCCCGGCCCAAAACCTCCGCAAAAATATTGACCAGGATTTGTTCTGTCTCTGAAACCGGAGCCGTATAGTTTTCATTGATTGCACCAGTCTCCATTTCAGCCAGCTTTTTCCTGTCAATTTTAAAATTTGGGGTAAGCGGTAGCTTTTCGAGGCGTATAATCAATGAAGGCCTCATGTAAAGCGGCAGCTTTTGGGCAAGTATGTGCTCAATTTCTTCAGATTTTGGCGCATCGTCGCCAGTAACCGTATAAAACGCGGTAAGGCTTGTGCTTGTGGCATTATTAAAACAAGACACTACTGCTGCATCTTTAATTCCTGGAATTTCGAGTAAGGTGCTTTCAATCTCGCCGGTTTCTATACGATAACCCCTTATTTTAACCTGGTTATCTTTACGACCCATATATTTCAGGTTCCCGTTTTCCAACCATAGGCCAAGGTCGCCGGTACGATATATCCGTTCCCCGCTTGGAAACGGCGAATCCACAAATACAGAACGGGTTTGCTCTGCTTGCCCCCGATAGCCCCTAGCAAGACAAACCCCGCCAATATAAATTTCACCAACAGCACCAGCGGGTAAAAGCCTCCGGTCCCGATCAAGTATATAAATTGATACATTGGCAATGGGGTGGCCAATAGTAATATTACCGGTACCTACTTCTGTTACTGTACAGCCCACCGTTGCTTCGGTTGGCCCGTATTCGTTAAAAATTAAAATGCCTGGCCATTTATCTTTAATTATTGCAACATGGTCATCCCGCAAAGCTTCGCCGCCTGCAATTAAAGTGCGTACATTGTTATTGCCTGCAGGTAGTTGGGCCAATAAAGAAATATGCGACGGCGTTAGTTTAACAGTATCGGCCCCGCCATTTTCATCAAATATTTCTGCTAAGATCTCTCCGGCGTCCCTGTCGCCAAAAATCTCAATATGTTTTCCCCGTATTAACGGAACAAAAATAGAGGTGATGGTAAGATCGAAAGATACAGGTGTAAATAAAGCAAAACTTCCGCCGTCAGGGTTGTGGCGGAAATAATAATCTTTTGCCCAGTTTAAATAATTAAAAACATTTGCATGGCTTATTTCAACACCTTTTGGTCTGCCTGTTGATCCCGAAGTAAAAATGATATATGCAAGCGACTGTGCATCGATGGAAACATTAAAATCGGCGACAACTTCCAGGAGGTCGTCCAATTGGAGGTCTATTGCAAAGATGTTTCCCGCAAAAAACGGGATATCGAATAAATAGGCTGAAGTTGTTACCAGCGTTTCTGCACCGGAAGCTGTTAACAGGTATTCGATCCTCTCTTTAGGATAAGCCGGATCGACCGGGACATAAACTGCGCCCGATTTAAGGATGCCTAATATTCCTATTATCGTCAGCTCTGATCTTTCTGCCAGCAATGCTATCGTTGTGCCTGTTTGTGTTCCCAGTTCTTGCCGGAAATACGCTGCAAGCTTTGAACTTTTTATATCCAGTTCTTTATAAGTAAGCGTGTTTCCTTCAAAGCGCAGGGCAATGTGGTCGGGGTATTTTTTTACGCTTTCGTTAAAAAGATCGATAAACGTTTGATTGCCTGTTTCATTTACCGGCGGATTAAGACTGTCAAAATATTTTATTTCACCTGGTGTTAACAGCCCGATTCCCTCTATTGGGGTATTAAAATCTCCGAAAGCTTTTTCAATTTGGTTCAGGTGGCCCTGTACCAGCGTGGCCCTGTAGGCCGGAAAGATCTGAGGATCATATTCAAACCTTATCCTGCAAGTTACGGGGTCGACATGTATATTTATTCCAAACCTGTATTTATCCCCGGAAAGTGAATGAAGGTCAGTAAAGACCAATATATCACTTACATCGGTTTTTTCCCATCCTAATTGTTCTTTTGCCAATACTTCAAACGGATAATCAGCATAATTGAAACAATCCTCTATCAACTGTAACGACCTGTTTAGGTAGTCCTTTAAGGTATCACCCTCCTCCCTTTGCAATAGTAATGGAAACAACTTGTCATCAGTACTTTCATTTTTCAAACATGGCACCATAAAAATTGCCGATGACGATGACCGATAGCGGCTAAACAATAAGGCAAACATTGAAGTAATAATACCAAAAGTGGTTAGCGGGTCATCTGTTATCGTGGCCAACCTATTCCTGAAATCATCACTTAACGTAAGTTCCCGGGTTAAAAAGATACTTCTCTCATCCGGAATAAAATTATTGTCCCTTGTATTTATTTCATTGGCGCTCAATGCGGCAAACTGGCCTTTCCAGAAAATTGCGGCTTCACTGTAATTGGTTCCAGGTGTATTTAAATTGCTCATTATGTTTAACGTATGCTGTTAAATTTTAAAAATTCAGTTTAAGGCTTATTTTTTTTGACAGACTCTCTTTTTTATTCTCCGGCATAATGCTGCCAACGGTTATTGTTTGATCTTTTGCTATAGCTGCCAAAATTTCTTTATAGTTAGCTGCTATAGTTGCTATTGTGTGTTCATTAAACAAATGGTTATTATAAACAACATCTACTTTAAGAAAATCCACTTTATCAGTAATCAGGAAGGAAATATCATACTGTGTAACCCTTACTTCAGGTACTATGTATTTCATTTCTAACCCCGGCCCTGTCATAACGCCATCATCATAATTATTGTCATACATATTAGGCACGTAATCTACCTGCACATCAAACAATGGTGTCCGGTTTTGCTCCCTTGGTATTTTCAGCTCGTGCAGCAATACATCAAAAGGGTAATCCTGATATAGCAACCCATCATTTACCACCTTATTTACTTCAGTTATCACTTTAAGCAAATCATCTTCTTTATTAAACCCGGCTCTCAGCACAATGGTATTCAGGAAAAAGCCAAGCATTTTTTGCAGGTCGGGATGACGTCTCTCAGCTGTTTCGACTCCTAATAAAATATCTTCCCCCTTTGCATAAGGAAACAGCGTTACGTAAATGGCTGATAATACAATTACATAAAGTGTTACCCCACGCTCCCTTGCCACTGTGTTTAATTTGCCGTGCAGTTCAGGTTCAATTACCAGGGACAGTTGCCTGCCATCGTAGGTTAAATAATCATGCCGCGGCCTGTCAACCGGCAGGTTCAGCCTTGGGGGTACCTTTGAAAATTGCTGCTGCCAGTAAGTTCTGGATGCATCCGTTTGCTTTGAGGCACTATGATTGCTGTGCCAGGCAGCAAAATCCCGGTATTGTACCTTTAATGGTTCGCGAGCAGTTGATTCTCCGGCGGTTAGCAGGGCATAATTTTTTGAAAACTCACCGATGAACAAACCTGTAGACCAACCGTCCAATAAAATGTGATGGAGGCTTATTGAAAAATAATATTTTTCATCACCTGCCTTACAAAGCAATGAACGGAGCAAGGGGCCTTTTTCCAGGTTGAAAGGGAGCTTATTTTCTTCCCTCAACATTTCCATAACCTTTTCCGAAGCATTTATCTCTCCGGAAAGGTCAACTATTTTCATTTTGAAACCATATTCATCTGTGCTTAGCACTCTTTGTTTGGGTTCGGCAGAAAACGAGGTAAAAACAGTCCGTAAAATATCGTGGCGCTCCACAATCAATTCAAGCGCATTAGAAAAAGCTTTAATATCCAGGTCGCCTGTTATTTCATAAAAACCTGTCATATTAAAAATCCCCGGGTTTTCAGAAAGCTGGTTGGCTATCCAGATCCGTTTTTGGGGATGAGAAAGCTGGTAATCATTAGCAGCAGGTAATTGCGGAATAGGTTCATAGCCTTCTGCTTCGGTATGTTCAACTATATTAGCAAGTTCGCCAAGCGTTTTTGCATTAAAAATTGTTTTGATTGGTATTTTAATGCCTGTTTCTCCTAAAATAGCCGCTACCATTTTGGCTGCCTTGAGGCTATGCCCTCCGGATGCAAAAAAATCGTCAAGCAACCCCGGGCTGTTTACACCCAATATGTCCGACCAAATTTTAGCAACAATTTTTTGGAAATATGTATGGGGAGCAATAAAGTTAGTTTGGGGTTGATGATTGTCCACCCAAACCGGCAGGCTTGCTTTATCTACCTTGCCATTGGTGGTAAGCGGAATTTCATCAATTTTAACAAATCTGGCAGGAACCATATAATACGGCAGTTTTAATGCCATAAAGCTTTGCAGTTCTGTCGCCGCAGGAATTGTATCTTCATTTTTGGGAACGAAATAAGCTGTTAGCTCATATTCTGCATCATTAATCTTAGTTGCTACTACAGCAGCCGTTTTTATGTGGTTATGAGTGGTAAGTACATCGGTACATTCCCCGGGTTCGATGCGGAAACCCCTTATTTTTACCTGTTCATCAATTCTGCCCAGGTACTCAATTTCACCAGTATGCAGCCACCGGCCTGTATCACCGGTTTTATACATCACCTGGCCGGGACTGAAAGGATCTGCAACAAATTTCTGGCTTGTTAGTTCTTTCCTGTTAAGATACCCTTTTGACAAGCCCCTGCCTGCCAGGCAAATTTCGCCGGAAACTCCAACTGGTAAAAACTGCTCATTTTTATCAATAATATAAACCTGCATATTCTGAATTGGCTTGCCTATCAGTATAAAAGGATCATGTTCATTCAACTCCTTTACAATACAACCAATAGTTGCTTCTGTAGGCCCATATTCATTATAAACCCTTGCCTTTGGCAACAGCCTTTTCAATATTTCGAGGTGCGCCGGAAATACAGCCTCGCCGCCAAGAATGATACAGCCTATATTTTCCTGCCCCTGGGAAATACCCTCCAGCAAACCGAGATAGGATGGCGTAAGTTTCAGAAAATCATATTTTTTATCCCCCTTAAAACAAGCCTCCATTACCTCCGGAGCTTCTTTTTCTTCAGGATAAACTTCCAGCTGGCCACCTGAGGTAAGGCAGCAGAATATTGGTGTTGCAGTAAAATCAAAAGAAAGCGAGGTGAATAAGGCTGAGCTAACAGGCTTATCTTGCGTAAAGTAATATCCCTGTGCCCATAATAAATAATTTACCAGGTTACGATGGGTTATTGCACAACCCTTGGGTGTACCGGTTGAGCCGGATGTATAAATAACGTAACAATTTCTGTCCGGGTCATTTTCCGGGAAACCAGTATTTAATTCAGCCTTGGGGAACGCCTTTATCCTGTCTATGTCTAATGCGTTAAGTTTGAGCTTTATTGCCTTGTCCCAACTCAGGGTATCAGTCAATGTCCATTTTATATCAGCGTCTTCAGCAATAAATTTGAGGCGTATTTCGGGCAGGCTAATTTCCAATGGCACATACACGCCTCCGGCTTTGAGTATTCCCCAAATGGCTACTACCCAATTAGCAGAACGATCCATGTAAATCCCTACCGCTTCACCTGCTTTTAATCCCTTTTCTAAAAGGGATGAAGCCACACTCAAAGCTGCTTTATCAAGGTCAGCATATGATATTTTTTTTGATCCGTCAATTAAAGCAATGGCTGGTCCGTTAGCAATAACCTGCTTATCTATCAACCCGTTAACAGTTTCATCGGCAGGAAAACTTTTACTTGTATTGTTCCATTCTTCAAGAATAAGTTTACGGCTATGCAGTGGCATTAACGGAAGCAAACCAACCGGTGTATGCGGATCAGTCAGCAACCCGGTTAAAAATGCTTCAAAATTTTCGAGCAGGCCCGAAATAGTTTCAGGAAGGAAAAGGTCGGTACTGTAGTCACAATCAAGCACCATTCCGTCGGGCAGTACTGTAATGTCAAAAAACAGGTCGAACGGGGCAAAGCTCAATGGCGTTTGTACCCAGTTAACCTGTAATGCTGTAAATGATGGTAGTTCATTAACCGGGTTTAAGTTAAATGTAACATTTACCAGTTGCGATTGAAGGCGGTTTCCCTTCTGGTTTAAATTGTCCAAAATTTTCGCAAAAGGATACGCCTGGTTTTCAAAACATTCAATAAGCTCTTTCTTTGAATTTTTAAGGAAAGCGGTAAAAGAGCCTTCATCGGTATAACGGCTTAAAAACGGTAAAAGGTTTGCGCAATAACCTGCTACATTTTTATCATTTTCAAAATTGCGGCCGCTTACCGGCATTCCTATTATCAACTCATCTGTATCGCAGCAGCGATGTAGAAATGCGGCATAGGCCGATATCATCAGCATAAATGGCGTACAGTCGTTTTGCCTTGAAAAATCTTTCAATTTTATATTGAAGGACTGGGGGAATTTCCGTGTACACCTTGCTGCTTTATAACTTTTATTTGCCGGGCGAGGGAAATCGGCAGGTAACTGTAAGGGTGTTGTCTTCCCCGAAAGCTTGTTATTCCAGTAAACCTTCATTGCATCCATTACCGGGTCAGCAAGTGATTTGCCGAGCATACCGGTGTATTCCCTGAAAGATAATGCTTCGGGTAATTGAGCCGGCCTGCCTGAAACAGATTCATTATAGTAAGCACTAACATCAAACAAAACCACACCAAACGACCAGCCATCCAATATGATATGATGGGCAGTAAACTGCAGCAGGTATTCATCATCAGGCAGTTGCAATACCTGGATCCTGAACAAGGGGCCTTTTGTGAGTTCAAATTTAACCAGGCTGCCTTCCTGCATCCATTTATCAGCATATTCCTTTTTTCCTTTATTATCCGTTCCATGCGCTTCGGTGTAAACAATCGTATAGGGCAGCTCTTGTAAAACAACCTGGTGTTCACCGTCAGGGCTAATAAATGTTCTTAATCCTTCATGCCGGGCTATTACCTTATCCAATGCGTTTTGAAGCAATTGTTTATTCAATTCCCCTTTTAAATGCAGCGTGGTTGATACATTATAAGCTTGTGAGCCGGCATCATCAAGCTCTGCAAGCAGCCATAACTGTTTTTGTGCATCTGTTAACCGGAATGTAACCGGAGCTGCTAAAGACGCCGGTGTTTTAACCGGTAAGGCTGCAACTATTTCCCTGCCGGCAAAAAAACCATTATCAAGCAGTTCCTGAACAGACGCTTTTACAACTTCTATAATTTTGTCTGCATCCTCATAAGTATGTTCTGTGGAGAAAAAGCAAATCCTTCTTTCCCAGGTATAAACCCCTTTTTCCATCATCAGATAAAAAAGAAGGCTCATTTCAACCGGCTGAAAAACAAGGCTGTATTTTCCAAATGATTCAAAGCGGAACAATGACCCGAAATGGACAATTTTTACAGGCAGGGATATCTCTTCAAAAAAGCTGTTTAATACTGCTGCAAAATATACTGTTAGCTTATTAACCTTTTCCTGCAATGCAGGGCCTTCGCGTTTCATTTTTAACAATGAAGCCTTTGCAGCAGCGATAGTAAGCGGATGCTTGCAAAAAGTACCGCCAAAAAACGTCATCTCAACAGGTGGATATGAATCATCTCCATATTGCCACCAGCCACCATCAATGGTATCTATATATTCTTTTTTACCTGCAACAATACCTATCGGCATACCGCCGCCAGGAATTTTACCATAAGTTACTATATCAGCATAAATTCCAAAATGCGCCTGTGCACCTCCGGGATGAATTCTGAAACCAGTAATAATCTCATCAAAAATGAGTGCAATCCCATTCTTTTGGGTTACATCCCTCAGTTTTTTAAGAAATTCAACAGGCTGAAACCCCGGCCTTCTGCTCTGAACAGGCTCAACCATTACCGCAGCTATCTCATGTGCGTATTTTTCAATAATATTGAAAGATTCTTCGGCGCCCAAAGTAAGCACCAAAACATCATCGGCATAACCCTGCGGAATACCTGGGCCTATAGGAGATGCAAAATATTCATCCCCGCTTGATTCCATCTGCGCCAATACACCGTCAAAAGTGCCATGATAGGAGCCTGTGAAAATGGCTATTTTCTTTTTGCCTGTTTTTGTACGGGCTATGCGCATGGCTGCCATAATCGCCTCTGTTCCGGTATTGCTGAACACTACGCGCTCAACCCCGGTTAACTCATGTATTAATTGTGCTACTTCCCCGGCCATATCACTTTGTGTGGCTAGTTCCATACCTTCTATCAATTGGGCCTGTATGGCCTCTTTAATAAAATCAGGGCTGTTGCCAAAAAAATTAACGCCATAACCCAAGCCTATATCCACATAATTATTTCCATCAATATCCCTGAATTTGGAACCGGAAGACCATTCAGAAACTATAGGGTATAAAAATTCTTTAAGCGATAACCTGAAGTCGATTGAGTTTATCCAGTCTGCCAGTACGTGCCTGTGCTTTTGAGCGTAAGCTTTTGATAGTGCGGTACGTTTATTATAACGCTGCACAAACGACTCTATAAAATTTGATTGCACCGTTGTAAAAGGTACGTCCTCATGCAGCTTTACAGCCTTAAAATTCAGCTTACCTGACGGCTTGCCTGGTTCCGCAGCAGCCGTATTTCTATTTGATGCCTTTGCGGGTGATGCTTCAAGGCTTTCAATGCGTTTTGAAAGCTCTTCCAGCTTCTTTAAAAGATCTGACCCTAAAGCGTTATTCCCTAAAGTTTCGGTAATAACGGGGGCCGGTAAAGCCATATCTGTATTCTGTTCAATACTGATACCGGCTGCACTTAGGTGATTGGCAAGGGCGTCAATACTGGATAGCTCATCAAAAAACTGCTTCATTGATAGCTTTATCCCGAATTTCTCCTTAATGGCGTCAATCATTTTTACGAGGATCAGCGAATCCAGCCCCAGTTCCATAAAACTGATAGTCAGATCATCCTCGCCGGCATCGAGGCCCGAAAATTTGTTTACCATATCTGATAGA
Organism: Mucilaginibacter sp.; assembly: GCF_028288225.1. Lineage (GTDB taxonomy): Bacteria > Bacteroidota > Bacteroidia > Sphingobacteriales > Sphingobacteriaceae > Mucilaginibacter. The sequence goes on from NZ_JAQBOC010000064.1 coordinate 37,343, forward strand.
ATGCTTATTATAGCATTTCTATCGGGTTTTGTGTGTGTTTCAGAAACTTTCATTTCACTCATTTTAATACCAGGAGCGGCGTCCCGGATGATGATTGATTGTGATGTTAAAACATGGGTTGGCGGCCCTGTAACAGACCCAGTTGGCAATGGCCCGTTCCAATGTCTGCGGCGCTGGAATGGGTAGAGTGGTGCAGTAACAAGATGCGGTTTATAAGGTGCATCAAATTCTTTAAGGTCTAACGGAAAGCCTGCAACAAATAATTCGGCAAGGTTATCGGTAAGGAGCCTCCAGGCATGGGATTTATACCTTGCTGATGACATGAATTTTATTTTCTCAGGCGATGCCAGGCAGCTTTTTGCCATCGTAAGCAATGAGGCATCGGGGCCTATTTCTAAAAAGAGTGCGCAATCTTTTAATTCCAGTTCCTTTATGCCCTGTAAAAAGCAAACCGGTGAAATTATCTGCGAAACCCAGTATCCAGGCCCGGCTATCTCTTTTCCTGCAATCTTCCCTGTAATGTTTGAAACCAAAGGAATATTCGGCTCGCTGAATTGTATGTCAGCCGCTGTTTTACGGAAATCGTCCAGCATCGCCTCCATATGCGAGGAATGAAATGCATGTGATACATTCAGCATAACATGCGGGATGCCTTCGCTGTCCAGTTCTGCGTCTGCATCCTTTAGCGCTTTTACACTTCCCGAAAGCACAAAATGTTCCGGCCCATTAAATGCGGCTATTGTTAAATCATTCTTATAGCGGTCTATAATATGTTTAGCCTTTTCAACAGATGTCAATACCGACATCATTCCACCCTCTATAGAAATACCCGGCATCAACTGTGCCCTTTTAGCTACCAGTTTAAGTCCATCTTCCAAAGTAAACACCCCGGCAATACATGCGGCAGTAAGCTCGCCCAGGCTGTGCCCCATAACATAGGCCGGCTTTATCCTTAAAGATATCCATAGTTTTGCCAAGGCATATTCAAACGCAAAAATGGCTGGCTGAGCATACCTGGTTATATGGATAAGATCTTCATTTCCATTGACAGGAAAAAGGATCTCCAACAGCGGAATGTCTAAATAATCATTTAAAACGGTTTCACATTTCAAGAGGCTTTCTTTAAATACCGGATGCGCATCAAATAGTTCCCTGCCCATACCTGGGTATTGAGAACCCTGTCCGGAGAAAAGGAAAGCGGTTGTAGTATTTGAAGGATTAAGCAGCTTACCTGAAGCAACACCTTTTTTAGTATTCCCTTCAATAAATAGCTGTAATTTATTTATTGCCTCCGTTTTATTTTCGGCAGAAAAGGCCAAACGATGAGGCATTTTTGCCCGCCCGGTATTTACCGTGTAGCAGGTATCAGAAAAATTAACATCACTCTTATTTTCGAAGAAATGAATGTAGTTAGCTGCCAAATTATTTAATGTCTCATTGTTTTTTGCTGATAACGTAAAAAGTTGAACAGGTTTTTCGATGGCCGGATGTTCCGTTATCTGAACAGGAGGCTCTTCAAGTATAATATGTGCGTTAGTTCCGCTTAAACCAAAAGAGCTGACTGAAGCTATGCGACGTCCGCTTTTTGGCGCCCAATGGGTTAAGTTAACAGGGATCTTCACCTGAATTTCAGACCATTCGATATGACTGCTGGGCGTTGAAAAATTCAGATGGGCGGGGATCTGTTTGTGCTTCATGGCAAGCATTACCTTTATAAGGCTTGCTATGCCTGCAGCCTGCTCCAGGTGCCCGATATTTGTTTTAACGCTGCCTACCAACAACGGCTCGTTATCTCCACGGTTTGCGGCCAGTGTGCGGGCAATAGCCCCCATTTCAATAGGGTCGCCAAGTGATGTGCCTGTGCCATGCGCTTCAATATACGAGATTTCACCCGGGTAAACCGCTGCAATCTCCATTGCCTTTCTTATCAATGTTTCCTGCGATTGACCGTTAGGCACCGTTAGCCCGCTGCTCCGCCCATCGTGGTTAATTGCAACGCCACGCACTATTGATAGTATACGGTCGTTATCCCGTATGGCATCCGATAGTCTTTTTAAAACCACCATACCGCAACCTTCCCCTCTCACGTAACCATTAGCATCATCAGAAAAAGTTTTGCACTTACCATCAGGCGACAATGCTTTGCTTTTACTTAAGAAAATGCTTGATTGAGGGGTAAGCATAAGCTGTACGCCACCAGCCAGCGCCAAATTGCTTTCGCCGTTCCTAAGGCTTTGGCAAGCCATATTTACCGTTACCAGTGATGAAGAGCAGGCCGTGTCGATACTGATGGACGGCCCCTGCGTACCTAGAAAATAGGAAATACGCCCCGCCGCAAAACTATAACTGTTACCAGTACCTGTGTAAGTATTAATATCATTTGTCCTTGAATTTTCCAGATGAAACTGGCCATAATCATTTTGTCCTATGCCTACAAAGATCCCTGTTGGCGTGTTATTTAAATGATCGGGCTGGATCCCTGCATTTTCGAGCGCTTCCCAGCTTACCTCGAGCAATAAACGCTGCTGCGGATCGATATAATCCGCCTCGTTGGGTGCAATGCCAAAGAATTTAGGGTCAAACTGGTCCACATTGTCGATAAAACCACCGTGGCGGGTGTAGATCTTGCCCGGCTTGTCCGGGTCGGGGTCATAATAATGCTCCACATCCCAGCGTTCAG
>NZ_JAQBOC010000009.1 GCF_028288225.1 Mucilaginibacter sp.
TACGCAATTAAGTAAAGATTTTTACGAAGTAAATAATAAAGCCGAGCCACAAAATAAGGGATATAATTTTAACCAGACTGTACACATGGTTTGGCCAATACCCAATAGTGAAGTCGTTTCTTCAGAAGGTGTTGTAAAACAGAATCCTGGCTATTAATGTGATAACCTATCGTTAAATCAATTCTGGCGGTGCTGCTTCTTCTGTTATTGCAGTGCAGAAAAGTTAAGCCGCCAGTATTAAAAAAAATAGTTATTTGTTAGTTACCAGGTGGTTAATAACGTGCGGGAAACAGTTAAAATAGTTTAGCAACTGACGATGTGATCGTGAAAAAATTATTTATCAATCAGATTTTTTGTAAAAAGGTAATGGTCATCGCCATTCCGTTTATAATTTATTGCTTTAAAACAGAAGCTCATACTTTAAATTCAACAGTTTTCGATAGTTGTTTAAATGTTAGCGGTGATAAGCAAACTGTAAATGTAATTAAGGTTAATTTAAATAAGGTTAAACAAACCATACATAGCTTTGGCGCTTCAGACGCATGGACGGCAAAATTTATAGGCAAATGGGCAGACATAAAAAAGAGAGATAAAATTGCTGATTTGCTGTTCAGTATGGATACAACTGCTGATGGAAATCCTAAAGGTATTGGACTGTCGCTGTGGCGATTTAATATAGGTTCGGGAAGTTTTGAACAAGGTACAGCCAGCAATATACCTGATGAATGGAGAAGAGAGGAGTGTTTTTTAAATAAGAATGAATCGTACGATTGGTCAAAGCAAGGTGGACAACAATGGTTCCTGCAGGCTGCCAGGCAACGAGGCGTAAAATACACCCTCGGATTTTCAATTTCGCCGCCGGTATTTATAACTAAAAATGGAAAGGCCTATAATAGTGAAACTGCCAGCACCCAAATGAATATTAAAGATCATCAGTTAGCGGCTTATGCTGATTTTTTGATTAAAGTAACCAAGCATTTCAAATTTGATTTTTTAAGCCCGGTAAATGAACCTCAATGGACCTGGGGGAAATCAAACGGCGCAGGTCAGGAAGGCACGCAAGCCAAAAACCAGGAGATAGCGTCACTTGTAAAACTAATCTCAAAAAAATTAAAGGAAACCCCTTATCATATTATTATAGGCGAGGCCGGGCAGTGGGACTTTCTTTATGGAAGAAATGAAGATGGAAGAGGCGATCAGATTAATCAGTTTTTTTCACCACATTCGCTAAACTATATTGGTAATTTACCTCATGTTACCCATGCCATTTCTGCACATAGTTATTTTACAACATGTCCTGACACTAATCTAATTAATATAAGGCAGAAAGTAGCAAATAGAATCAATCAGATCGACCCTTCGTTAGCAACCTGGCAAACAGAATTTGGGATACTTGGAAATATATGCGGGCTATATAACGGCGCTCCCAGGAATAATGGCATTGATTATGGCTTGTATGTGGCAAAAGTAATACACCACGATCTTACCATAGCTAATGTAGTTTCATGGCAGTGGTGGTTAGCCATGAGCCCATATAATTATAGTGATGCTTTGATCTATATTAATGCGCCATCTGGGCAAATAAATGTACCTGGGTCAAAAAATGATGGTGAAATAATTGAATCCAAGCAATTGTGGGCTTTAGGTAATTATTCACGCTTTATACGCCCTGGCATGAAGCGGATTGCTGCCTTTATTCAGGGAATTACCGATCCTGTTGTCAGTAATGATAGCTTAATGATTTCTGCCTACAAGGATGAAGCGAATAAAAAACTTGTCTTGGTAATTGTTAATCCAGGTGCAGATGAAAGAATTTTACAGTTAAAAGGTGAAGCACAGCCCATAAATTTTAAAGATAATATATTAAATGCCTATTTAACAAACGAAGAATTCAATTTAAAGAAGACAGTAATTTCAACTTCAAATATTAAAATATCTCCCAAATCAATCATAACGTTGGTAGGGCTTTATGATTAGCTGATCCAGATATGATTTTTTGTTGACTATGCTTTTCTATTACCCCATAAATTCATGTTGTTTATGGAATGAATCAGCTAAACTTTCTTCTAAACAGTTTCTATTAATATAGCAGTTGCTATTGCTCAACGCGTTGAATTTATATGGTGAATAATTAGTAAATGTAGCCAATTTCATTTGGTAGCGTAAATAAAACAATAATGAACACTCCTGTAAATTATATTTATGTTAATGCAAAAACGTTCAGTTTCATAATGCTATTAACATGCTGTATATTATTAATTCCGGTTTTGGCGTGTTCACAATCAACTACTATAATAAACTGCAGGGAAATACTTCCATTAGAAGGTATATGGAAATTTAAACTCGATCCATTTGATACAGGAATTACAGTAACGGTGTTCAGTTAATGCCGCAATTGCCTGAAACTATCACCTTGCCAGGTTCTACCGACCAGGCAGGTAAAGGGTACAAAAACCAAGGGATGACTTCCTTAAGACTAACGCGATTATTTGAATATAAGGGCCCGGCCTGGTATGAAAGGGAAATTGAAATACCAGAGGGGTGGAAGAATAAAGACATTATAATCTTTTTTGAACAGGCGCATTGGGAAACCAGTGTTTGGATAAATAACAAACCCGCAGGTAAGCAAGAAAGTTTGTCTGTTCCTCATCAGTATAACGTATAGCTAAAAGATATTTGTATGTGCTAAAAAAGTATGTACCTGTTACTTTTTGTAACAATTTCGATAATTGGCCGGCGATAAACCCATCAGTTTCTTAAACATTCGTGAAAAATAATAAGGATCATTAAATCCTACTTTAAAACCGATTTCTTTTATAGTAAGATTCGTAAAGTACAAATACTGACAAGATTCCTGTATTTTTAACTGATTAAAATAGTGAATTGGCGATACTCCTGTTTTCTTTTTAAACAGATCAGAATAATGCGAAACGGAATATTTTAAACCGGAAGCTAACTCATTTATAGAATAACATTTATCCAAGTTTTCTTTCATAAACTTTATTGAGCTATTAATCTGATCTGTTGAATAATAGGCAGGATACATCTCCTCATGATAAATGAAAGAGGACAAAAATTGAAGTAATTTTATATTCGTTAATTCTACATTTCGTAAACTAAAGCTATTTTCAAGGATAGAATAGATGAGATTAAATAATTCTATGCGCTGCTGGTCATAAGGAATGGATTTAATAACCGGTTGATGATCAATAAAATATCTGGAGCATAACGCTTCCGCATGCTCTCCTGTAAAATGGATCCAAAAAATACTCCAGGGATCAGCGTGAGAAGTCTTATAACGATGCGGCATGCCTTTAGGAATAATGAAATAGGTATTGGGCGTTAGTTGATATTCTGCTTTACCTAATTTAATATATCCTTTTCCATCTATGCAATAAAGAAGGATATATTGCTGACTGCCGCATTTTCTTTCCCTATCATGATTAATAGCCCGTGGATAATATCCGATATCTGTAAGATAAAGGCTCTTAATCAGCACATTTTTTGCAACATCTCTTTTAATATCAGGTGGCAGAACAATCATTTGCTGGCCTAAAAATCCTTCTTTTATCTTCTTTCGATCTTCTGTAAGATTATCCATTTTTTTAAGTCTTCTTGAATAAATAACTAAACAAATTTATGTTACAATGGTATTTAAAATTGAACTAAGTTGTATCCTTAAGGCCATTTTAATTACGCTAAAGCGATAAATGAGCTTCGGTGAAGATATCTCTAACAAATTGGTGATGAGACAAGTGCTGTTAAATATGTTCAGGAAAATTTGGGCTGAGCAGCAAAAGTGGAAAATTATCTATCTGCTACAGTTAGCATCTATTAATTTGTGTTTAGTATTAACGTTGATTATACTGCTATGTTTTCCTTCACAACCCCGATTAATAGGTACACGAACAATATCAATAACCGTAAGATAAGTCGAGCGAGAATTTCATTTGCATAGATTTTTTTTTGGGTCACGCAATCTCCTAAAGACAAGGTCCGCTTGCTTTAGTTCTTTTAAATAATAGGAAAGGACTTTATTAAAACCTTTTTTGTAAAACAAGAATGTCCATCAAAAACCAAATTACATCCATTGATGCTGCCTCTCGCTTTAGGTAAGATTGTATTACAATTACTAAACAAATTCTTCGTCTTATGAGAAAGTTAAGATTTCTGGCAGTAATATTTTTTGTGCCATTTTCTTTTGTTTCATGTAAAAAGGAAACTGTACCTGTCACCAATACAGATACAACTTCAATTTATAACCTTTTATCGGTTCAAACTGGTGGAAGTATTACAGTAAATATCGGGAGCCCCCAGCAAAAAATTGATCTCATTGGTGCGGGTTGTTATTTTTACAGTGGCCATTTAGTAAATGGCATTACCAATTTTAACGATGCCAGCACCTGGTTGTGGCATGATTTAAATGTGAATGTCTTTAAGATTGTTCTTAGGGCAGATGGCGTTGAAGATGTAAACGATAATAATGATCCTAATTCAACCGACTTTACAAAATTTAATTTTACAGCTAATTCTAATCTTGTAGACCAAATTACCGCTGTTAAAAAAGCTGTTTCAATTAATCCAAATATTAAAGTATGGGTAATTGTGTTATCGCCCCCCAAGTATTTAAAAACAAACAGAAAAGTAATTAATGGCGGTACATTAGATACATCTGTAAGCAATGCTTACAATGAGTTTGGAGAATTTGTTTATGCCCATTTAAAAAATTTAAAGGATAATGGGGTAATTGTCAGTTATGTCAGTTTAATGAATGAACCGGATTATGCTTCTTCAGCGGTTCCTTATGAATCGGCTGAATTTACAACCAGTCAGGCACAGGCTGTTTATACAAATACAGTGAATTGGCTTAAGACTAAGTTACCTGCCGTAAGCATTGCTGTGCCCAAATTTGCTTCGCCTGATTGTATTAGTGTAACAGCTGTAAACAGCTACGTGGCTCCATTAAATGCATCAATGAATATTGATTTTTTTACTACACACCAATATAGTGGCAGTTCTGCCGCTAATTTCTCTTCGGCTTCATCCGCAGCCGGAAGTAAGGGTTTATATATGACCGAGTGGCACGCCGGTTTTGGCATGGGTAGTACTCCAGATGAATTAACAGCGGCACTGGATCTTGTTAATAAATTTCATGACGCCTTCCGTGGTGGTTCAAAAGGCTGGTTATATTTTGAATGGGGCAATCCCGAATCTAACTTCGGTGGACTGCTCTATACCCCATGGGGGGCTGTCGCCCAACGCAAAAAAAACTATTATGTTTATCAGCAATTTACCACTAATTTATTGAATGAAAATTATATTCCAACTACTTTAAGCGGCATAACCAACTTTGGTAATGATAATGTAAGCGCGTTTACCACTGCTAATCGTGCAGACGTTAACGTAGTTAACTGGAATACAGATGCCCAAAACCGTGTTCGCCTATACTTCGGAGGTAATATAAAAACAATAAATATATACCGCACAAGTGCTACAGAAAATAATAGTTTGATATGGAGCCAGAGCAACGTTAACCTAAATTATTATGACGTGGATTATGCGGGCAAATCATTCACAACGGTAAGAGTGACCTGGTAATCAATTGAGAAACAAAACAACCTGATAATCAAATAGAATGAAACAAATTATAACAGAAAAATTTAATAATACCTATATCATAACAATTTCATTTATTTCAGCGCTGGGCGGATACCTTTTTGGTTTTGACTTTGCAGTAATTTCAGGCGCTTTACCATTTCTACGGCCGGAATTTCAGTTGACCGCCTGGTGGGAGGGTTTTCTGACAGGGTCACTGGCCCTGGGTTGTATAGCAGGGTGCCTGATTGCCGGAGAACTGGCCGACCGTTATGGAAGGAAGCCGGGGCTAATGTTTGCGGCTTTAATATTTGCAGTATCCTCATTAGGGATGGCGCTTTCCCATGGCTTAACCATTTTTGTAATGATGCGTTTTGCAGCAGGTATAGGAGTAGGGATGGCTTCTATGCTTAGCCCAATGTATATTGCTGAAATTTCTCCTGCAAAAGTGCGTGGCCGCAATGTTGCCATTAACCAGTTAACCATTGTGATCGGGATACTGGTCACCAATTTAGTAAATTACACATTGGCCGATAAAGGCGTTGAGGCATGGCGATGGATGTTCGGTATGGGAGTGATCCCGGCAGGTTTATTCTTCCTTGGTGTGCTCTGGCTTCCTGAAAGCCCGCGCTGGCTGCTCAAAGCCGGTAAAGAAATGCAGGCAAGGAAAGTATTAAATAAAATCGGCGGCCCTGCTTTTGTAGAAAATACATTCAGTGAGATCCAGGTTTCCCTGCAAGGCATGAGCAAACAATCCTATAAAGCTGTTTTTGCAAAAAGTGTTCGCCCTGCAGTTATTGTGGGTGTTATATTGGCTGTCTTCCAGCAATTATGCGGCATTAATGTCGTATTTAATTATACTTCTACCATATTTGAATCGGTTGGTGCTAACCTTGACCGGCAGTTATTTGAAACAGTATCAATTGGCTTTGTAAACCTCCTTTTTACTGTGGTGGCCATGTGGCAGGTGGATAAACTGGGGCGCAGGCCACTAATGCTCATTGGCTCGCTGGGTCTTTCTATACTATATATTATTCTGGCCCTGTTATTACAATATCAGGCAACAGCCAGTTTAGTTTCTGTATTTGTGCTGCTGGCTATTGCCATGTACGCAACTTCCCTTGCCCCTGTTACCTGGGTATTGATCTCGGAAATTTTTCCTAATAAGATACGTGGAGTTGCCTCATCTGTTGCAATTGTATCTCTTTGGGGGGCTTATTTTATTCTGGTATTTACATTTCCTATCCTGGCAAAGAAGCTTGGTACCTATGGCCCCTTCTACCTGTATGCCGGTATTTGTTTGCTGGGTTTTCTCTTCATAAAGAATAAAGTATATGAAACAAAAGGCAAAACTCTGGAAGAACTTGAACAGAACTTAATCACACATTAATTACAACAAAATAACTTATTTACTTTTATGAGCGAACCATTTGTGAATGTTTGGCAGGAAAGCATAATTATCCCAACTTATGAAACCGGTAAACCTGATAAGAATCCAATGTTCTTTGAAAAACGCGTTTATCAGGGTAGCAGCGGGGTTGTATATCCGAATCCGGTTATTGAAAAAATTTACGATGATAAAAAAGATATAACATATACCGGGCTATTTTTAGAAAACAAATACCTAAAGATTTTGATTTTGCCTGAGTTGGGGGGAAGGGTTCAGATGGCATATGACAAAATTAAACAGCGTCATTTTATTTATTACAACCATGTGATCAAGCCTGCATTGGTTGGATTGTGTGGCCCCTGGATTTCCGGAGGGATAGAATTTAACTGGCCCCAACACCATCGTCCAAGCACTTTTGAACCTACTGATTATACACTCGAGGAAAATGCTGATGGCAGTAAAACGATTTGGATAAATGAGGTAGAGCGAATGTTCCATACAAAAGGAACAGTAGGTTTTACAATTTATCCGGATAAAGCTTATTTGGAGATAAAAGCCAAGTTGTATAACCGGACCAGTTTACCTCAAACCTTTTTATGGTGGGCAAACCCTGCAGTAAAGGTAAATGACCATTATCAATCTGTTTTCCCATCGGATGTTAATGCTGTATTTGATCATGGTAAACGCGATGTTTCTACATTCCCCATCGCCACTGGTACCTATTATAAAGTAGATTACTCGCCAGGCACGGATATTTCATGGTATAAAAATATTCCTGTACCTACTTCTTACATGGCTATCAGGTCTGATTATGATTTCGTAGGCGGATATGAAAATGATACCCAGGCGGGTGTTTTACATATTGCCAATCATCATGTATCACCAGGTAAAAAGCAATGGACCTGGGGGCATAGTGATTTTGGTAAAGCCTGGGACCGCAATTTAACGGATGAAGACGGCCCTTATATTGAGTTGATGACCGGGGTATTTACAGATAACCAGCCTGATTTTAGCTGGTTGATGCCTTATGAAGAAAAATCATTTACGCAATATTTTATGCCTTACCGGGAACTGGGTGTTGTTAAAAATGCAACGAAAGACATTTTGATATATGCAGATACAGCAGGAAGTAAGGTGCATGTAAAGATTTTCGCAACTTCTGTTCAGAAGGCAAATCAAATAAAGATTTATTTCAGAGAAGAACTGATCTTCTCTGAAATATTTGATGTGTCTCCGGAAAACATCTATTATAAAGAAATTACCTCCTTTAAACCAGTTAGTGACAAGGACCTGTTACTGATCATTGAAAATAAAGCCGGTAAAGAGCTTATTCGCTATCAACCTTCAAAAAACCGGAAGAATGAAATTCCCGAACCAGCAAAGGCGGCCTTAAGCCCAAAGGATACTGAAAATAACGAACAATTATTTCTTACGGGGCAGCATTTAGAGCAATACAGACATGCTACTTATAGTCCAACAGATTACTATGAAGAGGCACTGAGAAGAGATCGAAAAGATATAAGGAACAATAACGCGCTGGGAAAATGGTATCTCCGCCGTGGCCAATTTGCAAAAAGCGAACCCTATTTTCAGAAAGCAGTGGAAACACTTACAGAGCGTAATCCGAATCCGTATGAAGGAGAACCTTATTATAATTTAGGATTGTGTTTGAAATTACAGGGAAAAAATGGCGCTTATGATGCCTTTTACAAATCTACCTGGAATAGTGCATGGCAAGACAGCGGTTATTTTTCAGTAGCGCAGCTGGATGTTTCAAAAAGAGATTTTGAGCTTGCACTGGATCACATCAATTTATCCATTGATCGTAATGCCGGAAATAGTAAAGCCAGGGCTTTAAAGGCGACCATTTTAAGAAATCTGAATCGCCCGACAGATGCTTTGTCTGTTTGCGATAGGGCTATAAAACGTGATCTTTTTAACTTGGCGGCCTATTTTGAACAGAGCAGGATATACACACTGCTCGGTAAGTTTGAAGAATCAAAAGCTGCAATAAACAAGTTGTTGAATTTATCGCGTGGATATGTGCACAATTTAATTGAATATGCTTTGGACTATGCGGCAGCAGATTTATACGAAGAGGCCATCTCATTGCTTAGCCTCACCTTAAATGAGCAGGATACTGAAACATATCCCATGGTATTTTATTATTTAGGCTGGTTTCACCAACAATCTGGCAATTATCAGGCAGCCCTAACTTTCTTAGAAAAAGCAGCTGCAGCCAATCCTGATCATTGTTTCCCTAATCGGATAGAAGATGTCAGCGTTTTGAAATCTGCGTTAACACTTAATCCCGGAGATGCCAAAGCGCCTTATTATTTAGGCAATTTGTGGTATGACAAGCGCCAATATGATGATGCAATTGAAATGTGGGAACTTTCCGTAAAACGGAATCATTCTTTTCCTACAGTTTTACGAAATTTAGGCATTGCCTATTTTAATAAACGTAATAACCCGTTAAAAGCCCTTGATTGTTTGGAGAAAGCCTTTGCGCTGGATAAAACAGATGCCCGTATTTTCATGGAACTCGATCAGCTTTATAAGCGTCTGAACACCTTTCCGGAAAAACGTCTTGCATTTCTGGAAGATTATTTAATGCTTACTGAATTTCGGGATGATGTTTACCTGGAACGTGCCGCGTTATATAATTTCCTTGGGCAGCATAAAAAAGCTTATCAACTGATCATGTCCCGTCAATTTCACCCATGGGAAGGAGGGGAGGGAAAAGTTTCAGAACAGTATCTCTACAGTTTGGTTGAAATGGCTAAACAGCATATCCAAAACCAGGAATACCAGGAAGCAATTGATAAATTACAGAAAGCGCAGGAATACCCATATAATCTTGGAGAAGGAAAGCTCTTTGGTGCTCAGGAAAATGATATATTTTATTGGCTGGGAATTGCCTGTGAAGGGTTAAGCGAAAAAGAAACTGCCCGTCAATACTTTGAAGATGCAACCAGGGGTTTAGCTGAACCTTCTGCGGCTATGTTTTATAATGACCAGCAGCCGGATAAGCTATTTTATCAGGGTTTAGCCTGGGCAAAGTTAAACCAAAAGGAAAAGGCCGCTATGATCTTTCAAAAGCTTATAGATTATGGCAACACACATTTGGACGAGCAGGTGAAGATTGATTATTTTGCTGTATCCCTTCCAGATATGCTGATTTTTGAAGCTGATTTAACGGTCAGAAATCATATTCACTGCCTTTATATGATGGGGCTTGGTTATTTGGGGCTTGAAGATTTGGGCAAAGCCAGATCTGAATTTGAACAGGTTTTAAAACAAGATGCCATGCATTTCGGATCCAAAACACATCTTCCAACAGAAAAAGAAACGTCTATTTAATAAGCAGGCGGCATAAAGTCAAAAAATGACATGATGTTAAAGAAGGTCCTGAGTTATGCGTTTATCATGGTTGATAAGCTTAAAGATGCTGAAGGAACTTTTATAATTTAAAGTCTAAAAACAACACGATGATAATTAAACAAATAGTAACAGGATTTTTGAAAATACTTATCGTAGGTGGTTTGTGTTTTGCGGTTTTACAAAGCAAGGCGCAGCAACAAATTTCTCTTGCCGGGAAATGGACTGTTAAACTTGATTCGCAGAATGTAGGTTTACAGCAAAAATGGTACAGCCAAAAATTTGAAGAAACCATTCAGTTGCCGGGTACACTGGATGATGCCGGTATGGGTAAACAAACAAACCTTACCGCTGATAAGTTAACCAGGGAAGTGGTACTTGAATTAACAAGAAAGCATTCTTATATAGGATCTGCCTGGTATTCAAAAGAAGTACAGATTCCACAAAACTGGAAGGATAAAAATATTACTCTTTTTTTAGGAAGAGTAATATGGAATACCCGAATCTGGATTGATGGCCGCGAAGCCGGTTCAGATGAAAGTTTAAGTGTGCCACAGCGCTTTAATCTGAGTACCTTACTTCAGCCAGGAAAACACCGGGTCACCATCCGCATTGACAATACTAAGCAATATGACATTAGCCATAGAGATATGGCACATGCTTATACTGATGGCACACAGATCATCTGGAATGGAGTAATTGGCAAAATTAGCCTTATTGCCCGTAATAAGGTGCAAATTAATACCATACAAACCTATCCTGATGTAAAAAATGCTTCCGTCACAGTATCTACAAGTTTTGAAAATTATCTTAATCATTCTGTTAGCAAAGTTTTCAGGCTAAGAATATTCGAAAAGAATAAAAAACTGGTTTATGATAAAAAGGTTGCTTTAAATATTTCTCCGGGAGAGAATAAAAAGGACCTAAAGATAAGTTTAGGTAAAAAGGCCTTGTTATGGGACGAATTTAACCCTGATTTATATAAGGTTAGCGCAGAGATCAGAGATGAATATGGAATTCAGGATGCACAAACCACAACTTTTGGTATGCGTGAGATCACTCATGAACAGAATGTGTTGCGCGTTAATGGTCGACAGATTTACTTAAGAGGAACGCTTGAATGTGATATTTTTCCGTTAACCGGACATCCGCCAATGGATAAAAATGGCTGGTTGAAAGTGTTTAATACAGCAAAGGAGTACGGCCTTAACCATATCCGCTTTCATTCCTGGTGCCCTCCTGAACCTGCATTTGAAGTAGCAGATTCTTTAGGCTTTTACCTGCAGGTAGAACTTCCTTTGTGGAGTAAAGAATCAGGTAATGAAGCAAAAACAAATAAGTTTATAGCTGATGAGGCATTCCGTATTAGTAAAGAATATGGTAACCATCCTTCATTTTGCTTATGGTCATTGGGCAATGAACTTGAGGGAGATTTTAACTGGCTGACAAAATTACTGCTTGAGCTAAAGGCCAGGGACACCAGACATTTATATACCACCACTACCATGTCCTTCCAAAAAGATCATGGGGTCTGGCCAGAACCAAATGATGAATTTTTTATTACTCAATATACCAAAAAAGGATGGGTAAGGGGTCAGGGAATATTTAATACTTATTCTCCAAATTTTTCAACAGATTATACTAAGGCTCTTGCAGGAATGCCTGTTCCGATGATTACCCACGAGATGGGACAATATTCAGTTTATCCAAACCTGGACGAGATCAAAAAATACACGGGTGTATTAGATCCGCTTAATTTTAAAGCGATACGAAATGATCTTCAAAAAAAGAATATGCTTGAGCTGGCACCTGATTTTACATTGGCCAGTGGTAAGTTTTCGGCTAATTTATATAAAGAAGAAATAGAGCGGAACCTTAAAACCAAGGGGATGAGTGGCTTCCAGTTATTGGATCTGCATGATTTTCCAGGGCAGGGAACAGCACTGGTAGGTATTTTAGATGCTTTCTGGGATAGTAAAGGCCTGATCGCTCCTCGGGAACATCGCATGTATTGTGCTCCGGTGGTGCCTTTAATCCGCTTTTCAAAAGCTGTATATACCAATACAGAACAATTTGAAGCGGAAGCTGAAATAGCCAATTTTAGTAACAGGGAGTTGAAAAATATTTCAACTGCCTGGATTGTCAAAAACGAACAAGGCAAAACACTTTTTAATGGTGTATTAAACAATACAGATGTTGCGGTTGGTAATGGCATAAGTTTGGGTAAATTTGGCTTTAGCCTGAAAAATATAGTAAAGGCTGAAGAGCTAACCATACAGATGGAGCTTAAAGGTACTACTTATAAAAATACCTGGAACATTTGGGTATACCCTGAAAAAATAGCAGACAATTATAAAGAAGTGACGTTTACAACCTCACTTAAAGAGGCATTAAGCTATTTAAATGAAGGTAAAACGGTGCTGCTGAATCCTGATACTATAAATATTATAGGCGTAAAAGGTCGTTTTGCCCCGGTATTCTGGAGTCCTGTACATTTTCCGAACCAGCCGGGAACGATGGGGATCCTGTGTGATCCAAAGCATCCTGCTTTATCAAATTTTCCTACCGAATTTTATAGCAACTGGCAATGGTGGGACCTGATTACTTCATCAAAAACAATGATTATAGATTCCCTGCCGGCAATGAGGCCTATTGTAAGAGTGATTGATAATTTTTATCAGAATCGTAAAATGGCCAATGTACTGGAAGCTAGAGTAGGCAAAGGTAAACTGATTCTTACCTCAATGGATATTTCACATAATTTAGGTAAAAGGCCGGTGGCCAGGCAGCTTCGTTACAGTTTGGAGCAATACATGAGCAATAAGGATTTCGCCCCTGCCGTTGAATTAAATGCCAGGCAGTTAGCGTATTTAGTGAATGAAAAATCAAATTGAACCCATTAATAATATGATCAGCAAATCCCGAATAATTTTTATCTGCTCATTTATATTCATTTTGCCTGGCTTTCATCTTAGTGCACAAAAAGGAAATGAGCTAAAGCCTAAAGCGTGGCTACTGAAAAAGATAGATGAAAGTCTGGATGAATCAGCTAAGCAATACCTGTACCTGATGAAGCAATTGCCCCCAGAACGCTTTCCGGTAACTTATTATGAGAAGAACAAAGAATTGTTTACCAGCGGACCCGAACCCTGGTTAGCAGGGTTTTATCCGGGAGTGCTTTTATATCTTTATGAATCAAAGGGAAATGTTGTACTGTACAATGAGGCATTAAGAAAAATGAAGGCAATAGAGAAAGAACAGTATAATAAAACAACGCACGACCTGGGGTTTATGATGTATTGCTCCTTTGGAAACGCGGAAAGAATAGCCCCTAAGCCGGAATATAAAAGTATCCTCGTTAACAGCGCCAGGTCGCTTTCCACACGTTTTAACCAGCAGGTGGGCTGTATTCGTTCCTGGGGTTCGGGGCCATCGCAGTTTATGGTTATTATAGACAATATGATGAATTTAGAGCTTCTTTTTGCCGCAACGCGCATAACCGGCGATTCCTCTTATTATAAAATAGCTGTAACGCATGCCAATACAACCATGAAGAACCATTTTCGTCCGGATTACAGCTCCTATCATTTGGTTATATATGATCCCGAAACAGGGGCAGTCATCAAAAAGCAAACCGTTCAGGGCGCTGCTGATGAATCAGCCTGGGCAAGAGGGCAAGCATGGGGCTTATATGGCTATACAATGATGTACCGTGAAACAAAAGATCCAGAATACCTGGCGCAGGCTAACCATATTGCGGCGTTCATTTTAAATCATCCCAATTTGCCTAAAGACAAAATTCCTTATTGGGATTTTAATGCGCCTCAAATTCCCAATACGGCCAGGGATGCATCAGCCGGCGCAATTATCTGTTCGGCGCTCATTGAGCTGGCCGGGTATGCGCCGTCAAACGTCGGAAAGGTTTATCTGAAGGCAGCTGAAACTATGCTTGCCTCTTTATCTTCTCCCGCCTACCGGGCCTCTGCAGGCGAAAATGACGGATTTGTGTTGAAACATGGTACGGGTAATTTCCCCAAAAACTCTGATATCGATGTCCCTCTCATCTACGCCGATTACTATTATGTAGAGGCAATGCTTCGCTATAAAAACCTGCAGGTTAAATGAGATTAAAAACAGTTGCGGGAATATGATAAAATAATATTTATGCTTAGAAAGATTTTTTTTGCCGGCATTCTGTTATTCATAGTACCTGGTACTATGCAGGCGCAAACAGATACTATACTTAACCGGTATAAGCAATATTTATTTGCCAGCGTTGATACCGGGGCGAACATAAGGCAACTGGCGGCTTCCATTAGCGCAACAACGCACCAGTGGAATGATATTAATTACAGTGACACCGAGCCAGCCAATTGGCAACCCTTAACCCATTTGAAAAGGGTTCGGGACCTTGCTTTGGCCTGGGCAAATCCTAAATCTGCCCTTTACCATCGGCAACCCGTATGGACAGCAATAAATTATGGTTTAAATCATTGGCTCGAAAAAAAATATAAAAGTTCAAACTGGTGGCATAATGAAATTGGAGTTCCGCAATGTATGCGGGATATCATTATACTGTTAAGATCGGATTTATCTGCCCAAAGTTTAAATAAATCAATGAAAGTGCTTGCGCAATATCGCATCCAAAATAATGGCGTCGGCGCAAACTTGATCTGGAGTGCAGATCTTGGATTTCATTATGCTGCGCTAACCGGCAATGATGCGTTGATGCAAAAATGTATTGATCTTATGCTGAAAGAAATTAAAATCACCACGGGTGAAGGAGTACAGCCGGACTATAGTTTTCACCAGCATGGTGCTCGTTTACAAATGTACCAATATGGTAAGGCTTTTCTCTGGGATAACGTACGCCTTGCCTGGCAGGTAAGAGAGACAAAATTTGCTTTTCCGGAAGGAAAGATAAAAATATTAGAGGAATTTGTTCTAAACGGCTGGCAATGGATGGCCAGGGGTATTCATACGGTTCCCGGTACTATGGACCGTTCTTTAAGCCGGACTGATGAACTTAATAGCGCAGATATTCGTAAACTAATTCCATATTTAACAGTATTGAGCCAGCCGGCAAACAATCAGTTTAAAACAACAAGCCTTCTACAGGATGGTAAAATTTCATTAGAAGGTTATCGTTTTTATCCTTATTCTGATTTCACAGCTTATCAGCAAAAAGATTTCAGTTTTTTTCTGAAAACCATTTCATCACGTACACTCGTTACAGAGTCTATCAATAATGAAAACTTAAAAGGGTATTTATTGAATAGTGGTGATGCTTATCTGATCCGGGACGGGAATGAATATTTTAACCTGATGCCAGTATGGAACTGGTTGCATCTGCCAGGAATAACGGCCTTTAAGGGGGCAGCCAAAATTAACAGAAGGCCTTTTACAGGCGCAGTAAGCAACGGACGAAGCGGCTTAACTGTAATGGATTATCAATTAGAGGACAGTACCGGGCAAAAGCAAATTTTCGCCCATAAATCTTGGGTCAGCCATGGTAACCTGGTGGTGTGTTTAATTGCCGGTTTATCTGCACAGCAGGTAAATAGCCCGGTTTATACCACGCTTGACCAAAGCCGCTGGAGAGGAAAAGTTACGGTAAATGATCCGGACAACGTTTTAAAAGCAGGTAATCATCAATTAAATAATGTAAAATGGATTCACCATGCAGGTTTTGCCTATATTCCCTTAGCCCCTGCTACTATCAATTTAAAATTGGGTGTAGTTTCCGGAAACTGGAAGTCTATAAATTCATCGCTCTCATCCCAAACCATTCAGGATAGCGTATTTATGCCGGTGCTCAATCACGGATCAACTCCTTCGGGTTTGAATACCGGTTATGTTCTTGCTTATTGTAAAACCGCGAAAGAAGCTGAAAAACTTGCCAACCGGCCCCTATGTAATATTATACATAATGATTCAAATTGCCAGGCAGTACAATTTAATGATGGAACTATCATGGCTGCTTTCTTTTCGCCAGGTACAATGCTGATTAGGAATGAAGAGTTGTCAGTGGATAACCCGTGTCTGATTATGATTTCTGACAATAATATTTACGCAAGCAATCCTGCGCACAGCGCAATTAATGTACAGTTAAAATGGGGTAATAAAGTATTCGGATTACAATTAAATGAAAATGGTTCTTCAGCGATGAGGAAGGCAAGGTAAGTTATACCTGTGTTATATTATAGTTTGGTTGGTTTGCCGATAGGCGATGGGGGTTTGGTTAAATGCCGCTTTGAAAGTTTTATAAAAATGCCCCAGGTTTGTAAACCCGCAATCGTTACAAATAACTTTTATGGGGGCATTGGTCATTGAAAGTTGTTTTGCAGCAAAAGCCATCCGTAGTTCGGTGACCAGTTCAGAAAGTGTTTTGTTATACGAAGCACGAACAACCCTGTTTACATGGTCTATGTTTTTTTCGCAAATAGCCGCAAACCCATTAATTCCCTGTTTAAATAATGGGGGTGAGGCATATTCCTGAATTGCACTGCTAAGCCAGGCTGGTATTTGATTATTTACCGCCAGGTCTTTGTTAGCCCCGATTAAGCCGAAAATGAAAAGCAATAAGCTATCAAGATAAAATTTAGATTTTTTATAATTCCAGGTCTTTTCTGCTTTTTGGGAGATTTGCTTTATTAAGGTCATATCCATTAAAGTGTGATATGGTAGGATTGTATTTATCCAGAAATAAGACTGAAAATCGGCAAAATACCGGTTTCTAAAGTAATCTAATGTTTCTGTCTGAAAAGCCAGGTTCATCACCGTAAGGCCTGCGCTGGAAGACGCAAATGTATGCTCATCATCAGGACGTATCATTACCAAACTACCAGGGCTTAAAGGCATTTTTTTACCGTTGATGATATGATAACCGTTCCCATTCTCAATCCAGAATATTTCCGCATAATCATGGCAATGAAGGGACAGGTCATAATGCGAGTGAATGGTAACCCGTGCAATATGAAATGAATCTTCATCACCTATAAATTGTCGTAAACAAAACTGGGTCTTCATCAGTCAAATTTACTATAATATAGCAGAATTGTTTATTGTTTTAAATAGATACGCCCATGCAGCCGTTTTCTTTGGTTGCTTCGTCTATAGCCAGCCAGATAGTGACAATGCCGTCAAAGTTATTAAACCGGCCTTCCCTGTAAGCACTATCCTCATAGCGGCAGCCATTAAATATATTCAAAGACCCATCATAGCTTAAAGTGTAAAATTATCTATTCTTTAAGACGTATAATCCATTTTTAATGCTGTATTTGTCTCCTAAGTTTGACCAGTGAACAACAGAATGGATTATCAGAGCTTCTTAAAAAAATGATGATGTATGCGGCTGCTTAATTATATCAAAAAGGCTTTATCAATAGGTGTTATTTTATTGTTTGCCGGTAAAATTTTTTCTGCTTATGCGGCAGAACTTAGTAAAAGCTGTTTACATATCAATAAATCCACCCGTTTGACCACCTACATTAGTAATGAAGACACATCATATCTATCAGTCATTATTAAAGAACTGCAAAAAAAATGGCCTGCAAACAGGAACGTTAATTTAGTATTTCATGGACACAGCGTTCCAAGTGGGTATTTTCGGACTCCCAATGTCAACACATTTGAGTCTTACCCCTTTTTACTATTAAGGAAACTGAATGAAAAGTATCCTTATGCAGTAATTAATATCATCAAAACATGTATAGGCGGCGAAAACTCAGAACAAGGTGCCAAAAGATTTAAAAAAGACGTTTTGAACTATAAGCCAGATGTAATATTTATTGATTATGCTTTAAATGATCGTTACATAGGACTTAGTAGGGCAAAAACCGCCTGGGAAAAGATGATTAAAAAAGCATTAAAGTCAAAAATAAAAATAGTGTTACTTACACCAAC
>NZ_JAQBOC010000089.1 GCF_028288225.1 Mucilaginibacter sp.
ACCATAATGATGGTGCTTGTTGCAACATTCGAAGCATCATATGCCATCCTTGCCCATACAATACCAATACCAAGAATTACAAAAAATATGATTACAGGAAACGAATTTTGATTTCTCATATCAAACCACCTCCTAGTTGGTTGATATATTGTATAATAAAGATAATCAAATTGTGCCCCTGATTAGTAATGGTAATCACATATTTTGCAGTCGGTGATCTTAGTTTACCAACTGTCACGGGTGGCCTGTTCTAAAAAAGCGTAACAGTTGGACTGTTTTACCTTTCGCTGGCGCGCACGTATTGCGTGTGTCCTGATCGTTTGTCGCAATATTCATCCTCTACAAAAGGTCAATATCAATCAACCCCTTACCGTATGCATAATCTATTGCACTTAAATATTTACGGTACCATGGTTCATCAACAAAACCGGCTGCTACGGGGTTGTTATGGGTATAGGAACAAAATCTTCTATACTGGGTGGTAGAAAAACAACTGGCGCTTATTTAGCGGTTTAAATTTGCCTGGCATGCCTCCAATTTAAGCGTTTTTTAAAATAATTCCAACTCTCGGTCAGCCTGACAACACCGACCACTTGGCTAAATGGCAATAACTTTATCCATTGTGTAATTTTTATACAAAAACGTGCCAAGGCTTTGATGATAAGCGTTATAATTACGCAGCTTTGTAAAGTAATGAACGGAGACCGAATGAATGATCAAGAACCTGATACCCGTAAAAGCAGGGGAAAAGACCCGCGTGACGAAGTGCTTTTTGGCTTGGAAAATCAGCGTGAAAAGCTTTTGCTGGCTTTAAGCGATATGCATTATTTACTAAACAAAGATTATCCCCCACGAGCTACGCTGGCATTGGTAGGTAACAGGTATCGGCTGAGGCATCGGCAAATCCTCGCTGTGCAGGGCATGGCGTGCTCAGCAAAGGATATCGAAAGGCGTAAACTTAAGGAAGTCGCTGCTGATAGTATACAAGGTAAAACTATTTATTTAGATGGTTTCAACATTGTGATTATACTGGAAACACTATTGTCCGGCGGTTATGTTTTTAGGGGATTAGACGGCTGCTATCGTGACATCTCCTCAGTACACGGATCATATAAGCGGGTAAGGCAAACCGAAGATGTGTTAATCACGTTAGGCAATGCATTACATGAGCTTGGTACCGAACGTGTGATTTGGATATTTGACGCCCCGGTCTCTAACAGTGGCCGCCTTAAAACACTATGTTATGAAACAGCAAAAGAACAAGGTTTTTCCTGGGAGGTTTATTTGGACAATGCTCCCGATAAATATTTAATTGCCGAAAACCGACTGATAGCAAGTTCGGATGCATGGGTGCTTAACGGTTGCTACGAATGGTTTAACCTTGCCTCATTTATTATTAACCACGTTTTAGATAACAGCGGAATCATGAACATTATTGATCACAGTAATAAGCAGTTGTTATTATTTATGTTGCTGATAATTGATATTGCTAAAGGATTATAAGCCAGCAATTTGGCAAAATACAAATCGAAAGTTGATCCCTGTTTGGTTTCGAACCCAGCTACTCGTAGTCTATTGAAAAATTTGATTGTTCTAATATTTGGTTCGAATTATGTTCACTCCGGGAGCAAAGAAGCCGTATCATAAATCAATGATACAGCCTCTTTTTTATTTGCAGAGATTTCAAAAACGCAAAAAGTGCATTTGCAAAAGATCACGAAAGCTTCTACTTATTCCTTAACCAACTCATTCAATATCGGATGATCCAACGCTGCTATTTTTG
This sequence comes from Mucilaginibacter sp., assembly GCF_028288225.1. GTDB lineage: Bacteria > Bacteroidota > Bacteroidia > Sphingobacteriales > Sphingobacteriaceae > Mucilaginibacter. The sequence continues at coordinate 1,784 of NZ_JAQBOC010000089.1, forward strand.
TATGTCCACCCTTCAGCTCATCAAACACAACAATTTCATTCAACCCTTTTTTAAGCCATGAAGCCGGAATGTAAACCGTTTGCTGCGGACCAATGTTCCAGTATTTACCAAGGTTATGTCCGTTTAAAAACACAAAACCTTTGCCGTATCCATGCAGATCGAGATAAGTATCACCAACTGCCTTTAGTGTAAATACGCCTTTATATAGTGCCGGCTGAAGCTTATAAGCATCTTTATTAGCAGAATATTTAAAGCCGTTAACGTTATTGAAAGGAAATTTATACATTTTCCAGCCGGTAAGCTCAGCATCATTTAAAGTGACTTTTTCGGTAATACCCTGGCGGTTATCTATCAGGAATGGACCGTAGTTAATGCGGCCATTGTTTTCTACAAGTATGTCTAAAACGTCTCCTTTTTTGGCATCGCTTATTTGCAGGGAGTCTTGCTTAAGGCGTCTATCCAGCATGCTGATGCGCTTGCCATTTAAATAAACGGTGGCATAGTCCCGCATTTTCTTAATTTTCAGAAGTCCCGCTGCAGCATTTTTAAGCGTGGTGCGGTATAACACAAAGCCATACCCCTGGTTAAGATCCTCAAAGCAAAGTGGCTTAGCTGAAACAACAGGAACTCTAAGATTACTAAATAAAGCGGCCCTGCTCACCAGGTTGATGTTTGGAATAGCTATTGCCTTATTTGTTGCCGGCACCTCCGGTAATTTCTCACCTGCAGGTAAATGTTTCTCTATTACTTCCCTGAATTTATAGAACTTAGCTGTTGGATTACCTGATTCATCCAGCGGTGCATCATAATCATAGCTTGAAGTTTGTGGCGCATATGGATCCTTCTTGTTCATGTTTGCGCCATTCATAAAATCGCGCGTAGTGCCGCCATGAAACATATAAAGGTTAATAGAAATCCCTGCTGTTAAAACCTCATCCAGCTTTTTAGCGTCCTTATCAGCATTACTGCCGGCGTGCGGAGTACCCCAGCTATCAAACCAGCCCGGGTACCACTCGGCTATATAATATGGCCCTTTACCATCATGATATTTATTGATCAACGCTTTCACCTCTTTAGGGTTATCCAACCCATTTACTGCTGGCAAATAGCCCGGCAAATAACCCGCCGGCAATTGTGACGGACCATCGCATGTAAAAAGCAAACCGCTAAAGCCGCCCTCAAGAAATATTTTACGGTTAATATCCAAATACTCCTTGTCGTTACTATATGAACCGTATTCGTTTTCTATTTGCACCATTAAAATATTGCCGCCGTTGGTAACCAGTAACGGCGAAAGCTGCTTGCCCAGCTGCATAATATAATCATGATAGTATTTTAAAAACTTAGGATCCTTGCTGCGTACTTTCAGCGTTTTATCCTTTAACAGCCACCATGGATAACCGCCAAACTCCCATTCGGCACACACATACGGACTTGGGCGCAATACAACCCACAAGCCTTCTTCCTTGGCTATGCGCACAAACTCTGCAATATCGTTGTTACCTGTAAAATCATATTTTCCTTCTTCTGGTTCCTGTGCATTCCAAAAAACGTAAGTGCCAATAGAGTTTAAACCCATGGCCTTTGCCATTTTCATCCGTTGCCGCCAATAAGCACGCGGAATCCGGGTGCAATGCATTTCGCCCGAAATGAGCTGCAATGGCTTGCCATCCAGCAAAAATGTTGAATCGCCAAGGGCAAAAGTATGACTGGCTTTCTGAGCCCTGCAAAAGTTTGAAGTGATGGTTAATACGAAAAGTAATATGGCAAGCTTTTTCATTTAATACTGTAATTAATTGGTGAGGCAAAGTAGTGAAATAAAATAAATGTCGCAAATACATTAATCATGGCCAGCCGGATTAATTTTTTTAATCTTTAACGAATACACATCAAATTGCCGCTAACCAGTTGATTTTTGGCTAACGTATTATCAATAGCGCAGGCCTTCGACCTGCACTATTGTATGTCGCCCCTTCAGGGCTTTGAATATTGTATTTTCCTGGCCCTGAAAGGGCCTAATATATCAGCGCAGGTCGAAGGCCTGCGTTAAATACAGGTGAATCAGGAAAATAAATAATTGATCATTAGGATATGTTTCACACAAAAAAAACCCGGCACTGGGCCGGGTTAACTATTTAATCTTTAATACAGGTTGCTTTTACTCAACCTGCAGAGCAACTCTTAATCTTGATCCATCAGGATATAAGCCTGATATAACAAGGACGCCATTCCTCGGATTGCTTAATGCCTTATCAAGGTCCTCAACACTGGCTATTGGTTGCCTGTTAACCTGGTTTATTACTGATCCTACCGGGATTTCGGTATTATCAAACAATCCACCTTCCCTAACCTGGGTAACCACCACACCGCTGTTTATGTGCAACTTGGCTTTTTGTGCGGCGTTAAGCGGCACAAAGCTGGCACCTATCCTGTTAAACAGTTCTTCTGTAGATTTTGAAACTGCTACTTTTGGTGTTGGTGCATCAGCCTTAAGCGTAATTGCAAAATTCTTCTCATTACCATCACGCAAAGCAGTTAGGTTAATCTTATCGCCGGGACGTAACCTTCCTACGCGTTCCTGCAGATCAGATGATTCATAAACAGTGTTCCCTTCAACTTTGGTAATAATATCACCCTCTTTTAAACCGGCCTGTGCTGCACCGCCACCTGGTAATACGCTGTTAATGTATAAACCATATGTCCTGTCAACTTTTAGATCTTTAGCAGCGTCCTGGTCAAGTTCTCTGAAACTAATACCTACATACCCGCGTTTAACCGCGCCATATTTTTCAATATCATCCAAGACCTTTTTAGCAAGGTTAATTGGGATGGCAAAACCATAACCTTCGTACGATCCGGTGTGTGATGCAATAGCTGAGTTAATACCTATCAGTTCGCCATTGGTATTTACCAATGCACCGCCACTGTTACCAGGGTTTATGGCAGCATCTGTTTGAATAAATGACTCAATTGCCTTGTTTAATTTTGGCTGCTGACTTTGATACTGTGTACGGCCGAAAGGATTTTCCTGTTGGTTATCCTCGCTCCCTATAATACCTATACCGCGGCCCTTCGCACTCACAATACCCGCAGTAACTGTAGAAGTTAACTTAAACGGATTACCAACTGCCAGTACCCACTCGCCTACTTTAACGGCGTCAGAGTTTCCTAGCTTTACAATTGGCAGGTCGTGCCCGTCAATTTTTATTAAGGCAAGGTCTGTGCTGGGGTCGGTACCAACAACCTTGGCGCTGAAGTTACGGTGATCGTTAGTAACAATTTCTATCTTCTCAGCCTTTTCAACCACGTGATTATTGGTAACTATATAGCCATCCGGCGAAATAATTACACCCGAACCCGAGGCCATCTGCGGACCTGAAGGGCGTATCCGCTGACCGAACATATCGCCAAACATTTGCTGTAGCTGACTTTGCTGATCATTGCCCGTCTGGTTTGAGTAAGTAGTGCGGATATAAACAACTGCAGGTGTTACTGCTGCCGCAGCCTGCGTAAAATCAACCGAGCCGGCAGATGATACCATTGCTGTTGATGCAGGGCTCAAATGATTGCTTGTTGCATAATATACCTTTTGTTTATCTTCAAAGCTCATGTTATTGGCATACTTGTTCTCAATCACTTTGTATGTTCCTAACGCCATGGCCCCGCCAACAAAGGCAGTTAATAATGTTAAACCAAACTTTTTCATGTTTTTGTTTTGTTTTTTAATGGTAATGAAGCTATCATGAGTTATATTAAATTTGATTTTTTATTCAAACTCATGATGGTTTCATGTTATTTGTCACTTTACTTTTTACGTTTACTTTTGTAAAACAAATTTAATACCATATAGACGTTATAACCTACAGTAAGTTATCCGTATTTTTGTTAAAATTTGTTAAATGTAACCTAACAGGGGTTTTTGTAAACATTTCATCCTGTTGGATTTACTAACAAAGGTGCTAAATATTATTCAGCTATTTTGATGATCCATTTTTATAAATACCAGGGAGCCGGGAACGATTTTATTTTGGTTGACAACCGCGATAACAGCATAAATCATCACGATCCGAAGCTGATTGCCTGCTTATGCGACCGTCGTTTCGGCATTGGGGGCGATGGGATGATGTTTTTGCAAAACCTTGAAGGCTATGATTTTGAGATGGTTTATTACAATGCAGATGGACAGCCAAGCAGCATGTGCGGTAATGGAGGCCGGTGCATAGTTGCCTTTGCCAAACACCTCGGAATTATTGACACTGAAACCAACTTTTTGGCAGTCGACGGCCCGCATTATGCCAAAATTTCAGAAAGCGGCGACTGGGTAAGCCTGCAAATGATTGATGTGGATACCATAAACAGGGATGCTGATGCCTATGTATTAAATACCGGCTCGCCCCACTACATCACCCTTGCTGAAAACCTTAAAGATAAAGATGTTTATACAGAGGGTTATGCCATCCGTAATAACAATACCTACTGCAAAGAAGGCATCAACATAAATTTTGTTGAACCCACCACCGACGGCTATTTCGTGCGCACCTTTGAGCGCGGCGTTGAAGACGAAACCTATGCCTGCGGAACCGGTGTTACGGCCGTAGCCCTCGCCATGGCCAAACACAACAACCAAACCGGCCATATCAACACTCCAATAAAAGTTTTAGGCGGCAATCTCAATATCCGCTTTGATTATAACGGCCAAAAGTTTAGCAGCATTTTTTTAGAAGGGCCAGCTGTGAAAGTGTTTGAGGGGGATGTAACCCTGTAGAGACGCAATACTTTGCGTCTCCTGCGTGAAAATCCATTTTCAAAATATTTTAATGAATATCGTAGAGACGCGATGCTTCGCGTCTTTGGCCAGCATACCTAATCGATTTGCATAATCTACCTGTCTGTGATTGAAGACGCGATGCATCGCGTCTCTACGAAACATATACAGGCTATTGCTGCAAATTGACAAAAGCAAAGTGTTACGCATTTGCATTATGCCACAAATGAACTAATCAACATTCCCCCACTGTTAATAATTATTTACAGAAAACATTTCGACTTACTGCAAATTCTGTTTAGGTTTGAATTTTTTGTTGATGTAACTTCTTTTAAATTTTTTTATAAAAAGTATGTTACGTGTCGACAGCAGCAAACCTTGCCAGATAATTTATGCCATTGCAAAGCATGAATACTTGTCGTACGTTATTGAGCCACACGTAGTTCAGCTAAATCCAAACGCCGAATTTTCACTAACCCACCAGCGTTTATTTTCAAATACAGCAAAGGAATTTGCCCATTGCATTGACGATATTGATATAAAGCTCATCAAGATCCTGGAAGAAATGGAACAGGGCAACCTGATCAAAAAGTTCTATAAAAAATCAATCCGCCCGTTTGAATTTTTTACCAAAGTGTTTAATGAGCAGCTTTTTGATACCCTTCGCCCTAAAATAGAAAAGAGGATGGCTGAAGCCCTGGCATTGCTAAAGGATAAACCGTTATACCAGATGAGCAAGGAAGGCTACCCTGCCGAGCGCAAGTTACAGATAGCGCCCGAGGCTGCATCAGTGCTGTTTCATTTCAGGCGCAATGAGGAGGAGATCAGGTATTTCCCCACCATTAAATACCAGGGAATGCGCATTGAGTTTATGTTTAAAAATGCCGAGGTCATTTGCAACCACCCCGCGTGGATGCTGCTTGATGATACCCTTTATCATTTTGAAAAAGAGATAGAAGGCAAAAAGCTGTTCCCTTTTTTGAATAAGAGGTACATCGCTATTCCCAAATCGTCAGAACAATCATACTTCGAAAAATTTGTTGCACCGCTTATTGAAAAGCATCACGTTTATGCCGAAGGCTTTACCATAAATACCGAAAAGTATGATGCCCGGCCGGTTATAAAACCAATTTATATAGAGGGCGGCACATCGCAGCTGCAGCTTTATTTTAAATATGCGGGCTATGTTTTCCCCTATGGGGATGAAAGGCTGATCTCCGTGCGTATGGAGCGCAATGGTGATGATTACACCTTCCATCGCATAAAGAGATCTGTTACCTGGGAAAAAAGCAAGTTCAGCCACCTGGAATCACTCGGTTTAAAAACCGCTTCCTCTCTCTTCAAAAACCTTGAAGTTGTTGTAAACGATGAGGAAGCCGACCAGTCGTTCTCTGTATTTGAGTGGATAAACCAGCATTATGATGAGCTTACCAGCCAAGGCTTTGAAATTGAGCAGCCAGACTCGGGCAGCCAGAAACGTTATGTATTTGGCACCAGTAAAATTGATCTTACCGTAAAAGAAAATAACGACTGGTTTGATATTAATGCCATTGTGTATTTCGGATCATACAGCATCCCTTTTATCCAGCTAAAAAATCATATCCTTAACCGTAAAAAGGAGTTTTTGCTGCCATCAGGCGAAATTGCCATTATCCCCGAAAAGTGGTTTTCGCAATACGGCAATCTGCTGCATTTTACTGAGGGCGGCCATAACCTTAAATTACGCCGTCATCATATAGGCCTGGTTAATGACCTTGCCGAAGGCGAAATGGCCAGCGTAACCATGACCGGCAAACTGCAAAAACTACTGGATTTTGAAGAGCTGGAAGATATTGCTCTGCCGCAACACTTCGCCGGGCATTTAAGACCTTATCAAAAAGCGGGTTACAACTGGTTCCATTTTTTAAAGAATTACCATTTTGGCGGCTGTTTGGCAGATGATATGGGTTTGGGGAAAACCATTCAGACGCTCGCACTACTACAAAAAAACAAGGAAGATGTAGAAGCAGCAGATAGTAAAAGCACCTCACTGGTTATTATGCCAACCTCCCTGATTTACAACTGGCTTAACGAGGCTAAAAAATTCACGCCAAAGTTAAGGCTGATGGTGCATACGGGAACTTTCCGCTATAAATCGCCGGAGGTGTTTGCCAATTACGATGTGGTGATAACCACCTACGGCATCAGTCGCATAGATATTGAATTGATGAAGGCTTTCTTTTTTGATTATGTGATACTGGATGAAAGTCAGAATATTAAAAATCCATCTTCAAAATCGTTTCAGGCGGTAAAGCAGTTAAAATCGCGTTTTAAGCTGATATTGAGCGGTACCCCGGTTGAAAATTCTGTTAATGATCTGTGGACACAAATGTCATTCATCAACCCGGGGCTGCTGGGTGCGCAGCAGTTTTTCATGAACGAATTTGTAACCCCCATTGAGAAAAAGAAAGATGAGGATAAGGCCCGTAAGCTGCAGGCATTAATAAAACCATTTGTTTTACGCCGTACCAAAGAACAGGTTGCAACTGAGCTGCCACCAAAAATTGAGAACTTGTTTTATTGCCAAATGAGCGAAGAGCAGTCGGCAGTATACGAAAAAGTAAAATCGGAATACCGCAACGAGCTGTTAAAAAGCCTGGAGGACGGCACCTTTGCCAAAACTCAGATCCAGGTTTTGCAGGGTTTGATAAAGCTTAGGCAAATTGCCAATCACCCTATAATGATTGACCAGGATTATGAAGGTGATTCGGGCAAATTTGAGAACGTAGTGCATACCCTTGCCAACGTGCTCGAAGGCAACCATAAGGTGCTGATATTCTCACAATTTGTAAAACAACTGAATATTTACCGCGAGTATTTTGATACAGAAAAAATCCCCTATGCCTATTTGGATGGCAGCACCCAAAACCGCGGCGATGTGGTAAAACAGTTCCAGGAAGATGAAAAGACACAGGTTTTTTTAATCTCGATAAAAGCCGGTGGTGTTGGCCTCAATCTAACCGAAGCCGACTACGTTTTCATCCTCGACCCATGGTGGAACCCTGCAGTGGAGCAGCAGGCCATTGACCGTACGCACCGCATCGGCCAAACAAAAAATGTGTTCATCTACAAATTCATCACCAAAGATTCTGTTGAGGAAAAGATCCTGGCCCTGCAGCAGCGCAAGCTAAGCCTGTCGCGCGCGCTGATCACGACCGAGGAAAGCTTTATTAAATCACTCTCAGTTGAGGATATTAAGGAGATTTTAAAATAGTCTTCCCTTCATTGCAGTCTGTTTTTAACCGGCGGATAAAAGTAATAAACCAAACAGGCTTTAGCCAAATTTTCTCGCCCTTCAATAAGGGCATAAAGAAAAGTTAAATATGGCATCAAATTTTAATGCAGACTTATAAGGTTTAAAAACATCAACCGAATTTATTGGGCCAAAGCAGATAGCTGAATTTGAATTGCCCCACTTTAATTTTCATAAATTAAAAATAAAATTTACCTTGCATCAGGAAATGGTGTCTTCCTTTTAAAAACCGCATTCGCTGATGACGCCTGCAACATCAATCAAAAGCAATAAAGCTTGTTGATATAATTGTTTGTAGGTGAAAAATTTAAACGCCTTACTTAATAAAAGAAAACCTGAGCCGCGAATCTTCGCATGGTTGTTTTTTTCCTGCCTTTTTGTTAAACCTAAAGCCATTAAACATAATGACTAATAAAAGCGCCCCCCCTTTGAAAGAGCATTTTACCATCATAAAACACCTGATCCGGTGGACCATTATGACTATACCTGTTGCTATAGCAATTGGCAGCGTGGTAGCCTTTTTTTTATGGCTGCTTACTGCTGCCACTCATTTCCGGTTTGATTATAAATGGCTGTTGTTCCTGCTGCCGCTGGCCGGCCTGCTCATCCATTTTATTTATCAAACAATTGGTAAATCCTCCGAAAAAGGCAACAACCTCATAATAGACCAAATTCATGAGGAAGGTGCAGGCGTGCCCAGAAAAATGGCTCCGGTTATTCTATTCACTACCGTAATAACACATTTGTTTGGCGGCTCAGCCGGTCGGGAGGGAACTGCTGTTCAGATTGGCGGCAGTATTGCCGCTATGTTTGGTAAATGGTTTAAATTGAACGGACCGGATACACGACTGATCCTTACCGCAGGGATAGCGGCCGGTTTCGGGGCCGTATTTGGCACGCCGGTTACCGGCGCAATATTTGCCATGGAAGTTTTAACCATTGGCCGCATAAAATACGATGCATTGCTTCCTGCTTTAGTAGCGGCGGTGGTTGGCGATATAACAGTAGGCACCTGGCATGTTAACCATACGCAATACCATATTGCATTAATACCACACACCACCGGCTTTATAAGTAATTACACTCATTTCGACTTGCTTTTGCTTGGTAAAGTAATTTTTGCATCCGCAATTTTTGGATTAGCGAGCTTCCTTTTTGCAGGGATGGTGCATGAAATAAAAAGCATCTGCCTTAAGCTCTTTAAACATAACTGGATGATCCCTGTATTCGGCGGATTGGTAATTATCGGCCTCACCTTTCTTAATGGCAAGCCCGATTACCTGGGGCTGGGTGTTGATGCTGAATATCATGGAGCTGTTACCATCCCCTCTGCCTTTAATGCCGGCGGCGCAGATACCTGGAGCTGGCTCTGGAAAACCGTATATACAACTGTTACCCTTGCCACAGGCTTTAAGGGCGGCGAGGTTACGCCATTGTTCTACATTGGGGCAACTTTAGGCAACACCTTATCAGCTTTATTAAATGCCCCCGTTGGCTTGTTTGCTGCCCTGGGTTTTATTGCTGTTTTTGCCGGAGCCACTAATACCCCACTGGCCTGTACCTTTATGGGAATAGAATTATTTGGCGGCGAGCACGCCCTGTTATTTGCTGTTGCTTGTTTTACCGCCTATTTTTTCAGCGGAAACTCCGGCATTTACAGCTCGCAACGGATCGCTGTCCCCAAAATATCCGATGATGATTTCCCGGTGGATAGTTCCATTTCTGATGCTGCGAAGCGGCGGGGCTACATGTACCAGAAGTTGAAGAAATATAGGTTTAAGAAATAACGTAACCACATAAAGCCCTGTCATTATAAACTTGTTTCAGCACCCCACTTGCCAGGTGTACACCATATAAGCAAGCGGGAGTGTTCTGTGAGGTGCCGAAATAAAATCGGCATGACAAGGATGATAATATCCGGTTAAAATAAACCAAGCTGCCCCTTATCATCCATATCTATATCATCGGGATTAGTGATTTCAAAATCTATTTTTTTAGGCTGCGATTCCACTGATTTCTGGAGCGATTCCTCCGATTGATCAGATGGTTTTGCTGATTGACCGGCAGGTGGTTTTACAGGTTCCGGTTTAATTTCTGCTTCTTTCTCAGGAGTTACAACAGGTGCCGTTACAACAGGCTTTTCAACCGCAATCTCTTTGGTTTCTTCTACCTCTGCCTCAGCTATATCTGTTTCATCATCTGTATCGCTTGTTTCATCTGCAATTATTTCTTCCTCCTCCGCTTCAATTTCGGCAATCAGCTCTACTGATTTTATCGGGTGCTGCGAGAGCCTGTTACCCATTGCCTTCATCCCCTTAACATCAATTACGGTTGAAAGATCTATCTCAAGGGTTTCCCGTGTTTGTTCTTTGCCTTTAAGCTGCTCTACTTTTACAACCGGCTGTGCGGCGCGCGAGATCAGCACCAGTTTTGAGCCGTTTTCATCGCTGATGATACTGGTTTGTTTACCGATAGCCAGGTTATCAAACACAAACCTTTTTACCATGTAATTTTTCGATTTACCATCAATATGGATAGCCGAATAAACTTTTGCCGGATCGTATTTCTCGATCACGATCATCTTATCATCAAAGTGATTGTTTAGGTCGAAACTTGTAAGCTCGTAGATCCCATTGCTGAGCACCGTTAGGATCCTGTCATCGCCGTCAAATTCTCCCAGGTATTTACCACGGCCGTCAGCATTTAAGCGTTTTAAAATATCATCATACCAGATCTTTCTTCCGGCTAAAGTTGAAACACCTTTACTTTTTAGTATGATCTTTTTAACAGGGTATTTGGTGATGATATTCCCCATCGAGCCACGACCCTTTATTGCCAGCGCCGCAAAGTCCTCGTCAAACTGCAGCTTTTTGAGCTTACTATGCGGCTTCAGCTGCACATTAACAATTTCCGCTTCGCCATTAGGATTGGCGCTAAAATAAAGCACTCGCGTACCTTTGGTACCCTTGGTTAAATCGTACTCCTTATCGCGGGTAACGCCTACTACCGAGAATCGTTTAATATAGCTTACCCCGCTCTGCCCGTCTTTATAGATCATGTTATACACGGTTCGCTCATCGTTCTTTTTAAATACGGCTACGTGTATAATTTCTTTTCCAACAAAAACCTTATCCTGGATCTTGGTAATCAAACAGCGTCCATCTTCCCTGAATACGATGATCTCATCAATATCTGAGCAGTCGGTTACAAATTCGTCCTTCTTTAAACCGGTGCCTATAAAGCCATCCACACGATTAACATATAGCTTGGCATTTGCCAGCGCCACCTGGGCGGCTTCTACTCTGTCAAAAGTGCGCAGTTCGGTTTTACGTTCCCGGCCCTTGCCATATTTTTCCTTCAGTTTCAGGAACCAGGAAATAGTATAATCAGTTAAATGTTTAAGGTGATGCTTTACCTCTTTTATTTCAGCTTCCAGGCCCTTTATCTGCTCATCCGTTTTCTTTACATCAAAGCGGGTGATGCTGCTCATTGGTTTATCAATAAGCTTTTTATAATCCTCCGGCAAAATGGCCCTGTAAAATAGCGGGAAGAATGGCTCAAACAACCGGTTCAAAACCTCAAGCACCATTTCAAAATTGCTTGAAGTTTCGTAGTCGGCATGCTTGTACATCCCTTCCTGGATAAAGATCTTAAGCAGCGAACTGAAGAAGATCTTTTCCATCAACTCTTTCAGCCTGATCTCCAGCTCCATTTTTAGCAGCTGGCGGGTGTAATGTGTGCTTTCGGTAAGCATATCATTAACACTCATAAAGCGTGGCTTATCGTGCTGTATTACGCAGGTATTTGGCGATATGGAAACCTCACAATCAGTAAAAGCATAAAGTGCATCGATAGTTACATCGGGTGAGATACCGGGTGCAAGGTGCACCACTATCTCAACACTGCTTGATGTATTATCTTCTATCTTCTTGATCTTGATCTTGCCTTTTTCGTTAGCAGCTACTATGCTTTCCATTAAGCCGCCTGTAGTTGTACTAAACGGAATTTCGGTTATAGCCAGTGTCTTTTTATCGCGCTCTTCTATTTTTGCGCGAATCCTCACCTTACCACCCCGCTGACCGTCATTATAAGCCGAAGCATCAGCCATACCACCAGTCGGGAAGTCCGGCATCAGGTTTGGCAGGGTACCTTTCAGCACCTCAATAGATGCATCTATCAGCTCAATAAAATTATGAGGCATGATCTTGGTGGCTAAACCTACGGCAATACCATCGGCACCCTGAGCAAGCAATAATGGAAACTTAACGGGCAGTGTTATAGGTTCGCGGTTACGGCCATCATAGCTGGCCTGCCAGTCGGTAGTATCCGGGTTAAAAACAACTTCGAGCGCAAACTTTGAAAGCCGGGCCTCAATATAACGGGGCGCAGCTGCCGAGTCGCCTGTAACCGGGTCGCCCCAGTTTCCCTGGCAATCAATCAGCAGGTTTTTTTGACCTATTTGCACCATGGCATCACCAATAGAAGCGTCACCATGCGGGTGATACTTCATGGTGTTACCTATTACGTTGGCCGCCTTGTTAAAACGTCCATCGTCCATCTCCTTAAGCGAGTGGAGGATGCGGCGCTGCACGGGTTTTAAACCATCATTTATATGCGGAACGGCACGGTCAAGAATTACATAAGATGCATAATCCAGGAACCAGTTTTCGTACAATCCATCGAGTGAGGTAACGTTGTGTAGTGTTTCTTCGCTATTTGCAGGTATCTCGTCTTGGTTTAAATCTTCACTCATTATTAGCTAAAAAATATAAAGGGTAAAGATAAGTATAATGTGCAGATGTGCGGATTTTGGATGTGCCGATTTTTAAACACATTATTAACTTTTAACAATATCATTAGCTGCCCAGTTTTTAACGCAGAGAAACAGAGACGGCACAGAGAGCACAGAGTTTATTTAGGAAGCGATTTTTTTAAACATTTTTGAATTTGAAGACTTGCAAATGGCATGACATCAGTATATTTGATAATATGACGAAGGGAGCCACAAAGTTAGAGAGTGAGAAACAAATACCTGCGTTACAAGATGACGATTGGGGCTATCTATCAGAAGCTGAAATAGAAGAATAAAAGCTGGCCTTGATGACATAGAAGCAGGACGCGTACACTCCCATGAAGATGTCATGGTATATAGAGAAGAAATTAAATAATATGCGATAACGATTTCGCTTACCTCCTCCGATTTAAGTTACTTCGTTTAATTAGTATTGTGATTAATTTGGGCGTTCCCCGGTGATAGAACCGGGGTCGGGCTATCCGCTCATACTACACAGGCATTAGGCTCAGGCCGGTATCCGCTGCTATCCCTAACGTAAATTATCCGTAAGGGCGTATTGCATACGCCCTCACCACAAGATCCGTGCCTACCAGCCCACTCTGGCAAATGCAATTGTACCGACTCAATTCCGCAGGTATAGGGGCGAATGCATCAACAATGATTCAATTCCGCATGTATAGGGCGAATGCAATTCGCCCTATACAGCTGATTATCCATACTTTTACATTTTCACTTTTCCCAAACCGCACCCCTCACCTCTTTCCGCTCACCAATATTCCCATCCGGAACAACCACAGCTACCCATGGTGTATCATCCGATGTAATCTTACCACGCCATTCAAAGCTTTGCGTTGCTTCGGGTTTCAGATTAATCTCCTTTGAATACGACACAAGCGTCAGGTTATCCGCACGGATGCTGAAATTATGCTTACCATTTCCGCGAGCCATCACCTTAATAACCAACTCGCCTGTTGTTGAAATCGTTTTTGAAATCTCATAGCTTAAAAAATTATCACTTCGCAAATCAAGATTATTGGGTGATCCGGGCAGAAAGGTTCGCATTTGCGACATGCCATTACTTGTAACCACATACTTTCCTTCAGGAATCATTGTTTTAAAATGTCCGTCTTTATCTGCCGAAACAGTAATGGCCTGCTGCGAGCTAACGCTTTTAAATATTATCACTCCGCTTGCTTTTCCTTCAACCATTGCCGGGCCCTCCAGGTCTTTCAACAGCCACACCCAGCGGCTTACCGGGTGCACCCAGATCTCTTTATACGTCCACATACTTTGTACCGGCCAGTAAGGCGCATCATCCTCATCTTTAGTTTGGATGCCTACCGGCAAGCCCCCAACCATATCGCCTGATGAAGGCGAATACAATGGCACATAATCATAGCCCTCACCATACATGGTGCTTGCCGAAAACGGGTTCCGCCCGATGATCCATTCCAGCTGATGCGTAGATAATTGTGCCGATGCCAAATCGCCGCGCAGATGGGCTGCACTTGCCAAAGCCTGTGCCTGTGGTAAAATAGTGCCGAAGTGCCCGCGATAATCCATCCACACCGGGAACATCCGCAGGTAATGTCCCTTACCTAAAGGTATCCCGCTTAATACTTGTTTACGGAACGATTCTTTTCTGCTCTCCGGCACATGCATATATTCGGTATCGGCATATACTGACGCAGGCATTACGCTGTATGGCGCTGTATATTTTGCTATCTTTTTAAGGTATTCTGAATAAAGTGTAACAGTTGAATACCATTTTATCCAATCCGGGTTATTGGGGAATGCATCACAAAGTGCGGTTAACGCCAGTGTTGGCCCTTGCTCCCTGCCTCTGTGGCAATAATGCAAGATCCTTTCTTTGGCTGTTGATGTATAAAAAAAGCCGGTAAGCGGAATGTCCCAATCCGTACGTTTACGCTGCTGTGCATTCATAATAATGGGGGCTAGCTCCGCCGCTTTGGCTGCATATTTTTTGTCGCCCGTTGCTTTCCATAGCGTCACCGATGTAAGGATAGCCTGTGCCGGTAATTCGTCCTCCACATTATCCGAATCAAACGTGGCGCGGAACATTTCTTTTGATGGTTTATATGATTGCATCCCTTCAACAGCAAACTGCCAGTCGGCTTCTGCCATTTTAAGGGCGTAGGCAGCTAAACGCGGATCGCTTTCTTTTAAAACACGGGCTGCTATAGCCTCCGCATTGGCTGCCTCAAAATTTGCAAGCGGACTGTTTTTTGCTGTCGAGACAATATCATCGTCATCGCCAATAATATTATTTGTGCGCCTGCTGTTTATCGAACCTACATTTCTATAACCATCCCCAAAGCTTGTTTTCAGAATCCATGCAAGTCCCCACTTCGCCTCTTCCAGCACACGATTATACAGGGCCGGGTTTTCATCCCTGGCATGCAGCTTTTCGGCCATACTGAACAAGCCAAAGGTAATTTCACTGGTATTTTCAACACCCTGCGTTAAATCGCCGGCATCATGCCAGCCGCCGTTGATAACTATCCGTTTATCATTGTGCACACAGGTCCAGTCCTGGTGCTCAACTCCATGGATCCCCGGGATCTCCGCCCCGCAACGTTCCGAATAAAAGAAATTCAGCGCCTTCCATACGGTCCTTTCATAAACATCGGCGTCAATTCGAAATGGTCTCGTAACTGCATTACCGGCGACTAATACATAAGTCCCCGGAGTTCTAATTTCCGAAAAATCCATCACCTGGAAAGTGCCGAGGTGCGTTGTTTCGTTTTTGATAGATTTAGTCAGCACAACTTTACCATTATTCTGGTTGATCAGCTTAAAAGTTTTTGCATCAATATTACTGGCGATAGCTGTTTTTTCAGCCCCGGTTTGGTAGCCCGTATGCGCAAACGAAATGCGACCTTTCGCAACATCCCAGCCTTCGGTTTTATCTGCATCAACTTTTTGCAACTCCATCTGGTCAAAATAAAAACGGATCTTGTTCGCCTCTTCCGGGTAGTTGCCTGATAAACCGTATGACATCTCGAAGCTGGTTATCTTATCCCTTGCCACATTGCTGATCTCCCAAACTACATGGTTCCATTCATGATTTTTGAGGTTCAGTGAAGTTTGGCCCTCCTGCGCAAAAACTGCAGGCAGCTTTACTTTGCCATCGTTATACAGCCAGCAATCAAGCGCGGTGGTATAAAAGCCCGGCAGATCAGGATAGATCCAGATAGAGATGCGATTATATCCAGTCCAATCCTCATCGGCAAAAGCCTTCCGCACACCAGAGCGCCCCCAATGCCGCCCGTTCTTTGGCGGATCGCCGGCCAGCCGGGTGGGTGTGGTCATTAGTAATGACTGACTGCCCTCATGAACAATGTCTTTACTGAGTTTGATCTCAGCAACCGATGTGCTCGAATCGGTAGAGGTCATCACTTTCCTGGCATCAACCATAGCCACGCCCGATGTGGTGAAGGAAGTCCAGCCATTAAGGCTCTCCATATTATCAAGTGTGCGCTTTTCATAAACCTTTTTATTGAGCCAGCGGTACATGGCGGAATCTTTAAAATTTTCTGTTAAAGGATCCCGCGCCAGGTAAAAGCCGGAGAACAAAATAACTGCTATAAAAAGATATAAATATTTCATGGTGTGTATTGTCTGATCTTATCTAACAAAACTCACGAAAAGATTTCCAAGTTTCAGATTTTGATGTACTACATTAACACTACCTCATAAAAAAATAAAAACATACGCATAAATAAAATTTGTGCGTATATTTACTTTATGAAAAGCCGTTTAAATTTAACCATTGAGGATAGCTTATTAAAAAGCACTAAGCTATATGCTGAAAAACAACACAAAAGTATTTCTGAACTTGTCGAAGGTTATTTTAAAGAAGTTACAAAGCCAATAAAACGAAAAACTTTTGTTGATATCGTTAAAGAATTAGGGCCCCATGATATTGACCCTAAAGCAGATCTTAAAGAATTATATTACCAGGACCCGAAACATGGCGGTTAACGTATTTTTAGATGCCAATATATTGCTTGACTATTCACTTAAGCGCGAACATTACAGCGAGGCAGAAGAAGTTATGGATTTGGTTGCTAACAAAAAGGTTTCTGCATATATAACAGCATCTGTTTTGCACATTACCGGCCACTGGATATCAAAAGCATATGGAAACATAAACACAAAAAAATTACTTATTAGCTTCCTGGCTGACATTTCAATTATTGACATTCCTCATGAAATAGCATTAATAGCCCTGCATTCCAAAATAGACGATATTGAAGATGCGCTTCAATATTATACAGCAATTCATCACAAATTAGATTATTTTATTTCCAGGGATAAGAAGTTACAAAAAGATAGTATATCTATTTTGCCTGTTTACACACCAAAGGAATTTATAGCGCAGCTATATTAGGCTTACCGCAAACAGCCAATAATCCGCATACCCAAACAGCGCCGCCAACGAAGTTAATCCGCACATTCGCACATCAAAAATCCGCACATCAATGTTCCTTCTTCATCGCTCTTATCATTTGCCCGTAATCCCATTTACGCAACATGGCATTAACAGTATTGATGATACGTTTGGCACGGGTTTCATTGGTTTTGGCCTCGTTTATCCATTTAATAAAATACTCCCGATGTGATTTTGCCAGGCCATTAAAAAAATCGAATGCTTCGGGTTCAAATTCAAAGCACTCCTTCAAATCATCGGGCAGCTCAACTTTGTAATCTATATCATCTTCTAAGCTCACGTGCAACATGGCCCCGCTGTTTTTATGCAAAGCCTTTCGTACATCTGCCTTTAGCGCCATTATAAAATCGCCTTTCCCCATAGGCATTAGCGCCATACCACTTACAGCGAGGCTATCAAGCATTCCCCTTACCCTGAATGATTTTTTGTTGCCGGGCTTTAGTTGCTGTGCAATATCGGCAGGTATTTCAATGTAACTCCAGCCTGTTTTCTCGCCCTGCTCAGCAAATTGTAATATGATTGTGTTAAACGTTACCATGTATTTTAAAAATTCTAAAATTATAAGCCCTCAGCCGCGAATTGAATAAAGATAATGCACATTTTATGGCTTTCAGGTATCTAAATATGCCAAATTGTTAAATGTTTGTCAAAATTAAAAACGCCTGTAACTAATCAAATCCTTGTTCCGTCTTATTATTAAATACATCAAAACTTAATTTACCATATTATGAAATCATTAAAATCAATTGTACTGGGATTAGCCCTACTGGTAGTATGCGGCGCGGCAAAAGCAAATAATATTAACGACAATAAATTAACCCCTAACTATGCCATTAATACGTTTGTGGATGCTATGACCCGCGGCAAATTAGCCGGACTAAATAACGTTTTAGACAAAACGGCAGAATTCAATATACTAAGGGATAAAACAGTGCTTAGTTTTAGTAAAAATCAAATGCTTGAGTTTTTAAACAGCAATAAAAACATTGAACAAATCTGCACTACAAGCACTTCAATTGTTGAAAGCAATGCCAATGTAACCATTGTAAAGGTTGCTATGAAATATGATGATTTTGTACGCAACAATTATGTAACCATTGCAAACACGGGCAACGGCTGGAAGATCACTAACGTGTACAGCGTTTTTAAATAGAATAAGTTTTAGGTTTAGTTAAATAGTTTGTTAGTAAAAGGCTCCGTGGTTGGAGCCTTTTTAATTTAAATGCCAAAGGAATAAAACATTACAACCTTCCAACTTTACAACGTTTCAACACTCACTTTACATACGGCTCCAAAACCGCCTGCCATTTATCATATCCCTTGCTGTTAAGGTGCAGCAGGTCCGACTCAAATAAAGAAGAATCAGAAACCGTAGTATTTCTTTTTAATATAACGGAGCTTACATCAATAAAGGCGCTGTTGGGTTTATTGTTGAGGTAATTTTTTACCAGTTTATTGGCAATTTCAACCTCTGGAAAAAATTTGGCCCGGCTTGGACTTGGCTTTATCGACATAAAATAGATGGTAGCATCAGGCAGTTTTTTGTTGATCATTTCCCAAAGTTTTTGAAATTCTTCAAATACAAACTTGCCGGTTTTACCTGCTGCTATGTCATTTTCGCCCGCATAAATAAAAATTTTGCGGGGATGATAAGGGAACAGTATGTAAGGAGTATAATAATCAACCACCTGCCACAGCTCGCAACCGCCAACACCACGCCTGATGATCGGCTCTTTAGCAAAGCGTTGCTCAAGGTCAGTCCATTTACGGATAGATGAGCTGCCAATAAACAAGATTGCATTTTTAGGTGGAAATTTAAGGCTGTCCTGGTGTTTAAATTCTCTTATCTCGTCATCAAACGGGAAACCCGTTTGCGCATGCAGCTGGGTGCAGATTGAAATACTGATAAACAGTAAAATTAATTTTGCTTTCATAATTGGTTATTAGATTATTGCTTAAAAACAACGCGGGCTATGTTGCATACCTATGGCATGCCATAAATTATCACTTATTTTTCTACCGAGCTTTTGCACCTACGGCGCATAAAAAGGCAGCGGACATATTAATCCTTTTCAGCTTTGGTCTTTCTGCTTTTAGCTTTCTGCTTTCAAAAGTCTTTTCTCAAAAAACAAAAACGGTAAAAAACTGTCAACGCCGTTCATTACCCAAACCGGGCCATCGTTGCAAAATAAGATAATTTCAATTGGCTTGTTTTGCTTTTTTTCATATTCGGCCAAAACCTGCAGGCATGAGCCACATGAGGTAACAGGCTGCAAAATTTCAAATTCATCGGTGCTGGCAGTTACCGCCATGGCTTCAATCGGGTCATCGGCATGGTTGGCGCCCCAATAAAACAGGGCAACCCGCTCGGCGCATAATCCGGATGGATAGGCAACATTTTCCTGGTTGCTGCCATAAATAATTTTACCGCTTTGCAATCGTAGTGCAGCGCCAACCCTGAATTTTGAATAAGGCGAATGTGAGCCCTCCATTGCCTTAACGGCTTCAAAGCAAAGATCATAGGTGGGTTTATCCAGTTCTGTTAGGGTTTGGTATTCTTTAAAGGCTATTTTAATCTCGTGGTCAATCATTTTTTAGATCCCTGAAAAAACAAGGGGATACAAGATACACACGATTTCGGGATTTAAAGGATTTTCACGATTAAATTTGATAGATAAAGCTTTGACAGCTTTCAAAAAGTTGTCAAAGCTAATCTCTTTTACCTGATTACAGTTAAACATTGTAATTTGCGAAAACGCAAAGCTTTAAGTAGAGGTATCAGTTTCGTCCCACTCCGAAATTTCATCAAATTTCCGTACCCAGTTTAATGCGTAGTGCCGCTCGAATGAAATGGTTGGATTTATAGATAATGGTTCTTTTTTATCAGAAAGCATCAAATTCCGCAGGTAACTTGTTATCATTTCATTTGTAATATTCTCTATAAAAATCTCCTCTTTGTCTCTAAAGACAAGTGTGCTTAAAAAGAAATCGGGGTTTTCGTTTATTGGCAGCTTGGCCATTAACTCATCAAGATCGTCGTCAGACATTTGACTATCCAGGCCCGGCAAATCTTCTATCAAATTTACAACCCATGATAAAACTATACCAGCTTCTACGCGCCAGGAAAAATCAATTAAGGTTCGTTGAGATATTTCTCCTTCAAAAAGCTTTTTTTCATGCTCCGATACTTTATCCCAGAGCACTGTTGTTTTTAGCCAGCTTTCAACAATATCTTTTTCATGCAGGTTACCAGCAACATAGGACACAGCCCATAAAATTAATATCCTGCAGCCTACTTCATAAGGTGTTTGAAAATCTTCTTCTGAAAATTCAAGATAGGGAAGGTAGCTGATCCGGCTATTTTTTATACCGTAGGCAACCAATTTATTTTCAATAATTTGTTTTCTCTTTCGTAACCAAGGGTGGTCAATAGCGACGGGCTCCTGCTGTTTATCCTGGCTTGTATACCACAACTCATGCTTTGACGACTGGCCGCATCCCGGGCAATGGGTATCCTGCCATTGAATACCACACGCGGGGCATTTGGCTTTGGTGTCAAATGTGTTCCATGAATGACCACAGGTACATCCCCAATGGGCGTATCCGTCTGGCTCCCACTCACATTTCGGGCATTCTGTTTTTATTTCAGCGCTCAAGATCAGGGGATTTATGAAGCTACCGGCAATTCTATACTCTCCACATCCTCAGCAACCAGCGGATTAATGCTTTCATCATCTTTTTCAACCCTTAGGTTATTGATAATGTGCTGCTGACGGGTAGGCGTATTTTTACCCATAAAATATTCAAGCAGGGCTTTAATGTTGGCATCCTTCAATATAACAGGGTCAAGGCGGATATCTTTGCCAATAAATAACCCGAACTCGTCAGGCGAGATCTCACCTAATCCTTTAAAGCGGGTTATTTCAGGCTTTACACCCAGTTTGGCTATGGCATTACGGCGTTCTTCATCGCTGTAGCAATAAATAGTTTCCTTTTTATTACGAACACGGAACAGCGGCGTTTGCAAAATAAATACATGCCCGGCTTTTACCAGGTCGGGGAAAAACTGCAGGAAAAAGGTCATCAGCAATAACCTGATGTGCATCCCGTCAACATCGGCATCCGTTGCTACTACAATGTTGTTGTAACGCAGGTCGTCCAAACCATCTTCAATGTTCAGTGCGTGCTGCAGCAGGTTAAATTCCTCGTTTTCATAAACCACTTTTTTGGTTAGTCCGAAGCAGTTTAAGGGTTTACCCTTTAAGCTAAAAACCGCCTGTGTCATCACATCACGCGATTTGGTGATCGATCCGCTGGCCGAGTCACCTTCAGTTATAAATAAGGTCGTTTCCTGTTTACGTTCATGGGTTTCATCAAAATGCACTTTACAATCGCGCAGTTTGCGATTATGTAATGATGCTTTTTTAGCCCGCTCATTTGCCAGCTTTTTAATGCCTGCAATATCCTTACGCTCCCGCTCCGACTGCATAATGCGTTTAAGCAAAGCATCAGCCACAGCAGGATTTTTATGCAGGTAATTATCCAGCTCTTTTTTCAAAAAGTCACCTATAAAACCACGTACAGATGGCCCTTCAGGCCCGATATTTTGTGAGCCTAATTTTGTTTTTGTTTGCGATTCAAATACCGGCTCCTGCACCTTAATAGCAATAGCCGCAACAATAGATGCGCGAATATCCGAAGCATCAAATTCCTTTTTATAAAACTCGCGGACGGTTCTTACTACAGCTTCGCGGAATGCTGCCTGGTGGGTACCGCCCTGGGTTGTATTTTGCCCGTTAACAAACGAGTAATACTCTTCGCCGTATTGCTGGCCATGGGTTATGGCTATCTCAATATCCTCCCCTTTTAAATGAATAATAGGGTAACGGATATTTTCGGCGTCAGTATTTTTAGTTAACAGGTCATAAAGCCCTCGTTCTGAAAAATATTTTTGCCCGTTAAAATTAAGGGTAAGCCCGGAGTTAAGGAACACGTAGTTCCAGATCATACTATCAACAAATTCCGGAATAAAACGGTAATGCCTGAAGATGGTATCATCAGGTAAAAAATTTATAGCGGTACCGTTACGCTGTGAAGTTTCCTTTTCAGGCTCATCACGAATCAGTTCGCCTTTTGCAAATTCAGCAAGCTTGGTACGCCCGTCGCGATATGATTGCACGATAAATGAATTAGACAGCGCATTAACCGCCTTTGTACCCACGCCGTTTAACCCTACCGATTTTTGGAAGGCCTTGCTATCATACTTACCACCTGTATTTATTTTTGATACGCAATCAATAACCTTACCCAGCGGTATGCCGCGCCCATAATCACGTACGGATACTTTATGATCGCTCATAGTTACTTCTATGGTTTTACCGGCGCCCATCACAAACTCATCAATAGAGTTGTCAATTATCTCTTTCAGTAAAACATACACGCCATCGTCATAAGCTGATCCATCACCAAGCTTACCAATATACATCCCGGGCCGTAAGCGGATATGCTCTTTCCAATCCAGCGAACGGATACTATCATCACTATAAGTTACAGCTTCTGCCATTTAAATTATATATATATTAAATTAAGGGAAAAGGAAGACCGTTTTTATATAGCAAAACAAGTCTACCGGACAAAAATAATATTTAGACACTGAACCTAACATTCAAATGTCCTAACTTATTAACAATTGTTGGATTATTTAGGGGGTATTAGCTTGTCGGTTCATGAGGGCGTATAGCATACACCCATACAATTTACTGTAACGTACGGGCGCATCACATACGCCCTAATCGTCATTCGCCCACTGCTACTAATTAAACTTAAGGCAGTTACTCACCCTATCCATATTTTTAAAAAACTCGGGCCCCTTTTCATTAGTAAAGCAAACCGCCATAATGATACCTGTATGATCTTTTTGAAGGGTGATGAGCAAAGCGTATTTATAGTGTTTTGTTGCAGGCATATCCAACAAATTTAAAAGATACGATTTTCCGGCATCAGCATTATACCGGTCCAGCACTTCGGGTGGGATGTTCTTCATAAAATGTTTGGTATCCCCTGTAAATGCAGCCGCATGCGCCTCAGCTAAAGATGAATAGGTGGAATCAGGATTTGCCAATTCGGAATTCGGTGTATTTTTTGATTTTTCATAACTGGTCCAGTTTTCTTTTTGCGATTTTACCTGCAGCCAAACCTCAAAATCTTTACCGGGAAGTACCATCGCATAATCAAACGAAAAATAGTCGTTATCGGGGGCTTTTATTTCTCTAAATCCCCTTGGAAATGTAAATGAAACATTAGCAGTGGCGGCTAAGCGCATAAATTCTGCAAGTTGAACACCAACAGGACGTTTAATAACTGCAACATGGTCATTTGCAGCTATAACAGGACGCTTTACCTGTACAACCGGGCGCTTTACCTGTGCAAAAGACGGCACAATACTAAGCAAAAGTATTCCGATAACTAATATTTGCTTAATTTGCTTCAAAACAGTTTCCATTACAAGGGGCAAACAATAGTATTAAGTAACAATTAATCAGGACTAATAAAAACAAAATTAAAATATAAATTCATAAAATAAACATTTAACATATTATTAATAAATGAGTAAATTAAAGCTTAACCGGTTCGATCTCACTGTGAACGTGATAAGCCTGGTAATAGGCTTGGAAATATTTGTCAGGTAAACTTGCCGTAAAAGCAGGAAATGCCCTGAGATTTTTTTGGGGTTGGATCTTCGATGGGCTGTTTAGTCTTTGCGGTGCACTTACCTTTGCCGAAATCGGTGCGCGTTATATGGCAAAATATAGCATGTTTCCTGACTTTTGAATTCGCCAGTTTTCATACCAAATCCCATCAACATAATCTGCCCGTTAAACCAATCAACCTCTTTTTTACTATTTTAGCGCTTTTTAACGCTTCTGCTAATTAATATGAACAGATCCATTCATAAATGCCTTGCCATTTTTTTACAAGGTTTGCTTATTGCTTCTTTATTATTCGTCACTTCCTGCAAACAACATGTGCCGGAACGGGTACAGTTTGAAGCAAAAAGAAAAGATGACGCAATTAAGGCAAAAGCGCTACTAAAAAGCATCCAGGGCATCCGTTATACCGAAGTAAAACGAACTTTTGATAATGGGTTGTCATTTAGTGCAGTTGGCTACCAATTGGTGCCCGAATGGCGCATTTCGTTCCCTTCAACCGATTCGGTAAATATTTACAGTCCCAGGAAAAAAAGATTTTTGAATACTCCCGTAATATTTGATCATGATTCTGTTTACAACGTAGCGTGGGCGTGGCTCAAATTAAAATATATTAAAAAGGATAGTATTCAGTTTATGGTGCTGCGTGTGCACGACAATGTAATACAGGAGGAAAAAACGCATGTTTACATGACCTTTTATACCAATGATTATATTAAAAATGTGCTTCATGCTGATACGGCAAACATGCTGAAACCCAGTAGCAAGGATACCGCTTACATTAAAGCTAAAATTTTAAAGGCACAAAACACCCTTGATAGCGCTTTTGCGGGTACTGAGCCCGCTGTTTTAAAAGCGCGGAGCCCGCTTATCAGGATTAAAAAAGAAGTTACCCCCGAAAATGACGTTGATGGCGGTATGTCATTTGATGATTATCTTTCGCCAACATATAATATCACCATCCACAAAGCCTATACCGATTTTTATTACTCTTACTCGGCGTATGTTGACGAAAAAGGGAATATTACCTTTCGCAAAGCGCTGACATTTACTTACCCCGAGTTTAAAAAAGCCAACGATGATGCTATGAAAGGCATCACCGATGGATACCTTAAAGCTTACCTTGATATAACGCCTGGCAAAACACTTGGCATCCCCCATAACAGTATCGTAATTTTAAATGTAACGGGAGTGAAGAAATAATAATAGATAAAATACCGGCCCGCTTTTGAAATGATACAAAAGGCGACAGATTATGATTTGATCCGGTACATTAAAAAGAAACTGGCAGAGGATAAAAGAATCTAAACAATCCCTTTATCCTCTCAACCAATTTTTAGTTCGACAAAGTAAACAAGTCAACTACTTTCGAAGCTCCGTTAACGTCCTTGCCCCCGGCAAAAAGAATAAAATTGTCAGAGCTTGCGCCAGCCATTAAGGTTCTGCCCTGGTTTATTGTCACAGTAGTCCACACTCCGCTTTTTACATCGTAAATATCGGCAGTAGTTGAAGGGCCGGTACCGTTATAGCCACCCGCAAATACAATTTTGTTAGGAACGCCCACAGCCGTTAGGTCATCTCTTCCTTCCGATAGCTGAGCCGTTGTCCACGCATTGGTTGTAACGTCATAAATATCTGCAGTTTTTACATGGCCTTCGGTATTGGTATCGCCACCTGCAAACACAATTTTATTTACTGCCCCGGCCCCGGCAAAACGGCTTCTTTCGGTGCTCATGGCCGCTACAGACCAGGTTTGCGTACCTGTATCATAAATATCAACTGTTTTTTGGGCCACTTCATTGCCATCAACACCACCGGCAAATAAAATTTTGGTTCCGGCAGTTGCGGCAACAAGCCCGGTACGGGCAGTACTAAGTGCAGCTGTTGTCCATTTATTGGCTCCGGCATCATAAATATCAACCGTTTTTGAAACACCATTTGCGCCCTTGCCACCGGCAAAAACCGCTATATTACCTACTGATGCGGCAGCAAGTCCTGAACGGGCCTCACTTAGCTGTGCGCTTACCCATATGTTTTTAATCAGGTTATATATATCAACAACTTTTGAGTACGCGGTACTGTCATGGCCACCCGCAAATATTATCTTGTTATTGGCGCTGGTAGCTGCTAGCTGGTAACGCGCCTTGCTTAATGTACCGGTATACCAAATTCCCTGTATTATATTATAAACATCAACTGCTTTTGATAATGTAGTGCCATTATCCATGGTTCCGCCGGCAAAGAAAATACTGCCATTGGTGCCTGCACCTGCCAAACCGCTCCGGGCAACTGAAAAGTTTGTCGGCCCGTTATAAGCTATTTTAGTAAACCCAGCTTCCGGATCGGTTGGATTGGGCGTGCTTTTTTTTGAACATGAATTAATGGTTACCACCAAAAAAGCCGCACAGAATAGTAGAATTATTTTTTTCATAGATCTAAATATATTAAAGCTTGTAAAGTATCCTGTTATGCACTAGTAGTTAATAGCTTATAACGAAGGGATAATTGTTTCTGTTATAAATTACGGCTAAACAGATGATTTTGATACAACAAACGGAAATAAATGTATCAAATTTTATCTAAACCCTATGCCCGGCTTAATATTTCAATTATTGACATCATGTCCCCGAAAAAGTAAAACGCTAATTACGGCCATAAACACCGCGGTTAAACCGTGGATTAGCAAATGCGGCACATCAGTAGGCCCCTTTGTAGCAAACACAATCAAACAATCGGTTGCGGGTATTATAATAGCAGATGTAAATACGTAAGCAACAGCCTTGCGCATCCGCAGCCATAAAAGTGGCAAAAGCACCAGACCCGAAAATATATCGCGGATGCCTTTTATCCTTCCATAGGCATAGTCGGCCGTATTTGAAAATGGAATCCCGAAACCGGCTGCGCCCCCGGCAGGGTTAACTATAAACCGGGCACCTACAAAAATAATTCCTGACGCTATTAATAAGGTTAGCCAAAAGGATACCGACCGGGTGTCCCATTGTGTAGTTTCATTTGTTGTTTTCATTTGTTTTAAAATTTATAAAACAAAATTCAGCAACAAATAATTGCTGTTCATTCACCTGGGTTAATTAATGCATGCCTGCAATCCGTTTGCGGATGCGGCTTAATGATTGCGGCTTAATGCCTACAAACGATGCAATATAATATTGCGGGATACGCTGAGCTATATCTGAAAACTTAGCGATAAACTTTTGATACCTGGTATCTGGAGAGTCGACGTATAAAGAAACCACCTGGTTAATAACATTTATAAATACCTGTTCAATACCTAAACGCCCAAACCGCTCCCCATATTTAACCTCTTTATAAAATTGCTGCAGATCATTAAAACTGATGACATACATAACGGTATCTTCAAGCGCCTGGATGTTTACGAATGACGGTATTTTTGGCAGAAAGCTCTGATAATCGCAAACAAATTCACCTTCCTTGTTAAAGTAATTGGTTTTTTCATCGCCATCCTGGTTAATATAATAGCGAACAAGCCCCGTTTCAATAAATGCAAGATAACGGCAAACGTTGCCGGCCTCGAGCAAATGATCGCCTTTATTTAGTTTCCTTTCTCTGAATAGTTGTTTTACAATTATTTCATCCTCAATTGAAAGAGGGATATAACTGCGTATCGAATTTAAAAGAAGTTCCATAGAGAAATGTAGTCACTCAAGCCCTCAAAACATCTGGCTCACCCTTTTATTCGGGTAATCCAGCTTTTCACTTTTTCGTACACCGTTCACGGTAATGTGTACTATGTTTAGCTGGTCGTCAAACAGGTTGTGCAGCAGGCTAACGTCCACATCAATTTTTTTAACAGCCGGGATCTTATCCGTCTCAAAATAAACATCAGTTGCCTCTTTGTTTATCTCGAAGCCAACATAATTTAAATTTAATGGCGCAGCGCCGGTTTTTATCTGCAGGTAACCCGCGATATACTTTTTTACAAGCACATCCATTGCGGCATGCATATCGGCCCTGTTGAGGTCGGTTTTTGTATGATATTGTTTTACAAGAGCGGCTTCAAAATCATCCGTAAAAATAGTGCAGATAATTTCCAGCTTGTTGTCCTGGTTGTTGTAGCTGATGTTTGTTGTGCTTACATGGATTGGATGAAAAACTTTAGCTGCATGTTTTACAGGGAGCATGGCTCCTAAAAGTATGTAACAATATAGTAACGGTTGATAAATAAATGCCCACATAACGTGTCCTGATTTTTATAGTTGAAAAAACGCCTTAAATTTAGTGCTTTCAACGGTTAGTTCGCAATGTCCGACTTTGCTTTTTATTTTAAAATGGGCTGGCAGCACATTATCAGTGCCGATGCCCTGGATCATCAGCTGTTTATTTTGGCCCTGGCATGCGTTTATTCTATCCGCGATATTAAGCAGGTGCTGATATTGGTAACCGCATTTACCATAGGGCATTCATTAACACTTGCGTTAAGCGTGTACGATGTTATCAGGTTTTCGAGCAAATGGGTAGAGTTTTTAATACCCTGCACTATTTTTATTACTGCATTAAACAATATATTTCAGTTGGATAGCAAAGGTAAAAGTGCGCGGATAAATTATTACCTTGCATTGTGTTTCGGCCTTATTCATGGTATGGGCTTTGCAAACGCTATCCGCATAATGCTGGCAAAAGACCAAAGTATAGGCCTGGGCTTGTTTGGTTTTAATGTGGGATTAGAGGCGGGGCAGATATTTGTTGTTGCCATTATATTGATAATAGGTATATTGTTCTTAAATTTTTTAAAAGTAAAAAGGCGCGACTGGATCTTTTTCCTTTCGGCAGGGGTATTTGCACTGTCCTTAAAAATGGCTTTGGAAAGAATGCCTTTTTGATTTCGGATATCGGATGTTCGATTTCGGATTTATTGAATTATAAACGTCGGAATAGCAAAGCGCGAAGCCAAAGTCTCCCCTACCGGGGGAGATTTAGAGGGGGCTAAATGTATATCGGATGTTCGATTTCGGATTTATTGAATGCGAAAATAAAAATAACAAAAGCGCGAAGCTAAAAACCTTTCCCCCTGAGGCTAGCCAAACGCAATCCCGGATGTTGATTAACCCCAGAAGTTCTTTCGGACTTCCGGACTTTACCGACTTTCGGACTTATAAAATGAAACTGATCTTATAAATAATAATTAACCAAAAATGAAAAAAGTTTTTACTTCACTGTTTTTCGCTTTAACTATTGCCGGCTTTGCTAAGGCACAGGATATTCAGAATAATCCTGCCAGCAACCACGGCAATAAGTTTGAGCAACTGGGCACTATTTTAAATACGCCCAATGAGCAGCGTACCGCAAGCGGGGCGCCCGGAGCCAAGTACTGGCAACAACGTGCAGATTACGACATCAAATGCGATCTGGATGAAAAAAACCTGAAGCTTACAGGTTCAGAAACCATTACTTATTACAATAACTCGCCCGATCCGCTGGATTATATCTGGTTGCAGTTGGATGAGAACGAGCACAACAATAACGACAATGCCAATTACCAGCAGAGTTCAGTTATGCCGCGCGGTGCCGGTACATTACAGCTTGATAGGGCCGAAAAATCAAATACCGACAACGGCTATGGCGATAAAATAATGAGCATTACTGATGCATTAGGCAAAAGTATCCCCTACATTATTAACAAAACCATGCTGCGTATTGATCTTCCTGCTGCTTTAAAGCCAGGAGCGAAAATGCTGTTTACTGTAAAGTGGAATTACAAGATCTCCGACAGGATGAGCCTGGGCGGTCGCGGTGGTTATGAGTATTTCCCCGGTGACGGCAACTACCTGTTCACTATGACACAGTGGTACCCGCGCTTATGCGTTTACAGCGATTTCCAGGGATGGCAAAACCACCAGTTTACCGGCAGGGGCGAGTTTGCTTTAACCTTCGGTAACTATAAAGTACAGATGACCGTACCTGCTGACCATGTAATTGGCGCTACCGGCGAATGTATCAACTACGCGGCAGTTTTATCTCCGGCAGAGTTAGCCCGTTATACCAAATCAAGGACCGCTGCTGAGCCGGTAGAAATTGTAACCCTTGATGAAGCTAAAAAGAAAGAGGCTGCACCAACCACCGCTAAAAAGACCTGGGTTTTCCAGGCTACTAATGTGCGCGATTTTGCATGGGGATCATCCCGTAAATTCGTATGGGACGGAATGGGCCAGAAAGTTGATGGCAAAACCGTAATGTGCATGAGCTATTATGGCAAAGAAGCTTATAATTTATACCGTAAATTTTCAACCAAATTGGTTGCACATACTGTAAAATCATACTCAAGTTTTACATTCCCTTTCCCTTATCCTGTTGCGCAAAGTGTTGAAGCTGCAAACGGTATGGAATACCCCATGATCTGCTTTAACTATGGCCGTACTGAAAAAGATGGCACCTACAGCGAAAGCACCAAGAATGGCATGATAGGCGTAATTATCCACGAAGTTGGGCACAACTTCTTCCCGATGATCGTTAACAGCGATGAGCGCCAGTGGACATGGATGGACGAGGGCTTAAACTCATTTATGGAATACCTTACCGAAGAGCTTTGGGATAATAAATTCCCAAGCAAAAAGGGAGCGGCTTATACCATTGTTGATTACATGAAGCTGCCTAAAAATGAGCTGGAGCCTATTATGTCTAACTCTGAAAATATTGTAAGGTTTGGGCCCAATGCTTATACAAAACCGGCAACAGCACTCAATATTTTGCGCGAAACCATTATGGGTCGCCAGTTATTTGATTATGCCTTTAAACAATATGCAAGGCGCTGGGAATTTAAACACCCTACCCCGGCAGATTTCTTCCGCACTATGGGCGATGCCAGCGGCGAAAACCTTGATTGGTTTTGGAGAGGCTGGTTTTATGGAACCGATGCAGTTGATATTTCTCTCGACAGTGTAAAGGTTGCTAAAGCCGACCTTGACGGGAAAGCACCACAATTTAACAGAAGAGCAAATAAAGTTGATGCACCGGCTGTTAATGCTTTTGACGATATCTCCAAGATCCGCAACCGCGAGGATAAAAACATTAAATTTTACGTAGACAAAGACACATCCGTACATGACTTTTATTACAAGTATGATCGTGGACTTGCTGCTGTTGATACCATGAAATTTAATAACATGACCAAAGAACTTGCTACGCCGCAACACAGTGCTGCTGCCGAAGCAATGACCGATGAAGATAAAACAAAATATGCGGGCAAATATTTTTACCAGCTTAACTTTAGCAATAAAGGCGGCCTGGTAATGCCTATAATAGTTGAGTTTACTTATGCCGATGGCACCAGGCAAGTTGACCGGATCCCGGCACAGATCTGGCGCCTGAACGAAAAGCATGTATCAAAATTTTATATCCAGGATAAGGAAGTAGCCTCCATTAAATTAGACCCGATGCGTGAAACAGCCGATATTGACGAAACCAATAACTACTGGGGCAAACTGCCTGAGCCATCAAAATTCCAGGTGTTTAAACAAAAAATTAATGCTGCCGGAGTACGCGGCCAGTCTGTGGGAGTAAACCCAATGCAGGTTTCGGGCAGCAAATAAGATAATTCCAAACCAGGCCCGTTTACAAGATCCGCTAACCTCTTAATTGAGGTTGGCGGATTTTTTTGACTTAGATTTATGGGATGAAAGGATTGCTATGCAATAATTCAGATATGGGATTTTCGCTTTGTAGGTAATAATCGGTACTTTGTCGTTATATTATTTGTTGGGCTTATTAGTACGGCTTCAACGGTAAAGAGAATGATAATGAGGTAAAGGGTGAGGGTAGTCAGTTTACCCCCCCGGTAAGGACGAAATGAAAAAATATATTATAGAACCAGAAGTAGCTGGACAATTAGGAGATGATACAGTTTTAAATTATTCGACAAAGCCTCCTATTATTGAGAAACTCAATTATGAGTTTGACGATTGGTTAGGTGACGACTTTATTGAGGGCTTTCAATGTTTTATTTGTTCTGAAAGATTGGCTGAATACATTAAAAAACAGAACCTGACAGGATATACGTTTGATGACTGCAAAATCACTAAATCTCAATTTTTTAATGATTTACATGAAGACGGGTTAATATTACCGCTGTTTTATTGGTTTAAAATCATAGGAAACGAAAATGATGATTTTTTTATTGTCCCGAACTCTATGCTGGTCGTTTCACAACACGCACTTGAAACGCTACAAGCATTTAACATGGATCGTTGTCAAATTCAAGAATACGAAAAATAATCCCTCCCTCTGGCGCGCGAATGTCGGGCAGGCCAAAAGAGGTGGGCTACCCCATGCTGCCGCAAGGGCTTTTATGCTGCCGCAAGCGTCATACTGTGTAAAAAAGCAAATAAATCAAGCACATTTTTCTAAATATTCTTGATCGCTTTTCCATAATGAAAAAACGAGCAGGAGGAGTTTTCTTTGAACCGCGA
>NZ_JAQBOC010000056.1 GCF_028288225.1 Mucilaginibacter sp.
CGGTAGAAATTGTCAGCCGGAACATAGTTGGAAAGCTGAAATTGTATAAATAAGCTTTCCTGATGCGTCTTTTTCCCTTGCATAGCCTAATATACTAAAAACCAATATTTTAATCAATATTTCAAAGTACTTAATTTTAGCCATTGCTGACTTATCTAGTTGCGCAACAATCACGCTTGGGGAAGAGAGGGCGGGTCGAGTGAAGCAATGACCGGGCGAGTAAACTCCGCGAGCGATATTAACGCCAATGCATTATTGAAATGGGTAGCTCACACTATAATCCGTCCGTTTGTTTTTTGGGACTCATCCTAAAAAAACAAACGGACGGCCTTTTTTAATAAAGCTTTTATCCGGTTACCATAAAGCAATGAATATTCGTATACTTGATCAATGAAGAAAATCCTCCTCAACCTAAATTTCCAGGTAATTGCCGGCATATTGCTTGGTGTAATTGTTGGCCTCTGCTTTAAATCGTTCGGACCCACTGCAAAGCTTATTAGCCAGATGTTTATCAGCTTAATAACCATGCTGATAGCACCCATCATATTTTTCACCATAGTACTGGGCATTGCGGGAATGAGCGATATGAAAAAAGTGGGCAGGGTAGGCGGCAAGGCTTTATTATACTTTGAGATAGTAAGCACTTTTGCATTAATTATAGGAGTTATAGTGGCCAATATCGTAAAGCCCGGCGAAGGTTTTGTAAGCCATATTGCCGCTGATACCTCAAAGCTTGAGGTTTACAAGAAAGCTGCTGCCGAAATGCACTGGGGAGATTTTATAGCTCATATTATCCCGTCAAATGTATTTGATGCTTTTGCCAAAGGCGATATTCTGCAGATCTTGTTTTTTGCCATATTATTTGGGTTCGGATTAAGTCGCATGGGCCAAACAGGGCAATCGGTCATCAGCCTTTTTGACAAGCTATCAAAAGTGTTTTTTAATATTATGCACATGGTGATGCGGGTAGCTCCAATCGGCGCCTTCGGTGGCATGGCCTATACTATAAGCACCTA
This sequence comes from Mucilaginibacter sp., assembly GCF_028288225.1. Classification (GTDB taxonomy): domain Bacteria; phylum Bacteroidota; class Bacteroidia; order Sphingobacteriales; family Sphingobacteriaceae; genus Mucilaginibacter. The sequence goes on from NZ_JAQBOC010000056.1 coordinate 1,017, forward strand.
TGGCATTAAAACCTTGCAGCCATTGGCTTTGCTTATGGGTTCGGTTTATCTTACTATGTTCCTGTTTATTTTTATTGTGTTGAATATCATTTGCAGGCTGTATAAGTTCAGCCTTTGGCAGTACCTTAAATTTATCAGGGAAGAGATCCTTATTGTGCTGGGCACCTCATCGTCTGAGTCGGTATTGCCGTTAATGATGGAAAAGATGGAGAAGTTTGGCTGCTCGAAATCCGTAGTAGGGCTGGTAATCCCAACCGGGTATTCATTTAACCTGGATGGTACCACCATTTATTTATCAATGGCAACAATATTTCTTGCGCAGGTATTTCACATCCCGATAACCTGGGAACAAGAGGCAGCACTTATAGGGATCTTAATGATCACCTCGAAAGGAGCGGCGGCGGTTACCGGCGGCGGTTTTATTGTATTAACATCAACCCTGGCTGCTATAAAAATCATTCCCGTTGAGGGCGTTGCCATATTACTGGGAGTCGACAGGTTTATGTCGGAAGCAAGGGCCATCACCAACATGATTGGAAATGGGATTGCTACTATTGTGATAGCTAAGAGTGAGGGTGAATTTAGGGTGCCGATAGCTGACGGAAAGATTTAACCCAGTGAAAGATGAATAACGACGGACTTTTTGGTGGTGTAAACGACTTAAAATATTTGTTTCTAGATAATATTAAAGAGCCGTTCGATAACGAATTGTTAATAAAGATTCAGGGAGCATCAATTTCAAAAAAAAAAGAATATGTATCCATCGGCGAAAAATCGTTTGGACCGGTAAAAGCCATTACTCCTGATTACGGCAGGAAATATGCAATTTTTTTCAAGTCATACATCGCATATTTTGTTCAGAATGAAAGTTTCTATTTACATTATGAACATGAAGAATGGGTAGGGGGCTTAATTTGTATTTATAATAAATCAAACTATCTAGATTACATAAAGCAAAATACAGTTGCCGAATATATTCTTGATGAAGAAATAAAACACTATTCTGTTAATTGTTCCAATCATATTATCCATATCGCTTCAATATGTGACCCTCAAATCACAAGAATATAAGGTTGAAACTTAAATTTTTTAATTTGGATGAAGCTTTAATTTAAATAAAAGCTGTGGGTTTCTTCGGCATATTTCTGCGACCAGCAACACCAACAAAGGCGTAAAAGCGGATCGATAAGACTATATCAAAATATCTTCTAATATATTTTTTTAATTGTTAAACTTTTATTTTAACTATTGGTTTATATTATATTAAATCAATTAGTTATGGGACATATATCTACAAAAACAGAAATCTTGTTAGCAATACTTGGCATGTTGTTTTTTTTGATGAGAAACAAAGCAAAGAAACATCTTTCCTCTGAAAATTTGGGGCTAACGGATTAAAGCAGGCAGAGAGTATTCATATTTATTGGCTTTTCTAAAGTATCCATGACGGGCCCGGACAATAAGGTTGGTTTATTGTAAAATTATTCCTGCATTAGGGAATAAGTGGGTTTGACATTCGATCAAAAACTTTAGCTTTGCGCTACAAATAAAAAAATCCAATGAGTGTACTCGTAAATAAAGATTCTAAAGTAATAGTTCAGGGTTTTACAGGTAAAGAAGGCAGTTTCCATGCGTCGCAAATGATTGAGTACGGAACGCAGGTTGTTGGTGGTGTAACCCCCGGTAAAGGCGGTCAGCAGCACTTAGACAGGCCAGTATTTAATACCGTTGCTGATGCAGTAGCAGAAACAGGCGCCAACGTATCTATCATATTTGTACCCCCTGCATTTGCAGCCGATTCAATTTTGGAAGCAGCCGAAGCAGGTATAAAAGTTATTGTTTGTATCACCGAAGGCATCCCTACAAAGGATATGATAATGGTGAAGGAATATTTAGCAGGAAGAGATTCCCGTTTGATAGGCCCTAACTGTCCGGGTATTATTACTGCAGATGAAGCGAAGATTGGTATTATGCCAGGCTTCATCTTCAAAAAAGGCCATGTTGGTGTAGTTTCAAAATCAGGCACTTTAACTTACGAGGCAGTTGACCAGGTAGTAAAAGCCGGGTTGGGCATCACTACAGCCATAGGCATTGGCGGCGACCCGATCATCGGCACAACAACCAAAGAAGCCGTTGAATTGTTAATGAACGATCCTGAAACACATGGCATTATTATGATTGGCGAGATTGGCGGCGGCATGGAAGCTGAGGCAGCACAATGGATAAAAGAAAATGGTACAAAACCTGTTGTCGGCTTTATAGCAGGCCAAACAGCGCCTCCGGGCCGCAGAATGGGTCATGCCGGCGCAATTGTTGGCGGCGCCGATGATACAGCAGCGGCAAAAATGAAAATTATGCGCGAATGCGGCATCCGCGTGGTGGAATCACCCGCTGAAATTGGAGCTGCATTAGCAGAAGAGTTAGCGAAGAAAGCTTAAAGCTAAAAGGCGAAAGCTGAAAGGTTTTATTTTGAGGCGAAAGCTGAAAGGTAAAAGCATAAAGGTTTTAAGCGCAAATATAATTTAAGATCCTGGTCAGTTTGGCTGGGATTTTTTTGTGGGACTTCTCCACCATGTCATTGCCTTTAGATTGGCTTCAACAAAATAGAATAGGTTATTATTATTGTTGAAGCTTTCTTTTTGCTTCTTTTTCTGTGTTAATAACCTTGATTTTTGTTGATAAAGTTAACAACGG
>NZ_JAQBOC010000062.1 GCF_028288225.1 Mucilaginibacter sp.
AAAGCATCCTACACGCGTAATTGAAAAAGCGGTGCGTGGTATGTTACCTAAAAATCGTTTGGGCAAAGCATTGTTTGGCAATTTGCATGTATATGCAGGCGCTGAGCATCCTCATGAAGCACAAAACCCAACAACCATTTAACTTTTAATTTAAGGAGAAAGAAAAAATGCCAACAACTAACACTTCGGGCAGAAGAAAAACAGCTGTTGCACGCATCTACTTAACAGATGGCAGCGGCGCTATTATCGTAAACGGTAAAGATTACAAAGAGTACTTCCCAACATTGCCACTACAATACATCGTTACTCAGAGCACTGAGGTTTCTGGTTCAACCGGAAAATTTGATGTTAAGGTAAATGTTGCTGGTGGTGGTGTTAAAGGACAGGCTGAGGCCGTTCGTTTAGCTATTGCGAAAGCTATTGTTGAACTCGATCCTGAAAAGAAACCTTCACTGCGAGCTAAAGGTATAATGACACGTGATGACCGTATGGTTGAGCGTAAAAAACCAGGACGCAAGAAAGCACGTAAGAGATTCCAATTCAGTAAACGTTAATCAAAGGAGGACAACAAAATGGCAAGAACAACATATCAGGACTTACTGGATGCAGGTGTACACTTTGGTCACCTTACCCGCAAATGGGATCCAAAAATGTCACAGTACATTTTTATGGAGCGCAACGGTATCCACATCATCGATTTAAATAAAACCTTAACAAAGGTTGAAGAAGCTGCTGCAGCTATAAAACAGATTGTAAAATCAGGACGTAAAGTATTATTCGTAGCTACAAAGAAACAAGCGAAAGATATTGTTGCTGAATATGCAAAAGGTGTAAACATGCCTTTCATAACCGAACGCTGGTTAGGTGGTATGTTAACCAACTTTGCCACTGTGCGCAAGTCGATCAAAAAGATGTCAAACATCGATAAATTGACTAAGGACGGTACTTACAGCAATCTTTCCAAAAAAGAAAGACTGATGATACAGCGTGAGCGTATTAAATTAGAAACTTTGTTAGGTGGTATTGCTGACTTAAACCGCTTACCGGCTGCCTTGTTTTTAATTGACGTTAAGAAAGAGCATATCGCAGTTTCAGAAGCATTAAAGTTGAACATCCCTACATTTGCTATGGTTGATACCAACTCTGATCCTTCAAACATCGATTTTCCTATCCCGGCGAATGATGATGCAACCAAATCGATCTCATTAATTACCGGTATTATTATACAGGCAATTGTTGAAGGTTTGGATGAGCGCAAACGCGAGAAAGAAGACGAAGCTGAAAAAGAAGCAGCCGTTGCCAAAGCAAAAGCTGATGCTCCTGAAGCAGCAGTTGTTGACCGCGCACCAGCAGCCGAAGGCAAAAGAACCCGCAAAGTAGCTGTTGAAGCTGATGCTGCGGTTGAAGATGCTACGCCAAAAGCTGAGAGCACAGAGGAATAATTGAATTTAGTCGTAAGTCTTAAGTCGAAAGTACTGAGTGACTTTGGACTTAGGGCTTACGATTTTTAACATATAAAAAACAAAGAAATGTCTACAGTAACTATATCTGCATCCGACGTAAACAAACTGCGCCAGCAAACTGGTGCCGGTATGATGGATTGCAAAAAAGCTTTAACTGAAACCAATGGCGATTTTGAAGCTGCTATTGATTTTTTAAGAAAAAAAGGCGCTAAAGTAGCGGCCAGCCGCCAGGATCGCGAATCAAACGAAGGTGTGGTTATTGCACGTGCTTCTGTTGATGGCAAACGCGGTGTGATCATTGAGCTTAACTGCGAAACTGATTTTGTGGCTAAAAATGCCGAGTTTATTGCTTTTGCAAACCTGATAGCTAACACTGCTGTTGAAAACAAGCCTGCAACTTTAGAAGAGTTGAATGACCTTGAAATTGATACTGAAGTTAACCGTGCAAAAATTGGTGACGTTATTATTGACAAAACCGGTAAAATTGGCGAGAAGATAGGTATCAGCAAATATGTTGTAGTTGAAGGCGAAAAAGTTGTTGCTTACATCCACGGTAACTACCGTTTAGGTGTATTGGTTGGCTTAAGCGCTAACGCTGCCGGTGCTGACGAAGCAGGTAAAGACGTTGCGATGCAAATTGCAGCTATGAACCCTGTTGCTATTGATAAAGACGGCGTTGATGCTACTACAATTGAGCGTGAGCTTGAAATTGCAAAAGAGCAGATCCGCGCAGAAGGCAAACCTGAAGAAATGGTTGAAAAGATCTCTGTAGGCAAGCTGAACAAATTTTATAAAGATTCAACCTTATTAAACCAGGAGTTTGTTAAGGATCCTTCCAAAAGCGTTGCTCAGTTTTTGAGCACTGTTGAAAAAGGTTTAACATTTAACGCCTTTAAGCGGGTTGCTTTAGGAGCTTAAATATTTAGTCCCCTTCGTTAAAACGAAGGGGATTTTTTTTGTTATAATAAATCACGCGTCATTGCGAGGAACGAAGCAAACTCTTCACACGCAAATCATGGACCGGTAAGTAATGTGGCGACCAAACAGTCGGCTGTAGGTCTCTAAGAGTTTTATGGTTCGTTGAATGTCCTATGTAGTCCGCCAGCTGGCGGATCGTTCCTCGCAATGACGCGTTTGTAAACGTTACAATATGATAACAGCCCTCCACAACCTCCAACTCATCTCTGATGGCTCCATCACCGCCGGCAAAGTAGTTTTAATTACCGGCGACAAAATTATTGCCATTACCGATGAAAGCGCCATGCCTGATGGCGTTCAAAAAATAGATCTTAAAGGTGCATTTGTTGCACCGGGATTAATTGACTTGCAAATTTATGGCAGCGGCGGCAAGCTGTTTGCCGGAACGCCCGAAGTGGAAGCTTTGGAACGCATGGAAAGCGACCTGCTGAGCCAGGGCACCATCGGTTTTTTTGCTACCATCGGCACCAATACCAATGATATTGTTGAACAGGGGATTGAATCGGCTAAGATCTACCGTGAACGCAGCAAAGGAAACTTTTGGGGCCTGCACCTGGAAGGACCTTATCTGAACCCTATAAAAAAAGGCGCACACCCGGCTAACCTGATAAAAAAAGGCACCCTTGCCGAAGTAAAAGGCTGGATTGAAAAGGCCGACGGCGTTATTAAGATGATGACCATTGCCCCTGAATTGCAGGATCAGGAGGTGATTGATTACCTGCATGCTCATGGTGTGATATTATCATCGGGCCATAGCAATGCCACCTATGCCGAGGGTAAAGGTTTTTTAAATAAACCTATCCCGGCAGTAACACACCTGTTTAATGCCATGCCGCAAATGCACCACCGCGAACCGGGTTATATCCCCGCAATTTTTGAGGAGCGCCCTTATACCAGCATTGTTGCCGATGGCATCCATGTTGATTTTGCAATGGTGCGGCTGGCCAAACGCGAGCTGGGCGATAAGCTATTTTTAATTACCGATGCTGTTACTGCGGCTACAGAAGGCACCTACCAGCACCAGTTTACCGGCGACCGTTATGTAATGCCTGACGGTACGCTCTCAGGTTCATGCCTTACCATGCTAAAAGCGGTACAGAACTGCGTGGAGCACGTTGGGATCAACCTTGCCGAAGCTGTTAATATGGCCTCGTTGTACCCTGCCCAGCTGGCTTCGCTCCCTAAAAAGGGAAAGGTTGCCGCAGGCTATGATGCGGATCTTATTGTTTTTAATGCTGATTTTGAAGTGCAGGGAACGGTGTTTAAAGGGGCTTATTCTCCGTGCTCTTTGTGATTCTTAGCGTACTCCGTGGTTAATTTTTACCGCAGAGGTCACAAAGGGAGGTGCACAGAGTTAACAGAAAACTTGACAGGGCCTCCGTCTGCTTTAAACGACTATTATTTAACAAAGTCGACATAAAATTTTAACACTGATTATATTTCTATATTTTTGACCAATTTAACTACCTCATGGCATATAAAAGAATCCTACTAAAACTTAGCGGCGAATCGCTGATGGGCGATAAACAATACGGAATTGATAATAAGCAGGTTTTACAATATGCCCAGGATATAAAAGCGGTAAAAGACAAAGGCATGGAAATTGCCGTTGTTGTTGGCGGCGGCAATATTTTCCGCGGTTTAAGTGCCGAAAAATCGGGCATGGAACGCGCCCAGGCCGATTATATGGGCATGCTGGCCACCGTAATTAACTGCATGGCCCTGCAAAATGCCCTTGAAAGCATTGGCGTTGAAACCCGTCTGCAGTCGGCCATAAAAATGGAGCAGATCTGTGAGCCCTATATCCGCCGCCGTGCAATGCACCATTTAGAAGTCGGCCATATTGTGATCTTTGGCGCAGGTACCGGGAACCCTTATTTTACTACAGATACAGCCGCATCCCTGCGCGCTATTGAAATAAAAGCCGACGTGGTGCTGAAAGGTACCCGCGTTGACGGCATCTACACCGCCGATCCGGAGAAAGACCCATCTGCTACCCGCTACAATGAAATAAGCTTCCAGGAAGTGTACGACAAAGGCCTTAACGTTATGGACATGACCGCCATTACCCTTTGCCAGGAAAACAACCTGCCAATCATCGTTTTCGACATGAACAAACCCGGCAACTTTATGAAGATTGCCAATGGGGAACAGATTGGAACGTTGGTGCGGTAGGAGGAGTCCGAAAGTCGGGAAAGTCCGAAAGACCGGAAGAAAGAGGTTGTGAGGCGGGGTCCGGAAAGCTAGTCCCAAGGACATAAATGTTCGAAAGAATCAAAATAAGCAGTGTACCGTGTGACCCCTTCTCTTGGGGAAATACACGGCACACTGTTTTATAAATCAGGGGATGCCTGTAATGCTTCCCCTGAAGCTCTGACCCATCGGGTCAACCCCTTTGTAGAAAAACAACACGCCCGCATTTTTGCTCCATAGGAGCTACCCTTCACCCATCTAACAGGTCTTGAAAAATGCATTTGCTGCTAACATGACCCATCGGGTCAACCCCTTTGTAGAAACGCAATATGCGCCCATTTTTTCATCGTAGATGCTACCCTTCACCCATCTAACAGGTCTTGGAAAATGTATTTCTCATCATATTCAACAGCATAATCATTTAATATCTCCAAATACTCCTCTTTGAAGGTCTGTTTTTTATGATGTTCTTTTTGATTTAAAATATATTTAACAACGCCATCAATTTGGGAACGGCTATTGCTAAACGCTCCATACCCTTCCTGCCAATAAAATTTTCGCCTGGTAAAGCCTTCCTTATTTATAAATTTTGAGCTATCGCCTTTTACCAACCTCATTAATTCAGAAATTGATTGTTTGGGATTTAACCCGGCAAAAAGATGCAAATGATCAGGCATTGTGTTTATTGCCAATAGCTTATGTCCGTTGTTTTGTACTACACCAGCGATGTACTTTTGAAGACGATCTTCCCATTCTTCCTGTATTACCGCTTTTCTATTTTACTGCAAATACAAAATGGATCTATAATTGCGTGTAGGTGTTTGGCATAATAATCCGGTTTGGCTATTTACAAAAATAATAAATGCGGGTGAAGGGTAGCCTCGATGAGGCAAAAAATCTTTCTACCTGTTTTTTCTACAAAGAGGTAGACCCGATGGGTCATTGTTGATCCGCTGTGTGTTTCACACCTATCGGACATTTCCAACTTTCGGTCTTTCCCACCAACATTATACAAAACAAATAATATAGCAAATAGCTGAAAGCGCTTGCGGGGTTCCGGTTCCGCCTGTTGCATATTTATAAATGGGTAATGGCTTATCAAAAGGAAAAAAAAAGGGAAAGTTGAATAAACCGGGGGCAGTTATTAGAAAAGTGTTGCCTGAACCCGAGCCAATCTCTACAAATGTTAAATGGTTACAGGAAGAATTGCGCCTGTCACAAATCCGTGTGCTGTTATTGGAAGCAACGATAGATATAGCTGACGAGAGATTTGGCACCAGTATGAGAAAAAAAGTTGGCGCCAGACAGTCTTGAAAACCAAAGAATCGCACGGGATTGCTATATCCCTTCTTTGTTCACTGTCTGGCCGCTCGCGCCAGGCTTATTATAAGCAGCTGCACCATAAAGAGAAGTCACAAGTTGAGGGAGGGCTGATTATCCAGCAGATGACGGATTACCGTAAGATCCAGAAAAGGGTGGGTACGATTAAATTATTATGGTTGATGGCTCCTTTTTTAAAGCAGCATGCGATCAGTATTGGCCGGGACTCCATGTTTACCCTTTTACGGCTTAACGGTCTTTTAGTCGGCAAGGGACGGAGCAATAAGTCGCGAACGACAGACTCGAACCATTGGATGAAAAAACATCCTAACCTGATACAGAACCTGACCCCGGTAATGGCCGGAGGGCTTTGGGTAAGTGATATTACCTATATTAACTTAAGTCAGGGCCATAGCTTCCTGAGCCTGGTATCCGATGCCTATAGCCGTAAGATCGTAGGTTTCCACCTCAGCGAGCACCTTACTGCTGCCGGGCCTGTAGCGGCCTTAGGAATGGCTATCGGTTCATGCAGTAATACAGAAAGCCTGATTCATCATTCGGATCGGGGATCGCAGTATTGTTGCAGTGATTATGTGGGGCTATTGCAGGAAAATAAAATCAGTATCAGCATGACCCAAAGCGGAGACCCAAGGGATAATGCGATAGCGGAAAGGGTAAATGGTATATTAAAAAGCGAATTGCTGGAAGACGTCTACCCGGATGTGCAGACGGCCAGGATGGCTGTATCAAAGGCAGTGAATACTTATAACTATTTAAGGCCGCACACAAGTATTGATATGCTTACCCCTGCTCTGGCACACAGCAAGGTAAACCAACTAAAGCGTCACTGGACAAACCCTTACCAAAGGAAATTAAAAAGGGAGGCAACTATGGACGGGTAATCAAAATAAGTTATCCACAAAAAACGGCGGCTTTTAAAAAGAAAAAAAGAAGCAAAAAAAGAAAAACGAGTTAGGATGTGGAGAACGCTTCGCGTTCCCCACATCCTAACTCGACAAACAAGCAACAAATAGTTTTAACTTTATAAAAAAAGTGACAACCTTTTCCAGTACGACTCAACGGAACGCCTGGTACAAAGTGAAACATGCTGATTATAAGCATGTTTCACCTTGCTTCAATGGCTGAACAAAAGTAAGTAACTGATAATCAGGAGCCCTAAATTGATATTTTTGGATGCGCAGCTGTAATTTATTTACAATCAGCATGTTCCGGTTTTTGAGTTGTGGATTGTCCTGAAAAAGTCGACACTTTTTAATTGCTCACCATTCACCACTCACCAAGCTTAATACTTTTTTATAACCGACTCCTCCATGTCCAGCACGGTGGTGTGGATTTCGGTATCAAACCATTCAGTAAATAGTTTGTAGGTGCGATTTTTCGGCCAGTCGTTTTCATCGGTATGGCGGTCATTCAGCTCATTTTCAAAAATGTCGTTGAAATTTTTTTTAAGCCATTTTTCAGTGCCGCTATCAGTTTCCCGCTCCTTAACCAGGTAAACGGTTGTTTCGGTGCCGTCTTCAAGCATGTCCGGGTACAGGGCATTGATCCAGTTAAGCAGGGGCTGTTTGGGCTTCACCACTATGGCGTAGCGGTTTATGTGTTCGTAAAAGTAGGTTAATGGTTCCATGGGGGTTTGTTTGGGGTAAAGGTAGGGGTTTGGGGGGAGAGCAAAAAATGCTAATAGGCAGCGGGGGAATTTAGTGCCGGTGGGGAATATTATTTAGTCAGTTGTACGGCAATTCTGAACAACTGAATTTTATTTACTAAAGGCTGTTTGGTTGGTTAGCTCCGCATAAAATAGATTGGATGTTTTTCATCCGGCAAAAGTAACTTCTTTTATGGGAAAGGGGGAAGGTCTTCATTAACCACAAACAACAACGCAGGGGTCATCTATGAGAGGGCCTGGATATTATGAAGAACCGAGCCTTATCCGAACCTAAAACAAAAGCGGGCAAAGGCACGACAGAAAAGCGGGCCAGGGAGTCTGGCCTGCAGCGCGGAAGCTTTTTTCTGTCTTGACCTTTTGGTCACTTTTGGGTCAAGCCAAACGGCATGGCCTTCTTGAGTGCCTTTGAAAAACAAACAACTACGAAAAACGTAACTAGGCCTCCGCGGCCATGAGCGGGAGAGTCATTAAGTTCTAAAATTAAACATCGTCCGAAGCAATCTGCGTTAACAACATACCGCGTGGCAACCGCACGCCATGCACAACCGCTCATGCAAGTTCTACACCTTTCTGTTCGCCCTGTATAGCGTGCGATTGCCACGCTGCGCTCGCAATGACATGGTGGTTTCTTTTATACCTGCCATTGCCACTCCCCCACTTCCACTAATCCCTCACCCTTCCCGCCGCTTTGCTTGTTTCATCAAGATCTAATATGATCGTATTCAATTGCGGACTGATCCTTAATACAGCACCGTTATTTGGCCTGGTAAATGACCCTTTACCTGCTTTAACCGAATAGTTCATTTGCTCAAACCGGCAATCCAGGCTTTTGCTCTTTACCCCGGTGAACGGAAGCTTAATACCATCCGCGGTATTCAGATCGAAAAACCAGTTGATGGCGCTGGCGGTTACCAATTTCATTTTAATTTGCCGCTCGCTCAAATCAACTTCAAAAGTTCCTTCAATTGATTTTAAAGGCCACGTAATGTGCATTGTCGATGGTCCCGTTTTGATGAATTTCGGATCTTTTCCCTGCAGTAATATTTCTTTTCCGTCAACAATTGCTTTTAGCCTTAAACCCGCGATCTGATTTTTTGCGCTCCATATATATCCATCTACAACAGGCAATGTGAAAAACGTGCATTCATTTGATGTGGCTGCCTGTGTTTCATAAATAGATGGAAATTTCTCATTAAATAAGTGAATGTCACGGATCCTCAGCGTGCCTTGTTCCCATAGCATGTTAAGCCTGTAAAACCTGCTGTTGAACCATACCGTTTTAAGGTCGCTGCCTTCAAGATCCTTACTAACCGAAAAGGATGTTGCCGGTGTAACCTTGTACTTGTTTTTAAACCAGCGGCCCGATGCCTCCAATGTTTCTACCCTTACCTTATGCTCATCTCTAAGCTTTGCGATCAATGGCATCTGGAGTTCAAGGCCTTTAGCCATGGCATCCCAGGTAAAAGAATTTTCCTGCCCGGCCTGCGTATAGTTGAACCCCAATGCATCATCATCAGCAAACGTTTTGAAGAACCAGTTTACCCAGGTGGAATCGCCGCCCCCGAATTTATACACAGGCTCCAGGGTGATCACCCCTTGCCTGTTTGAACCCAAGCCTGTATCATACTGCCTTACAGGGTCGCTGCCAAGCATCCGGAAAATGGGTACCGGGATCTGGTTCTGTTCATGCTGGGCCGGCATATAAGAATTGAGCTTACTTGGGTAATAAGCCTGGTTCCAATAACCGCCCCAAAGGGTGTAACCATCCGTGCCGTACTGATCTTTACAGTTTGCCGAAGCCACGATGTGGTATTTTTCATACATGTAATTGAGGCTATAGGCATCAATAAACCATGATGCAACTGATTTGGGATAATAGCCGAAGATCTTTTTAAAGTCGGCCATGTAAACATCAATAAGCTTTTTGCGTTCCCGGGGTGTATAACCTGTAGAGAAGCCGATATTTGCCCGCCAATCCCATGGGTAGCGTCCTCTCCATTTCAGTCCGGCCTTTTCAACCAGCGGTTGGGGAATCTCCCACCAGGCGCCGATCTCGAAGGAGTTTTTCGGAAGAGCCGACAGTAACTTTTGATACCGGGGATCCATCAGGGCGTCATACTGCAGCAGGAATGTACCTCCAAGCTTGTATTTTTTCATGATCTCTACCTGTTTAACCACTGTTTGAAACAACACCTCCCGGGTGATCTTCGGGTCCCTTGGTTCAAGCAGGCGGATAAAATTGACAATATTGACGATCCTGGGAGATTCATCGCCCGTTTTTACTGCGGGATGTTTACCCAGGTAAAATGAGCATAAAGTGCTGAATGCGGAGAGACTGCAAAGGATGATCAACCATGATTTTTGGCGTGTAATTATTTTCATAGGCTCCATTAAATTATATTAAATTATATTGTTCGTTTTAAAAATATGAAGTTTAAAATTTTAAAATTAGTTCAATAAGCACAACGGATATGATTAATCTTCGGATCATAAAATGATGAAATTGAACAATGTTGACGAATATAGGTTTGTAAGTTCAAAACTATTATAAATACCCGTTGATGTATAAAGATAATTTGTTGTTGTTTTTTTGTGCTTTTTGATATATCCCGGATATGCTGACGAACCCGGCTTTAATTTCCTTCAAAAATCTATAACAAAAAAATAAAACCCTTCGTATAACAGCTGGTTTACCGGAATAAATTATTACCCGTAAACAAGCGGATCAGTTATTAACGATTTTTTAAAATCAATTCAGAAGGGATTTATGAGGGCAAATGACATTTTCGGGGTACAGGATGATGGGAAAACAGCAGGGCTGTGTAGTTATTTTTTTGTTTTAGGATGGTCGGTGTCTTATTTTGGATACCATCAAACCGAGAAAACCAGCTTAAGCAGTTTTCAATTGAGGCAAACACTTCTTTTATATATTACCTACATAGTAATAAGATATGGCTTGCTTGTAGTTTTAGATAAGGCGGGACTATTAAGCGGCATCTTTTCATCTTTACATCTTATTGTTTTAGTAAACGTATTGTTCATTTTTCTGTGGATAATTGGTTTAAGCGGCGCCAGAAATGGACAAGAGAAGCCAATACCTGTTTTGGGCAAACTGGCTCAAAATGTGTTCCCGGCTATTTAATGTGACTTGTTTAACATTGCTATTTTATAAGCTTTCAGATTAATTTCCGGAGGCTTTTTTTTGTTCAAAATCTTGTCATATCTTTATTTTACCAATTGAAAAATTTAAAAACCTTGAAAAATGGAAACTAAAGAAGTAATAACAGTAGAAACATTAATTGATGCAAATGTTGAAAAGGTATGGGAATATTGGACAAACCCTGAACACCTTACCCACTGGGTATTTGCATCTGATGACTGGCATGCACCTTATGCAGATAATGACCTTCGGACCGACGGTAAATTTAAAACAACTATGGCGGCTAAAGATGACAGCTTTAGTTTTGATTTTGAAGGTGTTTATACTGATGTGAAACCACATAGCTTAATAGAATACGTAATTGCAGATGGTAGAAAAGTTAAGATCGATTTCATTAGCCAGGGTAACGCCACTAAAGTAGTTGAAGCCTTTGAGGCTGAAAGCGAAAACCCAATTGAAATGCAAAAAGGGGGATGGCAGGCTATTTTAGATAATTTTAAAAAGTATACGGAAGCTAATTAAAGTGACGAAACAATTTTTTAGGATCATCTCTAAATTCTGACATTAATAATACATTAAAAAATTACCAGGGCTGCACATTTTATTGGTGTGGCTGTATATTTGTCACCCGGAACCACTCCGATTTCTGAAATTTCTTACTTTTAAAAAAACACTACTATGATTGAAACTAAAGCATATGCTGCTCAGGATGAAAATACACCACTGGCACCCTGGACCTTTGAACGGCGCGAAGTAGGGCCTCACGACGTACAATTTGATATTTTGTTTTGCGGCGTTTGCCACTCAGACCTTCACCAAATTAAAAATGACTGGTTCCCGGGGATCTTCCCGATGGTACCAGGCCATGAAATTGTTGGTCGTGTGGTTAAGGTTGGCGACCATGTAAAGAAATTTAAAGTTGGCGACCTGGCAGGAACCGGCTGCCTGGTTGACTCATGCCGGGTATGCGAAAACTGTAAACAGGATTTAGAGCAATACTGCTTAAATGGCAACTCACAAACCTATAACGGTTTGGAGCAGGATGGCAAAACACCTACTTATGGCGGCTATTCAAATACAATTGTTGTGCACGAAGATTTTGTGCTTCACATTTCTGATAAGCTAAGCCTGGCAGCTGTTGCACCATTGTTATGTGCAGGCATTACCACCTATTCGCCGTTAAGATATTGGAAGGTTGGTAAAGGACATAAACTGGCTGTATTGGGCCTGGGCGGACTTGGCCACATGGCTGTGAAGTTTGGTTTGGCTTTTGGGGCCGAGGTAACTGTATTGAGCACCTCTCCCAAAAAGGAAGAAGATGCTAAAAAGCTGGGGGCGCATCATTTTGTAGTTACTACTGATGAAGCCCAGGTAAACGCAGCCAAAGGTACCTTTGATTTTATTTTGGATACCGTTTCTGCCGAGCATGATTTTAATATGTACTTGTCGTTACTAAGAACTAATGGCATCCATATTTGCGTTGGTGTTCCGCCAAAGCCGGCTCAAATTGCTGCATTCAGTTTACTTGGCGGCCGTAAAAGTGTGGCCGGTTCAGGAATTGGCGGCCTTGCCGAAACTCAGGAAATGCTGGATTACTGTGCTGAGCATAATATTGTTTCGGATATTGAAATGATTGATATAAAAGACATCCAGGCCGCCTATGACCGCATGGTTAAAGGCGATGTTAGGTATAGGTTTGTAATTGATATGGCTACTTTATAAGTATTTGGTATAGCTTAGAAGTTATAATCATCTTAAAAAGGCATTTACATTTATTTGTAGATGCCTTTTTTGCGAATAATCAATGTGTTAGCCGGGATGCTGTTACCTGAATATGCGTAATTTATAAAGTATTAGTACATCAACTCCTTTTCCGCAACTTCTCTCATCAGTTAGTGAGCGCCGGTATTGTAATGCTTTTTTTACATTCCCTGGTATCTTATTGCAACAAATTTGCGTATAAGTGCATCTAATTCAGTAAAAGTTAATAATCACAAACCTTATAAAAATGAAAAAAATCCTGTTAAGTACAATTGTTTTAATTGCATTCTCATTTTCTATTATTCTATTCCAGATCAGCTGTAAAAAAGAAGCCAAGGCACAAACATCTTCAAGTTTAACCCCGGCTACAACATCGAAGCTTGGTGGTGTAATTCCTGACGGTGAGACGATAGCAGTTGATGCTGCCGGAAAAATTTCAGTTGCCCAGCAAGGTAAAATTGTATTTATAAAATATGGCTCAGCAACATCACAAAGCGAGGTTTGGACCGCAAACTACGATGGTTCAGGCGCTGCTAAAGTAAATCTTGCACTGCCTGTAGATCTTTCTGTAGCCGCTCATGCAAATATTTCGCCCGATCATAAAACCTTGTTTGTCTCTGTATTTGATGCAAAAGGAAATGCGGGGATCTATTCTTGCGGGATTGATGGCAGCAACCCTAAACTGATAATTTCCGGAAATATCGACGTAACCGACGCATATTAATTTATTTCCCTAACCTTAAGCACAACGAAGCCTTCAGATAATTTCCGAGGGCTTTTTTATTAGCTCTATTACCAAATTCACAATGTATTTCGCCTGATTCACATTGCTGGAAAATATTAAACGGAAAGAGCAGACATTTGGGTATAATTAAACAATACCGGATAAATAACTTCACTTACCTTATTTAAAATTTAAATTAAAATCACTCTTAGGAATTAACGATAAAAATATTCCGCACTGGCAACCTATTGCCCAAATATTTCATCTTATAAAAAATAAAAACAATGAAAAAACTATTATTAGTATGCGGTATTTGCTTAGCAACCCTTTTAGCTAATGCACAACAGAGTAAGGAAGCAGCAGATTTTAATGCCTATTATATTAAAACAGATAGCAGTATGCGTGCCGCCTATGCTTTAAAAGATTATCCTAAATCTATTGCGCTGGCAAACGAGTGGTTTGACCGGTATGATAAGCTGTCGTCAGCTTTTAAACAAAACAACCCGGGCTATTTGCCGGGCATGCTTTATAACCTGGCTTGTTATACTGCAATGAACGGCGAGAAAGGTAAAGCTATCAGCTGCTTTGAAAAAGCTTATAATGCTGGTTTTTCGAACTATACCCTGGCAAAAACAGACAGTGATTTGAACAGCCTGCGTGATGACGAGAAATTTAAGGCGGTGTTAAACCAGGTAAAAGAAAAAGGAGATTATAATTATGTGCTAAAAAAAGCCGGCACCTATAATAAGGAAAAAGCTGATCTCCCGGTATTTACCTATCAGTCTGCAAGTACCCCTGAGCTGATTGCCTTTAAAACTAAATTCAACCTCGATTCAGTAAGCGGCAATGGCGACGAGATCAGTAAATTTAAAAACCTGCTTTATTGGGTACATGATGTGGTAAGGCATGATGGCAATTCAAATAATCCGCCGTCAAAAAATGCAATTGATCTGATAGCTGTTTGTAAAAAGGATGACCGTGGCGTGAACTGCCGCATGATGGCTACTATTTTGAAAGATGCTTATCAGGCCGAAGGCTTTAAAGCAAGGCTGGTAACCTGTATGCCCAAAGATACTGCAGATTTTGACTGCCATGTGATAACAGTTGTATGGTCAAAAACATTGAATAAATGGGTTTGGATGGATCCTACCTTCGGCGCATTTTTGAAAGACGACAAAGGGAACTATTTAAGCATTGAAGAAGTTAGGGAGCGTTTGATCAATGATAGTCCGCTGGTTTTGAATGAAGATGCCAACTGGAACCATAAGAACAAAGAAACACAGGAGGTTTACCTTAATTACATGTCAAAAAATCTTTACTGGATAAGATGTGCCGCAAAAAGCGAGTGGGACCTGGAAACCATGCAGAAAGGCAAACCGGCCGTTCAATATGTAAACTTATATCCCTGTAAGTTTACTACAATAAACAGTACAAATAAATTCGGGGCCAATAAGGCTGAATATGCAACTAACAACCCGGATTATTTTTGGCAGAAACCGGCGGATAATTGAGCTTCAAAATAGTTGGTTTATAACGACAACCTCATTCATTTGCAGGTTGTCTTTTTTTTGCGTTAAAATATCAGTTGAGGCAGTAATAGCTTTACATTCAGCATTAACGATTGTTAAGCCTTATACTCCCTAAAAGTATAACGATTAATGTACCTTTATAAAAGAGAAACATTGAAGGCGCTGAACCTAAGGCCAATTAACAACAAAAACTAAAGCGATGATCTATATTATTGAAAAGTTGCTACAAACCGATGCTAATCATGTGTACACCTTTCTGCGTATAATCTGCGGAATAATCATATTACCGTATGGCCTGCAAAAGCTTGGATTTGGCGGCGTTGGAATTAAAGCAACACTATTGGATTTGAAGACAAAGAAAGTTCCCCAATTTATTGCCTGGCTGATTATTATCAGTCAGTCGTTTGGCAGTGTGGCGTTAATAATAGGATTATTGGGCCGCTTTGCTGCAGGTGGGGCCTTCATTATATTTACCGGCGCCCTTATAGTTCACTTACCTGACGGATGGATGCTGAACTGGTTTGGCAAAAAGAAGGGTGAAGGGATAGAGTATTTTGTAATGCTGCTCGCCATGTTGCTTATAATTATTGTTAAAGGCAGCGGCGCTATGTCCATTGATCGTTGGTTAATGAATAAACTTTGATAAGGCTTATCAATTATAGTTTCTTCCGCATCACATAATCATTCATCCAGTAAAGGCCGATTGCTATATCTTCTTCATAAGCCACTTCAAAGCCCATTTTTTCGTAAAAGTTTTTCGCTTTGTTATAACGGTTCACGTTTAAATCAAGTGTGTGCTTACCTGCCTCAATAGTTTTATTGATCACTTCGTTTATCAACACTTTTCCATAGCCTTTTCCCTGCGTTTCGGGCAGGCAGTAAAGCTTGTGCAGTTTATAAATTTCAGGGGCTTCATCGCGCGGCGCGTATCCTGCAAATGCTACGGGCTTGCCATCTTCAATCAGCAGCAAATAGCTTTGTGTATTATTTTCAACTTGTGAGGTGATCTTCTCAACCGAATAAATTTCACCCAGCATAAAGCTGATCTGTTCTTTTTCAAGTATGGGCGAATATGCGGGCCACCAGGTTTTTTCTGCTATTTCTATAATGATTCCAACATCACTTAATGTTGCTGTCCGGATAGTGTACATTGTCAATAATATATTCTTCTCCTCTTTGTGTCCTCTGTGTCTCCTCTGCGGTTATTTTTTTACCACTGGTTACAAAGATGTGCACAAAGTTCACAAAAGTTATTTAATGGTTTTCTTCTTCGTCAATTTTTGTTGTTACGGATACGGTTTGCCCAACGCCAAAATACTGTTCCAGCTCGTTTAAGGTTGATGAACTGGTAGCGATATCTTTAATTATCACGCCCTTTTCCATCAGCAGGATGCGGTCGCATACATCGGTAATGTGGTTAAGATCATGGCTGGAGATCAGTGTTGTTACCCCTTTGTTTTTATTCAGATCCTTCAGGATACCTTTCAGCCTGAACTGCGTGCTTGGGTCTATATTGGCAAAAGGTTCATCCAGCATCAGCAACTCAGGGTTTTGTAACAGACACGAAGCCACACCTACTTTGCACTGGTTCCCTTTTGAAAGATCACGGATGTATTTTCCTTTTTTTAAGATCTCGCCGTTAAAAAAATCTGTGAGGCCGACTAAGGAATCATCAACATGAGCCCGGGTTTGCTGGTGCAGACCGCCAATAAAGTAAAAGTATTCTTCGGGCGTAAGATAATCTATCAAAAAGCCTTCATCAAGATATGAGGCCGTATAGTTTTTCCAGTTTTCGTGCCCGGCAACAACTTCGCCATTTAATAAAACCTGACCGGCTTCGGGCCTTATCAGGTCAAGGATCGTGCGGAATAAAGTGGTTTTACCGGCGCCATTGTTACCCACCAGACCAACGCTTTCACCTTTCTTTATCTCAATATTGGGGACATTTACAACGGTAACTCCGTTATAGATTTTTTTAAGGTTTTTAATTTCTATCATATTACTTGTTTCTGAACCCTTCAGCTATCGTGTATCGTTTGTTATAAAAATCTGCCTCCAGTTTTTTTATCCAGAAGCTTCGCGTAAAAATAAATGCCAGGCCAATAACAGCTAATAGTGCCAGGCCCACATCATCATGATGAAGTATTGCTAATGGCCCGTAAATTACGTAAGGAGCTATAAGCAGGGGAATAGATAAAACCCATTGATTTCCGCCAACCCCTTCCCAGTTAAAGGCGGCACCTTTTGAAAGGTCTATCCGTTTATAATTTCGATTGGCAAAAAATAATACCAAAGTAGTATTTACACCTATGTTCCATAAATACATTATAACTTCAATAGCAAGTGTTTTCCAGCCAAAATAAGCGTATGGCGTGGTTAGCAGCAAAAAGAATGTTGATATAATGGTAAACAGTAAATACTTGGCTTTTAGAAAGTCGGAGAATTTTACTTTGCTAACCAGCAGGCCATCAAAGTGCGATGCCTGCCAGCTATACATAAACTGGCCGTAATTGATGATAAAAATGCCGGTCATAAACATGCTTACAAATACCTTATAGCTTTCATTATTCATTTTAGGGTTAGTATAAAATATCAACCCGTAAAACATAATAAACAACCCCATAATAAAAGCCGACCGTGAGCGCTTGTTACGGAATACTAATTTAAATTCGTTAGCTGCAAGGTCGCCAACACTACCAAACCGCCTTAGTAAAGGGTATTCGGTACTGCTTTTGTATTTAACGGCTTTGCGCGAGCCAAGCTCTTCCAGGTACAGGTTATCTTTTAAATAGGAGAAGTTAAGATAGTACATTACTGCTCCGAGCAACAAGGGCGCAATTGCCAATGCCGGATGTGTGATCACATTTCCAAAAAACAAATACGAGAATTTACGGATAGAAAACAGGTGCCATAAAAAATCAGACAAACCTATGAGTATAATTACGGTCGCAGCTATCAAAAAGATCCAGCCATTTAAATTGGCTTTCCTTTTTAGATACAGTGCAAAATAATTATTAAATACAGTAAGTCCGGCCAGCGACACTATAAAGGCAAGCGCCACCACGCTGCCAGAATCTGTTGCAATAATTTTTATAATAAAGGGCGCAAACAGTACAAACGGCCAAAGGTTAAATACCGAAAGTAAGGAGGTAAATGCAAGGTAACGCACCAGCGAGTTGCGTTTTACGGGCAGCTGCAAATAAGGCTGAACGCGCAGGGTAGGCAGGTCCTGCAGTTGTAAGCGCGTAAAAAGGTCAAACAAAAAGTAAAAAAGGAGGATCCCGCAAAATGAAATAACCAGGTCATCATGGGGGAACATGCCTTCTAAAAGTTTATCTAAAAAAAATCCCAAAACCAGCACGTTAATAAACAGGTATAAAATTAATAACGCCATTACTATACGCACAGCAATGCTTTTACCTGTATTTTTTGATCGCCAGAAAGCTTTTAACTCGTGCCTGAGGAAAGTTAGTGTCATGTATGCTTTATAAAATAATTATAAGGTAATAATAGGTAAAAGAATCAAGAGGCAAGAATCAAGAGGCAGGAGATTGCAAAACAAAGTACTGGTTTTAGTTAGCCAGAAACTGTTTACTTAATATTTTTATCTTGTTTATCTTGATTCTTGGCTCTTGATTCTTTACTCTTTCAAGGCTCAATACTTATACCTGTCGCCCCAAAGTTTTCTTAACTTCTCTTTTGATTCGTTTTCGCGGGCATTATTGCCCGGATCATATAGTTTTGTTCCTTTGATGGCATCGGGTAAAAAATCAAGCTCGGTGAAATTGCCTTCGTAACTGTGGGCATATTTATAATCTTTACCATAGCCTATGTTCTTCATAAACCTGGTAGGCGCATTGCGCAAGTGCAGGGGCACAGGCAGGTCGCCGGTTTGGTTAACCATGGCTATTGCTGCGCCAATAGCGGTTGTGGCCGAGTTGCTTTTTGCTGATGTTGCCAGGTAGATGGCAGTTTGTGATAAGATCAGTTGCGACTCTGGCATGCCAATTTTATTCACCGCCTCAAAACAGCTTTGCGCCAGCAGCAGGGCATTAGGATTGGCATTGCCAATGTCTTCTGATGACAGGATCAGCATCCGCCGGGCAATGAATA
This sequence comes from Mucilaginibacter sp., assembly GCF_028288225.1. Taxonomy (GTDB): domain Bacteria; phylum Bacteroidota; class Bacteroidia; order Sphingobacteriales; family Sphingobacteriaceae; genus Mucilaginibacter. The sequence goes on from NZ_JAQBOC010000062.1 coordinate 18,929, forward strand.
GCGGGTCCTCGCCGCCAACTATCATTCGCGCCAGCCAATAAACCGCACCGTTAGGATCGCTGCCGCGCATGGATTTGATAAAGGCCGAAATAATATCATAATGCTGCTCGCCTGTTTTATCATACAGTGCCATGTTTTGCTGTACATGTTCCAGCACTACATCGTTTGTAATGGTGATTTTTTTACTGTCGAAAGCGTTTACCAGCAGCTCAAAAATATTGAGCAGCTTGCGGGCATCGCCACCTGATAAGCGAAGCAGGGCCTCATTTTCTTTAATGATGATATTTTTTTTATTGATCACTTCATCTTCTTTCATTGCCTTGTGCAGCAGGCTCATCAAATCGTCTTCGTCTAAGGGCTGCAGGATATAAACCTGGCATCGCGATAGCAAAGCCGAGATAACTTCGAATGATGGATTTTCGGTTGTGGCGCCTATAAGCGTTACTATGCCACGCTCAACAGCACCCAGCAATGAATCTTGCTGCGATTTGGAGAAACGGTGAATTTCATCAATGAACAATACAGGCAGGATCTGGCCCCCGGCTTTTAAAAGGGATGCTTTTTCAATCACTTCCCGCACATCCTTCACCCCTGAATTAATGGCGCTTAAAGAAAAAAAAGGCCTGTCGAGCGTTTGCGAGATGATATAGGCCAGCGTGGTTTTTCCAACCCCGGGCGGCCCCCAAAATATCATAGAAGGCAGCGAACCCGACTCAATAGCTTTGCGTAGCACAGCACCCGGCCCAACCAAATGTTTTTGCCCCACATAATCATCCAGGTTCTTGGGGCGCATGCGCTCGGCTAATGGGGGCAGGTTATTCATATTGGTAAAATTGAGAAAAGAAAATGCTAAATCCTAAGAAAATTAGTAATTTTAAAACAACAATATGACCAATAAGTTTACCCAATCCAACTATCACGCAATTTGCGATAAGCTCGCTGCCGCTGATCCCGATCTTGCTGCTATCGTCAAAGCCCACGGTTATCCGCCATTTTGGTCGCGGCCAAATTCGTTTGAAACTTTGGTGCACATTATTTTGGAGCAGCAGGTTTCCCTGGCATCGGCTTTATCAGCCTTAAATAAACTGAAAGAAAGATTACAGGAGCTAACCCCCGTAAGGCTGTTATTGCTTACCGACGAAGAAATGAGGGCCTGTTATGTAAGCCGCCAAAAAAATGGCTATATCAAATATCTTGCAGAAACCTTACTAAGCGGGCAGCTGAATTTAAATGAGTTGGAAGACATGCCCGATGATGAAGTACGGGCCAAATTAGTAGCGCTCAAGGGCATTGGTAACTGGACAGCCGATGTTTACCTGATGTTTGTGCTGCAACATTCGGATGTATTTCCAATTGGCGACCTTGCCGCAGTAAATGCGATGAAACGGGTTAAGAATTTACCTGCCGATACTACTAAAGAACAAATGATAGAAATGGCAACCCAATGGCAGCCATACAGAACTATAGCTACTATGCTGCTGTGGCATTTTTATTTGTCGGTGCCTAAAAATAAGGGGGTGATCGTATAGTGAGACTTACCTGGTATCAAAAAAAAATATCGGGCCAGGTGCAACGCATCGGTATAATTTTAAGTCTGATAGATAAAACAGACTTAAATTATGAAAACTTACTTAACCTTATTTATAGTAGCCTGCCAAAGCGTTGTTGCACTGGCCCAGGATCACGAAAACAAAACACCCTATCTTACCAAATCATTAGCAAATGATGCCATCAACAGCGTTGTTGTAAGTACATCGGCAGGGGGCATATCGGTTAGCGGCCAAAGCGGACAAACACCAAGAGTAGAGGTGTATATAAGAGGCAATAACGGCCGGGAACTCTCAAAGGAAGAAATTCAAAAGCGCCTTGCTGAAGATTATGACATGAATATTTCGGTTAACGGACATGAATTGAATGCAATTGTAAAAAACAAGCACACTTTTTCAAACTGGAAACGATCAATGAGCATCTCATTTAAAATATACGTTCCGCAACAGGTTTCAACCAATTTGAAAACCAGTGGTGGCGGCATTCAGCTTGATAATTTAAAAGGGAATGAAACTTTCTCAACCAGCGGTGGTGGTTTACAAATTGATAAGCTTAGCGGAATGATCCGTGGCAGAACATCAGGCGGCGGCATTGATGTTTCAAATTCAAACGAAGATATTGATCTGAGTACCAGCGGTGGCGGTATTACTGCAAAAAATTGCAGCGGAAAGATCAAGCTGATCACTTCAGGTGGCGGCATAGAGCTTGCCAACTTAAAGGGCAACATCCTTGCGCATACCAGCGGCGGCGGCGTTGAGGGCAACAATATTGAAGGCGAATTATCTACCAGCACATCAGGTGGTGGCATCGACCTGAAAGGAATGAGCTGCAGTTTAGAGGCTAACACAAGCGCAGGCAATTTGGTTGCGCAAATGAATAAAGTAGGCAAATACCTTAAGCTTAGCGCAAGCTCAGGGAATATTGAAATTGAATTGCCGCAAAAGCAAGGGTTCGATCTTGATATAAGGGGTGAAAGCGTTAATCCATCAAAAATAAGCGGCTTTAGCGGCGAATGGAATAAAAACCATATTAACGGAAGCGTAAACGGCGGGGGCATACCTGTTAGCGCACATGCATCAGGTGGTGATATAAATGTGAAGTTTAATTAAGAAAGAAAAGAAGCAAGAGTTAAGAATCAGGATTCAAGACTTGAAAAGGCACCGGGATTTATTTTTGGTGCCTTTACTGTCCCCGCAGGGTCTCTCGCAGAGGACCCTGCGCTGTATGATGTTGAGGGAAGAACTGCATGGTCGAATACTTAGCATGCGGCGCAGGGTCCCTTTCAGGAGACCCTGCGAAGACGAAAATGGAAATTCATAAGCTTACATCCCACCCCATAATCCCAATCACCCTTAAAAACTCATCCTGTAAAGGGGCCTCAATATGTACCGGTACCTGGGTAACCGGATGTGTAAATGTTAATTGCGATGCATGCAGCAGCATGGTATCCAGTTGCCAGCGCTCTTTAAATAGTTTGTTTTGCTTATTGCAGCCGTGGGTACGGTCGCCAATTATTGGGTGAAATATATGGGCGAAATGTTTGCGCAGCTGGTGCATTCGCCCGCTTTCAGGGTTAGCCTCAACCAATGAATAGCGCGAGGTCAGGTGGTTGCCCAGCGGCACATCAAGTTCGGCGCGGGCAAGTGTTTTGTATTTGGTAAATGCCTCCTGTAAAGTGCCGTTCTCTTTACGCAGCGGGTAATCTATCTCTTCTGTATCGGGCGTGTGGCCCCTAACTATTGCCAGGTATTTTTTATCAACCAGGTTTTCAGAAAACTGCTGCTGCATCAGTTTCTCAACATCCTTACTTAAGGCAAATAAAAGCACGCCGCCGGTTTTTCTGTCAAGCCGATGCGCCGGGAAAACATGGCGGTTTAGCTGATCGCGCAGCATTTGCAGGGCAAACTCGGTAGCGTCATTAGCAATTGAAGAGCGGTGCACCAGCAGGCCGTGCGGCTTGTTGATAGCTACAAGGTGTTCATCATGAAACAAAATATCGAGTACGGGCATATTGCCGGCAAAGGTAAAGGCATTATTAATTAATAGCCGATATTTTTTGCGGATAACAACATCGGAAAACTTGTTTCACCCTGTTTCAGGGTGTTCGGCACAGGGAGAGAACGGAACAACGGCAATGACAAAAGACGCCCTGTGCTTGCGGATGGTACAACAATGCAGATAATGATGTCATTTAACCAATGTGCTATAGTTTGAGAGACTGACAAAAGCACATATTGAAAAGGCTGCACTTTTAAACCAGGCAGACAATGATAAAGTTAAGGGATAAGCATCCCTGTTTCGTTCCGTTTCACGCTGTGTCGCTCAAAAACAGAACGGAACACCAGCATAGCCTTACCTCTTTATTTTTTTACTGATACTATAATAATTATATAAAAAAAGGTCAGGCAACGCCTTTGTTGAAATTGTTTCCAACAAAACGCAATGCTCTTTTGGTATGTGCCATGTTGTAGAACTGTCCTAACAGATTTACATGAACATGGCTTCATCCTGCATATTGGTGATAACACCATGGGCGCCGCAATAAGATAGCGCTATTATCTTGTTCCGTTCGCTATCTGTGCCGAACATTATGAAACAGCGGTTAAAATTGTTATTAATTGAGATGCGTTGTTCCGTTCTCTATCTGTTCCGAACAGCCTAAAACAAGGTGAAACAGCAATTATTGCAGATAGTCCTTCTTATCCAAATAAATCGCCAGCTGATTAATCCGGTCTGTCCCTATCACATCCGCATGTAAACTGATCAATTCGTTCCAGCAGGTTGGATTATCGGGCGTATCCCAAAAGCGGATCTTTTTACCAGCGTTATGAGCGCTGTCAATCATAACAGTTAAGCGGTCAACATCCCGCTGAGTTATGTCACGGGCTCCATTCCATTTGGAAAACCGGCTGAACGGAACGCTTACCAAACCAATTTTTGTAAGTTGTTGTGGCGTAAATCCGCCAACATGGTCAACATCAAAGCTGAGCCATGCCGGGTAATTTAACATTACTTCTCCCGGCGGAACGGCACCCGTCATTACAATTGAAAGCCTGCCGGCATGACCGGGGTAATCAAAATATTGACTAAGCGGTTTAAGTTCTTCAAGCACCAATGGCAGGGTAATGGTATAATCTTTTTTTATTTCGATGAGCAGCCGCAGCTTCCTTGTGGTATCGCGCTTGAATTTTTCAATTAAAGGGTCTAAATACATTCTTTTAAGCGACCGGTCTGGTGTTATATCCTTTTCATCGTGTGCCACCATCAAATGACCGTTAACCGCAAAAACATCCGCCTCTATCGATCCAAACCCTGCATCATACGCCCGGTAAAACGGGATGCTGTTTTTATAATCGTTATGGGAATGAGCATCTGCAGGGGTGTAATCTTTGGTTGAGGTGAGGCAGGAGCCAAAAGCAAAGGATAATGCAATTAGTGGAATTATAGATTTTAGTTTATTCATAGATTTAACTCGTTAGGTTAATATACAATCATCATCATGTCATTGCGATCCGCTGGTTAGCGGAGGGCAACCGCGAACTTTACAGAACCGACAGAACGGTGTAGAACCTGTAATTCGTAAATGCACAGTTCGCGATTGCTTCGTATCGCGCAATGACAAATTTTAAATTATCCCTTATTAAAAAAATTCCGAAACGGCGAAGCCCTCTTGAACACCATTAAAAAACAAAACAAATGGTGAAAAATCGAACATCCGAATTCCGAAATCTCCTCCCCTACATATTAAACGTTCCGTTCCTCTCCTGCTCCTGGTAGTTTTGTACGGTTTCAATGGCGTTGTCAATCACATCGCTTAGCGCTACAATAAACGTACCCGGACGGGCAAGGCTCATGGAGTGTTTAATAGCATCAATTTCTTTTGGTACAACTTCAATAGGCACAGTGGTGTTAACAGATGCAATTCCTTCTTTAAGCAGGCCTACAATGTTCTCGGCAGTACGGCCGCGCAAGTGTTTTTCCTGGCGGATAATGATATAATCAAACATCTCGGCAGACAGCTTACCAAGCTCCCGGATGTCCTCATCACGCCTGTCGCCGGTACCTGCTATAATGCCTATTTTTAAAGGAGAATCAATATGATCTAAAAATGCTTTTATGCCTTTAAAACCTGCCGGGTTATGGGCAAAGTCGATCATAAAGCGAAAATCTTTAAAGTTAAAAATGTTCATCCTGCCCGGTGTTTGTGCTGCCGATGGGATAAAGGTTTCGAGTGAGATCTTGATATCCTCAGTCTTAAAATCACATAAGAAAGTGGCAAGCGTGGCAGCCAGCACATTCTCAATCATAAAAGGAACTGTACCGCCAAAAGTTACCGGGATAAGCGTGGTACGCTGCACACGGATCTTCCAATCGCCTTTTTGGATGGTGATAAAGCCGTTTTCATAAATACAGGCAATCCCGCCTTTTTTGCAGTGCGATTTAACAATGGCATTGTTCTCATTTAAACTAAAATACGCCACTTTGCAATGCGCGTTTTTGCCCATCCTTACGCAATATTCATTATCGGCATTTAACACCGCCCAGCCATCTTTTTTAATGGCATCAACCACAACTCCTTTCACACGGGTAAGGTCATCAAGCGTATGAATATCTGCCAGCCCCAAATGGTCTTCCTGGATATTGGTAACTACGCCGATATCGCAAAAGCCAAAGCCTAAGCCTGCGCGTAAAATACCACCGCGTGCGGTTTCAAGCACGGCAAAATCAACTGTTGGGTCCTTCAAAATAAATTCAGAGCTAACCGGACCGGTGGTGTCACCCTTCAGCATCATGGTATTTTGCACATAGATCCCATCGGAAGTAGTGAAGCCAACCCTATGGCCGTTGTTTTTTACAATATGGGCTATCAGACGGGTGGTTGTTGTTTTGCCATTGGTACCTGTAATAGCAATAATAGGGATGCGTGCCGATTTACCCGGAGGATACAGCATATCAATCACATGGCCGGCAACGTTGCGCGGCAGGCCTTCGCTTGGTGCAATATGCATTCTGAAACCGGGTGCCGCATTAACCTCAAGTACTACGCCTCCGTTTTCGGTAAGCGGTTCGGTAAGGTTCTCTGCCATTATATCGATCCCGCAAATATCAAGGCCTATGATCTTTGAGATCCTTTCGCAGATAAATACATTTTGCGGATGCACATGGTCGGTTACATCAACAGATGTTCCGCCGGTACTGAGGTTGGCGGTTGATTTTACAAATACTTTTTCGCCTTTTTTCGGAACGGTTTCTAAGGTATAGCCTTTCTTTTCCAGCAGGTCGAGCGTATCACGGTCAATAGAGATCAGGGTTAAAACATTTTCATGTCCGTAACCACGGCGTGGGTCTTCATTTTCCTTGTCTATCAACTCTTGTATGGTTGATACCCCGTCGCCTTTAACATTTGCCGGATCGCGCAGGGCGGCGGCAACCATTTTATTGTCTATCACCAAAACGCGGAAATCATACCCGGTAACAAACCGTTCAACAATTACCCGGCGAGAGATCTTCGCGGCGTGCTCGTAAGCCTCAATAGCATCCTCGTGTGTTTTTATGTTGATAGAGATCCCGCGGCCATGGTTGCCATCCAACGGTTTAAAAACCAGCGGGAAGCCTACTTTACGGATAGCCTCCTCAACGCCTTCGGGAGATGAAATGGTGATGCCTTTGGCAACGGGAATGGCCTGCTCCTGCAGTAAACGCTTGGTTTCGTCCTTGTTACTGGCTATATCAACGGCAATGCAGCTGGTTTTCTCGGTCATAGTAGCACGGAAACGTACCTGGTTTTTACCATAACCCAATTGCACCAGCGATTGGTTGTTTAACCTTATCCACGGAATATCGCGTGAAATGGCTTCTTCAACTATTGATCCGGTACTTGGCCCTAAACGGGTGTTTTCGCGGATCTCCCGCATTTTCTGAATATCGTCCTCCAGGTTGTAATCTTCTCCTTTTATTAATGCCTCAGCAATTTTTACGGATGATTCGGCAGCAAAGATCCCCACCTTTTCTTCCAAATAAGTAAACACTACATTATAAATACCCGGTGTTTTTGTTTCACGGGTACGGCCAAAACCGGTTTCCATGCCGGCAAGCGTCTGGATCTCTAATGCGATATGCTCAATTACGTGCCCCATCCATGTACCTGCCTGCACCCGCTGAAAGAAACCACCGGGAACACCCGGCGAACAACGGTGGCTGTAAAGAGAAGGCAGCAGTTTTTCGAGTCTTTCATAAAAACCATCGATGGTATTTGTTGGCCTGTTCTCCAGATCTTCAAGGTTTAATCTCATCTGGATCAATTTTTTCCGGCTAACACTCCAGATGTTCGGGCCGCGCAATACTTGTATATTTTCTATCTTCATTATCGATGACGCATTTGTAAGAGGTAATTTTCTTCTAAAACTAAAAAACTTAAGTGTCTAATAAAATTTTTGAGCTAAAAAAGGCATTATTATTTATAACAGACTGCCTTTATGGTGCTTTTTATTTTAATTTGTACCCTGTAAGTTGATTAAGTAAGCAGTTAATTGAGAAAATGGTTGTTTTTTTTTGAAAAACACCAACTCTTTCAGCCCGGTTTTACTTAATTAACTAATTCTAACTTAATCAATTAAAAGATGACTGTCCCGAAAGGCAAATTGATAATTATTGGCGGAGCTGTTGATATGAACACTAATTTAAGCGCTCAGGAAGATATTTTAAAGCCTGATCACCTTAAATTTTTTGAACAGGGGATTTTAAAACGGATCATTACCGAGTCGGCAAAACAAACAGGATCAATTGTAGAGGTAATTACCACTGCGTCGCAGATCCCCGAATTGGTTAGTGAGGAGTACACCGAAGCATTTAACTATTTGCTTGTTAACCACATTGGGGTAATGGATATCCGCAAACGCGAAGATACCGCCAACCCGGAATATCTTGAACGCCTCCGCAAGGCCGATGTAGTGATGTTTTGTGGTGGCGACCAGCTAAGGCTAAGCTCTATTTTTGGGGGGACTGAATTTTTGCAGATTATGAAAGCCCGTTATGAAAATGAGCATTTTGTAATTGCAGGTACCTCAGCAGGTGCAGCCGCAGCATCAACTAATATGATCTATCGGGGGCAAAGCAGCAAGGCGCTGATAAAGGGTGAAGTACAGATCACCGCCGGCCTGGGCTTTATTGATTCGGTTATTATTGATACCCATTTTGTGCAGCGTGGCCGGATTGGCAGGTTGCTTTATGCCGTGGCCAGTAACCCCGGTATGCTGGGAATAGGTTTGGGCGAAGATGCAGGTTTGCTGATAACCGAAGGCACCATGATGGAAGCTATAGGGTCAGGATTAACCATTTTGGTTAACGGCCGCAAAATGGCCGAAACAAATATTTATGATGTGGAGATGGGTTCGCCGGTATCAATAAAAAACATGCGGGTAAGTGTTATGTCGATATTTGATAAATACGACCTGCTGCAAAATCAGCTGATCATAAAAAAGTCGGCACAAACCGAAGACGGCGCGTTTATTGCGGCACCGGGGAGTTAGGGAGAAGCAAGATTATAAGAATCAAGATTCAAGAAATAAGAGAACTTTAATCCTAATCTTGATTCTTGCATCTTGATTTCCTGACTCTTTTACAATATCTATCTACCATGAAACTAATCATCCACGGCGGTTTTTTTAGCGAATCGCAAACTAACCAGGAAGTAAAAAAAGCCAAGCAGGAAGCACTTGCCGAAATAGTAAAGCTTGGCCATAAATACCTGCAAAGCCACACCGCCGTCGAAACAGTGGTTTATACGGTACGTTTGCTTGAGAATTGCGAATTGTTTAATGCAGGCACGGGCTCGCAGATCCAGAGCGACGGTAAAATAAGACTCAGCGCATCATTAATGGATGGTAAGACCATGCGGTTTTCGGGCGTTATAAATATTGAGGATGTAAAAAATCCCATCTGCATTGCCGAAAAGCTTTTAACTTTTGAAGATCGTGTTTTGAGCGGCAAAGGAGCTCAGGATTTTGCACGCGAAAACGGTTTTGGCTACTATAATCCCGAAACACCACAGCGCCGAAAGGAGTACGAAAGGAAACTTAGCGACTCAATCCGCCTGGGTACCGTTGGCTGTGTAGCGCTGGATGTTTATGGCAACCTGGCCGCAGCAACATCAACCGGGGGCAAGGGATTTGAAATACCTGGCCGGGTAAGTGATTCGGCGACAACTGCGGGCAATTATGCCAACGCTTTTGCAGCAATATCATGCACAGGAGTTGGGGAAGATATTGTGAGCGGTGCAATAGCCTCAAATATTGTAACCCGCGTAACCGATGCCATGCCGCTGGCACTTGCAACAGAAAAAACCCTGGATGAATTAAAACCCTATGATGGTTTTGCCGGGATAATCGGCATATCAGCAACCGGCGAAATTTATCATGCCGATACACATCCTTATATGGTTTGGGCAGCTTATGATAATGAAATAGAGGTTTTTGGTTAGTTGATGGGTTTAAGCTAATTAAGTTAAATAGTTTAAACCAGAGAACGTAACACCACTTTGTGTGTAAGCTATGTAACACACTTGCGGTCTCAACGGATTAAAATCCGTTGTTACAAAATATACCGGGCCGATAGCTCTTTACATTAAGGTTCGGATTTATTTTTATTAAACCATAAATCCAGAGGTGTAGCCGAAATGAGTGCAGGCACACAACAACACCCTCAAATTCCGCTAATTATTATCTACCTCATCCTTCTTTTTATAAACCACCCAAACATAAAAAGGGATTCCTGCCATCAGCAGTAAAAACCCCCAGTAAACGGTGCTTTGGCCTGATCCTGCGATTGCCCATATAGAATAGGCGAAAGCCAGCATGCCAACAAGGAGCGCCGCAAATAAACCTTTTGATTGTTTTATTTTCAACCTTACAATAATATAAGCTGCGGCGCAAAAAAGATAAGGCACCAGTGTGTTTAAGGTAGATAGTAATATTAAAAACTTAAACTGTTCCACCAATCCTTTTGTATAATTCATCATCATAAATAAGGAAACAAACGTGCTGCTTACTATAATGCCCACAAACGGCGCCCCCTTTTTATTCTGCCTGCCGAAAATACCGGGGAACAGTTTATCTTTAGCTATGGCGTAAGGCAGCTTACCCTGGATCAGCGTCCACCCGTTTAACGCGCCAAATGCTGCAATGGCCATGCCGCCGCTGGCCCAGTAGCGGGCATTGCTGCCAAACATAATTACTGCTGCATCTGCATATGGCGTAACCGACGTTTTAAGTTGTGCAGCCGGGATAATACCCATTATGCTTATGCTGCCTAAAAGGTACACCACTGTACAGATCAGCAGCCCTAGCATGGTGGCACGTGCAATTGTTTTCCCCGGATTTTCAACGCTATCGGCAGGGATGGTGGCGCATTCAATGCCAACAAACGAGAACATGGTTATGGTAGCAGTGGCATTAATAGCATCATAAACAGAACCGCCGCTGCTGTTAAAAGGATGAAAATTTTCAAGGCGGATAAAAAATAAGCCGCCAATTGAGATCACCAGTAACGGCAATAATTTTAAAATAGTTGTTACCAGCTGAACCTTGCCGGATGTAGGTACACCCCGCATATTGATCCACGATAAAAACCATATTGCGCTTAAACCGGTTACTACTGCTGCCACAGCATTTGTGGCCAGCACCGGAAAAAAAGTGCTCATAGCGCTCACAAACGAAATAGTTATAGCTGCATTAGCGGTAATAATTGAAATATAATAACCCCAGGCAATCATAAAGCCGGCAAAATCACCAAAGCCATAATGCGTATAAGCATAGGGGCCACCGGTACTTTTGGGCACCATAGTACTTAACCGGCTAAATACACGCGCAAGAAAAAAGGCGCCAATGGCCGAAAATACCCATCCAAATAAACTTACGCTGCCATATGAGGCCATTGCGGCGGGTACTAAAAATACCCCGGCACCTATCATGCTGCCAACCACCAGCGAGGTGCTTGTCCAGATGCCTAATTTTTTGGATGTTGAGGCCATTTATATAAGAAAGGTTTTAATTCAGATCAGCATGTAATTTATAAATATATCTGTTTTTATTCTTATCGCTTCGTTATATTTTCCGAACCACTTTTAAAGTATTCCGTAAAACACCATAATTTCCGGCAAAAATTCACGTTTGGGTATTTTGATGAAAATTATTTATTTTTACATTATTAATTTAAACTCAGGGACAAAAGATTAAATGAGATTTACCCTTCTTATTTTTATTTGCTGCATGTTTTGCCTTTCGGCTTCTGCACAGTGGTACAATGTTTTAAAAAGCCACAAACGCTTTCCGTTAATTGAGCAGGTAACAGATCATTCACTTTCACGTATCCGTATTTCCCCGGTGTTAAAACCCGGTAAAGTTCATAATACTACGTTAGATCGCAGCGAATATAGTTTCCAGGCTGCCGAAAACATGGTGATGCGAACGGCTCAGCATAATATGCGTTTCAGGGTATATAATGATGCCAGTTATAACTTTAGCGAGCTGGCCAAGCTTTATATTCAGCAAAACCGCTACTCAGAGGCTAAATGGTATTTGCTGCAAAGTAATATTATATCGCGCCAGCAAAATGACGATAAACATACCATTGCCAATTTAATGGAACTGGCTACTATAAAATCAGAGCTTGGCGATTATACACAGGCACAGCAAGATCTTACCGAAGCGCATGATATGGCCAAAGTAAGAGGGTTTAATATGGATGTAACCGCTATCGAGAAAAAAATGGCATTTATCAAACAAAATAAAAATAACACCCCAAAAACCGATATACGGTACGCTGAAGCGCCTGTAAGCAATTCAAAAGCCGAATAATTTAAGTTATCGCCTGATATTCAATTTACAGCCGTACAATAAATTTGTAACATTATCGTAAAATGTAAACGTATTTTGTGAAAACAATACAAACATTATTGTAATATTGTTATTCATTATAGGAGACGGCATGGGGCTGTCTCTTTTTATTTAAGTTAGCAAACTGTATTTTAGGCACAAGTATTGATGTTTTATATAACCCACGATTTAAAGAGTGTAAAAGATATGTTCAAGAAACTATATTTAGTGCTGGTTCTTGGTGCCACACTGGCGTGCAGCGCAAAACCAGCCAAACCTGTTAAGGTTAATGGCTCAAATAATATTGAGCCCGACGAGAAGCAAAGCGTTGTTTGTAAAACAATTGCTACAATGATATCAAAGTACAACTATAAAAAAGTTGATCTTAATGATTCCATCTCAACAGTGATTTATAATCGCTATTTAAAAATGATGGACGAAAGCCACAATTATTTCCTGGCTTCGGATATCCAGGATTTTGATAAGTACAAAACCGTATTGGATGACGATGTAAAAAACGGTAACCTTACTGATGTTTTTTACATATTTAATGTGTACCAAAAACGATATATCGATCGCATTAAGTACTCCTTAACGCAATTGGATAACAAATTTGACTTTTCGAAGAATGAAAATTTTACTTACGACAGGGATAACCTTCCGTATGTATCGTCAGAAATCGAAATGAACAAGCTTTGGAGCGAACGTGTAAAGTACGACATGCTTAATTTAAAGCTGGCCAGCCCCGATGTTGCCAAGAATAAAGAAACATTAAGAAAGCGGTATACAAATTTATTGTCGCAAGCCAATAAGCTAAACAACCAGGATGTTTTCCAGGTGTTTATGGATGCCTTTACTGAAGCTATTGATCCGCATACCAATTACTTTAACCCTGCAAATGCTGCTAACTTTAATATCGAGATGTCGCGCCAGCTGGAAGGTATTGGTGCAGGATTAAATACAGAGAACGAATTTGTTATTATAAGATCGTTAACACCTGGCGGACCTGCTGAAAAAAGCAAGCAAGTAAATGTGGATGACCGGATTGTTGGCGTTGCCCAGGGTGCCGATGGCGAATTTCAGAACATTGTGGGCTGGAGAGTAGAAAATGCCATAGCGCTGATCCGTGGCAAAAAAGGAACAACTGTAAAACTAGAGCTTTTACCAAAAGGAATGAGCATTGGCAGTAAGCCCAAAGTTGTTGAAATAGTGCGCGAAAAGATCATCCTGAAAGATGAATCTGCAAAAAAAGAGATCCGTACCTATAACGAAAATGGCAAGACCATTAAAATAGGCGTTATTTCTGTTCCTGCTTTTTATATAGATTTTAATGATTATAAATCAGGCAACCCTAACTACAAAAGCACCACGCATGATGTTAAGCTGCTTATTGATTCGTTAAAGCTGCAGGGCGTTGACGGTATAGTGATGGATATGCGCCAAAACGGCGGCGGCTCATTATTGGAAGCCGTTGATCTTACCGGCCTGTTTATTAAGAGCGGCCCGGTTGTACAGGTTAGAAACCCTAATGACGAGATAGAAGTTGATAAGGATGAGGACCCTTCTGTTGCCTACGCCGGACCGATGGCGATTTTGGTTGACCGTTTTAGTGCTTCAGCTACTGAGATATTTTCTGGTGCTATCCAGGATTACGGCCGCGGTATAGTTGTGGGCACCCAAACTTATGGTAAAGGTTCCGTACAAAATGCAATTGACCTTGACAGGGTTATCCCGCCGTCGATGCTTGAACGTGTTGCGGGTTTGGTTGATAAAACTAAAAAGCCGGTTACAACAGGCAGCCAAAGCGTTTTTGGTCAGCTTAATTTAACCATTGCTAAATTTTACCGGGTTACAGGTAACTCAACCCAGCATAAAGGTGTTACACCTGATATTCAGTTCCCGTCGGTTATTCCTTTGGATAAATATGGCGAAGACACTGAACCGTCAGCAATGCCATTTGATGTGATCGCAAAAAGCGATTATACAAAGGTTGGCGATTTTAGCGCTGTGTTACCTCAGTTGAAAAAACTGCATGACCAGCGTATGGCAACCAGCCCTAATTATAAATACATGCTGGAGGATATTGCCGAGATTAAAAAACATGAGGCTGAAAAAAGCGTTACCCTGAATGAGCAAAAGCTGAAGGAACAACGTGATGCCGATGATAAAAAGGCATTTGAAGAAAATAACCTGCGCAGAGTGGCAATGGGCCTTCCTGCATTAAAGAAAGGGCAGACCCGTCCGCGTAATGAGGATCTTGATTTCTTAAAACGTGAAGCCGGCCAGATCCTGACAGATTATATTAGCTTCGGCAATAAACTTACAAGTACAACTGCACCTGCAGTGTCTAACTGATAATCTTAACAAGTTATAAATGACAAAATCCCGGTTAAGCCGGGATTTTGTCATTTATAAGGCTTTTTTTGAAACTCAAGAAAGAATCCTAAGCCCTAAGGGCGACATCCGTCAGCGCAGGGCTGTGCCCTCTATATTGCGTATGATAAATGAATGGATGTTATAGGGTTAAAACATTGGGTGTTTGAAACATTATCAATCACGCAGGCCTTCGACCTGCGTTAAATAAGGGTGAATCAGGGAAATAATAAGATATATTTCGAACGCTCAAGGGTTAAAACCAATTCATATTATTTAGGTTATTTATTATATGCCTAAAAAACCATTGCTTGAATTTACCGACAAGGGGATTTACTGCGCCACCGGGAAGTTTTATATCGACCCATGGAAGCCGGTTGACGATGCCGTGATAACGCATGCCCATGCCGATCATGCATATTGGGGACATAAGCATTATTTGGCTCACCATTTTTCGCGCGGGGTTTTGCTTTACCGTTTAGGCGAAATTCAATTACAAACAGTTGAGTACGGCGAAAAGATAATGAAGAACGGTGTGGAAATATCCTTGTTCCCGGCCGGGCATGTAATTGGCTCCGCGCAGATCAGGGTAGAATACCAGGGCGAAGTTTGGGTGGTTTCGGGCGATTATAAGGTGGAAGACGACGGCATCTCAACCCCGTTTGAACCGGTACGCTGTAATCATTTTATCTCAGAATGTACCTTCGGGATGCCGGTTTACCAATGGAAGCCGCAGGTTGATATTTTTAACGATGTTAACAGCTGGTGGTGCAGCAATACCGAACATAACCTTGCCACTGTAATTGTCGGCTACTCGCTGGGGAAGGCACAGCGCATTTTGCAAAACCTCGATCTTTCCATCGGGAAAGTTTACACCCATGGCGTAATTGAAAACACCAATGAAGCACTGCGGAGTAATGGGATAAAACTCAATGCTACAACAAGAATAACCGCTGATACACCAAAAGAGGAATTACGAAAAGGAATAATCATAGCGCCTCCATCATCAGCAGGCACACCATGGATGCGGAAGTTTAATCCTTACAGTTTTGGTTATTGCTCCGGCTGGATGGCTATCCGGGGGGCCAAGCGCAGAAGGGCAGCCGACCGCGGCTTTGTACTATCAGACCATGCGGACTGGGACGGGCTTATAGCTTCTATTGATGCGACAGGCTGCGATAGTGTTTACCTAACCCACGGCTATACGGCAACCTTTGCAAGATATTTAAATGAGATAGGCTTTGATGCACATGAGGTGCATACGCTTTATGGTGATGATGAGGGCATCAATAACGTGCCTGAAGAGGCTCCGGATGAACATAAGGCGCCCCAGGAAGGATTGAATAAAGATGCTAAGCAAGTCCTCTCCTTTGGAGAGGATTTAGGTGAGGCCGGAGGTACTGCATCATGAAAGCCTTTGCCCAACTTTTCCTTTCACTTGATGAAACCAACAAGACCAACGAAAAGGTTAAGGTTTTAAAAGATTACTTTAACAATGTGCCCGATACAGATAAAATGCACATGCTGGCACTGTTTTCCGGTCGTAAACCTAAACGGCAGATCAACTCTACGCTGGTTCGGAACTGGGCCATTGAGGCTTCTAAGATCCCGGCCTGGCTGTTTGAGGAAAGTTACCACGTGGTTGGCGACCTGGCCGAAACCATGGCGCTGCTGATGCCGCAAAACCGGGGTAACAGCAGTAAAACGCTAACGGAATGGATTGCCGAAATAAATGCATTGGGTAATAAAACAGAAGCAGAGAAAAAGCTCTGGCTGCTCGACTCATGGGCCATGCTGGATAGCAGCGAACGCTTTGTGTTTAATAAATTGCTTACCGGCAGTTTCAGGGTGGGGGTATCGCAAAGTTTGGTGATAAAAGCGCTGGCAGACATAACCGGTATTGAAGCCCCCGCATTAACTCACCGGATAATGGGTAACTGGATGCCGGAAACCTATACCTATGAGCAACTGGTACAGGAGCAAAGCGCATCGGATGATGTATCCAGGCCCTATCCCTTTTTCCTTGCATACCCCATCCAGGAAACATCCGAAAAACAAAAATCGACCGGTGAATTAAAGGTTGCTTTGGGCGATGAAGCAGAATGGCAGGCTGAATGGAAATGGGATGGCATCCGTTCACAACTCATAAAGCGCGGCGGTGAAATTTTTATCTGGAGCAGGGGCGAAGATTTAGCTACCGATAAATTTCCGGAATTACATCCATTTTTAAATGCGCTGCCTGACGGTACAGTAATAGATGGTGAGCTGTTGAGTTTTCAAAACGGATCACCCATGCCTTTCAATGTTTTGCAAACCCGTATCGGGCGTAAAAATCTGAATAAAATGATCCTGGAAGAAAGCCCGGTTGCTGTAATAGCTTATGATTGCATGGAATTTAATGGCGAAGACATCCGCAGCAAAACACAAGCTGAAAGGAGATTGATCTTAGAAGAATTACAAGCAGCAACACCCTTCCCGGAAACTTTCAGGATCTCGCCATTGATCCCATTTAATACCTGGGAAGAACTTGGTAAAATAAGGGAACAATCGCGCGCTATGATAGCCGAAGGCATAATGCTGAAACGCAAAAGCGCTGCTTACCAGGTTGGCCGCAAGCGCGGCGACTGGTGGAAATGGAAGATCGACCCGCTCTCGGTTGATGCCGTAATGATCTACGCCCAAAAAGGCCATGGCCGCCGTGCCGACCTGTATACTGATTATACCTTTGCAGTTTGGGATGGCGACAAGCTGGTGCCCTTTGCCAAAGCCTATAGCGGCCTAACCGATGCCGAGATAAACAAAGTGGATTATTTCGTTAAGCGCAACACGCTCGAAAAGTTCGGCCCGGTACGTACGGTAAAACCCGAGCTGGTTTTTGAGATTGGTTTTGAAGGGATCAATAAGTCAACCCGCCATAAATCAGGCATTGCCCTGCGTTTCCCACGTATATTAAGATGGCGGCTTGATAAGCCGAAAGAGGAAGCAGATACCATTGAAAGTTTGAGGGCGCTGCTGGGGGAGTGAGGGGTTAGTTTTTGAAATGTTTTTCAAGCAACTGACTTAAATTGTTTTGTACTAACTCAAGATGAGGGTCAATGCCTAATGCTGTTTCCAAATGAAGTTTTGCGCCTTCAAAGTCCGAAAAATGGATATATAGAAGCTGAGCTAAATTGTTATGGGCAAATGCAAATGTTGGATCTGATTTAATAGTCTCCTCATAATAGAATTTTGCACCGTCAAAGTCTGAGAAATGAGTTGTTAAAAGAGCAGCCAAATCATAGAGAGCGATTGTACTATTCGGTTCGATTATAATAGCTGACTCGTAAAGGTTTTTTGCTTTATGAAAATCTAAAAAACGATGTTTAAGTAAGAGAGCCAAATTTATATAGGCATTTGTAACTTTTGGATTGGTTTTAATTGCTTCTTCGTAATGGAATTTTGCACTGTCAAAGTCTAAATAATGGGTTTCAAAAAGAACAGCTAAATTAAAATGAGCATTCGTGAATTTGGAATCTATTTCAATGACGTCCTCAAAGTATTTTTTAGCTTTTTTATATTGCCTAACATCTGACGCTAACATTGCTTTTTGAAATAGTCCATGTTTATTATTGGGGTGTTTTCTTAAAAATTCATCCAGTTCCAGTTCCCGCTCTTCAATGTCTTCAATTTTACGAATTCGGATAGTTTCTTCAATTAAAAGCTCACCACTAAATCCTATGATATTTAATAAATCGTGATAATTCTCATCTTTTAATTTCTTATACGTTAAGGAATTAAGATCTGTGATTTTTTGAAAGAATCTAGGTAAGTTATCTTGAATGTTTTGGCACTTTTTTACATATTCTATAGATACCTCATTTGCATGTTTCTTTTTTAGTTTATCCGCTTTTTTCTTTTCTTCGACCCAATAATCATAATATACTTCTTGGTTTAGAGGGTTAAAATATGAGTTGCATTGTCAATAATTACGGGTAATATTCTTTTTTCAAACTCATGGGTATTTAATAATTCAATTACCTCATACATGCAATTCACACTACGTAGATATTCATCACTGATTACCATCAACACAAAATCACTTTTGCCAATTTGATGCATAAAATCTTTAATACTGGCTCTATAAGGCGCATCACGTATGTCACGGATTAATTGAATTCCAATGCCTTTAAAAATATCATCAATTTCATCAGCTATGTCCGCATTTGCCCAAGAGTATGATAAAAAGATATTTGGATTTAGGTTATCTGCCATTTCGATACTAAAATAGAATGAATTTGTGAAAAAACGTATAATGTGTATATTATCTCAAGTTCTATTCCATTCCCCATCCTTGTGCAAGCATCCAGGCGGGCAAAGAGGTTGGCTACGCGCCCATTTGTCTGAATCAGAATTTTCAGAATTAAAGAATTAACAGAATACACGCCGGCGAAATCTTATCATCCTTAAATCTTATGAATCAAGGTTCAAAAAAATTAGCACGAAATTCTGTAAAAGAGCTATTGCCGATATAGCAAATAGTCGTAAATTTATAGTATAACCTGCACGTAGCCATATATTTACAATGAAAAAGCATGCCTATATCTTCGGCCTGGCACTTGTTATAGCTTTTATTACAGCTCAGTCTTTTTATTACAGGTTGTCAAAAAAAGCTGTCACCGTGATTGGTAAGACGGTTACGTTATTGCCACGTCATATATCGGTTTGTGCGCCACCAATTATTGAGGATAGCCTTGTTGCTGACATTCCGCCAATGAGGGGCTGGGGCAATTACTCCATGAAAATTACCACCACGTCAGACAGTGCACAATTTTATTTCAACCAGGGCTTAAGTATGTACTATGCTTTTCATACGATTGAGGCTTATGCTTCATTTACCAAAGCAGCCAAAATTGATCCAGCCTGCGCAATGGCCTGGTATGGAAAGGCATTAGCCATGGGCCCAACCATTAACTACGCAAACGACTACAAGCCGTCATTAACCTCTTACGAATCTGCTTCGCGAAGCGCCGCGTTAACCATCAACTGCACACCGGTTGAAAAGGATCTTATAAACGCCATTCAACAGCGATATTCCGACGATTCCGCGATCAGCGTAAAGCAACTAAGAATAAATTATGCCGGCGCCATGCAAAAGGTTTATGAAAAATATCCGCATAATGCCGACGTAGTTACTTTATATGCGGATGCCCTGCTTTTATTACACCCATGGGACCTGTACACGCATGATTTTAAACCTAAACCCTGGACGCCGCGTATCCGGTCGTTATTAGAAGAGGCCTTGGTGATTTGTCCAAACCATCCCGGTGCCAATCACTATTATATCCACACCCTTGAAGCATCCGGGACGCCGGAGTTAGCCTTAAGAAGCGCCCATGTGCTGGATACGCTGATGCCTTCGGTATCGCACGTAACGCATATGCCATCTCATATTTATATCCGTACAGGGTACTACCAGCAAGGTATAAATAACAACAATGCAGCGGTTGCAGGTTATAGGGCATCCGTTAAGCAATATAAACCCGTCGCCGATAATGAAGTGTTATACGAGGCTCATAACATCCATCTTAAAGTTAACTGTGCACAAATGGGCGGTGCTTATAAAGTAGCCATCGATGGTGCAAAAGAGCTTCAAGGCCTGGTACCGTCAAATTATTTGAAGTCAAAAGCAGCTGATGGAAATTTTTTTCAGTACTTGTATGTGCAGCCTTTGATAACCAATGTACGGTTTGGAAAATGGGATGAGGTTTTAAATACCAGGGTAAATGAAGAATTGCCTTATGCATCATTATTACAGCATTTTTCAAGAGGAATGGCTTATTGCGCTAAAGGCAATACGGTAAAGGCAAAAGCAGAGCTGAACAAACTTGAACGGAAGATCCAGGATAAAGTGCTAAAATCTCCGCTGGATAATTTCAGCAGCGCTTATGAAGCTTCATATGTTGCGCGTTTGATACTGCAGGGAGTACTGGCATCAGCCGAAAAACAAGATGTGAAGGCTATAGAATACTTGCAAAAAGCCGTTACAGCCGAAGATAATTTGATCTATAACGAGCCGCGTGACTGGCCGTTACCTACGAGACATTACCTCGCCGATGTTTTAATCAAAGCCGGAAAATATGACCAGGCAATAGCCGTGCTTAATAAAGATCTGTTCATCAATCCGAATAACGGCTGGGCGCTAACCGGGCTTCAACTGGCCTGTCAGGGTACTAAGAATGCTCCGGAATTGGAAAAAGTAAAGATGCGGTTAAAAAGTGCCTTGAAGATCAGTGATGTAAAGATTGATAGGTCTGTATTTTAAAAATTGTCCTTCACTCATGCAAGTACCCGGACAGGCAAAAAAGAAGCGATTTAAAACCTGCTCTTCTCCATAAAAGACTGTAAAAGGATCACCGCCGAGATCGTATCCACCAATTCTTTATTCTGCCGGTGTTTTTTGTTCATGCCGCTTTGTGCAATGGTTGCTGATGCCATTTTTGAGGTAAACCGCTCATCCAGCATTTCTATGGGGATTTCGGGGAAGGTTTTCTTGAGGAGATTTACAAATCCCTTAACATGGATAGCTGACTGGGATGGGGTGTTATCCATCTGCTTGGGCTCGCCAACTACGAAGCGTTCTACCTGCTCGGTTTGGAGATATTTTTTAAGGTAATCGATGATGTGGAGCGGGTGGATGGTGTCCAGTCCGGTTGCGATGATCTGCATGGGGTCGGTAACGGCAATGCCGATGCGTTTGGTACCGTAATCAAAAGCCATGATTCTCATAGATTTGAGATAGGAGATGTGAGATATGAGATTAGGAGCAGCATGGGGCAAAGATAGTGGTTATTGATAGTAATTTTAATGGTGAATGGTTCTTTCCTTTTGGCGGCATGTAACCGGATCTTTCCGTTCCGGCTTAAATATTTTCTTTTTTAAAAGAAAAATCTTCTAAATTCAATGTTAATTTTAAATGGATCTATATTTATCAGATCCATCCCGCCTGCTTTAAAAGTATAAAACCAATAACCTGATGAAACCCTTTATTGTTGTAATTGGAAGCTCAAATACCGACATGGTTATTAAGGCCGGGCGTTTGCCTGCTCCCGGCGAAACCGTTTTGGGCGGCACCTTTATGATGAATGCCGGGGGTAAGGGGGCAAACCAGGCTGTTGCTGCTGCACGTTTAGGCGGCAATGTTGTTTTTATTGCCAAAACAGGGGAAGATATTTTTGGCAAACAGGCAATTGAACTGTTTAAACAGGAGGGGATAGATCCCGGCTATATTATTCCGGATGCAGAAAATCCATCAGGTGTAGCCCTGATAACGGTAGATGCCAATGGAGAAAACTGTATTGTTGTTGCGTCGGGCGCCAATGCCGCTTTGAAACCTGCAGACCTGCAGAAGGCAAAACACATTATAGAAAATGCCGCTTTAATATTAATTCAACTCGAAATTCCTTTTGAAACGGTTGAGTATGTAGTAAACCTGGCAGCTGAAAAAAGTGTAAAAGTAATGCTGAACCCGGCCCCGGCATATCTGCTCCCTGATGAATTGCTGCGTAAGATCTCTATCATTACGCCCAATGAAACCGAAGCCGGATTGCTTTCGGGGATTAAGGTTATCAACAGGCAAAGTGCCGAAGCTGCTGCACGGCTGCTGGCTGCAAAGGGCGTTGAAACCGTTATTATTACCATGGGCGCCGAAGGTGCGCTACTGCTTCATGATGGCGTGTGTCATTTTTTTGAGGCCCCGGTTTGCAATGCCATTGATACTACCGCTGCCGGAGATGTTTTTAATGGCGCCCTGGCTGTGGCGCTTTTTAACGGGAAAGGCATTTTGGAGGCCGTTCCTTTTGCCGTCCGGGCGGCATCCATTTCGGTATGCAGAATGGGCGCGCAGTCGTCTGCCCCTTACCTGGATGAATTAAACGCGTTTTAACCTGATTCTTAAAAATATGTTTATCATTTCAACCTATCCTGTAGCAGTAATATTCTGTATCATCACCATGATTTGCTGGGGCTCGTGGGCCAACACCCAAAAAATTGCCGGTAAAAATTGGCGGTTCGAGCTGTTTTATTGGGATTACGTTATTGGCGTCGTGCTTTTTTCCTTGCTTTCGGCATTAACCCTGGGCAGTTACGGCCATGGTGGCAGGAGCTTTTTAGCGGACCTAAAACAGGCCGACAGCGACAGCATTATCAAAGCCATTATAGGCGGCGTTATATTTAACGCCGCAAATATTTTATTGTCAGCCGCTATTTCTATTGCCGGCATGGCAGTAGCCTTCCCGGTTGGTATTGGCATCGCCTTAATTGTTGGCGTTATCATCAATTACGTAACAGCGCCGCAGGGTAACCTGCAATACATTGTTATCGGCATAGTTTTAATTATGGCCGCCATCATTGTGAATGCTATAGCGCATCAAAAATCGAGAAGGAATGAAAAGAAACTATCGTTCAAAGGCCTGCTGATCTCGGTTTTGGCTGGTTTACTGATGTCATTATTTTACAGGTTCATCGCCTCCTCTATGGATCTTTCAAATTTTCAACAGCCTGCTGTTGGCAAAATGACGCCCTATACCGCCGTATTTATTTTTTCGCTGGGCATATTATCAGTAATTTTATTTTCAACAGCATCCTCATTTACAAACCATTTGAAGGGGCGCCAACCAGCTACGCAGCCTGGTTTAAAGGAAAACTCTCCCTGCACTTTACCGGCATACTTGGCGGTGTAATATGGGGCATAGGTAATTCATTCAACCTGATTGCCGCCGGTAAGGCCGGACCGGCAATATCATACGGCCTTGGCCAGGGCGCAACCATGGTTGCAGCATTATGGGGCGTTTTTATCTGGAAGGAATTTAAACAAAAAGGAGAATCTACAGGCGGCCTGATTACGGCTATGTTCCTATTGTTTATCGGCGGTTTGGGGATGCTAATATATTCGGGGATATAGGTTTTTTGAATTAGCGGGTGCTGATTTTTGATGCTATTCCTGTAATAGCCGGGCAACATCGCATCATCCGATGTTTGGGTATTTTGTTTGATTAGGGCCTTATATATTCCTCATTGCCACAGCGTCTCCGGCTTGTGCCCGCGTTCCCGGTAACCGGGTGACTTTAACTTTCGCATAAAATGAGCCCTAACGTTAGTCTTCTTTAGCTTAATGAAATTGCCCTTTCACCACAATCCTGTACAAGTTTATACAAGTTGATTCACTTTTATTTCTAAAAATAAAAAGGTCTAATTTTATTGTAAGGAATTAAAGCCCAATCCGACTAAACAATAAAAACGTAAATAAACAGTAAATGATACTATAATGAGATCGATAAAAATATTCGGCTTTGCCGCCCTGTTTGGTGCGGCGGCCCTGGCATCAACAGCTTTTATTAATGTTAAGCTGTTAAACAAAGTAAACTTAGAGAGCAAAGGCTTTGCAGTTGTTGAGCTGTTTACCTCCGAGGGCTGCTCAAGCTGTCCGCCGGCAGATGAGCTGGTTGCCAAAATTGAAAAAGAAAGCAAGGACAAGCCGGTTTATATCCTGGCCTTTCATGTTGACTATTGGAACCGTTTAGGCTGGAAGGACCAGTTTAGCAGCGCCGATTTTTCGAAAAGGCAGCATGATTATGCCAGGTATTTAAACCTGCAAGGTGTTTACACGCCGCAGATAGTAGTAAATGGAAAAACTGAATTTGTTGGCTCGCAGGAAGGCACGCTTCGCAACGCAATCCGTACCGGTCTTCAAAAAGCAGCAACTGCCCGGGTGGATCTGAATGTTTCTGCCATTGATCAAAAACAGGCCAGCCTTAAATATACCGTTGAGGGTATCGATAAAAACACGGTATTGCAGGTAGCTATTTTGGAAAAAGCGGCAACTTCAAAAGTAGCGGCTGGTGAAAATAGCGGCAGGACGTTATCGCATGTTCAAATTGTACGCAAACTGCAGCAGGTAGTTTTAAGTACAAATAACGGCACAGCAGGTATTATCTTGCCACATGGTTTTGACGCAAAAAAATGGGAGATAGTTGGCTTTTTACAAAACAAGATAACCGGTGCAGTTACAGGGGCAGGCAGGGCGGCGTTTTCCAACGAAGCAATGGCGTCAGCAGCTCAGGGAAATCGCTTTTAAAATATCTGGATGGCAAATTTTGGCTGAAGCCGCTTTTCGTTCCTTCGCTACCGCCCCATAAATGGGACGGCAATGAACGTTTAGCTACTTTAAAAGTGGATCAGTCCTTAAATCATTGCCGTTGGGCTTCAGCCAACGGTTTAATTGGCAGAAATTAGTCAGGCTTTAGCCAAAAAATATTCGTAGTTTTTTAAAAGCGATTTCCCTGGTCGACAACTGTAAAGGGAGCTAATTAGTATTATTTTTAGCTAACTTTACATCCGGTTACACATAAATATGATGAAAGCCATAAAAGAAAAACACTCCTTAGCCATGCGGTGGTGCCATTGGGTAAACTTCCCCATTCTCACCATTATGATCTGGAGCGGCATGCTGATCTACTGGGCAAATGACGAATATAAGTTTACCCTGTTTGGCCATACTTTTTTCCGCTTTTTTCCCGATTGGTTTTATCATGCCTTAAAGATCCCGCATCGTTTATCCGAAGGTATGGCATTTCATTTCCTGTTTATGTGGTTTTTTGCACTCAACGGCATCCTGTATATTTTATACACCACCATATCCGGCGACTGGCGCGAGCTGGTACCAAAAAAGAACTCGTTTAAAGAAGCCTGGCTGGTGCTGCTGCATGATCTGCACATCCGCAAAATGGCACCGCCGCAAAAAAAATATAACGCTGCTCAGCGCATAGCTTATACGGCTATTGTTCTTATGGGCATCGGCTCGGTGGTTACAGGTTTGGCGATTTATAAACCGGTGCAGTTTAATTATTTGGTGTGGATGTGCGGCGGTTATCATTTTGCCAGGATCCTTCATTTTGCCTTAACGCTTGGCTATGTGTTCTTCTTCGTGATCCATGTTGTGCAGGTTTTCCTGGCGGGATGGAATAATTTCAGATCAGTTATTTCGGGCTTTGAAGTAGTTAATGAAACCCCTCAACCAGCTATTCAAACAAACAACGATGAGCACTCCAAATAAAAAAACAAAAAAGCCGCTTACCATTGAGCAGAAGATAAACAGGCGCAACTTTATATCATTTGCCAGCTTCGCAATCTTAGCCGGTGGTGCTTATGAAGGATGGCGATGGCTCTATAAATCTCCGAAGGAAGCCGCAGGCGGCATAACAGCAGGCGCCCGCAAACCGCTCCGCAAGGCGCTTAACAAAACCGAGTTGCTTTTCAGGAGGGTATTCAGTGATAACCACCTGGTTAAAACCTACCCCAAGTCAATGGCGGCCAAACATGTGCGGGTTAACAGCGACATTGGCATTGAGGCAGCCAAAAAGTTTGACCCTGCAACCTGGAAATTACAGGTAAAGAAAAAGGGCGGTGAGGTATTGCAGGTTAGTTTACAAGAGCTGATGGCCTTACCAAAAACCGAGATCATCTATGATTTTAAATGCGTGGAAGGCTGGGACCAGATCTCGCATTGGGCCGGTGTAAAGTTCAGCGATTTTATAAAACAATACCAGCTGGATGACTATGCAAAAATGGAATACGTGGGGATGGAGACCCCTGACAACGGCTATTATGTAGGCTTAGACATGCCAAGCGCCATGCACCCCCAAACCCTGCTGGCCTATGAGATGAATGATAAGCTGCTCCCGTTAGAACATGGTGCGCCTTTGCGTCTTATCATCCCGGTAAAATACGGTATAAAAAACCTTAAACGCATTGGCACAATAACCTTCAGCAACACCCGCCCCAGGGATTATTGGGCCGAGGAAGGATATGATTATTATTCTGGATTGTAGTTAAACCAATATAATGTTATCTATTTCTAGAAAATGCTTATCAAGTGTAAAAAGTGGCAAGTTAAATTGAACAGCTATAGCTGCTATCCAAATGTCATTTTCAGGTATAGGTTTACCTTTATTCTTTAGTGCAGCTTTAATACCCCCATAAAAATCTGCTGTAGCAACGTCTGGCATTAATACTGCATAATTTTGCAAGAATTGGTGTAATTGGTCAAGGTGCTTTTTTACGTTTGCAGAGCGATAAGCCCCGTAATATAACTCCCCGACGGCAATTGACGGAATAAATATTTCTGAAAAAGTATGGAGTTGGGTGGTTAAATCGTTGTTTTTAAAGGTGTGAATTATGATGCTGGTATCCAACAAACAGTTATTTCCAGTCATCTTCATTTATTTGTTCGCACCCGTCTTCTATTATACGTTCAAGTTCATTCACTTCTTCTAAAGACAGCGTTCCTTTAAAATCTTGATAACTTTGGCTGCGAGGCAGTCGTCCTTTTGATTTAGCCAAAACTGTTTCAAGTTCTGCTAAGACTGTATCACTATCAACCTTTAATAGTTCTTCTATTAAATGTAATTTTTTTGTTTCCGAGTACATGATACCACTCCTTTTAATCAAAAATACAAAATAAAGATTGCTGTTGCAAGCGTAAATACTTGATTCCTTTTTGGCTGAGATTACCTGTAGCTATTCCCCTATTTGGATTTGCCGTTGCCATAACGGGCCGCTAAATCTGTTATTGTTTTTCCCCGGTTGTCTCATAGGTTGATTTTTCCTATATATGCATGCCCCTTATATTGAGACAGGTGCCGAATGTCACGAAATCTTTTAAGCCTGGTTTTTACATTAATCTGCTTATTCTGTCAGTAGCTTAACGCCGAAAAAACTAAAACATAAATATAAAAACATCTTTCATTTTCATACCCCCACGTATTTTAAAGTTCAAACTTGCACCTGTTTTGGTTAAAGGTATAATTCACTTAACATGCATAAAGCATTTATTAGGACTTAAACACTATTAGATATACACTTAATATTTGCATATTGCATGCGCATGCCGGTTACAAAGCTTCCTTTTCCAAAACAACTTGCCTATGCCTGCGGCATGATAGGCTGGAGCATTATGACCAATATTATTATTGTGATGCTGCCTTATTTTTATTTGGCGCCCTCAAATTCAGGGTTAATTCCCCTTGTTCCGCAATTGCTTCTGTTTGGGGTATTTAATGTCATGGCGGTTGTTTTAACATCAGGCCGTTTGGTTGATGCTGTTTTTGACCCGTTTATAGCCTCGCTAAGCGATAAAAGCCACAACCCCAAAGGCCGTCGCATCCCCTTTATGAAATGGGCCATTTTACCGGCCATTCTTTTTTGCGGACTAACTTTTTGTCCGCTGGTTAAAGCAGAAAGCGTTCACAATGCTGTATGGTTAACGTTTACACTCATCTTCTTTTTTATGAGTGTAACCGCTTATGTAATTCCTTATAATGCCTTATTACCTGAACTTACCAGCACATCTGCCGAAAAAGTTAAGCTTTCTTCTTTACAGCAGGTCGGTTTTGTAATAGGTATTATTATCGGGGCAATGGTAAATAACTTTGCAGACCTGGTACAAAACTCCTTTCATATAACCAACCGGGACACCGCAGTTCAGTACACTGTTTGGGGCCTTTGTGTTTTTGCAGGTTTAATTATGCTGGTACCGGTATTTGCCATTGATGAAAAAAAGTATTCTGAAAGCAAGCCATCACATTTACCTATATTACAGGCTATCCGTAAAACGTTTAGTCAACGGAATTTTAAATACTATTTGCTCGCTGATTTTTCGTTTTATATGGCGCTCAGTATCATGTCAAGCGGCTTGCTGTTTTTTATTACAGTGCTTCTTAACCTGCCCAAATCAATGGGCGGCCCGTTAATGGGCGTAATGGTAGTGGTTTCGCTGGTGTTTTACCCTCTGATAAATTACCTATCAAAAAAGATCGGCAAAAAGCCAATCGTACTGTTTTCATTCGCGTTGCTCAGCCTGATATTTGCCATGATTTATTTCTTAGGAAAATTCCCGGTTTCGCCTGAAGTGCAGGTTTATACCCTCGTGCTTTGCACCGCATTTCCGCTGGCTTCCCTGGGGATCTTACCCAATGCCATACTTGCCGAAATTGCTGAAAAAGATGCCATTGATACCGGGGAAAATAATGAAGGGATGTTCTTTGCTGTTAAATACCTATCTGTAAAACTGGGGCAAACATTAGGTATAGCCCTATTTGCCTTCCTTACCGTTTATGGAATAGATCCCGGCCACGACTTTGGCTTGCGCCTTAACGGTATTTGCGGGTTTGCGCTTTGCCTGGCCGCGTTTATTTTCTTTACCCGCTTCAAAGAGAAGGCTTTGAAGAAAGTTGGCAGGGGGCAGTGAGCAGTTGGCCGTAGTTGATGGTAGGTAATCCGACTATGAACTGTTAACTATAAGCTAAACTTTATCACTCCATTAACGAGCCTTGGTTACTGTATTTAAAAAAAATTCAACTGCATAGGTTGATAGCTGTCCGCCCGGGCCATTCAAATTATAATCAAATCCGTGGGTTGCCCAGGGCAGCTTTAACAAATAATGTTTGATGCCGTTTTGCTGTAATTTTAAGTTAAGGCGACGGCTGTGCTCCGGCGATACCAGCACGTCATTATCTCCATGAATGATAAGTGTTGGAACAGACCGTTTATCAACAAACTCCAATGGGGAGCAGGCTGCATACTTCTTTGGCACCTGGCTATAGGCCCCCCCAATGTAATTCTCCATAACTTTTCGCGAATCCATTATCCACGGACTTGATGGTACAGAGTAGCCCCAAACCATATCCGCAGGTCCGTAAAAATCAATTACACCTTTTAATGCAGGATCATGCATGGTATATGCACCCAATAAAGCTATCTGTGCACCAGCGGAGCGGCCCAGTAAAACAAAATTATTGGTATCTATATGTAATTCATCAGCATGTTTTTTGAGATAAGCCATAGCAGCCTCTACATCTTTAACCGGGGCCGGGGTTTGGTATTTAGGTGCCAGGCGATAGTTTATAGAAGCAACATTATAGCCTTTTGCAGCGAGGTAACCATTTAATTCGGGTAATTGCCGGCTATCACCTCCGGCCCATGAGCCGCCATGAACTACTATTATACAAGGTTTATTACCTGCTATTTGCGAAGGGTAAAGATCAAGGCTCATCGAAGTATCAGCGTACTTTACATAAGTTAAAGTTTGGTAAGGAATATCTTTTGTTCTTTTAAATAAATCCTCAATGCTGAGTCCATATGATATAACAGGCGAGCTATCGGTATAAATACCACCTAAAGAATAAATCATATCCTGTTTAATATTTTTTGACACCCAATAAGCTCTAAAAATTGGTGAAAGAAAAATACCCAGCGTGGCCAGCCCCAAAATAGTACCGGCCAGCTGATAGCGCTGCACCCAAAAACCCGATGCGGTTAATAATGCAGTAACGCCAATAAATAATAAAGGGAATTCAGTTACCACAATTGCCAGCAGCCATAAATGATATTCAGGCGCTTTAAAAATACAAAGGAGCGAGATTAGAAATAAAATGAGAATGGGGAAAAAACGGATCATTTAATATTTTTTGTTATGCAGATACCTGATGCGCCCCGTTTACGGGTTATATACTGTTTTATGAAATAAATAACTGGTCGCTTATTCATGTTATAATTTACGATGAATTTGTTGAACAGCGATTTATCATTTATAACTAATTATGCTCTCTTTAACCTTATGCGCACAAACGCCTAAAATAATTCAAATCATTCATACATCAGCATAAGGACGGGCAGATGGAGCGGAAAAGTACCTTTGTTTCCTATAAGCTGTAGTAATGTTTGAGCAGATCCTCAAATATTTGTCCTATTTTTAAACAAACCAATTATGATGAATAAGTTTATCGCCAGCCTTATTGCCCTAATGGGCTTTGCCTATATTTTAAAAGCCCAGGATACCGTCCAAACAAACAAAGCGCACAGCTGGCAAATAATTACCACACAAGGCGAGCCGGTAAAAAGGGAGGATTGTGGTTTTGTTGAAGCAAACAAGCAATTTTATTTGATTGGCGGCAGGGGTATTAAATCTGTTGATGTGTTCGACCCCAAAACAAATTCATGGATCCACAAAAACAATACGCCGTTTGAAATGCATCACTTCCAGGCGGTGACTTATAAAAACCAGGTCTATGTAATTGGGGGGATGGCAGGCGGCTACCCGCATGAAAAGCCACTGGAAAATATTTATATCTATAACATCCAAAAAGACGAATGGCAAAAGGGACCCACAATGCCGCCCGGCAGGTTGCGGGGCTCGGGCGGCACCGTAGTTTATAATAACAAGATCTATCTGATTGGCGGCATCCGTGACGGTCATTTTGATGGAACTGTAAACTGGATGGATGAGTTTAACCCCGAAACCGGCAGCTGGAGAACTTTGCCTGATGCCCCGCGGGGCCGCGATCATTTTCATGCCGTGGTTATTGACAAGCAGCTTTATTTGGCTGGCGGCAGGCGCACATCTGCAAAAACAAATGAAGTGATCCAGCTTACTATCCCTGAAGTTGACGTGTTCGATTTTAAAACCCAAACATGGAAAACCTTGCCGGCGAGTCAGAACTTACCTGCGCTACGGGCGGGCTGTACCGCTGTTGCCTGGAAACAAAAGCTGGTGGTAATTGGCGGCGAGAGCATCACCCAAAAAGAATCGCACCATGAAGCGGAGGCTTTTGATCCCAAAACAGGGAGCTGGACCAAGCTTGCCAACCTGGTAACCGGCCGGCATGATACCGGGGCGCTATCTTACAAAAACAAGATCTATATAGCAGCAGGCGCTGCTAACCGTGGCGGCGGCCCCGATCAAAGTACCATTGAAGTATTAACCCCATAAAAAAACCGGGCACTTCAATTGAAGACCCGGCCTGAGTTGATTGATTGAAAGATTTTTAAACTAAATTACTTTTTATGTAGGTAATACTTTTGGTAATGCTGTCAAAAGGATTGCCGGGGCAAACATCCTGCTCAACAAAGAAGTATTTCATGCCTGCTTTATTGGCATGTTTAAATATATTTTTGAAATCAATTACGCCATTACCAACTTCGGTAAACATGCGTTTTTCTGTTTTATCCATATCCTTAACATGCCACAGCGGGAAACGGCCGGGATGCTCATTGATCAACGCGATAGGGTCCTGGTTGGCTTTGGTTACCCAATAAAGGTCCATTTCCATTTTTACCAGGTTTTTGTCGGTATTGGCAAGCAATGTCTCGTATGGATATTTACCGTCTTCCTGTATAAATTCAAAGTCGTGGTTATGGTAGCAAAGCTGGATGCCCGCCTTTTTGCAGATCTCTCCGGCTGTATTCATGTCCGCACCTATTTTTTTGTAATGGTCAAGCGTTCCGCGTTCTGCTGGTGACAGCCATGCACATACCATATATTTAACGCCAACCGCTGCTGCATCATCAACGGCTTTACTCCAGTCGTTTAACAGGGTGCCCTTCACATCTTTGCCGTCTTCGCCCAAACGGTAGTGGCTGCTTGGCATTATCAGTCCACTATCCTTTAAAAGCTTTGAAAACTTAGCTGAATCCATTCCGTAAAACAGCTCGCTGCCCGTATAGGTGGCGCCCTCAACCGAGGTATAGCCTATTTGTGCAACCTTAGCCAAAGCTGCTACCGGGTCAGCTCCCATAGCATCTCTAACTGTGTACAATTGAAGCCCAATATATTTTTTGTCGTACGCAAATAATTTAGGGGCAACTAATAACCCGGCTGAAAGCACAGCCGAAGTTTTAATAAATGATCTCCTGGTACTCATGGTTTTTAAATTGGTGATTGTAAATATAGTGTATTGTTTACACTAAACAAATATTTTTTGGTGATCAGAAATTAGATTTAAGAGATTAGATTTGGTTTAAAATAATTAATCTCCAGCCACTAATCTCTGTATCTGCGTCTTTTTACAAATCAACAACATTATTTTACATAAACTTGTAGTTATTAAGTCTAAGCACAAAGCGGTAGGTACGGAGTCAAAACCATTATTTACTGTGCGGGTTATTACTTAAGATTATAAACTTTCGATTAAAGACTTAAATAAAAAATGGACGATCAGTTTTACCTGCAATTATTTGATAAACACAAGCATGTTGAGGCGGTGCCGTCAAACAGGGAAATTACGGCCTGGGCATTGCAGGTTATCCGGCTATTATTTCCTGAACAATCAAAGCAGGATTTTAATGCTGTCGACCAGTTAAAATGGGAGTTTAAAATGCTTGAAAATGAGCTGTGCCTTGTAATGGGTGCTACCCAAGCCTGTGAAGGCTGCAATAATGAACAGCTATCGAGGGCTATTTTTGAACAGTTGCCGGCATTGTATCGCTTGTTGAACACCGATATCCAGGAAATTTTTGAGGGCGACCCTGCTGCCCGCACCGAGTTTGAAGTGATAAGAACTTATCCCGGCTTTTTCGCCATATCGTTTTACCGTTTGGCCCATATTTTATACAAACACAACGTGCCCTTGCTGCCAAGAATTTTGACAGAATATGCTCATTCCAAAACCGGGATTGACATTCACCCGGCTGCAGAAATCGGCGAGTATTTTCATATTGACCACGGTACAGGCATAGTTATAGGCGAAAGCTGCGTAATTGGCCGTCATGTAAAGCTTTACCAGGGCGTTACGCTGGGGGCATTAAGCGTTGCCAAAAGCATGGCCTTTACCAAAAGGCACCCAACCGTTGAAGATTATGTGGTGATTTATTCAGGTGCCACCATCCTTGGCGGTGAAACTGTTATAGGGCAGCACAGTACCATTGGTGGTAATGTTTGGCTCACCAAAAGCGTCAAGCCAAACTCAACGGTTTATCATAAGCCTGCACTTATTGTATTAGATAAAAATAAAGATTAAAAACTATGGCTGGAATAATTGATCTGATAGGCAATACGCCTATGGCCGAAATAAAAAGACTGAACCCAAATCCCAATGTCCGTATTTTTGCCAAATTGGAAGGGAATAACCCTGGCGGAAGTGTGAAAGACAGGGCTGCATTGAATATGATCAGGAGCGCTTTAGAACGCGGCGATATAAAGAAGGGAACCAAACTGGTTGAAGCTACCAGCGGAAATACCGGAATTGCACTGGCTATGATCGCCTGTTTATTTGGATTAGAAATTGAGCTGGTAATGCCATCAAGCTCAACCCGCGAGCGTACCTTAACCATGGAAGCTTTCGGCGCTAAGGTGACCTTATTGGAGGGTATTGAGCTTTGCCGCGATTATGCCGAGGAAAAAGGCGCAACAGGCGATTACTTTTTGCTGAACCAGTTTGCCAATCCCGATAATTACCTTGCCCACTACAAAACTACCGGCCCCGAGATCTGGCGTGATACCGAAGGGCAGATAACCCATTTTGTAAGTGCGATGGGTACAACCGGCACTATTATGGGTAATTCAAGGTATTTTAAAGAGATAAACCCCGATATTCAAATTATAGGCTGCCAGCCAACTGACGGCTCATCAATCCCCGGTATCCGCCGCTGGCCGGTTGAATACCTGCCTAAAATATTTGAGCCTGAACGCGTGGATAGGGTTTTGGACATCTCCGAAGAAGAATCCGTAATAATGGCCCGCAGACTGGCGAAAGAAGAAGGTATTTTCGCTGGCATGAGCAGCGGAGGCGCAATGTCAGCAGCCATAAAAGTTGCACAGGAGTTAACCGAAGGCACTATAGTTTTTGTTTGCTGCGACAGAGGAGACCGGTATTTGAGCAGTGCATTGTTTGGGTAAATGTGTAAAGCTTAAGCAGGATTATTCACAAATAAACAATCCCCCCAAATCCCTGTTACCCCTTAACAGCAAATACTAAAATTATGCAATGGTTTGGCGGACGCGAAAGTGATAATGTTGAAGAAGGCAGCAGCAGTGGTGGCGGCGGCCGGGGACTTTTTTTTGGCGGCGGTATAATTGGTTTTATCGGCTTGCTCATCTACTTATTTACCGGGGTTAACCCGGTGCAGCTATTAAATGGACAGGGCGGCAACGATAGTACACAACAACAAAACACCCGCATATCCAATGGCCCGGAAGGGAATCAGAAAAAATTTGCAAGGGTGATATTAGCCGGAACAGAGGATGTTTGGGATAATATATTCAGCAGTATGAACCGCACTTATACCAAACCTACATTGCACCTTTACAGCGAAGGAGTTGATGCCGAAGGCTGCGGTTTTGCAAGCTCCGCTACTGGCCCGTTCTATTGTCCGGCTGATCAGAAAGTATATTTGGATACCTCGTTCTTTGCTGAAATGCAGCAGCGTTTCCAGGCGCCGGGCGAATTTGCGGCGGCTTATGTAATTGCGCATGAGGTCGGCCACCATGTGCAAAACCTGCTGGGCATCTCCCAAAAAATGGACGAGGCCCGCCAAAGGATGAGTAAAAAGGCATATAACAAATTATCTGTTAAGCTTGAATTGCAGGCCGATTTTTATGCCGGAATTTGGGCGCATTATACAGAAAAAAATCACGAGAATAATATTGTGATTAACCGTTCAGATATCGATTCGGCTCTTGTAGCGGCAAATGCCATTGGTGATGACCGCATGCAGCAAAAATACCAGGGCCGGGTAGAGCCCGACAGCTTTACCCACGGCACATCAAAACAACGGGCCTATTGGTTTAAAAAAGGTTTTGATACCGGCGATATCAGCCAGGGCAATACTTTTGCAGCAGAAGACCTGGAGGAGGAATAACCCACCAATAACAATTTATTTTATCACCCTTGCATCCACCCCTTCATTCGTGATCTTAACGGGCTTTATTAATCCATTGGCATCAAAATACATTTTATCAATGCAGGTAACCCGGTGATTGCCATCAGTTTCGCCAAGCGGACGACGGTGATATATAATATACCATTCATTAGTGCCAGGCACATTTATAACCGAGTGATGGCCTGCACCGGTTGCAATATTTACATCCTGCTTTAATATGGTGGCTATCCGTTTAAACGGACCAATGGGCGTATTGCCTATGGCATATGCCACCCGGTAATCCGGACCTGTCCAGCCGCCTTCGCTCCACATTAAATAATATTTGCCCTTGCGCTTAAACATAACGGGGCCTTCAACATAATCTTTCGGTGTAATGCGTTTAAAGGTTTCGCCATCCTTAAAAGGGATAAAGCCTGTAAAATCTTTATTCAGCTTAACTATATTGCATTGTCCCCATCCGCCGTAGATCATATAATACTGACCGTCATCGTCTTTATAAACAAATTGGTCGATTGGCTGGGCCTTATTGTAAATTTTACCAATGAGCGGCTTGCCAAGATAATCTTTAAACGGTCCGCCCGGATTATCAGCCACTGCAACGCCTATGCCGCCAATTTCTTTCTGATCATCATGAATATCATTCGCACCGAAAAACAAATAGTATTTACCATCCTTTTTGGTAACTGCCGGTGCCCATAAGGCCCTTTTAACCCATTTAACCGTGCTGCTGTCAATTACGTGTTCGTGCTTAGTCCAGTGTACCAAATCGGTTGATGAAAAGGCATCCATAAAAACCTGCTCGTTATACTTTGCCGAGTAGGTAGGGTACACCCAATAAGTTTTATCAAAGATCTTTGCTTCCGGATCGGCATACCAACCTTTAAATATGGGGTTGCCGGAATATTCTTTTTTTTGTGCTAACGCGATGCCGCATTGAGCTACCAGCATCGTAATTAAAATCCTTTTAAGCATCATTTTAATAAATCTCTGTTATTCACGCCTGACTTGTCACCAACAAAGGGCCAAATGGTAGCAAGGCAAATACAATTATTTCCTTGGTTTGCTTTTATTGCCCCACCGCCTTTGCTGCGGCCGTTTATTTGGCGAGTGTTCATGTTTAACCATCTCGATAGATTTCAGCTCGTCAGGCACATCGATCAGGCGGATAGGCTTGTCTATCAGCTGTTCAATGCTTTTCAGCTTGCGCTCATCACGATGATTTACAAAAGTGATGGCTGTGCCAGTAGTTTCTGCACGTGCTGTGCGGCCAATGCGATGGATATAATCTTCCGGATCGCCGGGTACATCATAGTTGATCACCAGGTCAATCCCCTCTACATCAATTCCGCGCGAAAGGGCATCGGTACCAATAATTACAGGAAGCTGCTTGTTTTTAAAGCTCAGCAAAATTTCTTCGCGTTCTCTCTGTTCCAGGTCGGAGTGGAAAGCGCTAACATTAACGCGGGCCGCCTTTAATTCTTTTGTAAGCGATTTTACGATCTCTTTCCTTGATGCAAAAATGATGGTACTTGCATAGGCCCCGTTTTTTAGGATCAATTGCAGCAAAGGTGTTTTTTGCTGATCGTGTACGCGGTAGATCTGCTGATCAATCCCTACTGCGGGCTGTGATAACGCAATATTTATCTGCTCCGGGTTAATTAAAACCGACTTAGCCAATGAACGGATCCGCCCCGGCATAGTAGCTGAAAATAACAGCGTTTGCCTGGTTTTAGGCAGGTAGCTGATGATCTTCATAATATCATCTGAGAAACCCATATCCAGCATGCGGTCTGCCTCATCCAATACCAGGTGGGTTAAGTGGTTAAGCTTTAACACGCCAGATGTAAGGTGGGCAATCAGCCTGCCCGGTGTGGCTATAATAATGTTCACATTATTTTGAATGCCCCGGCGCTGCTGCTCGTAAGCACTGCCATCGCCCCCACCAAACACGGCAATGGAGCTGATGCCGGTAAAATAGGCCAGGCCTTCCACCTGCTGATCTATCTGCTGGGCAAGCTCACGCGTTGGTGCTAAAATAAGCGTGCTGGTATGGTGCTTATTGGTTTTGCCGATATGATCAAGCACCGGCAGCAGGTATGCACCTGTTTTGCCTGTACCTGTTTGCGCACAAGCAATAATATCTTGTCCGTTTAATATGATCGGTATGGCCATCTCTTGTATTGGGGTTGGAGTGGTGAACCCCATGCTCTCGATGCCTTCGAATAAATCGTTGTTAAATTTGAAATCCTTGAATGTCACTATACTTAATAGGTGATGAGGTATGCAAGGTAGCAAAAAATGTTGGGGTATGAGCAATCCATTAAAAATCCCCTGCCAACCATTGAATAAATTTCCCTAATAATACAGCACTTCCTTCATTTGCCAAAAAGCTTATGAAAAGAATATTATTTATCAGCTGCCTATTATTAACCTATGTCACAACCTATGCACAGGATTCCAAAACGGTTAACCTCTGGGATTCTGCGCGGATCTTTGGAAAGGATATCATATCCGCAGGTGATTTTGTATTTAATGCTTCATTTACACCTGCTGGTACAACTGTATATTTTAGTAAGTCTGCCATAAACTTTGGTTACATCGCCATTTTTAGCGCTGCCAAAAGCGCTTCCGGGTGGGCAAGCCCGAGGCCTGTAAATTTTACCGGCATTTACCGGGATACCGACCCTTTTGTAGCTGCCGATGGCAAGCGTTTATATTTCGCATCAGACAGGCCGATAGATGGAAAGCCCTTTAAAGATTATGAGTATCATTATTTTTATGTTGAGCTGGATGGTGATAAAATAGGTTCAAAACCCGTTCTGTTTAACCTGCCTGTACCTGCTGACATTAACCCCACCTATCTTTCGTTTGCCGATAACGGCAATGCTTATTTCTTTTCGTCTGACGGGGTAAGCGATGCGGACATCTATGTATGCAAATTTAAAGATGGCAAATATCTGCCGCCGGGGAAGCTGCCGTTTAACGATAAAAAGTATTTTGATTTTGACCCTGTTGTTGCCGGCGATGAGAGCCTCATCATTTTCTGCAGCAGTAACCGCAAAGGCATAGGTTTCGGGGATCTGTGGGTGTCATTTAAAAAAGATACCACCTGGACAGAACCCATCAACATGGGCCCCAAGGCAAATACCAGGGGCAACGACAGTGCACCCGGGCTCTCACGGGATAATAAAACACTTTACTTTACCTCCTTTAGAGAAACCACAGAACGACCGGTATACAAACACGGCAAAATAACGGCCTAAGCAATCAACAAGCTGCTGCATTCAACCAAAAACGGGCTGCGGAGTATTTATGAAATAAGTATTGAAGATTTAAAACCATTGCTAACCTAATTAACCACTCTCTTAATCAACTCAATCAACCAATTACGATTGTATATAGCTCTTCAATTGCTCAATAGTTTCTTCGTGCGAAATAATGGTTTCTGTAACCACGTCGCTGATGGAAATAATACCGCACAAGGCGTTATCCCTAAAAATCGGCAAGTAACGAAGGTTGTTCTCGCTCATTACATGCATGCAGGTTTCAACCGTATTTTCGGGGATCATACGGGGAAACTCCGTGCTCATAATTTCCCGTACCTGTGTTTCGAGCGACGATTTTCCTTGTAATATCACCTTGCGGGCATAGTCGCGCTCGGTAAGCAGGCCCACGTACTCACCATCTTCCGTAATAACTACCGAGCCGATGTTTTTATCTGCCATCAGCTTCAATGCGTCTAAAACAGTGGTGCCGCCATCAATGGCTGTCACGCTGCTGCCCTTACGGGTCAGGATGTTTGATACTTTTTTCATAGCGATCTGGTAATTAAGTAATGAATAGGGCTTAATCAAATATAATAAATGATATTTAAAATTTAGCATTAAAGAAATATGAAATTTTTGCAGCAACCGGACGTATTTGAACTTAAACAATTCAAAAAGCTAATGTATTATAACATAAGTAATTGTAAAATATTTTTTACGTAATATTATTTATAAATATTAGATGTATTTTTGCGTTCCCCTAATTTAATTTATGCTAATTGGCCAATGCAAAAAAAGATATTAAGATGTCATAAATGCTCAGCCCCTTATCATTTCGAAAAACCACGAAACTGGATAGGGCGTAATTTACTGTTCTTTCTCCCCATTAAAAGGTATTTCTGCGCAAAATGTTTGACAGACCGTTATCGCTTAATAACTAAAGAGGAATTAAAAGCCTACCACAGAGTATAACTGGGTTATATGTAAGTGCATATAGGTATATTATTCAATAAAAAATCTTATCCTTTTCCAAATAATATCAGATAATATCATCTTTAGGTAATTTATCTCATTAAGGAAACCTGTTGCCTCAACAATTGTGTGCTCAATATTGTTATATGCATTTTAACTTATTGCTTTATTCATGCATGTTGAAAAATTTATTCCTGTAATAATTTTTTTTTTCAATAGCTTTTCAACAACTGCATTTGCTATTTATAGCGACAGCCTGCAACTGCATAAGCGTGATACTGCTAAAATAAATGCATCCCGGTTAATAAACCGTAATTTTAATAATGCTTATCTTCAAAATCTGAGACCATCATACGCCGGGCAGGATTTTTTTGACCCTAAAAAAACGCTTTTAGTTGCTGATCTGTCAACCCATTTCGTTTTGTTAAATACACCAAAGCTGCCTTTCTTTTTTGTTGCGTCTGCACGGGTTAATATTCGGCTCCTGGCAGACCATGGCTCACCTGTTGAGTCACCAAGCTATATGCCCGGCGGTACTTTGTACTTCAGAACAAACAGCGATAGTTATAATCCCAGGTTTTTATCGGTATCATATACACATCATTCAAACGGCGCACGGGCGGCAACTTTAAACCGCAATAACAGCTTTAATATTGATAGCGGGGAATTCACCACAAACTTTTATACACTAACCTTTCATGCCGGCAAACGCGTTGAAAGGAAAGGCCTAATAATTAACCGTTATAATGCTATCGGGCTCGAGCTGCATTCGGCATTGGTGGATAAAGGGTATTCAGAAGGATTAAAGGGGCGTTATGGTTTTGTGCGTGTAAATGGCAACTGGCTTTATATTATCTCAAAAGCAAGACGGGATATTGTTAACCCTAACAAAAAGGCGTTTGAAAACTGGCAGCACATTCAGCTTGATTTTGCCTACATTGCTGATAAATACGATAACTATAAAATTACCGATGTTAAAAAGCGGCTCAACATCAACCTTAAATATTATTACAGGTTCCCGTTTATGCAAAATGTATCTTTAGTTGCCGGTGCAGGTTACCGCGGACAGGATGACTACAATATACTTTTTCAGGATAGTTACGCTTATATTACCCTTGGCTTTGCGGCGGGGCTTGCTTTTAATGCCCATAATTGAATTGTAAAGATTGTTATTGTTACATAAGGTTAATACTAATTAATAAGTTATGGCCTGGTAATCAACAACTCCTGCCCCTTCTGTAACAATATTCCTGCTCTTTTTCACTCAAACAATTTTTTATCCTAATTTTACTACTCCATTGTAATAGCTGTTGACGTAATGCGTTTCATTGTAAGATGAATGCATTTATTTGCAGCAATACATCAATCAAACAAAAACTTAAATATCAACATGAAAAAAGTCCTGTTAAGTATCCTGGCATTTACTGCTGTAAATTGTTCGCTTATGGCGCAAACCACAAAACTATTTGATGGCAAAACTACTACCGGCTGGCACAGCTATTTAAAAACCGGGTCCGGTGCATGGAAAGTTGTTGACGGCGCTTTGCAGCTCGATCCTAAAGCAGAAGGCCAGGGCGACCTTGTTACCGATAAAGAATATGAAAACTATGAACTTTCAGTTACCTGGAAAATTGCCGAAGGCGGTAACAGCGGGATCATTTTCGGGATTCATGAAGATCCATCATTTAATGAATCGTATTTAACAGGCATTGAAATGCAGGTATTGGATGATAAAGGCGCTTCGGACAATAAGAAAGCCAATCATCTTGCCGGTTCTTTATACGATATGAAAGCTCCCTCAAGCCCTGCAAAACCTGCCGGCGAGTGGAATAAAGTAAAGATCCGTAAAGATAATGGCCAGCTAACCTTCTGGATGAACGGTACAAAAACAATTGATGTAAAAATAGGCAGCCCCGAGTGGCAGGAATTGTTAAATAACAGTAAGTTTAAAACCTGGAAAGGTTTTGCCGCTTATCCAAAAGGCCATATTGCCCTGCAGGATCACGGCGCAGTAGTTTCATTTAAAGACATCACCATTAAAGAACTTTAATTTATTAGTCATTAGTCTTAAGTTCGCAGTCTTGAGTCAGGAAATTTGACTTTAGGCTTTAGACTCAGGACTTCAGACTCAGAACTAAACGAAAAATGAATAACGATATACAAATAAAAAAGTCGTCAACCGTATATGATGCCATAGTTGTTGGCTCGGGTGCAGGCGGTGGCATGGCCGGGTATGTATTGGCCCATGCCGGTTTAAAGGTTTTAATGCTGGAAGCTGGTCCGTTCTTTGACCCGGCAAAAGATTCCATGCAGCTTAAATGGCCCTATGAGTCGGCCCGCAGGGGAGCTGGAACCACCCGCTACTTTGGCGATTTTGATGCTGCTTACGGCGGATGGGAAATTGAGGGCGAGCCATATACTACAAAAGATAAAACAGAATTTCACTGGTTCCGCTCGCGCATGCTTGGCGGTCGTACGAATCATTGGGGCCGCATCTCATTACGTATGGGGCCTGATGATTTTAAAGGACACCATATTGACGGACTAACCGACGACTGGCCAATAACTTATGATGAAGTAAAGCCTTACTACGATAAGGTTGACCGCATGATAGGTGTGTACGGCACCGTTGAAGGCTTACCAAACGAGCCGGACGGGATCTTCCTCCCCCCTCCAAAACCAAGGCTTAATGAGCTGTTTATAAAAAAGGGGGCGGCAAAAGCCGGGGTAAAGGTAATTGCTGGCCGCGGCTCGGTTTTAACTGAAGCTTTGCCAGGTAATAAGGACCGTGGCGCTTGCTTTTTTTGCGGACAATGCGGACGCAGCTGTAAAATTTATGGTGATTTCTCATCATCGTCATGCCTGGTTATCCCGGCTATAAAAACAGGCAATTTAAAAGTTATTGCTAATGCGATGGTGCGTGAGGTGCTTACTGATGATAATGGCCTGGCTACAGGTGTGTCATACATCAATAAGGAAGATATGCAGGAGTACCAGGTAAAGGCAAATATTGTTATACTGGGTGCCAGTGCCGGCGAATCTGCAAGGTTGCTGCTAAACTCAAAATCATCCAAACACCCCGGCGGCCTTGCAAACAGCAGTGGTGTGGTGGGCCGTTACCTGCATGATTCAACCGGGTCAAGCGCAGGCGGATGGCTGCCTGAACTGATGGACCGCAAACGCTATAATGAAGATGGTGTGGGCAGTGTACATATTTATGGGCCATGGGTTACTGATAATAAAAAATTGAATTTCCCGCGCGGATACCATATTGAATTTGGCGGAGGCCTGCACATGCCGGGCTACGGCTTTAGCGGCGGCATCCAGAATATGAACGGCGCTGTACCGGGCAAGGATGGTAAAATGAAGGAAGCCGGAGGTTTTGGCGCCGATTTAAAGAATGACTATCGTCGTTTTTACGGAACAGGCTTTGGTATGGCCGGTCGCGGTACCGCCATTGCACGTTATGATAACTATTGCGAGATCGACCCCAATGTGGTTGATAAGTTTGGGATTCCTGTGTTGCGTTTTCACTACAAATGGAGCGATTATGAAATTCAGCAGGCCAAACACATGCAGGATACCTTTCAGCATATAATGCACGAGATGGGCGGTGCTATTTATGATGCGCCGGCAGGTGCCGACACCAATTACGGTTTGGAGGCGCCGGGTATGATCATCCACGAGGTTGGAACCGTACGTATGGGTGATGATCCTAAAAAATCTGCCTTAAACAAGTGGTGCCAGGCGCATGATTGCAAAAACCTTTTTGTGGTTGATGCCGCCCCATTTGTACAGCAGGGCGATAAAAATGCCACCTGGACAATCCTTGCATTAAGTATGCGTACCGCCGAATACATTTTATCTCAACGTAAAAAATTAAACGTTTAATCAGTTATAACAACATGAACAGACGCGACACATTAAAGGCTATAGGCTTCGGTACCCTTTCAACAGGGATGCTGCTGGAGGCCTGTAAGCCAAACAATAATAAAACAGCCGAAGACAATACCGATAAAGCTGCCCCTGCTGCCGACGAGGCCGGCCGCCAGCCCTTTGAGGTTGAGCGCGATAAAAAGCTTAATGCCGACAAGTTTTTTAA
This sequence comes from Mucilaginibacter sp., assembly GCF_028288225.1. GTDB lineage: Bacteria > Bacteroidota > Bacteroidia > Sphingobacteriales > Sphingobacteriaceae > Mucilaginibacter. The sequence goes on from NZ_JAQBOC010000062.1 coordinate 62,749, forward strand.
CGACCATGAGATGGCTACCATTACCGTGCTTGGCGATATCATTATTCCTAAAGATTCCCGTTCAGGCAGTGCATCAGATGCCAAAGTGCCTGCTTTTATAGAGTTTATTGTAAAGGACATGCCCGAGCACCAAACACCTATGCGTGGCGGACTACGCTGGCTTGATCTGCAATGTTTAAACCGGTATGGCAAAACATTTGTTGAAGCCAGCAATAGCCAGCAGATTGAAATGGTAACAGCTATTGCCTATCCTAAAAAAGCAAAACCCGAAATGGCACAGGGCGTATCCTTTTTTAACCGCATGCGCGATTTAACGGCATCCGGGTTCTTCACCACCAAAATGGGGATCGAGGATTTAGGCTATGTAGGCAACGCCCCCGGCAAATGGGATGGTGTACCAGCTGATGTGCTTAAACAATATAAAATTGAAGACCCCTGGGGCAATAAATGGTAAACTAAGATCTGCAGGATTGATAAGATTTTAGGATTCTTATCAATTCATAAAATAATAGTTCAGGATTTCCCGCATGGCCGGTACTTTAAGTATTGGGGTATGCGGGATTTTTGTTTTACCGCTTTGATCATCCACCACGCTCAATATAACCACGTCATGCTGATTTCAGCACCTCACAGCACAGGTAAACCGCGTTTAATGTCGACGCGTTTTTTAACCTTGATTAAAAGATTTCATGATTTTTCCCTGTTACGCCTGTAACGTTTGTAATAGGGGATTACAAACGTTACAAACGTTACAGCTGGTAAGCACAACTAATTGATTGCCAGGTAGCGTCTAATAACAAGAATTATTAAATGCCGATAATGTTTGCTATACTTGGTTAATCAACCTGAAAACCCGGATGGCCGATAACCTTTATAACAACCTACATGCCGAAGGCCTGGTAAGTGATGAGTCGCTTCAAAAGATCAGGCTGAAGGAAGAAAAACCGCTGCTGTTTTCTGTTCACTGGGAAATAAGAATCTTGCTTTACGTTGGGGTTTTGCTGCTTGCAGCCGGTTTAGGCCTGCTGATCTACAAGAATATAGACACCATTGGGCACGGGTTTGTGTTAATGCTGATAGGAGCAATATGCCTGGGCTGCTTTTACTATTGCTTTAAAAACAAGCTGCCTTTTAGTAAGGGTAAGGTGCTTTCACCCAATTCATTTTTCGATTACCTATTGCTGTTAGCCTGTACCAGCTTATTGATCTTTGCAGGATACCTGCAATTTGAGTATAAAGTGTTTGGCACCAATTATGGCATGGCCACCTTTATTCCCATGCTGGTGTTATTTTTTATTGCCTATTATTTTGATCATCTGGGCATCCTTAGTATGGCTATTGCCAATCTTGCCATTTGGATGGGCGTTTCCGTTACCCCAAAGCAGCTATTGCTCAACAGCGATTTTAATAGTGAGACCATTATTTATACCTACCTGCTTTTAGGGATCCTGTTAATTGCCGGGGCTTATGCCAGTCAGCATTTCAACTATAAAAAGCACTTTAAATTCAGCTACCAGCATTACGGCATCCATATAACCTATATTGCACTGTTGGCCGGGTACTTTCATTATTATGATTCTATGATAGCTGCAGTATGGATGTTGGGCATCTTGCTGCTATCCTTTTTGATGTATAAGGATGCTTTTAAAAACAAATCATTTTACTTTTTATTGCTGGTGGTATTGTATAGTTACATTGCCATAAGCAGTTTATTTATAAGGGCTTTTATGGGTGTGGGCGATATTGGGGGAGTTTACCTGGTATTAATCTATTTTATCGGATCAGGCATCGGGCTGATCCTCTTATTGATCAATCTTAATAAAAAACTTAAAGCTGCATGATAGCATACAATAAAACATGGCTGGCTAACCTGCATTTGCAGCAGGAAGTAAAAAAGGATGAGCAGCAAGGAAATATCAGTAATGCAGAGTTCCATGCTATCGCTCAAAAATATCCGGTGGGCTTTTATTCTCCTAATATTTTTGTACGGGTTGGTTTATTTATACTTACCTGTGTTATTGTTTCATTTGCTGATGGCTTGTTAAGCTTAATGGCTGCCAGCGGACGTTTAATTGAAACCTTTGGCTGGTTCTTTTTCCTGGGATTGCTGAGCTATATTGCTTTGGAGGTTATGGTTAGCGCTAAACATCATTATCGTTCCGGAGTGGATGATGCGCTCTTATTTATATCCGGCTGTTTGTTTACCATTGGGTTTGTTATAATGCTATCCGGCACGCATTACCTGCCATTATCCGGATTTATTTTTTTGCTTACACTTTGGTTAAGTATTCGCTTTGCCGATATACTGGCTGCTGCTGCATGCTGTATTTCCTTCTTGGCTTTTATATTTTTTGGGTGGATAAGAATAGTGCCGGGTGGCTTATCAACAGCGCCATTTGTTATGATGCTGGTTTCGGGTGGGATGTATTGGATAGCAAGCGCTTATAGCGGCCGGAAAGAATTTATCAATTATGATAGCAGCCTGGCTATTGCAAAGGTTGTAAGCCTGGCAGCCTTATACGCAGCAGGAAACTATTATGTGATCCAAACGTTAAGCGCCGAAATGATGGGCAAAACAGGTCCGGTTCCTTTTGGGATGATCTTCTGGGCATGGACCATATCAGTGCCATTTATTTACATAGGTTTTGGTATAAAAAAGAAGGATGTGATCCTGTTGCGTGCTGGCTTGATATTGGTCCCCGCAGCGATAGTGACTTTCCGTACGTATTACCAAATCCTCCCAATTGATGCAGCCCTTACCGTTGCCGGAGCAATAGTACTTACAGCGGTTTATGCTGTAGTGAAATACTTAAAAACACCCAGGCACGGCTTCACTACTGCAGAGCCGGATGAAGTAAACCTTTTGGATCATCTTAAAGCTGAATCGCTCATAGTTGCTGAAACATTCTCACATGCCCCGGCTGCTCCGGCAAACGATGGTGCAAAGTTTGGCGGCGGTGATTTTGGCGGTGGCGGATCGAGCGGGGGTTTTTAGTAAATGGTCATTGTGTTAAGGAAATCCTAATAATTTACCCCCTCCAAACGCGCAGCCTACATGAATGCCTTTAAAATATGCTTTTGGTAGCAACCTCTAAGTATAAAACACACAGAAAATCGACAATGACCCATCGGGTCTACCCCTTTGTAGAAAAAATATAATAACAAATGTATTGCCTCGTTAGAGGCTACCCTTGACCTGCATGACCTTCAGATGGACAAAGGGTAGCCTCTAATGAGGCAAAAAAGAATGACCCTGATGTTTCTACAAAGGGGTAGGCCCTACAGGTCATAGGTCCAGGTAAATATTACAGACATCTTTCGATTTATAAAAATGTATACACACCGGAGTCTTCAAAGGAGAGGATTCTGAAGAAGAGCGAAGCCAAAGTCCTCTCCTTTGGAGAGATTATTCACATTTTGTTTATTTTTAATGGTGTTCATAAAAGCTTTGCTGTTTAGGTGAGGTGCTCATTTATTGATCCAACCAGGCTAAACTCACTTTTGGTAGCTTCGCATACCGGGCACAGATATTCGGATAGATTTTCAAAATCAGCATCTTTTTCAATGTTATTTACGCAATCACCGTATACTTTATCGTACCTGGTTAAGCAATTATTGCATTGATAAACTTCCTTCTCCTGATGAAGGGGGGTAGTTTCTTCACTAACTGCTACAGGTGAAACACTATTGCTTTGTATAGTATAAAATTCCGCACAAAGCCTTATCAAATGTGTGCTTAGCTCTGAAGGCGCTATTTCCTGCAAATAAGTAACATAATCTTTTGAGTTCGGATTAAAATCCCTTGTGTGCAAAATATCAAATAATGTGTTTTTGTCCTTTTTTATAATAACCGAGCCGGTTAAACCAGTTTTTGGCTGCATTTTAATAGCGAAACAAAGCTGGTATGTGCGCAGATCTGCTTCCTCAAACTCACGTACCAACTGCTTTTTAAGCGCTAGGCCCTCATTGCAAATATCTTCTATCTGCCAGTTCAGCTCGTTCGCAGCATGCCTGACGTTCAATCTGTACTTACTCAATATAATTCCCCATTGGTTACGGTCAGCAGGTTCAATACCTTTTATTATGATTGACTTCCAGGGTGTAGAATATATTTGCCCAATACGGCTTTTAAGGCACAACTGGCAAGCTTCCTTTAAAAAATCAAGTAAAAAAAGCTCGTCACGACGATAGATTCCAAGCCAGTATTTGTTATTGTACTTATTGAAGCCTTCGTAATATGGCAAATAAAAATCAGGCAGCTTTAATTCCTCTGTTACCGGCTGAAGCATAGCGCCACTTTTTTTCAAAAGCATTTTATAAAAGAGCTTCTCATCCACATCATTTCGATCATAAAAAAGTGCTTTGTTTTGCAGGATAATCTCTTCTGCAATTTTTGCTATCACCGGTATATCATCCGAATACACCAGCGACGGACAACAGCACAGTTTACCGGTTTTTGGGAAACGGATATATAAATACCAGTAATTATTAGTGTTGGATGCAATAAAGTTAATGTTCCCGCTAAAGAATGGGACAAAGGTTTGCTGGTTATCAATTAAATTTACTTTTAAACGCGGCCGATGGTCAAACATATCCAGGATATCCTTATAAACCCCCTCACGCAGCCAGCCTTCATGGTTAAATATTGTATCAGCTACGTATGAGCTAATGATATTGGGATGTAGATCTGCAGAAATCTCGTAATTAATTTCTGCTTTAAGCATATCCAGTTCCAGATCCTCCAGGCAAGTTTCATTAATACCAAAGTATAGCTGCTGGCGATTACCGAAACGAATATATTCAGCCCCTGCGCTTTCAGCTATCGCCAGTATTTCATACAGGTCGCCCGCCGAAATGAAACCGCCCGGCAAATTTATTTTAATTATTTGCTGCTTCATGTGTTCATTATCTAAACCACTTTAGTCATTATAATACTTTGCAATGCGTCATCCAGCAAGCGTTTGACTTCCGGCCTGCATGAGCCGCATCCTGTACCCGCACCTGTAGCAGCACATAAATCCTTCATATTGTCACACCCATCCTCGATTTTCTTCCTGATATTTTCCCTTCCCACGTTATTGCAACTGCAAACCAATTTTCCCAGCACCGGATCAGCCTTATTGCCGCTGCGTAATAATTGCAGCCTTTTTTCGCTTAACTCGGTCTTGTTTGCAATGAGGTCCTTAAACTCAAGGAATTCACTTTTATCACCGATCAGTATGGCACCTACCAGCCTGTCCTGGTGGATGATGCATTTTTTATAATATCGTTTTGCCTTGTCAATAAACACCACTTCTTCGTAGTCTTTATCGTCGGGGCATTCAGGCAAACCAATGCTGCATAGGTCAAAGCCATGAATTTTAATGATATTCATAAATAAACTGCCTTTATAATAGCTTGCTATATCACCATTCAGGTAACCAGCAACCACTTCGGCCTGTTGTTCAGCAGCGGCGGTAATACCGTACAAGGTGTGTTCAAACTCAGCAATTTCGCCAATGGCATAAATATGCGAATCGCTGGTTTGCAAACGTTCGTTGACTACTACACCCCTGCGGCATTCCAAACCGCATTCTTTGGCAATTTCAAGGTTTGGCGTGGTACCTATAGCCAGTATCATGGCATCGCAATTGATCTTGCGGCCACTCTTTAAGCCGATACCCGTAAGTTTTGAACGACCGTAATAAAGCTGCACCTCATCATCATAATAAATATCGCAGCCCTGGTCAGCCATCTCCTCGTGCAATAACCGGCTACCCAGGTCATCAAGTTGCCGGTTTAAAAAACGCGAAATACGCTGAACTATGGTGATCTTTATTCCCATCTCCCGCAAAGAGGCAGCCATTTCCAGGCCCAGCAGCCCACCGCCAACAATCACTACATGACTGTTATTGGATATATGTCTCTTAAAACTATCAGCATCTGTACGGCTGCGCATCGTAAAAATGCCGGGCAATGACGGTACATTTTTGGGTACAGCCGCCCTGCTCCCGGTAGCCACCAGCAAAACATCGTAGCTGGTTTTTATGCCTCTTGAATCAGTAACCTGTTTGTTTACCCGGTCTATTTTTTCAATGCTCACACCCCGCAATAAACGGATATTGTATGCAGGCTCATCCTCATCTTTCATTTTCACCAGTTGCTCCCATTGCTGTTCGCCGCTGATATAATCAGGCAGCATCACCCGGTTGTAAAAGGGGAAATTTTCTTTGCTGAAGATGGTAATTTCATCATCCGGGTTAAGCGCACGGTATGATTTTACAAAACCATAAGCACCGGCCCCCGCTCCTATTACCACAATACGCTGAAATGGTTTTTTATACCTGGAAACATTAACAGCACAATATTTAAAATCAGGCTCTTTTGATATGGGGTCAACCTGGCGTGAAGTAATGTTGTTGGCCCGGTTAAGATCATTGCCTAAAATTTTACCCCAATGCATAGGTAAAAAAACAACTCCCTGTTTTATTTGAGTTGATATTTTGGCCTTAACCCGCACTTCACCGCGGCGTGAACTTATCACTGTAATATTCCCTTCGCTTATTTTTAAAGCAGCAGCATCCTTTGGATGTATCTCCATAAATGACTGCGGATGATGCTGGTTAAGCTTATTTACCTTGCCCGTTTTGCTCATGGTATGCCACTGATCGCGAATGCGGCCGGTAGTGAGGATAAATGGAAAATCACCATCCGGCATTTCGCTGGTCAAAATATCAGGCACCGCATGAATGATGGCTTTTTGTGAAGGCGTATAAAAATGTTTGTCGGTAAACAAACGGGCAGTTCCCTGTTCAGGGCCTTTTTTTTTGTATGGCCATTGCACCGTTTTTTGCGCCTTCAGGATCTCATAATTTACCAGGCTGATATCAATATTGGTTTTGGCAGTCAGCCTGGCATGCTCAGCATAAATAGCTGCAGCATTTTCAAAGTCAAATCCTTTATACCGCATTTTGCGGGCAAAGCGGCAAATGATCTCTGCATCAGGCAATGCTTCACCAGGCGGCTCAATTATCTTGTTCAGGTAACTTATACGCCGCTCGGAGTTGGTCATGGTGCCTTCCTTTTCGGCCCAGGCGGCGGCAGGTAATATCACATCCGCATAGGCCAGGCTTTCCGGCTTATTGCTGATTTCCTGCACCACTACGAATTTAGCTTTCTTTAAAGCTTCCTCAGCCAATCGTACGTCAGGCAAGCTGGTTAATGGATTAGTGCAAAGTATCCATATCGCTTTCAACCTTCCGTCATTCAGCGCCTCAAACATTTCCGTAGCCGTTAATCCGGGGTTGGGATCAATCACCGTACCACCCCAAAACTTTTGTACTTCTTCACGATGCTGCGGATTGCTCAGCTCCCGATGGGCAGGCAATAAATTTGCCAACCCGCCTGCTTCGCGGCCACCCATAGCATTGGGCTGACCTGTTAAAGATAGCGGCCCTGATCCCGGTTTACCAATATGCCCGGTAATGAGGTTAAGATTAATGAGGCTAAGATTTTTATTTACACCAACTGAACTCTGGTTAAGCCCCATCGTCCACATGGAGATAAAACCCTTTGCTTCGGCAATATATTTTGCGGCGAGGCGGATATCGTGTTCGCTTACCCCGCATACTTTTGCTGATTCGGGCAGGCTTTTTTGGAACACCAAGGCATTGTATTTCTCAAAGCCTTCGGCGTGATTGGTTATAAAATCAAGATCAATGTCGCCATTCTCTATCAATACCCTTCCGATAGCATGATTAAGCGTAATATCAGTTCCCGGGTTGATCTGCAGATGCAGATCAGCGATGCTGCAGGTATCGGTAACACGCGGGTCGACTACAATTATTTTAACACCAGGATTAGCTGTTTTGTGTGCCTCAACCCTTCTCCATAAAATAGGATGGCACCAGGCCGGATTGGCGCCTGTAACGTAAAAGCAATCGGCCAGTTCAATGTCGTCATAACAAAGCGGGACACTATCCTCGCCCAAAGCCATCTTATAAGCGGCAACAGCGCTACTCATGCATAAGCGCGAGTTGGTATCAATATTATTACTGCCGATAAACCCTTTCATCAGTTTATTGATCACATAATATTCTTCAGTCAAACATTGCCCGGAAGCATAAAACGCCACTGAATCGGGCCCATATTTATTAATGAAGGTTTTAAAAACAGCAACGGTGCGATCAAGCGCCTCATCCCAGCTAACACGCTGCATGGGCATGCTTTTATTATACCGCATTTGCGGATGCAATAATCGGTCAGACTTATCATTGACTGTATAATGCAGGTTGAGCCCCTTACTGCAAAGCATCCCTTTATTTACGGGATGCTCTTTATCTCCTTCAACTAAAACATTACCGTTTTTATCCTTATGGACAACCACACCACATCCAACCCCGCAATAACAACAGGTTGAGGTTGAAGTATTTATGTGCTGCTTTTTTACCGACATTTGATTTTGTATCTGTTAACTTACCGGGCTATCTCACCTGCTAATACTTCTGCACCATCAAAAGCTTCGTTTGAAACAGGTTGTTTTTGAAACCTGGTGATCAATACGATCAATGCCACCGCAATTACTGTGTAACCGATATAAGTAAAAGCCTGGACATAAGTGATGGCAGATGATTTAAAAAGAAAGCCAAACATCATTCCGCCAAGGTTGCCCCCTGCTCCTACTATGCCGCTTACCATGCCTACATTTTTTGTATTTACAAAAGGCACTATACCATAGGTAGCCCCGTTGGACATTTTGAGAAACAAGGCGAACGAAAGCATGGATACAATAGCAACCAGCAATGTTCCGGACTGTGCAAATAAGATCAGCCCGCAGCCTTCCAATAATAAAACCCCTGCCAGTAATAAACCTTTGCCTCTCATGCCAAATTTCTTCCCAACTTTATCAGATACGATGCCACCCAGTGCCCTTGCAAACAGGTTCATAAATCCGAATATGCCGGCCCAAAAACCAGCCGTACTTTGTGAGAGATGAAATGAATCAACAAAATGCAGTGATGCTACGTTATCAAATGTGATCTCCATACCAAAGCACATGGCATAGGCTATTGTTAATGCCCAAACACGCCAGTCGGTTAATATAGACCAGTCGGTTTTAGTTTGTTTTTTAGTATACCCAATCTCGTCATAATTGCCTTCAGGAGTATCCTTTGTATACTTATAATATAAATAAGCAATAATTAGCATCATTATTCCAGGTACTATCATCGCGAAGCGCCAGGCTTCAGCTTTGGTATAACCAAATCCTACTATGGCAGCAAAAATGAGCGGCATCACCATGTTAGTTACACCTCCGCCCAGGTTGCCCCAGCCACCCGTAACAGCATTTGCAGTACCTTTTATATTAGGCGCAAACATCATAGAGGTGTGGAATTGTGTGATCACAAATGATGCCCCGACAACTCCTATAGCTAACCTGAAGAGCAGAAACGAAGTATAGTCATGCGCCAATCCTACCAGGAATACAGGCACTGAACCTATTAATAATAACCTGACGGCAACTTTTCGTGGCCCCCAGGTATCGCAAAGCTTACCTATAATTAAACGCGCTATGATTGTAGCGGCTACCGATGCAATAATAGTATTGCCTACCTGTCCTTTTGTTAAATGCAATTCGGCCCTTATAGTTGGCATTAGCGGCGCAAGGCCAAACCAGCCGAAAAAGCATACAAAAAACATGAGCCAGGTAATATGAAAAGTGCGCATCTGTACACCCTTAAAAGAAAATATATTGAGTTTGCTGAGTTGATTCTTCATAATTCTTAAAATTTATGATAGTGTAAAACCATATTATTTATTCAGAAATTCGGGTTTGATGTTAAATTGCAGGTAGGCCCAAACAGGGCTTAGTCTGCTGCTGCCGGGGGTTATGTTTTTTGCATACTCCATACTGCTTGTAGCTGCCATATAGGATAACCCAAAATCCACGACAGTGAATTTATTGAGCTTATAAGCAGTTGTAAGATCAAACTCGGTACCCAGGTATTTACTTACCACGGTACCGTTAATATTCTTCTGGTCGTCAGCCAGGTAGAAATAATGATTGGCTAATTCGGCAGAAAATCTTTTACCGGATGATGTATACTTTACTTTTAAAAAGGGATTATTCAAACCACCGGTTGGTGAACCGCTTGCTGCATAGAAATAATCCATATAGCCATGAAATTTATGCGGGGTTCCATAAAGCGGATCGAAACGATGATTGATTTTTGAGGTAGAAAAGGCATCGTTACCAGACGAATAATCCATCCCTGCCATATAGCTAACCGTATTAGGCTTATACATTAAAGAGATGCTATACATATAGGCACTTAAAGAAAGTCCGTCCCTGTCATGCCCTCCCTGGTAGTAGTATGATCCGTTTGCCGACCATTGATTTTCGCTGCCAAATACGGGGTTGATCAATAAACCTGTAGTATAGCGCAGGTTTACACCCGATTGATTAAAATGCTTGCCGTATACATAGCCAATATCAGTTCCCGAAACGTTTTTAACAGAATCCAGAATATATTTCCCAAACTGGTCAGTCAGGAATATGCCTGATATTTTTGTTTTATCTATTTTTTTGGATACATATAGATATTGAAGCGCTTTATAGTTCTGGTTCAATGCATTAGTTCCCGGTGGATTCACAAACACCGGGCTCCCATTTTTTGAGCTGATACCGGCGGCGTTTACTAAAGGGATAAAACCTGCAGGTGTGTTGGCCACATTACCTTTGCTATCCCTTACCGTGGCAGGAACGTTGGCAGGGGTATAATAGGTGCCGTTATAATTAATAGCGTCAGTATTCTGGTTAAAAGCACCACCCAAATCGAATTGCCATCCTTTTTGCAATGCTTTTAAAACTATGGCGTCATGTCGCCGCCCCTGTTGCACCCAGTCTAAATTTCCAAGCAGGCGTTCATCGTCATAAACCAACTCTTGCCTTCCTACTTTTATGGCAAAATAATCAAAGGGGGATTGTTTAAAAGATGTATCCTTTTTATTCGATAAAATGATCTCTGCCCAGGCTTCATGCAATTCCAGTTTGTTGCCATCAGTGCTGCTGAAGGTAGAGGCATCCTGCCCCCACAGCCTTACGTCCTGAATTGAAGTGTGAAAAATAAGTTTACTACTATTATAATTGAAGATAAGCCGGGTGCGCTGAGAGATAAATACTGCATTTTTATTCCCGGTGGGTTCTAAAGTACCGTAACCATCACGTAATTCGCCTCTGGTTCGCAACTGACCTGCCAAAGAGAGCTGTGCAGATGCCTTAAATGAAGAAAAACATGATGAAAGTAATAGAATTAGCGCAATAGTGTATTGATTTGATACATTTTTGTACATTTGAAATGGTTTTTTTTGTTAAAGCGATAAAAACTGTTTAACCCTGCCCGGGAATGCGACCTCCCGGCAGGGATTTTTTTATTCTATTAAGTTTGATTTTTTGTCATAGGCTATATGTTTTTTGATATTCATCCAGATATTAACTTTTATCGTTATAAATATATCCAATTTAATATAAAAATTCCACTTCAGCTTAAAAAAATCATAATTTTTATAATTAACATCATAAAATATTGAAACATTGGGGTAAATTTTTGACTTTTTTAATAAAAAATAACTTAAATGAATTTTTGATAATTAAAATTCGGATATTGACAATTAAAACTTACTTTATCCAGGTCATTTATTGATTTTTATTGATAAATAGCCATTAATAAATCAGATAATTAACATATTATCTCAATTTATTATAAAATCATGTAAAAAATACACCAAATGTCAGGCAAATCAGAAAACCCACATTATTACCCGGTCATCGGACTAAAAATTCACTCTTTTCCGCAAAATGAAAGAAATAAAACAAGCATGTAACCTGAAAGACTGTTTTTTATGCAGACATTCATTGCCAGAGTGGCTTCAGGCTGTTGAAGTACATAAAAAGAACTTTAAGGTTAAAAAAGGCGAGGTAATTTTTAAAGAAGGCGATAAGGTTACTGGTATTTATTTTGCCTATGCAGGAAAGGTAAAAATTCATAAGAAATGGGGCAAAGACAAAGAGCTGATCATAAGGTTTGCCACAAAAGGCGCCATTTTTGGTCACAGGGGCCTAGGGACTCATAACGTTTATCCGGTTTCTGCAACAGCACTTGAACCCGGACTTATATGCTATATCGATATCGGCTTTTTTGATGCTACATTAAAAACAAATAACAATTTCGCTTATAACCTGATGTTATTTTTTGCCGACGAACTCCAGGAATCTGAAAAAAAAATGCGAAATCTTGCTCACATGTCTGTTAAGGGTCGTGTTGCGCAGGCCTTGATCATATTAAAAGAGCAATTTGGCACAAATGACGATGGATCTCTTGCCATTGAGCTTTCGCGCCAGGACCTGGCATCGTTTGCTGGTGCCACTTATGAAACCGTATTCAGGGTAATGAATGAACTATTGAAGGAAGAATTGGTTGAAGTAAGCGGCAAGAAGATCATCATTATTAACCAGAAAAAACTTTTGCAACTAACAGCAGACGATCTTTAATTTACATGCTTTAAGTATTCCCCGCCGGTGGCGGGGAAACTTAAAGGCCATCTTCTCTTCTCCAGATGGATTTAGGTCCAATATATTGCAATCAATGTATTGAAAAGTCATTTTAAATATAATCAGGCAACACCTATATAAACTTTACCATCTATTACCTTAACAGGATAGGTAGTTATTTTATAATCATCACCGCCCAGGCACTCTCCTGTTAATAACGAGAACGTTTTTTTGTGGAAAGGGCAGGCAACTTTGGGTTCGCAATTTTCACCTGCACTTCCGATCATTCCCCTGGATAAAACCATTTGCTGCTTATGCGGACAAAGGTTTTGCGTTGCATACCACTCTCCCCGCCGGGAGAAATTATAAACAGCAATTTGTTCATCGCCGTGCTTTACACAAGCACCACCATTTTCGGGAACATCATCAGCATAACAAGCCAGGATCCATTCAATTGCAATAGTTGTTTCCATATTATTTAATCTTAATATAATGCACTAATAACGATACTACCACTTTGCTTTTACCTGCTCGCGCATAGGCACAAATTGAACAGACGGATCTTTTTCTTTTGGCGCGTTAACAAAATGCGCGAATCGTTTACGCAGCTCCGGATTTTCAACTACCTCTTTCCATTCGCAGTGATAGGTATTTATCAGCGACTGCATCCCTTCTTCCAATTGAGCAGCCAAACCAAGGCTATCATTTATAACTACGTTTTTCAGGTAGGCCATTCCGCCATCCATTTTATTAAGCCAGATTGCTGTACGCGTCAACGGATCGGCTGTGTTTATGTAAAACATCAGGAACCTGTCCAGGTATCGCACAAGCGTTTCTTTGTCAATATCAGTGGCAAGTAATTGTGCATGCTGCGGATTTGAACCACCATTACCACATACATATAAGTTCCAGCCTTTTTCGGTAGCGATTATGCCAAAATCCTTCGACTTAGCTTCGGCGCATTCCCGCACGCAGCCGCTTACCCCGCCTTTTAATTTGTGAGGCGCACGGATGCCTTTGTACCTATCCTCAATTTCAATAGCGAACGAGACACTATCATGCAGGCCGAAACGGCACCAGGTACTGCCTACACAGCTTTTTACCGTACGTAATGCCTTACCATAAGCATGACCGCTTTCAAAACCAGCGTCTATTAACTCCTCCCATATTAAGGGAAGGTCATTTAAATGAGCTCCGAACATATCAATGCGCTGACCGCCAGTTATTTTGGTGTATAAGCCATACTTCTTAGCCACCTGCCCCAAAACGATGAGTTTATCAGGGGTGATCTCTCCACCCGGAATACGTGGCACAACCGAATAAGTGCCACCCTTTTGAATATTCGCTAAAAAGCGATCATTGCTATCCTGAATGGTGTCCTGCTTCACGATCACATCATTCCACAAGCTTGCCAGGATACTGGCAACAACCGGCTTGCAAACCTCGCAGCCATCACCTTTACCATAGTGATCAAGCACCAGGTCGTAATTTTTAATTTTATTTATCTTCACCAGGTCATACAATTCCTGGCGTGAGTATTCAAAGTGCTCGCATATTACATTTTTAATATACTGCCCGTTAGCCTTCAAGGTACCCGCTATCAGGTCCTTAACCAACGGGATACAACCACCACAACCCGTTCCGGCTTTGGTGCATTTCTTCATTCCATCAATATTGCTTACACCCAATTCGGTAACAGCTGAACAGATCGACGCCTTATTAACTGCTTCGCATGAACAAATAAGTGCATCATCAGGCAAGCTCATCACACCGGCGCCTTCGTTCTCAGCCCCTCCTCTTGAACCCAATATCAGGTCTTCAGGGTTTGGCGGAAGAATTATTTTATTATTAACAGTTTGCAGTAAGATATTATACGCACCTGCATCGCCAATTAAAATTCCGCCCAATAAATATTTCCCATCATTGCTGAGATTGATCCGCTTATAAACACCTTTATGAGTATCCTCAAAAACTATGGTCCGGCAGCCTGGCTCCGTAACAAAGGCATCACCAAAGCTGGCCACATCCACACCAATCAGTTTCAGTTTGGTGCTCATATCATAACTGTAGAATAATTTACTACCCCCGGTTAATTGAGACACCACAATATCAGCCATTTCATAACCGGGTGCAACAAGGCCATAAATCATCCCTTCATATAAGGCGCACTCGCCAATGGCAAAAATGCGCTCATCGCTGGTCTGCATTTTCTCGTTAACTGTAATTCCGCCACGTGTGCCGGTATGCAGACCAGCCAGCTTTGCCAGCTCATCGCGCGGACGTATCCCGGCGGATATCACCAGCATATCAATGGCAAGTACACTACTATCATTAAAATGCAGCGCCTCTATTTTATGATCTCCGCCGATATAGGAAGTACTTTTATTTAAATGAACATTTAAGCCCAGTTCCTTCAATTTCGATTGCAGCAGGGAGCTGCCGGCCGAATCGATCTGCCTTGGCATTAGGCGGGGCGCAAATTCAATAACATGTGTTTCTTTTGTCCCCAGGTCAATTAATGCTTTTGCTGCCTCCAATCCCAAAAGTCCGCCTCCCATTACTGCCCCATTTTTTGCATTTGCGGCATAGGCTTTTATAAGCTCCAGGTCTTCAATGGTACGATAAACAAAAACGCCCTCTTTTTCCACTCCGGGAAGGTCAGGCACAAAAGCTGATGAACCTGTGGCCAGCACCAAATAGTCATATTTTATAGTAAGGCCCAATAAGGAATGTACTGTTTGGGCCGCGCTATTTATTTCCTGGATCGGATCACCAAGATGCAGCGTTAGTCCATTTTCAGCATACCAGGATTGAGATGAAAGGGATAGGTCATCAGCAGATTTTCCATTGAAATATTCGCTCAGGTGAACCCTGTCATAAGCACGGCGCGGTTCTTCGCCAAAAACTACAATATTGAATCGGGATGATTTGGCTATCAGTCTTTCACAAAACTTATAACCTACCATGCCGTTGCCAACTACGATGATTGTTGGATTTGACATACACGGTTTTTTTTAAATGTTAAAGCAATTTCAAATAAATCATACCAAAATGCGACCTCAAGTATGTTTATAAAACAATTTTAAATAAAAAAATTCAATTATTCAAATCATTTTATTAAATTGGTCATATAATTTATTTATTTATTGAATATAATTGTCTAATTATATGATTTAAATTATAAATTTCTAATTTTTCATGATAAAATTTAAATAATAAGTGAGTTTTATTTAAAATAACGCGATAAAAAATACATTTTTTGAAAAAACAATGAATAATATCCACAATTTGCCAGAATTATTTGTATTAGGGGCCGGACCGGGTGATCCGGAATTGATTACTGTAAAAGGATACCGTATTTTGCAGCAGGCTAAAGTGGTATTATATGATAATCTTGCCAATAAAGAATTATTAAGCCTTACTCCCGATGATTGCGAACAAATATATGTGGGTAAGCAACCTTATGGCGATTATACACCGCAGGAACAAATACATGAACTGATCAAGCACTTTGCTTTTACCAAAGGCAGTGTTGTACGTTTAAAAGGCGGCGATCCTTTCATATTCGGACGGGGATTTGAAGAGGTCCTGTTCGCAAGAGAAAATGGCATCAAAACCTACTTTATACCGGGCATCACCAGCATGCAGGCATCCGGGCTGGAAGATATACCACTTACACACCGCGCCATAAGTGAAAGCGTTTGGATAGTTACGGGAACTAAAAAAGATGGCATGCTATCGGCCGATTTAAAATTAGCCATTCAAAGCAATGCTACCGTGGTAATCTATATGGGCATGAAAAAACTGCGTGAAATTGCCCAAATCTACATAGAATCAGGCAATGGCGATATACCGGCAGCAATTATACAACATGCCTCCAGGTCTAATCAAAAATCTGCGAGGGGAATGGTTAAGTACCTTCCCACAATGGCCGAAAGCAAACAATTAACCTATCCTGCAATAATTATCATAGGGGCCGTAACCAGTTTAATTAATTGAAATACTAAAATGAAAATACGCATTAAAGGAAACTCGCTGCGCTACAGGCTGATTAAAAGCGATGTAAATAGTTTTAAAGAAGTTGGCTACATTGAAGAACACACCTGCTTTTTGGGGCAAACGCTGAGCTATGCACTGCAACGGAACACTGGTAATAAACTTTCTGCGACATTTGAAAATAATAAAATAACTCTTTTTATGCCTGTTTTTATGGCCGAAGATTGGGTATTGACGGATCGGGTTGGTTTTGAGGATAATGATAACGGATTATACCTGCTGGTTGAAAAAGATTTTAAATGTTTGGATAATGTAGCCGAAGACCAAAGTAACAATTATCCTAATCCATTAGTGAAATTTTAGTAAAAAAAAAGAGCATTTTATCAAACTATAAAGGATCTGACAAAAGCATTTTTTAACTTTTAATGGCGCAGGGGCCTTGCTAAAAAGCCACCTTCTTCGCCAAATTCTGCTGGATCATTTCTGACACTTCGAAAAACGTCATCAGTTTTTGCCGCTCTATACCGGCCCCGGCCAGCTGGTTTATTTTTTCAACGCTTAATTCAATATGCGGAATGGAGCTGACAGCTGACTGGGAAAGCGATACGTAATGCTGACGCCTGTCATCGGGGTTGATGTTTATTTGTACCAGGCCGCGCTTTTCCAGCTCAAAAACAATTACTGTGGTGCGCGATTTATCAATCTGAAGCAGCTCCGCAAGTTTGTTTTGAGTTACGGGTTTTTCCTGCGTAGCAAGGGCCAGTACAACTTCAAAATGATGACCGAGCTTAAAAGCAGAAAGCTCTTTTGAGATCATTTTGGTGTATAAGTGATTGATCTTTTTTAATCGCTGTGATATTAACTGTACACTTTTCATAGGCTATTTTTAATAGGTGTAAATTATTTTCCGTTCTGCTTATTTCGTTCATGCGCCTCGCGCGATGATTTATTTTCGGCATGAGCCATAGCTATATCATATTCCAATTCAGGGTCAATATTTTGTTCTTCAACCTTTTTAGCTTTTTCCATCAGTTCTTCGTGATGCGCCTGAAGCCATTTTAGCTGTTTTTTACCGTACGAAAAACGGGTAAACAGTACAAATAGCACAGGTACAATAAATATGGAGATGGTTGATGAAGCTATCATACCTCCCAATACAGTTACACCAATGGTGTTCCTGGAAGCTGCGCCGGCGCCGGTTGCCAGGGCAAGCGGCAATACGCCCAATATAAATGCCAGCGAAGTCATAATAATAGGGCGGAGGCGTAAACGCACGGCTTCAAGGGTTGATTTGATGAGCTCTTCTCCCCGGTCAACCCTTATTTTGGCGAATTCAACAATCAGGATCGCATTTTTGGCTGACAAGCCAATTAAAGTTATAAGGCCTATCTGTGCATAAACATTATTGGTAAGTGCCGGGATACTGGTAAGTGCCAGGATAGCGCCAAAAGCACTTATCGGCACAGCCAGCATCACCGAAAATGGCACCGACCAGCTTTCATACAATGCAGCCAGGAACAGGAATACAAATATGATACAGAACAGGAAGATATAAACTGTGGTTGAGCCCGCTTTGATCTCCTCATAGCTCAATCCCGAAAACTCAATGGTGTATCCCCGGGGCAGGGTTTTAGCTGCCAGCGCTTTTAAGGCATCCAAACTTTGCCCGCTGCTGTAACCATCTGGTATAGAACCGTCAACTTCAGCCGAGCGGAAGATGTTAAAGTGCGAAATAAGCGGGGCTGCAACGGTTGGCTTATAATGGATAACTGTGCTCAGTGGCACCATATTGCCCACCGAATTCCGGACATAATATTTATCCATATTAGTTATAAGCGCACGATAAGCGGTATCGGCCTGCACCACTACGTGGTAAGTTCTGTTATAAAGGGTAAAGTTATTTACAAACAAGCTGCCCATATAAGCCTGCATGGTTGAAAAAACATCTGAAATATTGACGCCAAGCTTCTGGCATTTTTCCCTGTCGACTGTAAGATCATAGCTTGGGGTGTGTGCTGAAAAATAGCTGAAGGCGGTTGATATTTCCGGGATCTTATGCGCTTCGGCAACAAATTTTTTAATAACCTTTTCAAACTGGTGAATATCGTCAGTAGAGCTTCCCTGTTCAATTTGCATGCTGAACCCGGCTGCAAGGCCAATGCCCCTTATTGGCGGCGGCTGGATAACCACCACGTTTGCATTTTTTATCCCAGCTTTGGCAATCCGCTTTTTTATTGCATCAGTAATACCGGCTACCTGGGTTGCCGGTGTGGTACGGTCATCCCAGGGGGTGAGCATACAAAACATAGAACCGTTGTTTGAGTTTGCGCCACCGTTTAATATGTTAAAGCCCGATATGGCTGTATAATGTAAAATACCGGGAGTTGAGCCAACTATTTTCATCAGCTTCTCCATTACGTTTACCGATTGCGTGGTTGAAGATGCTTCCGGTAATTGATAGGTGATGAAAAGCCGCCCCCCATCTTCTGAAGGCACAAAGCCCGATGGTTTTGTTTTGAACAAAAGGATGGTGCCCACACAAATGCATACCAGGATAATAACGATAAACCTGGAATGTTTAATACTCCTTTTTACCCCGTTTGAATATTTAAAAGTCACCTTTTCAAACCAGGTATTAAAATGATAGAAAAGCTTATCCAGCCAGTTTGATGATTTTTTGTTGATGTGGCTTGGCCGCAAAAGCAAGGTACACAAAGCAGGAGTTAACGAAAGCGCAATAAAGGCCGAAAACATAACCGAAATAGCAATTGTTATTGCAAATTGCTGGTACAGCCGGCCCACAATACCGGGTATAAACCCTACAGGCACAAATACCGAAGCGAGAATGAGCGCTATGGCAATCACCGGTGCAGAAATTTCTTTCATGGCATGGTAGGTAGCCTCCTTTGGCGACATGTGCTGCTCATCAATATAATGCTGAACCGCCTCGACGACAATAATGGCATCATCTACCACAATACCTATGGCCAGGACAAAGCCGAACATGGTTAGGGTATTTATGGTAAAGCCAAGCGGGATAAAAAAGCAAAAGGTAGCTAAAATTGATACCGGGATAGCCAGGATAGGGATTAAAGACGACCTCCAGTTTTGAAGAAACAGGAACACAACTATTGCTACCAGTCCGAGTGCTTTTAGCAGGGTGCCGATAACCTCCTGCATGGAAACCTTTATAATGGTTACTGACTCAAACGGAACGGTGTAATCAACATCTGCAGGGAATGATTTTTTTAACTTTGCCAGCTCGGCATAAACGTTTTCGGCTGTTTGAAGCGCATTACTCCCCGGCGATTGGTACACCTGGATAGTTGAGCATCGGTTCCCGTCGGCAAAGGAATTGCTTGAAAATGTAAATTTTCCAAGCTCAATCCGCGCAACGTCCTTCAGGTACACCAACTGGCCCGTTGCAGGAATTGTTTTTACAATAACCTTTTCATATTCCGGCACTTTATTGATCATGCCATTAACAAGGATCCCTATCTCGTTAGCCTGCGTTGATTTTTGCGGAGGCGCACCGGCTGATCCTGCTGCCACATACACGTTTTGAGCATTCAACGCGGCAACAACATCCGCTGGTGTTAACTGGTACGATGCCATTTTTTCGGGGTTCATCCAAACCCTCATACTGAAATTATCTGTACGGGCGCTCACATCGCCAACCCCCGGAACACGCAATATGGCATCCTCAATAAACGTATTGGTATAGTTATCAAGAAAAGTGATGTTATGCGTTTTCTTTGGCGAATAAATGGCGATCAACATTAGCTGATCCGGGTTACTTGCACGTACTGTTAAACCAAGCTTGCTCACTACAGCCGGTAATATAGGCTTGGCAATACCAACACGATTTTGCACATTCAACGCAGCAATTTGCACATTGGTGCCAATGTTAAATGTTACCCTGATACCCACACCGCCGCTGTTGGTACTTGTGCTGGTCATATATTCCATCCCGGGCGTTCCGTTTACCTGCTCTTCAACCGGGATAGCCACCGTTTGTTCAACCGTTTGCGCGTCGGCCCCGGTATAAGATCCGTTTACCGAAACACTTGGCGGCGAAATATTGGGGTACTGATCAACCGCAAGGTTAAAAAGACAGATGGTACCCGAGATCATTAAAACTACTGATATTACAATAGCGGTAACCGGTCGTTTTATGAATGTATTTGCAATCATATATGATCTGGATTACTAAGCGAACGTGACTTTTCAATCTCGTATTCCAGCTCAGGGTCAATATTTTGTGCTTCTACCTTCCTGGCTTTTTCCATCAACTCCTCGTGGTGCGATTTCAGGTATTCCAGTTTTTCTTTTCCGTACGATAAACGGGTTATCACCACATATAGCACCGGCACCACAAATATGGCGATAGTTGATGCCGCAAGCATCCCACCCAGCACGGTAAAGCCAATGGTGCGCCTTGCTACAGCCCCTGCGCCTGTTGCCAAAACCAACGGTAACACGCCCAGGATAAATGCCAGTGACGTCATGATAATAGGCCGTAAACGCAGGCTAACCGCATCCAGGGTCGACTTTAGAAGATCTTCTCCCCTGTCGACCCGCACTTTGGCAAACTCCACTATCAGGATGGCGTTTTTTGCAGCAAGGCCTATTAACGTTATCAAACCTATTTGTGCATAAACGTTATTGGTAAGGCCGGGCACGAACAATAAGGCCAGGATAGCGCCAAAAGCCCCAACCGGCACAGCAAGCAGCACCGAAAACGGCACCGACCAACTCTCATACAACGCCGCGAGGAACAGGAAAACAAACGTGATGGAAAACAGGAAGATATAAATAGTTGTCGACCCGGCTTTTTGCTCCTCATAGCTTAAGCCCGAAAACTCATAGGTGTAGCCTTCTGGCAATGTCTTGGCCAGGTCCTGCAAGGCGGTTAATGCCTGGCTGCTGCTGTAACCATCGGCATTGGCTCCGTCAATTTCAGCAGTACGGAAGATATTGAAATGCGAGATTAGCGGCGCTGCTTCAGTAGGCTTATAGCTGATAAGCGTTCCCAGCGGAACCATGGTACCCGCCTGGTTGCGCACGTAATATTTATCCATGTCAGATACCATCGTTCTAAAGGCAGTATCAGCCTGCACAACCACATGGAAAGTGCGGTTATAAGTGGTGAAATCATTAATGTACAAACTCCCCATGTAAGCCTGGATAGTGGTAAACACATCGGCTACGTTTACGCCAAGCTTTTCGCATTTTTCGCGGTCTACATTCAGGCTAACATTTGGAGTATGGGCAGTAAAAAAGCTGTATGCCTTGGTGATAGCAGGGTTTTTATTAGCCCGGGCCACAAAATCATTTACCACCTTTTCAAAGGCATGCACATCGTCATTGGTGCTGCGCTGCTCTATCTGCATGCTAAAGCCAACGGTTGAGCCTACACCGGGTAATGGGGACGGTTGGATCACCTCTACATTTGCATTGTTGATCCCCGCATCACGGATGCGCTTCTGCAACACGCTTATTATCCCGGGCACCTGCTCGCTTGATTTGGAGCGGTCATCCCAGGGGGCAAGCTGGCAATAAATGGTGCCATTGTTTGAGTTGCTTGCATTGGTTACCACATTAAGGCCGGAAAGGGCTGCATAATGTGCCACACCCGGAGTTGTGCCGATAACATGCATCAGCTTGTTCATCACATCAACCGAAGCCGCTGTTGACGCAGCCGGCGGCAACTGAAAGGTTACGTATAAATTCCCGTCATCTTCAGAAGGAATGAATCCCGATGGTTTTGCCTGGAACATAAAATAGGCACCGGTGCCAATACACAATAATAAAATAATAATATATCGTGAGCCCGCGATGCTTTTTTTAACGCCATTGGTATAACGTGCGGTTATCCTGTCGAACCAGGCATTAAACTTATTGAACCATTTATTTAACCCGGTTCCCTGTTTGGCAGGGTCAGTAGGCTTTAACAACAAAGTACACAATGCAGGTGTTAATGATAATGCTATAAATGCTGATATTATTACAGATATAGCGATTGTGATAGCAAACTGCTGGTACAAACGGCCAACTATACCCGGTATAAAGCCTACCGGAACAAACACCGCCGCTAAAATTAGCGCAATAGCTATTACCGGAGCAGAAATGTCCTTCATAGCCTGGTAGGTAGCCTCCTTGGCCGACATTTTATCATGGTCGATATAATGCTGCACCGCTTCGACCACGATAATGGCATCATCAACCACAATACCAATGGCCAGCACAAAACCAAACATGGTTAGGGTATTGATAGTAAAGCCAAGGGGTATAAAAAAGCAGAACGTCCCAAAAATAGAAACCGGGATTGCCAGAACCGGGATGAGTGTTGACCGCCAGTTTTGTAAAAACAGGAATACGACCACTGCAACCAGCGCTAATGTTTTTAACAAGGTGCCAACAACATCCTGCATGGAAACCTTTACTACCGTAACTGATTCAAACGGAACGCTGTATTCAACATCGGCGGGGAAGGTTTGCTTTAACTTTGCCAGCGCATCATAGACTCCTTTTGCCGTTGCCAGCGCATTACTTCCAGGCGCCTGGTAAATTTGCAGGTATGATGCCCGGTGACCGTCGACAAATGAATTACTTGAAAAGGTAAATTTACCCAGTTCAACTCTTGCCACATCTTTAAGATACACCAGCGCCCCTGTTGCAGGGGTTGTTTTTACAATGATGTTCTCAAATTCAGAGACTTTGCTTAAACGGCCGTTCACCAAAATTCCAAGCTCGTACGTTTGGCTGGAGGCCTGCGGCGGCACACCGGCCGTTCCGGCTGCCACCTGTACATTCTGGGCGTTCAACGCATTTATAACATCGGTTGGCGTAAGGTTGTATGAAGCCATTTTTTGGGGATTCATCCAGATCCGCATACTAAAATCGTCCGTAAACCTGTTAATGCTGCCCACACCCGGAACGCGTAGCAACGCATCCTGGATAAATATATTGGTATAGTTATCCAGGAAAGTAATGTTGTGTGTGTTTTTTGGCGCGTAAACAGCAACCATCATGAGCATACTTGGATTTAGCGCCCGCACAGTTAGCCCTAAACGACTTACAACCGCCGGCATTAAAGGTGTAGCAATACTCACCCGGTTTTGAACATCTAATGCGGCAACGTCAATATCGGTCCCTATTTTAAAGGTAACATTCATTGACATCAACCCATTATTGGTGCTGTTGCTTTGCATGTACTCCATGCCCGGGGTGCCGTTAACCTGTTCTTCTATAGGAGTGGCCACAGTTTGTTCCACCGTTTGGGCATCGGCGCCTGTAAACTGGCCGTTAACCTGTACTACGGGTGGAGTAATATCCGGGTACTGATCGATAGGCAGCAGCAGGATACATACTATCCCCGTAATTACCAGTACAATAGAGATCACTATGGCTGTTACGGGTCTTTTTATGAAGGTATTAGCAATCATACTTTAATTTCATCTAAATAAATGCAGTATAGCCTGCGTGAATTTTATTGCCTGCCGCCTTTACCTTGTGTTGGAGCAACTTTGTTAGCTGTAGTTATTTGCGAGCCATCATGCAGTAACTGAACGCCGTCGGTAACTATCCTGCTGCCCGGGGTTATACCGCTTTCTATAATGACGTTGGGGCCTATAGTTTGGCCAACCTGCACCTTTTTTTGAGCTGCAACCAGCGCTTTTTTCTTTTTCGTAGTGTCGGGGCCTGTTTTATCGTTTATCATGCTATCCTTTGCCGTAAATACAAAGTATTCGCCCATTTGCTCAACAACAGCCTTGCTTGGCAATACCATTTGCGGCGATGTTTCTTCGTTATGAACGCGCACTACGCAGCTCATGCCCACCCTTAAATAATTTTTAGGATTAGGGAATACCAGCCTTACCCTGATGGAACCTGTTTGTGAATCAACGGCACGGTCAATAACAGAGATCTTCCCGGTAAATGGATAAAGTGAATTATCAGGCAGAAGAATGGTAAACAAAGAATCGACATTGTGCTTGCCACCCTGCAGCTTTTCAAAATGCGGCAGCTGCTTCTCATTAATAATAAAATCAACTGCTACCGGATCAACTGTTGAGATCGTATTTAAAACCGTTGTACCTGGCGTAACCACATTGCCCAGCTTTACCTGGCTAAAGCCTATTGTGCCATCAAACGGAGCGGTGACTATAGCATAAGTTAAATTGGTTTTAGCAGTTTTAACCGCCTGTTCTGCCGATTTAACCGAGTTTTTAGCGTTTTGCAGTGTTATTATCGCATGGTCATACAGTTGTTTGGCTACGGCATTGTACTTGTTCAGGTAATCATACCGGTCTGCATCCTGCTGGGCCTGTACCTGGTTCCCCTCGGCCATTTTTGCGTTGGCAATTGCGGCATCATAGTTGTCGCGGTAGATCCTTTCATCTATTTCATACAGTTTCTGGCCTTTTTTAACGTTGGTTCCTTCTGTGAAAAATATCCCTGTAATGGCACCCTGTATCTGCGGAAGCAAGCTTACCTGGCTTAGCGCTGCCGTTGTTGACGGGTAATTATCAAAGTATAAAACATTTTTTGTTTTTAACTTTATTAAGCTTACCGGCACTTCGGGATTTACGGGCGGCTGTTTTTTTTTGCAGGCAGTAATAACCAGGCAACTTAAAAAAACAGCATTCAAAATTACTCTATTCATTGAGGCGGTTGTTTTAATAATTAGTAAGAAATAATTCCCATTGATTTTTCAAGATCGATTTTGCTTGATAACAACTGAAATAGGGCATTCAGGTAGCTTGTTTCAGAAGTTATCAGGTTTGATTCGGCAGTTATCACATTTAAATAAGGCACGATACCTTGCTTGTACTGAAGTGTTACAACAAAATATACCCGTTTTGCCATAGCCACATTTTTTTGCAGCAGCTGCAGGTTATAAAAATTGCTTTTGTAATTGGCTATGGCCGTTTTATATTCTTTGTTTATCTGCAGCTTAAGGTCTGTTTCGTCCCAGTTGATAAGCTGTTGCTGCAGCTTTGCCTTTTGCAGATTGTGAGTTCGTGAAAACCCGGTAAAAATGGGAATGCTGAATGAAAGGCCAACCAACTGGCTTGGGTATGAGTTTGACAGCAGATCAGAAAACCGGTTATTTTGAAAAGCCAGGTTATAATTATAAAATGCTGATAAAGTTGGCAAATACGAAGTGCGGTAAAAATTTACAGTTTGTGTTTGCAGCGCTTTGCTGGTTTCGATCTGTTGAAATTCAATGCGCCTTTCATATTGCAGCTGCTGCGCGGTGTCAATATAAATGCCCTTGATCATTTGCACGGTATCAAAGCTTACATTAAACTCCTTTTCTACAGGGAACCCCATTAGCTGTTTTAAAGCGGCATATTGCGGAACCACATTTTCATTAGCCTGCTTAAGCTGTGCTTTGGAATTATTAAGGGTGATATCCGCTTGCTCATAGTCTGTTTCATCAACAATTCCACCCTTGTATTGATGATAAGCATCACGCAGATTTTTTCCAAGACGGGTGGTATCCTCTTTTAATACATTGATCTGCTCAAGCGTAAGCAGCACATTATAAAATGACTTGCTTACAGACGACACCAGGAAGATCTTAGTACTGTCAGTAATCTGCTGTGCCTGTTTTAAGAACAAAGGCGCGCTTTTATAGGCATATAATAAGGTTGGGCTAAATATGGCCTGCGAAACTGACACCCCGGGGATAAAGGTATTAGTGGATTGCCCCCTGGAAGACGATGTTGATGCACCTGTTGGCGTAGTTGTACCCGGATTGCTAACATTGCCATTACTTGATGTTTGCAGGTAATGGATCAGATCGCCGGAGGCGGTTGCCTGCGGAAGCCATCCTGATAAATTTACCCCGTTTGTTTCTTTGGCGATGCTTACATTTATTAAAGCTTTGTTTACTCCCGGTTGGTGTGTCATCGCATAATCAATGCATTGTTGCAGGGTAAAAAACTGGCCCGGGCTGTTTTTGCCGGTATCCTGCGGATTAAAGGGCACTAACAGTGTGTTTTTGCTGGTATCGGGCTGGGTAACCGGCGGCAAATTGTTTTTTTGCTTTACCTGGCACAAGGCAGTCAGCGGTAAGCAACATAAACAGGAGATAAATATTTTAAAGCGGATGCTATCCATATAAAAAGCTATACAGCGTTCTGAATTCAGAATGCTGTGTTAAAAATTAAACTTGCTTTATGTACTATTGCAATAGCCAGAGATCGGCTGCTGGGCGGGATTTCCGGTTATCTTAATAGGGGCGTACAAAAGTGGGGAAAAAATAAGTTTCGTTACAAGTAACATTTTTGTTAAATTAGTTAAATCATATAATTGTTACGATTAACAACCATTTAATTGCTGAATTGAGTGTTCTGGTGAATTAAATAATTTTAAACCAATAACTTATAGCCTCCAAATATTGGCAGCAGGCGCGTACCTGATGCGATTGAAGTATTGCAATCTCCCCCGGTTTTTACGCTGTCCAGGATCTGGTTTTCATAATTCCTTGCGGCAGTGATATCACTCGTAAAAAAAATCAAAAAACTATTGCGCAAGTAAATACTTGCGCTTATATTTGCAAGCACTTACTTGCGTAATATGAAAGCCAGACGTGATGTATACCAGGCAATAGCCGACCCTACCCGCAGGGCAATTATCAACATGATTGCCGCTCAGCCCCATAATGTAAACTCCATTGCCGAAAAGTTTGATATGACCCGCCAGGCTATCTCGCTTCACGTTAAGATTTTAACCGATTGCGGCCTCCTCACCATTAAACAGCGCGGCCGAGACAGGTTTTGCGAAGCACGGTTAGATCAGCTAAGTGAAGTATCCGCATTTGTAGATCAGTACCGTCAGCATTGGGAAAGTAAATTGGACGCTTTGGAAACATATATTGAAAAACTAAAAAAAGAAAAATATGGAAAATAAAAAAAGCAGCACACATGACCGGGAGCTTTTAATATCAAGAAAGCTAAATGCCCCGGTAGCGTTAGTTTGGGAAGTGTGGACCAATCCCGAACATATTGCTAACTGGTGGGGCCCTGATGGATTTACAAACACCATAAGTACGATGGATGTAATACCCGGCGGCGAGTGGAACCTGGTTATGCATGGCCCTGATGAAACGGATTATATAAACAAAAGCATATTTAAAGAGATAATCCCCTTTAAAAAGATAGTGTATGAGCATATCTCATACCCCTGGATCCTTGCAACCATTAATTTTGAAGAACAGGGTGAACAAACGCTTATTACCTGGCATATGCTTTTTGAATCTGCTGAGCAATTTATCAAGGTGGTCAAAACCTTTAAGGCCGACGAAGGATTAAAACAGAATATAGAGAAACTTGGGGTGTACTTAACAGGATTAAACATCAAAAGCAGGCCCTAAAAACAGTTAGGCGCGAACCAAAATATTAACGTTATGAGAGCTTTTAATAAACTAACCATCAATTTAAAAATTTCTATCCTGATTGCTTTGTTTCTTATAGCATCAGGAATGTTAGTAAATGCACAACAAAAACAAATTAAAAACATGGAAAATTTAAAAACATCAGGTTATGCCCCGGTAAATGGCCTGAATATGTATTATGAAATACATGGCAAAGGTACCATGCCTTTAGTGTTGATCCATGGGGGTGGTTCAACCATTGAAACCAGCTTCGGTAATATGCTGCCGTTGCTTTCGGGTTATGGTAAAATAATTGCAATTGAGCTGCAGGCCCATGGCCGCACAAGCGACAGGGACGCTCCCGAATCTTTTATGCAGGATGCTGATGATGTGGCAGCCCTGCTTAAATATCTCAAAATAGATAAAGCTGATATTTTAGGGTTCAGCAATGGCGGCAGCACCACTATGCAAATTGCAATAAGGCATCCGGATATAGTTAACAAAATAGTTGTTGTTGCAGGGGCTTATAAAAGAGACGGATTTATACCGGGTTTTTTTGAGAGCATGCCCAATGCTACATTAGATAATATGCCCGCGCCGCTAAAAACAGCTTATTTAAAGGTGTCACCAAATAAAAACGGGTTACAGACAATGTTCAATAAGGATAAACAACGGATGATAACCTTTAAAGACTGGAATGATGATGATCTGCGATCGATAAAAGCACCGGCTTTGTTTATGGTTGCAGATCATGATGTGATAACGGTTGAGCATACTGTACAAATGTCGCGCTTAATACCAGGTGCACAGCTGGCTGTATTGCCTGGTGTACATGGCTCATTTATTGGCGAGGCCGGCACTGCAAAAAATGGCAGTAAATTACCCGGGATGACCGCTGCCCTGGTTGAAGAATTTTTAAATGAATAAACCTGTTCTATAAAATAGCTGCCAGCAAAGGAAGAGGCTGTATCAAAAGTAAAATTATAAGATACCGAACAAAAATAAATTTGGGGTAATAAAACTCCGTGCTGCTCTGCGTCTCCTTTGCACTTCGTGGTTAATGATTTTTTACCGCAGAGATCACAAAGAAGGCACGGAGATCACAGGGACCAACTATTATTTTGAGTGTTTTTTAGATTTAAGTCTTTTGATACAGCCTCTTAGTCACAAATGCAGAAATTTTGGATTCATTTATTAAATAGATCTCTGAACCTGGCTCAAGCATTAAACTATCATTATGATAATTTAGTCCTGTCAAAATGAAAGGCATTTAAAAAACAATGATACCTTGAATACTTAAAAACCCGCTTTCCTAACATAATAAAGCCATTAATTCAATTACATCAATATATGGCATGGCATTAGTTAATTATAGACCAGAAGTTTATTTTTTATACTTTTTATTAACAAAAACGTCATGACAATATTTTATATCTTATTAAAAGTAAGTGCCTTATTGGCAATTATTATTATTCCTTTAAGGGGCCCAAAAAAGAAAAAAGCAGTAGTTGTAAAGGCCTATAGTAACCTTTCAGTAAACGAACATGGTTACCTGGAAAATAATGCCATCAATAATGTGAGCCGTCACCCGGTACATTAATTCTGTAAACAGATTATTTTGAAAAAAAAGCCTTTCATTTTGAGAGGTTTTTTTTATGTGTGAAATATCCTAAAATTAATAAAAACAGCCTTTGCATGCTTTAAATGCACATTTTGCAGCATACATATATAATAGGCATTCTTTTGGTATAGACTATATCCGGTTAAAACCTTTTTAAAGCTTTAACTGAAATAAACAAAAAAGAAATGGAAGATGAACGAATTATTGCAAGGTCAGCGATACCCTCTGATGTGGTTTTTGCTGACCAAATTATTCATGAAATGGAAAGTTCCGCAATAGCAAGAGGCTCGGGAATATCCAAAAGATCAGCAGCCTCGATCATTGAAAAAATAGACAACGGCAAAGCAATCGTTGCCGTAACCGAAAATGGTGAGTGGGCCGGTTTCTCCTATATCGAAACCTGGGACAATGAAAGGTTTGTCTCGAACAGCGGTCTGATCGTATCTCCGGATCATCGCAACAAAGGTGTAGCCTCTCTCATCAAAACACAAATATTTGAACTTTCACGCACAAGGTATCCGCTGGCAAAGGTGTTTAGTGTCACCTCGGGTTCGGCTGTTATGAAGATGAACACCCGCCTGGGTTTCGAGCCGGTTACCTATGCAGAAATAGCACGGGAAACTACCTTTTGGGATGGCTGTAAAAGCTGCGTGAACTATGATGTTTTGCAAAGTAAGAACAGGTGCAATTGTCTTTGTACAGCTATGCTGTTTAGCCCAAAGTTAAACTAAACTAAAACTACCATGATTAGAAATTTTAAAGCAAGAGAACTTTCGCCGGTGCGCGAAAAGATGCCGTTAAGTAACCATTTATTTAGTGAAGCTGTCACTTTATTGCAAAAATTGATCAGGACACCGTCGTTTAGCGGACAGGAAGAAGAAGCGGCCGACCTAATCCAGGAGTACCTGGCAAGTTATGCCATCAAAGTAAAAAGAAAGGGTAATAATTTATGGTGTTACAATAAATTTTATGACCCATCATGGCCAACCATTCTATTGAACTCTCATATTGATACGGTTAAGCCTAATGATGGTTATACCAATGACCCTTTTTGCCCGGAAATTATTGCAGGGCGATTATATGGATTAGGCAGCAATGATGCCGGGGGTTGCCTGGTATCGCTTATTGCTACTTTCCTTCACTTTTATTGTTACCAGGGCCTGGGATTTAATGTTTGTTTGGCAGCAACTGCAGAAGAGGAAAATTCAGGGCAAAACGGTATCAGGTCTATTTTGCCTTTATTGGGTAAACTGGAGCTGGCCATAGTAGGCGAACCAACCTTATTGCAGATGGCTGTAGCTGAAAAAGGCAATTTGGTTATTGATTGTATCAGCAAAGGCCGCTCGGGCCATGCTGCAAGAGAAGAAGGAGAAAACGCCATTTACAAATGCATGAAGGACCTGGAATGGTTCAGAACTTTCCGGTTCCCCCAGCAATTGGAGGGCCTGGCTCCGGTTAAAATGAATGTTACAACTATTAAAGCAGGATTGCAGCATAATATTGTGCCGGGTAAATGTGAATTTACCGTGGATATTCGCAATGATGATACCTATACCCAGGATTATATCCTAAATACGATCAAAAATGCTGTGTTATCAGAAATCAGTGTCCGTCCGGGTTCGTTAGGGCCATCATCCGTACCTTTTGACCATCCCATAGTAAAAACAGGGATGGCCATAGGCTGTAAAACCTATAGTTCGCCAACTACTTCAGACCAGGCCTGGCTTACAATCCCTTCCGTAAAAATCGGGCCGGGTGATTCTGCCCGGTCACATTCTTCAGATGAGTATATTTTCCTGGAAGAAATAAAGAACGGGGTCAATTTATATATCAAACTGCTGGATACGCTCCCGTTGATGCTGATCAATAATCCAAACAAGTACAAAAATGAAATCAAACATATTAATAATTGATGATGAGGTAAAGCTCAGCGCTTTGCTGGCCCGGATACTTGAAATGGAGGGATATCATGTATCCCAGGCATCAACAGCAAAGACCGGCATCCGTTTGTTAGAGATTGAAGACATCAGTGTGGTGTTATGCGACGTGAAACTGCCTGATGCCAATGGTGTGGAGTTGGTTAAAAAGATAAAACAGGTTAAACCCTGGGTTGAAGTGATCAATCTTACGGCTTTTGGCTCCATCAGTGATGGTGTTTTGGCGATTAAGAACGGCGCCTTTGATTATTTAACAAAAGGTGACGATAACGAAAAAATTATCCCCCTGGTTAGTAAGGCCCTTGATAAGGCCAATCTGCAATTCCGGTTAAATAAGCTGGAGCAGCAGATTGAAGAGCAAAGAGGTTTCCCAATAGTTTTAGGTCAGTCTCCGGCAATTATGGAAGCCGTTGAATTGGCTAAAAAAGTATCCAAAACAGATGCTACCGTGCTTTTACTTGGTGAAACCGGGACAGGAAAAGAGGTTTTTGCTGAGGCTATACACCAGGAAAGCTTAAGAAAGGATAAGCCCTTTGTGGCTGTTAACTGCAGTGCTTTTAGTAAAGAGCTATTGGAGAGTGAATTGTTTGGGTATAAGACCGGTGCCTTTACAGGTGCAGTAAAAGATAAAAAGGGCCTGTTTGAAGAAGCTAACGGTGGAACTATTTTTTTGGACGAATTAGGTGAAATGAGTCTTGACCTGCAGGCGAAGCTTTTGCGGGTGCTGGAAAACGGCACCTTTATAAAAGTCGGCGAAACAAAAATGACCAAAGTTGATATTCGCCTGATAGCAGCCACCAACCGCGATCTGCAGAAAGAAGCTGAAGAAAATCACTTTCGCCTGGATTTGTATTACCGCTTATCGGGTTTTTCTATCGTATTACCTCCTTTACGTGAAAGATCCGGTGATATAGAAACTCTTACGCATCATTTTATAAAAATTTATGCTGCAAAAGTAAAAAAGAAGGTCCCTGAAATTGACGGGCGTTTTTTTAAGCTGCTCAATCAGCACAAATGGAATGGAAATATCAGGGAATTAAAAAATGTGATTGAAAGGGTGATCATTTTGATGGATGAGCCGATCCTGACCCCAAAACTGTTGCCTTATGAGTTTCATAATGGCGGCTATTTTGACCTGGCGGCTCTTGACCTGGATAGCGTGGAGAAGTATCATATTAACCGGATACTAAAGTATGCAAAAGGCAATAAGTCTGAAGCTGCCAGGATCCTGGGAATTGGTCTGGCAACTCTCTATCGCAAAATTGAAGAATACCATCTTCTTTTAAATTGATCATTTTGAGAAAACAACCGAAGCGAAATGAGAACCTTTTAAAGAACCAGCTTAACATAGCCGGTTCTTTTTTTTAATAACAATCTGATAAACAACACTTTATTAAAAATTATAAAAAGCTGGAATAACGATTGCCTTTTCTGGCACGGGTCAGGATCCTTTGATTTTAATCCAAACAACATACCCGGGGTAAACTGGATACTAGTTGTACCAGGTATTTAACATCAAATTATTTAAAAAATGAAAAAAATTCTATTGTCGATTACTTTAGGTGTGTCGCTAACTTATGCCTACTCCCAAAGTCAGTCTGTCCTTGCCTCCACCAACAATTCTGAGGTTAAGGTTCCGTCATTTATCAAAGCTGATACTGTGGTAAAAAAAGACACAGTTAAGGCTAAAAGCGAACCATTTGCATTTGGTGATTTTACCTGGCTAAATGGGAACGACCGCAGGCATTCTGCTCTGTTGGATTCTAAATATTTTACCGGCCGTATTTTGCTGGATGTGAACTATACCGCATCAAATAATAATCCAATTGACCATACAGTAGTTGGATCAACTGCACTGGCCCATGATCATGAGTTTGAAATATCAACTGCCGCATTTGGAGGTGATTTCCATTATGATAACGTTCGGGCAACCATCCTCACCCAATTCGGTACCCGCGCCACGGTAGTTCCCCGTAACGATTTTAGTGTTACACGCGGGCAGTTCGATCTGGCTACCGCTTACCGTTACTTAAGCGAAGCCAATGCGGGTTACCATTTTAATGTGCTTCATGGTATCAACGTTGACGCCGGTATCTTTATGTCATACGTTGGTTTGTTCTCATATTATAATGCAGAAAACTGGGCATATCAGCCATCTTTTACTTCTGACAATACACCCTGGTTCTTTAACGGGATTCGCGTACAGATCTTCGTTTCTGATAAGCTGAAGATTGAACCATGGTTAATAAACGGCTGGCAGTCGTATGGTATGTTTAACAGCCAGCCAGGTATAGGTGGTCAGATTTTATGGCGCCCTGTTGAATGGTTCCAGGCCCTTACTAATACTTACTATGGTGCCGATACGCAGGACAAACCAGGAAGAAAGCGTTTCCATTCTGATAACAGTGTTGAAGTGCGTTACTTCAAAAGCACCAACACAAATAGCTTTATAAACAGTATGGCATTTTCAGTTACGGGAGATATTGGCTTTGAAAAAGGTGATGGGGTAAATGGTTTTCATGCTGACCCGGTCAAAGGTCCGGCCCAATATTTTGCAAGCGGTATGGCTTATAACCGTGTAATATTTGGTAAGGGCCATTATGGCTGGACAATTGGCGGAGGCGTGATCAATAATCCGGGCCGTTATTTAGTATTGTATCCAACAGGTGATGCAAACCCTATCCCGGCAATTAACACAGGTGCAACAGGTTCGCATCCGTTTACTGCAAACCCGGGTGACCAGTTCCATGGATATGATTACTCAACTACTTTGGACCTTATGCCGAATGATTATTTAACCTTCCGTTTGGAAGTGGTGCACAGACATGCCAATGTGCCTTATTTTGCAGGCCACGGCGGCGTAACCTCTCCTGACGGATACAACACCACCCCGGTACCATCAGATTTCAAACCGGATCTGGTGAATTCAGAAACCAGGTTTATAGCTGCGTTACTGGTTCGCTTTTAAAAATGATTTAAAACCTATCACTACATAAATTAAAATGTTAAGCCGTAAGCGGGGTTAAAGCCGCCTACGGCTTTTTTATGAAAGGTCTGAAACACTAAATGCTTTCCTCAATATGATAATAGGCCTTTATCAATACGAGTGAAAATAGAAAAGTATTATCATACACGCTAAAATTAAATATTTGATTTTCAGCGCATTAAATTATTGGAGGTTTAACATTTTTTATCTGGCACTTGGATGGCATAACCCATCCATATCAAACAAATAAAGATAACAATTAAGCGTAGCACTAACTTACCTTTCATTGTTTAGGTAAGTTAAGGTTGAATAAGAGAGCCGGGTTTTGCCGCCCGGCTTTTATTAAAAAAAATGGCAAAAACACCCCGAATAATTAAAGAAATATAAAATGAAAAATTTAATCAAAACACTTATTGTAATAGCAATAATAAGTTTATCCGCACTGCGTTCACAGGCACAAACTTCAAATGGATCAACCGGCATCTATTTAACTGAACAGGATTACAAATCACACAAATTAACCTATACCTTATCACCAACTGATAAAATGCAACTAAATGAATTCCTGGATGGAAAAAATGTTACCCTTGTTTACCAGGGCAAAAAATTAACCTTGCCTAAAAGCGGGCTTTTCGGTTACAGACTGCACAACCAGGACTTTCGCTTCTTTCACAATGAGGCCTACAGCATTGTAGATACTGCCGGCTTTATGCTTTATAAGAAAGATAAGCTAACTCAGCAGGGAAAAGGGTATATGCCGGTTGAAAGATATTTTTACAGTGTAAATTTAAATCAATCCATACACGAATTAACTATTGAAAACCTATGGAACAGTTTTCCGGGACAAACAGGGCTTCGCTACAGCATTCAAAACAACTTTAAACAGGATGCCGACCTGGCGGCTTACGATAAGTTTGCCCACCAATATAAACTCAAATACCTTTACTTTCAGCAAAAGGAAGTAGCGGCCCATGCCAGCCTTTAATTTACAACTATTGACTATATGATTGAACTACCCTGTTCAGGAAGAGCCCCGCACTGCCGGGGCTTTTTTTGTAGTTGATTTTTATTCTCTACTGGGCTGTGTCTTCACAGCACGCTGCCAGACCGGAACGCGTTGGTAGATAATGTTTCGGAAAAAAAACAACCGGAAATTATAACCGCTGCTATCCTTTTTGATAATAAACCCTATCATTTTGATAGGGTTTATTTGCTTTAGCTTTTAATATTTGCTGCTTGTATCTATATAATTAACTGATAATAAGCAAATTGAATAGTTATTCAAATTGATGGTATATCCTTTGCCAAGGTCAATAAAACTATAAGACAATGAACACAATCATTCTTTTCCTGGCCCTGCTTCTTGGCTGTTGGCTCATTTTTAAATCCATTGACTATTTCGAAAAAATCTGAAAAATTATGTTAGCCCTATTCATCGTAGCAATTGCAGTTTTCATATACATGATATATGTGCTGCTTAAACCCGAAAAATTTTAATTGTAAAACACAATGAACACTGAACTACTTGGAATTATTGCCTCCTTTGCCATCACGCTGCTGATCGCAATCCCGCTGGGCAAGTACCTGGCCAGAATGTTTGCCGGGGAAAAAACATGGACGGATTTTTTAAAGCCGCTGGAAAACGGCATTTTTAAATTATCCGGTATTAACCCAAATGAACCGATGAACTGGAAACAGTTCCTCAAAGCTATGATGACCATAAATATCTTCTGGCTGGTTTATGGCTTTTTTGTTTTGATGTACCAGGGTAAACTACCGCTTAACCCTGACGGCAATGCAGGTCAAACAGCCGATACTGCTTTTAACACGATCATCAGCTTTGTGGTGAACTGTAACCTGCAGCACTATTCAGGAGAAAGCGGCGCTACCTATCTTACCCAGCACTTTATCTTTATGTTTTTACATTTTGTGAGTGCGGCAACGGGTATTGCATGCGCAGTGGCTGTATTTAAGGCCTTCAGGGATAAAACAGCTACAGATCTGGGTAACTTTTGGAATTTCTTTTTAAAATCCATTACCCGTTTGCTGTTACCCTTATCCATAGTTGTGTCTTTAATACTGACCTTTAATGGTACCCCAAGCAGCTATGCCGGCAAGGATAAGTTTATTTCCTTACAAGGCGATACGGTAAACGTGTCGCGCGGACCGGCTGCACAAATGATCGCCATTAAGCACTTAGGTACCAACGGCGGCGGTTGGTTTGGCGCCAACTCGGCTCATCCGCTCGAAAATCCGAATTACCAGACCAACATGACTGAGATCATTTCCCAGTTTATTATACCAGTAGCAATGATCCTGGCTTTCGGTTATTTTATACGCCGTAAGAAGTTAGCCTGGGTGTTTTTTAGCGTGATGATGTTAGGTGTAATGATGCTTATGTTACCCAGTATTAGCAGCGAATTAGGCGGTAATCCCTTAATTGCCAAAATGGGTATAAGCCAGGCAACCGGTGCTATGGAAGGTAAGGAGGTAAGATTTGGACCTACGGCAACAGCTTATTGGAGCACATTAACAACGGTTACTTCAACAGGCTCTGTTAACGGCATGCACGATAGCACCATGGCGCTTACCGGTTTATGGGAATTGCTGGCCATGATGATAAACGGTTTCTTTGGTGGTTGCGGCGTGGGCCTTTTAAATTATTTCATATACGTAATAATTGCGGTATTCATATCCGGCCTGATGGTTGGCCGCACCCCTGAGTTTCTCGGCCACAAGGTGGAGGCACGGGAGGTAAAAATCGCGGCATTGATAACGCTGCTAAGCCCTTTCCTAATCATGACCGGAACGGCGCTCGCCAGCTATATCGTTACAGTTCACCCAAATATCGATTGGGCGGTAAAGCCATCCGCCTGGCTCAATAACCCTAAATACCATGGCTTTTCCGAAATGCTGTATGAGTATACCTCATCAAACGCCAACAATGGTTCCGGATTTGAAGGACTAGGCGATGGCAACATATTCTGGAACGTAACAACCGGAGTTGTGATGTTATTGGGACGCTTTTTGCCGATCATCGGTCCTGTTGCCATAGCAGGTTTGCTGGCGCAAAAGAAATTCATCCCCGAATCTGCCGGTACTTTAAAAACCGATACGCTCACTTTTGGAGTAATGACCTTTGCAGTCATCATTGTATTAAATGCCTTGTCTTATTTCCCTGCCCTCGCCCTTGGCCCGCTGGCAGAACATTTCTCCATGCTTAAGTAAGAAAAAATGAAAAATCAATCAAATAAATTATTTGAACCGGCCCAGGTTCAGACAGCCTTAAAGGAATCATTCATAAAGCTGGACCCCAGGGTAATGATCCACAACCCGGTAATGTTTACCGTGGAAGTTGGCACATTGGTTATGCTGGTGGTAAGCGTATACAGCTTTTCGCACCATGACCAGGGATCATTCGGATACAACCTTGCCATATTTTTTATCCTGCTCTTAACTGTTCTGTTTGCCAATTTTGCCGAAGCAATTGCCGAAGCACGCGGAAAGGCACAGGCTGACAGCTTACGTAAAACCCGCCAGGAAACTCCTGCAAAGGTTATTATGGAAGATGGAAGTATCGTAACCAAATCTTCCAGCGACTTGCGTAAAGGTGATGTATTTACTTGCGAAGCCGGTGACACAATTCCAACCGATGGTGAGATCATCGAGGGGATAGCTACCATCGATGAATCGGCCATAACAGGTGAATCAGCACCGGTGATCCGCGAATCAGGGGGTGATAAATCATCCGTAACAGGTGGCACGAAGGTGCTATCTGACGAAATAAAGGTAATGGTGTCTACCCAGCCCGGCGAAAGCTTCCTGGATAAGATGATTGCTTTGGTTGAAGGTGCATCACGCCAGAAAACGCCAAATGAGATTGCCTTAACTATATTGCTGGCCAGCTTTACGCTGATCTTTATTATCGTATGCGTTACCCTGCAGCCATTTGCCAATTATGCCAATACACCTATAACTATAGCAGCTTTAATATCACTGTTTGTATGTTTGATCCCTACTACCATTGGCGGACTATTATCCGCCATCGGAATTGCGGGGATGGACAGGGCATTAAGGGCAAATGTGATCACCAAATCTGGTAAAGCTGTTGAAACGGCAGGTGATATTGATGTACTTTTACTTGATAAAACAGGCACTATAACTATAGGCAACCGTAAAGCAACCCACTTTTGGCCTGCCTTAAAAGTGTTACCGGACGATTTTATAACTGCTTGTGTACTGTCATCCCTTGCAGATGAGACACCGGAAGGTAAATCAATTGTAGAGCTTGCAGCCACTCATTTTAAATTACCGGCAACGCCTGAAGGTTCTGAATTTGTAAAATTCACTGCCGAAACAAGGTCGAGCGGGATCAATACACCCGATGGCTTGCGCATCCGTAAAGGAGCATCTGATTCCATCAAAAATATTGCGCTGAAAGCAGGCAACCCTTTCCCTGATGAAGTTGATGAAAGGGTAAAGATCATTGCTTCCAACGGCGGTACCCCGCTGGTTGTTTCGCAAAATGAAAAGATCCTGGGAGTTGTTGAGCTGCAGGATATCATCAAAACCGGGATCTCTGAACGTTTTGAGCGCCTGCGTAAAATGGGCGTTAAAACAGTAATGGTTACCGGTGATAATCCCTTAACTGCCAAATTCATTGCCGAAAAGGCTGGTGTTGACGATTATATTGCCGAAGCCAAGCCCGAAGATAAGATGAACTACATCAAATTGGAGCAAAACAGCGGTAAGCTTGTGGCCATGATGGGCGACGGTACCAATGATGCCCCGGCCCTTGCGCAAGCTGATGTGGGCGTTGCAATGAACAGCGGTACCCAGGCAGCAAAAGAAGCAGGTAATATGGTCGACCTTGATAACGATCCAACCAAACTGATAGAGATTGTTGAAATTGGAAAACAATTACTGATCACCAGGGGAACGCTTACTACCTTTTCGATAGCAAATGACGTGGCCAAATATTTTGCCATTGTGCCTGCCCTGTTTATGGCTTCCATACCAGCATTGCAAAGTATCAATATAATGGGGCTGCATAGTCCGGAATCAGCAATCTTATCCGCAGTTATATTTAACGCCATCATTATTCCTATGCTGATCCCGCTGGCGCTAAGAGGCGTGGAATACAAGCCGATAGGAGCAAGCGCACTGTTGCGCCGTAACCTGATGATCTACGGGGTTGGCGGTGTGATCGCGCCATTTATAGGGATCAAGCTAATTGATCTCATTGTTGCACACATCATTTAATATTAAAGAAATGAAACCATCATGAGCTGCCTTTTAATAAACTAATAGCGCTCATGATAGCTGAATTGCAATTGAAAAAACAATTAAACACAATGAAAAAGTATATTATTCCATCCATAAGGATCACCATCGTACTTACCATAGTATTATGTGTTATCTACCCATTATTTATTACGCTGGCCGGAAAACTCTCCAAAGGAGGAGGCGATGGTGAAACAATAGTGGTGAACGGCAAAGTAGTTGGCTACGCTAATGTAGGGCAAAGCTTCACCAAACCCCAATATTTTTGGGGCAGGCCATCGGCTGTGGCTTACAACGCAGCCGGGTCAGCAGGATCCAACAAAGGGCCAAGCAATCCTGATTATCTGAAAGATGTTTCTAACCGGATTGACACTCTTTTAAAATATCACCCCTACCTTAAGCGCAGTGATATTCCGGCTGACATGGTTACCGCATCCGGCAGCGGGCTGGACCCGGACGTGTCTCCCGAAGCTGCAAAAATACAGGTAAAAAGGGTGGCAAAATTCCGGAAGCTGGATGAGCAAAAAGTTGCCTCATTGGTGGATAGCCATATTGAAGCGCCTTTGTTGGGTTTGTTCGGCCCCCCGAAAGTTAATGTGCTAAAATTAAACGTAGCGCTTGACCAGTTGAAATAGACCATCTGCAGCAGAAAGCCGGTTATTTGATCTTATGGCCAGCTTTCTGCTTTATATTGATTAAGCAATAAGAAGAATTATATTAGTGTAATATAAGGTTGGAAGGAAAGACCTATAATAGTGTAGCGTCAATCATGAATTGACGCTTAGTCTTGAGTCGACAGTCTTGAGTTCTAAGTCAGAAGTTTGACTTAACACTAGTAAAGATAAAATATTTTGAAAGATAATAGTTACGTTGCAAACAATCCATTAATTACAGGCAGCTTAGCGGTTTCATTTTAATTACAATGAAAACGGAAGAAAAGAATGATGAGGTTAAAGCCTTTATTGAGCTGGTAAAAAAATCCAGGCGGGGGAAATTTAAGATCTATATCGGCATGAGCGCCGGTGTGGGCAAAACTTACCGGATGCTGCAGGAAGCTCATGCACTTTTACGCAACGGTATTGATATTCAAATTGGTTATATAGAAACTCACAATCGTGCTGAAACATCTAGTTTATTAGCCGGATTGCCGGTTATACCACGAAGAAAAATTTTTTATAAAGGTAAGGAACTCGAAGAAATGGACCTGCCTGCCATTTTGAACCGGCACCCGGAAGTTGTTATTGTTGATGAGCTGGCACACAGTAATGTGGAAGGCAGCAAAAACAGTAAACGCTGGCAGGATGTGCTGGATATACTGGAAGCCGGGATCAGTGTTATTTCTGCTGTAAATATTCAGCACCTGGAAAGCATGAACCAGGAAATTGAAGAGATCACGGGAATCCCGATCACCGAGCGGATCCCCGATAAAGTGCTGGAGCTAACAGACGAAATTGTTAATATTGACCTTACTGCCGATGAGTTGATAGACCGGTTGAAAGAAGGAAAAATCTATGACAAAAGCAAGGTGAACACCGCATTGCAAAATTTCTTCCAGGCTGATAAGATCTTACAACTACGGGAGCTTGCGCTGAAAGAAGTAGCGCACCATGTGGAAAGAAAGATTGACATTGAAATACCAAAGCAAATTAAGCTCAGGCCTGAAAAGTTTTTGGCCTGTATCTCGTCCAATGCGGAAACGGCAAAGGTGGTGATCCGTAAAACGGCCCGGCTGGCGTCTTATTATCGTTCACCCTGGATAGTTTTATATGTGCAAAGCAGCAGCGAAAGCGGCGACCGGATAAAACTGGATAAACAACGCCACCTGATCAATAATTTTAAACTGGCAACGGAGCTTGGCGGCGAAGTTGTAAAAATTAAAAGCGACCAGGTTACACAAACAATAATGAATGTGGCCGAAGAAAGAGAGATCACTACAATATGCATTGGCAAACCGCATTTAAACCTTTTCCAGGTAATATTGCGAACGGCCGTATTTAACGAGTTATTAAAGAAAATAGCAGCAACAGCAACCGACCTGGTTATTTTGTCATGACCGGTAAATAATTAAAAAGCTAATAAAATGAAAATCAAAAATAAATTACGGTTAGGATTCGGATTCCTTTTCCTGATCGTTCTTTCCTTCGGGATCGTAGCCATATTTTATATCCATGAAATTTCAGACAGCGCAAAAGTAATTCTGAAAAACAACTATGAGTCATTAAGTTTTGCCCGCGAAATGCGGACTGTGCTGGATGAAAATAAATTGCCATTAAACAGCATGGCGATAACGGATTTTGAAAGCCAGCTGGTGCGGCAGGAAAATAATATTACCGAAAAGGGGGAGACGGAGGCAACTACCGGTTTAAGAAAAGCATTTAACATATTGAAGGCCCCAAACAGCAGCGCTGCAGATCAGGAGAACGCACAGTACCAGGCCAGGGCCCGGCTGCGAGAGGTTGAATTGTTAAACATGAAGGCCATTGTGCGTAAAAATGATCGTGCACAGGCTTCGGTAAATAAGGCTACGGTTTTATTGGGCCTGGTCGGGACGTTTACTTTCCTGATACTGTTCAGCTTTAGTGTCAACTTCCCCGGGTTTATAGCCAATCCGCTTAAGAAACTGGTAGACGGAATCAGGGAGATCAGTCAAAAAAACTATGATCAACGGCTAAATTTCAGTACCGATGACGAGTTTGCAGATGTGGCCGCTGCCTTTAATGAAATGACAGACCGGTTAAAAGAATGGGAAAATAGTAACCTGGCTA
Organism: Mucilaginibacter sp.; assembly: GCF_028288225.1. GTDB lineage: Bacteria > Bacteroidota > Bacteroidia > Sphingobacteriales > Sphingobacteriaceae > Mucilaginibacter. Next base: position 105,252 of record NZ_JAQBOC010000062.1, read on the forward strand.
CGGTACTCTCTGAAAAGCAACGGATTGAAACAATTATCGAGCAAATGCAGGACGCGATCATTGGTGTCAATGAAAAACAAGAAATCTTGTTTATCAATACTGTTGCTGAAGATGTTTTAAATCTGAAAGAAAAAAAGCTGGTAGGGCAAAACGTAAATAAATTTACGGCGACAAACGACCTGTTTAAATCAATCATTGAAAACCAAACCATTAAATCATTTAAGATTGTGCTTAATGGTAAAGAATCTTATTTTCAGCTTGACAGCCGGGAAATTGTAATTCCTAACCTGGATGCAACACCAGAAGATGTATTGAGCATTGGCAGTAAATCAGTTGGGCGGGTTTATATGCTCCGGAACATAACTGAATTTAAAGAGCGGGATGAAGCTAAAACCAATTTTATCGCAACTATTTCCCATGAGCTAAAAACGCCCATTTCTTCCATCAAAATGAGTTTAAAACTATTACAGGACAAGCGCATAGGCCCTGTGAATGAGCAACAGCTGGAACTGGTTGAGCATATTAAAGATGACAGCGACCGTTTACTAAAAATAACCAGTGAGCTGCTTGATCTGTCCCAGGTAGAAACAGGCAATATCCAGTTAAATTTCGTTCTTTCAGATCCTTTGGAAATTGTTAATTATGCGCTTGACTCAGTAAAATTCCAGGCAGAGCAAAAAGGGATCGGCTTACAGGTAAAAGCTGATGCACATCTTCCAAAAGTACAGGTAGATATGGAAAAAACCGCATGGGTACTGGTTAACTTTCTTTCGAATGCATTGCGGTACAGCGGAGAAAAATCAAAGGTTGTTATTGAGCTTCACGAAAAAAACAACCAGGTAATTTTTGCGGTAAAGGATTTTGGCAGAGGTATTGATGAACAATATCAGAAACGTTTATTTGAACGCTATTTCCAGGTGCCAACAGACGGTCAGAACAAATCAGGATCCGGTTTGGGGCTGGCTATTTCTAAAGACTTTATTGAAGCACAACAGGGCACCATTTGGGTTGAAAGCGCAATTGGCGAAGGAAGCAGTTTTTATTTTTCATTGCCATCAGTTCAGGAAGTTGCCTGATAGAATATATCATGACATATACAAAGCCAAATATTTCCGTTGGCCTGCAAAGCCGTTTATTAAAGCATAACGGCTTTTTTTATTAGCTTAGTATCCTATTAAATATGGTTTGATTTTTATAATAATATCCTCAACCCAAATCAAAATATATCATGAAAATAGCAACCTACAATGTAAACGGAGTTAACGGAAGGCTGCCGGTACTCCTCCGCTGGCTTAATGAAACAGCTCCGGATGTTGTTTGCCTGCAGGAGCTTAAAGCACCCCAGGAAAAATTTCCGGAGGAGGCTATCCTGGATGCAGGGTATAATGCAATCTGGCATGGGCAAAAGAGCTGGAATGGTGTAGCCATCCTGGCGCGTGGCAGCGATGTCAATGAGGTGAGGCGGGTACTTCCTGGTGATCCTGAAGATGAGCACAGCCGTTATATTGAGGCAGTTGTAAATGGCATTACTATTGGCTGCCTTTACCTGCCAAACGGCAACCCTGCTCCCGGACCAAAGTTCGACTATAAACTGCGCTGGTTTGACCGGCTGACGCTTCATGGGGCTGAATTGCTTGCATCTGGCATGCCTGTGGTTTTGACCGGAGATTATAATGTTATGCCTACGGAACTTGATGTGTACAAACCTGAGCGCTGGGTGGATGATGCATTGTTCCGGCCTGAAACCCGCGCGGCCTTTAAAACACTTGTTGATCAGGGCTGGACAGACGCAATCCGCAAACTTCACCCACACGAAAAGATCTATACATTTTATGATTATTTCCGCAATGCATATGGGCGTGATGCGGGTTTACGCATTGATCACTTCCTGCTTAGCCCACACCTGAACAGCCGCTTAACTGCTGCTGGCGTCGATCGTGATGTACGGGGATGGGAAAAGACAAGCGACCATTGCCCGGTTTGGATCGAGCTGGCTGATGTGTAAAAAACAGGTTGCTCCACAGTAATATGCGGATAACGGAAATTGCCGATGAATTTGGTTTTACTGATAAAAGCCACCTCAACCGCATCTTCAAAAATACCGGGGAATGAATCCTACTGATTTTAAGAAAAAACCTGCTTCATAACAACGTTACTATTTGTTAACCTTCAAAGAAACTGTCATACTTTCGCCAAAGACAGGTTTTTGAGCGGGATCAGAAGGAAGTGTATTCCATAAGCATTCCCGAACGGTCATAATTTGCTTTTTGGTGTCCATTGTGATCAATTGAAATGACAACTTTGTTTCATCTTTAGCCGAGACATCTCCTTTCATTGGCGAATCCACCCTAAAAACGTTTAAATCAACATCATTATCCGGCCCTTTGTAGTTGTAAAACTCATTCCAGTTACTGTTGCCATGAAAGTATGCCTTTATATTAGCATGTGCCTTTATAAATTTAACCCATCCGCGTTGTTCAATATCGGTGGCACCGTTGTCACTCGCTGCAACAATCCCCTCCTTATAACGCTCGGCAGTCAGATTTTCAAATTTGTTGGTACTGGTCATATTGTATGGCGAAACCGGGTTTGTGAAATGTTTAGCTTCACATGTTGGCTGGTCATGACAAAAAATAATAACCGGTGTTGTTTTATCCACGGTATCTAAATCTTTTTGCATCCAGATCCTTTCTGCAGAGTCCGGCCACAGCGTAATAAACATCACATGTACGCCCTTCATATTTAATGAATAGTTGATCTTATCGTTAGCGTAATTATAATTATCGTTTGTTTTAGGTTCAGCGGGCTTAATCATTAAGTTATAGATCTTCACCATAACAGTGGGATCGGTTTTGGGGTTCATTAATTTAGCTGAGCCTATTGCATTTGTTATATCATGATTACCCGGGGCCAATAAAAGTTTAACAGGCTTATGCTGATGATCTTTTAATGTTACTCCATGGATATAATCCGTTTCAAACTGCGACCAGCTGGCTGCAGCACTTTGGTAAGGGATCTCCATCCGGTTGGCGATATCACCTGTTTGGATCAAATAATCAACAGGTCCTGCTTTTCCACCCGAACTCACACCCTTATCTTCAGGTAGTGTTAACCCGGGTACGCTATTTATCTTCCTGATCATGGCTGCATTCACCATGTGGGCGCTCACATTCGTATCACCCTGAAATTTTTTTCGTGTCAGTGCGTAATGAGCGTCGGATGTATATACCATTTGTATAATAGCCGATCCATCATCCTGGCATACAGCCATTTTTGGGCAGATTAAGCTAATAGTTATCAATAATAAAACAGTTAGTGTAATTAACGGCTTTTGAGTTTTAAGCACGCTTTTAAATTGGTATTGCATAAAAATAAGATTAATTAAATTTGAATTTCAACTCTTTCCCGCCTACTTTCTTTTATAAAAAGAGACGGTGGCCGGTTTCCCGGGATGATCTCTTACCTCGGTATCGGTATAATATCCTGAACCATCTGCGGCAAAACCAATCCCTTCGCCCTGCGGCTCATTATTAATATATGGCGCGTGTTGTGGTTTAGTTAATAATCCTGCTGATATGCCGGTGCCTGTAGGAAGTTTCCAATACCATATCAATTCATTGCTCCGAAGTAAAATTTCGGTACCATCCGGTGAAATGTCGCCACTTGTTGCCTTATTAAAATATAATTGAACTACCGGGGTTAAAACAGCAGGAGAGGTTGTGCTTTGCGGATACCGGGCAACATATATTTTTGAAAGATTACTTTCCTTACTGGCAATATAAATATCTTTTGTAAGTGGATCAACCATTAGTGTTTCGGCATTGCGGGGGCCGTCAGGATACTTCAATTCTATTTTATCAACAGAAGCAATGTTCGAAATTAAGGGCAAAGCTGTTCCCTTTAAATCGGGCTCAGGAAAACGATAGATAAACACTGACCCATATTTTGAATCATTGTCGCCTATATCACCAATGTATATATAACTTTTTCCTGCAATGGGGCCTGGCCCTACAGCAATATCTTCCCAATCCCGGTTACCATATGGAGTTATGGTGAGTGTTCCATTATCTGCACCGCTGCCATTAGTTAAATAAACCTGGTTAGCGTTACCGCTATCATTATGAATATATAAGATCCCCGGATTTGTTTTGCTTGCGGCGACGCCCGATATTTCCAACAGGTCCTTCCTGAAAAGCGGGTTGGTAACCGGTTGGGGGCTAAACGCCTTTGAGGCGTCTAATGAAGAGGGATCGTAGGATGGCTTTGAAAATACTACTCCGGCAGGCGGGGGATTGTTTGCAGAAGGATCTTTTATTGGAACAATTGAATTACCTGATTTTTTGCAGGAAATTGCCGCAAGTATTAAAACACATAACAACCCGTTTTTAATATAATTCATTTTGATGTTTTATTAAAAAGGGTTGTTATGTTAAAGATCATGTTTTACTCGTATTAGTGTTGATTTCCTTTTCCGTTTAATTGGTAACAGCCCATATCTGCACCGGGAAGTGTAATTTCGCTTGAACCAAAGTTTGGATCAACAGGGATATTTGTAGTAATTGGCTTAATCAAAGCAGCATTGGTTGTTCCTTTGCCTGCTGCAGGTGAACCGGCCTGGAGGCGGAAATTATAACCATCAACAGAAGCCTGTGTTACCCAGAAGTTACTGGTTGCGGGAAGCGGATAATTTACAAACATTGGGTTGTTTTTTCCTACCAGCGAAGCACCATCATAAGTTTCACCAAAAGTGTAACCTGGTAAAAAAGCCGCCATATTTGGAATATCAGTAGCCTGCGGATGAGTAACTACCGGCTGAGCAATGCTTGTTGGCACAATTTGATTGGCCATGGCAGCATTATCAACATAATAAAAATTATACCCATAAGCAGTTTTTTTAATTTCAGATGAATTGTTTAGCGTTGTATCAGCCAGGTAAACTTTAGCACCACCAGGGCCGCCTGCAATACGTACACCAAAATCACAATCAACAATCAGGTTATTATAAACCAAGGCCCTTGAGTTATTTTCTATCTCAACAGAACCGCTCCTTGCACCAAAAACCCCGGTGTTTCTGAAACCATCGTTAATGTAAGTATTATTATACATAGCAAATTGGCATTCGCCTGCTGTAGTGCCATCACTTGCTGATTTTGTACCATTAGTTGCCCCACCGATAATAAGATTATAGGCCATATTGCCAATAGCGCTGCCTTTGGCATTGAAACCGTCACCGCCTACTCCGCCGCATTTTTCCATCGTATTTCTCATGATGTTAAAGAAACCACCGTAAAACCGGGTAGCATCATCAGGTGAGCCATAGATCCATGAATCTTCCATTATAAAAACACCTGTTGGGTTTTCAAAGTATAAAATGAATTGAGCGCCAGCTTTCAATGAGTTCGCATCAGCAAAAGGAAGGGCTTTTAAAGCTGCGCCGCCAAAATCAAGATGCGTCCATTTAAGCACTACTAATTTACTGGTGTTACTGCAGTAAATTCCACCCCATCCGCCTACATAGGCCGGATCGGCGGCTACTGTAGATACGCCTGTTTGTTTGGTTTTGCTTGGGTCGGTAATAGTAACCGGTGCATCTTTGGTACCCAAACTAATTAAGTCGCCGTTTACAATAAAGTTAGCGCCATTGGTCATTTTTATGGTTACACCTTTTTGTATTAAAAGTGTGTCTCCTGCATTAATAGTAATATCGCCGCCTACAGTATAAGTCTCATTGGCCAGCATTGTACCCTTATAAGTACCTGCAGCCAATGTTCCTGAGTTGCTTATTGGCTTCCCTACCTGGATTAGTGGTACAGACACCACAACTTTATCGCTTTTCTTACTGCAAGCAGCAAGCGCCAAAAACGACAGGCCAAATGAAATTAATTTTAATTTTTTCATAACTGATGAATTGAATGATTAATAAGTATTGCTATTATTTTAATTATTGATTTGTATTAAAATTTGAACCTTAAGCCCAAATTGTACCGGGAATAATATTGGTCATACTCTACTGTTGTGTAATTAGGACTTTCCTGGTGCGGATATTTCAATAAACCAGTATAATTGCTGGTATTATTTTGTTTGATAAACAATTGGTAAGGAGTATTTAAGAGGTTATTTGCTTTTACAAAAAGAATAAAATGTTTTCCTAAAGTTTTTTGTGCAGAAAAGTCGAGAAAAGTAGACGCCTTTTCCCAGGTGTCTAAATTAAAATATTGTGATACAGCCGCTATTCTTTCGCCTGTATATGCCAAAGACAATTGCGCATCAAATCCATTTTTTTGATCTTTATATAACAGGGAAAAATTGCCAACATTGGCTGCCTGCCCCTGCAATGGCCTGGTTTGCAAGCGCATAGCTACAGTTCCCTGAACGTCGATACTTTTTGATGTAGTAATTTGCGATTGGGTGTAGGTGTAATTTAAAGCTACACCAATATTCCCAAAAAACTTTTTTGCCTCAAGTTCAACTCCATAATTATGGGCATTACCCAGGTTTTCAGGTTGAAGGAACAAGGTGGCCCCGCTCCCGCCTTGCTGAAGGACTGTTTCAATAGGATTGACCAGGTATTTATAAAACCCACCCGCCATAAACTCATCAAAAACACCTGGAAAGAACTCATACCTTAAGTCGTAATTGTTTATTACAGTGTGCTGAAGATAAGGATTCCCTAAAAATGCATTAGGATTATCACTTGTTACATCAGGATATGGTATAAAATCCGCAAAGGCAGGCCGTAAAACCGATTGAAAATAAGAGGCCCTTATTGCCTGGTTATCTGTTAGGGAATATTTGGCATTAATGCTTGGCAGATAGTCAACATAGGAGATTGCTGCCGATTTTCCCGGAAATGTTGCAGGCAGATTAGAATAATAACTCTGATCTGTACTCTCAGACCTTAAGCCAAATAAAACATCGAAATGGCTGTTTATAAAATATTTTAACATTCCATAAACGCCCTTTATATTTTCTGTAAAGGTGTACACTCCGGGGTCGGTACTTGAGGAGCCGTATGCATTATAAGGCTGCTGATCAAACGTGAATGTTGATGCCGGAATTGAAACATAAGTTTCAGCGTTGTTAGTACCGGGGTCAACGGTATTAGGTAAGCTATAACTATCAACAAAATTATCCCTTGTTTTATGTCTGAACATTCCCCCTGCAGAAAATAAGGCTTTGCGGCCAAAAATTTTCGTATCAAAATGAAGATTTAAATAAGCTGAAATATCTTTATCTGTATTGTGGGCCCATGTTCTTGATTCATTACCCACCAATGCAGGATCATTTATGATGTCCGGGGTTACAGAAACTCTGCTACCGGGGTTGTTGGGGTCTGGCACTTGCTTATAACCATGAGCAACAACAGTATCCGGATTTGTTCGGTACGAGGTTTTAAATTCTGCAATATCCGGTTGTTTATGACTGGCTTTAGAGTTTGCCAAAATCCAATCAAATGAAAAAGCCTTATTTATTTTATGCTTCCCTTTAAGGGTTATGTTATAAATACTTTGCAGGTCAGTCCTGGTTTCAGTTAAATTATCAACCCCGTTTGTGCCATAGTATCCGTGGTATGAATATCCGCCATAAGTTGAATTTTCGGTTTGGCGCACCCGGTGTTCATTTAATTGCAAGTAAGTGCCAAATAGATCTATAACGTTGTTTTCATTAAATTTATAATCAATTGATGCTATTGCGCCTAACCGGCTAAGTTGTGATGAATACTGGCGGTTATAAGAACTTTGAAAAGCTGTTTCCTGGTTTGGTGTGTTAATGTCTGGCGATGGCCCTACAGTATTTTCCTGAACAACAACAAAGCTGTTACTACCCTGGTACAAGTTTTGATAAGTACCTGAAAAAAGCACTCCTAATTTATTATTCAAAAAGCGATCGCCTATCGTTAAACTTGCATTGGCATTTGGAGGTGCATTTCCGGTTTTGGTTAACAGGTTTTGGTATGGAAAATTGCTTATCAATGCTGGTGATCCCGGCATTAATTCACCCGGGGCCTTGCTATTAACGGTACTGCCATTAAAGCTGCTGAAACTCCTGTTGAAAAATAATTGACTATAACCCGTGCCAAAGTCTCCTTCTACCCTCAATCGGTCTGGTGCAGATTTCATTACCAAATTAACCACGCCGCCCGAAGCATCGCCCTCCATTGCCGGCGTAAGTGATTTGGAAACCTCTATTCTTTCAACTAAGCCAGCCGGGAAAATATCTAAAGGCACGTACCTGTTCTTATTATCAGGGCTGGGGATCTTTATGCCATTTATTAAAGTAGTATTATATTGTTTATCCATTCCACGGATAATCACATGTTCTGCGTCTCCGGTATTGTTCCTGTCAATAGTTATTCCCGACACCCTGCTCAATACGTTAGAAACCAACACGTCGGGTGATATTGCTATTGTATTTGCCGATACCGCATTCAGGGTATTATCAGCATTCTTTTCATCATTCCTGGCTGACCTGTCGCTTTCCCTGCTGGCATGCTCGGTAATTGTTACTTCATTTAACGCTGTAGAGTTATTAACCATAGCAATATTTAAGACTGCTATATTAGTTTGCGATACTTCTACTGTATATTCCCTGGTGGTTTTGTATCCAATAAAACTTACTTGTAGTTTATAATTTCCGGCAGGAACATTTTTAAAAACATAAGTGCCATCAAGCTTAACAGTGGTATTTGATTTAAAATCTTCTTTTTCGATATGAACAGTGGCGCCAATAAGCGTTTCTTTTGTTTTTGCATCCGAAACATTCCCCCTGATGGTTTGGGCAAATGATGAAATGTTGAAGCTTGTAAGTAAAAAAAATAGTACGAGGTAGTGTTTAAATTGTAAAAACGGGTTCATGCAGGGGTATTTTATCTTAACTAAGTGCGTAATAAAACGCAAAGAAACCGCCCCAATTCTGGGTAAATTCTGAATTAAAACGCGAATTACAATTGCATAACGGAATGATAATTTCGGGGTAATATTTACGAAATAAAAGTGCAGACAAAATCCGTTTTGTTTATTTTCTCTTAATCTGAATTTAACATCCTATCATTTTTCAAACCCCTGAAAAATAAAACATCAAATATTAGCTGATGCGAAATTTATTTGTCCGTTCATATTATTTCAGCCGGAGAAAGCAATGTATCGAAAAGCACCTTAGATTGCCACCGAATGAGTACATTTAATGTTTATCCAATTAAATAAATGCCCGGTAAGCTCCAAAGTTTTAACAAAACCCGCATAGCCCCCACCCCCAGTGGTTATCTGCATTTGGGTAATGTACTGTCATTTGCGGTCACTGCGTGGCTGGCTCGTAAAAGCGGGGCAAAAATATTGTTGAGGATAGATGATCTGGACCAGGCCAGGGTGAATAAGCGGTATCTGCAGGATATTTTTGATACCCTGAACTTTTTGGAGATCCCTTGGGATGTAGGTCCGTGTAATTTAAAAGAGTTTGAAAATGATTATTCGCAACTGCGCCGGATGCCCGTGTACCGGGACGCACTTAAACAATTAGCAGATGAAGGGTTGGTTTTTGCCTGTACCTGTTCGCGCAGCTGGTTAGACTCGGGCAATGAGTGCCTGTGTGCTGGCAAAAGGCATCCTTTATCTGCAGAAAACTCAACCTGGCGTTTGTTAACATCAAACAATAAGCATCTAAAGATTAAAAGTTATGGCGGCCAAATGATTGAAGCTGCTCTGCCGGCAGAGATGCACAATTTTGTTGTTAAAAAAAGGGATGGTTTCCCGGCATACCAGCTTACTTCAGTTATTGACGATCTTTTTTTCGGGGTTGATCTGGTGGTAAGGGGCGAAGACTTGTGGCCGTCAACACTGGCACAGCATTTACTGGCAAATGCGCTCGGGAAAAATAGTTTTTCTGATATCACATTTTATCATCACCCCTTGCTTATGAGCGAAGGTAAAAAGCTTTCCAAGTCTGCCGGAGCGGTCTCGGTACATTACCTGCGCGAAATTGGTAAAAAGCCAGCTGATGTTTATACGCTGATCGCGGGAATGCTGGGTGTTAAGAATGCTATAGGCAACCGGGAGCAGCTTGCTGAAATAATTACAACGGCAGTGAAACTATAAACGAAGTTCCGCCCCCTAATAATGATCGTACAGCTATCGTCCCGTTCATATCTTCAATAGCTTGTTTGGTAAAATATAAGCCAAGCCCCATGCTCTTTTTATTACTGCCCGATTTAAAGAATTTATTAAAAATGCTGCCCCGTTGTTCAGGTTTTATACCTATGCCGTTATCTTCAATTTCAATAACACAATGCTTATCTTTCCTGTATGACCGCACTTTTATCCATTGTTCAGGCTTGTTAAAGTCAGCATATTTAATAGCATTTGATATCAGGTTATTAAACACCGTTTTCAAATCAGTAACATTACATTTAAGCTCCCATACTTCCAGCTCACTTAAAAATTTCACTTTCTGTCCTTCTGCAAAAAAACTGTTCTGGCTTATTACATCATTTACTATTTCACCTAAATTACAAAGCTCCGCACCCTTTCTGCTATCGTTACTAATGGTATTTAAAACATCCTGAATGTGTTGATCCTGTAATTGAATACTTTCACGCATCATTGTAGTATAGCCCGAAATTTTGGAGATGTCCTTTTCACGTTCCAGCACAGCAACCAGGCCTGTTAATGATGACAGCGGTGAGCGCAGATCATGCGTAACGCCATAAACAAACTTATTTATTCGTTCGTTCATATTTTTAAGCGACAGATTTTGTTCTATGATCACCTTTTTTGAGGTATGAAGCTTCCTGAGCATTATACCGGCCAGCAATGCAGAACATCCCAGGATAATGATTGAGACCGAAAGATCGGCAATGAGAACGTAATGGTCAACCATCCGTGAAGTAGTGCCAAGCAGAGCTGAAAAATTCTGTTGTTTAATGGTCAAATTATCTGATATAGTATTTATCTGTAAGATGAGTTCCTCTTTATCAATGGGTTTACCTGAACGGATATTGTTATAAGCCTGTGAACCTATTGCATCCAGCTTCGCCACCATTATATCAGCCTGCTGCCATGTAAGAATAGCTTCTTTAAAGAAATCCACGTTTTTAAACTTTTTAAAAAACCATATCAGTTCAGGCAGATCATCAGGATGATTGCCCCCCATTAAAAAACCTATGCGGGCTATTTTAATATCCTTTCCTGCTGATAATGCCTCGCGGGCAATGCTATCTCCTTTAGGGATACTGATGTCATTTTTAAAAAACAGGTAATCTGTTTCCTCGTGCGAATAGATATAGCTCATTAAATGCCGGGTGGCATCTTTTTCGCCCGCTGAATATTGCGATTGAAAATTGGTGTACGCCCTGCCGGCCGATAATATTTTTACCGAATAATAGTGCGTAATACCAATTGCTGCGGTAGCAACTAATACTATTGAAGTTAAAGCAATAATTACTCTTTTCATGTATTAAAAACATTGCCGGGCTACCCTTTTTTAGCTGGAACTTTATATTAATTTACCGACCCATTGCTTTATACGAAATGATTAATGTTTAGGTTATGAAATATTGCGCTGTTTAAAACAATTTATTATTCCCCATATTTGACCCTATAATAAGGATAAGCGGGATCTTCATTTGCAACGGATGACAGATTTTTGGTCGACCTGCCCAGTAAGCTAATGCTCCAAAAAGAGCACTCAGCATTGCAAGGATAATGAAAGCAGTAAAAAACATATCGCAATAATGCATCTTTAAAGCGCAGATACTCGTATTACTAATAGTTGAAGAAGCTTTGCTATGGCTGATGCTATTTTTCTGATCTTTCTCTTTGTTTCTAAATGACTTTAAAAAGAACAACAACTCTAAAAAAGGATGACGATTAAAGTGAACAAGCAAAATTCAGAGAATACCTATAATATTGAACTATTCTTCGACCTATCGCCTGACCTGCTATGTATTGCCGGATATGATGGGTATTTTAAACGGATAAATCCTGCCGTTTCAAAACTGTTAGGTTACACCAATGAAGAGTTGCTTGCTAAACCAATCCACGAATTTATTTACCAGGAAGATAAGCATATAACAGCACAGCACCGGGAAAAGCTGATCAATGACATTCCTCTTTTGCATTTTGAAAATCGTTATGTAACAAAAAGCGGGGAAATTGTATGGCTGCACTGGACATCGATGCCTGTTGATAGTGAGAAAGTTGTTTTCGCCATTGCTAAAAACATCACCCACAAAAAGAAGCTTGAAGAAGACCGCAATTTGCTGCTTACAAACCTTACACAGCTAAATAACGATTTGAAGCAGCTTGCGTATATGACATCGCACGACTTGCGTGCACCGATAAGTAATCTGCTCTCTGTTTTTAGCCTTTTAGATGTTTCAAAAATACAGGACGAGGAAACACTTGAATTTATTAACATCCTTAAAATAACTACCGATAGTTTAAAAACAACATTAAATAATTATGTAGACGTTTTAATTCAAAAAAACAGTTTAAATGCACACATAGAAGAGTTGAGTTTAAATGAGTGTTTAAATGCCTCTCTGCAATCATTGCAATCCTTAATTAAAAGTTCAAAAGCCGAGGTAAATATTGATTTTTCGGCAATTGAACGGGTTAAATTTAATAAGGCTTACCTGGAAAGCATATTTCTTAATTTAATCACCAATTCAATAAAATATGCCAAACCTGATAGTTTTCCCGATATTTCCATTTACACCAAAAAAGTTAGCGGCGTAACTCAATTAATTTTTGCTGATAAAGGTATAGGCTTTGATATGGATAAAGTAAAAGGCAGGATATTTGGCTTCAACCAAAAGTTTCATGATCATGCCGATAGCAAGGGAATAGGGCTTTACTTAGTTTACAACCACATTACAAGCCTTGGCGGTCACATAGCTATAAAAAGCAAGATAAATGAGGGAACCAAGTTTATTATATCATTTGGGAATTGAGATTTTACCCTGCTATTTTGCTATGATAAAATAACTGCTATTACCATGTGTTTGCAGGCATTAGCCTATCGGCCTGTTTTTGGTTGTAACTAATCAAAACTTATCTCAAAAGAATGCAGGTCATTTACATATTGATAACTAAGTGCAAAGTTATGCTGGTTACAAATGTTCTTCATAATTGCCAGCCCCAGGCCGGTACCCTCCGATGATCTTCCTTTATTAAAGCGTGTAAAAACGGTGGCTTGCTGAAGCGGGAGGCTTTCTCCGGAATTTTGAAATATCAGCTTATTGCCTGACAACCTTATTTTTATATGTCCAAAGGCCTTATTATGCTTTATTGCATTACTAAAAAGGTTGTTGATCAAAACATCGGTTAAATATTTGTTTGCAGCGACCTCAACTTCATCAAGCGCATAGTTCAACTCAATGTTTTTATTTTGAATCAGTTCCTGGAATTGCTGTATTTTTTCAAGGATGATGGATTTAATATTCAGCTTTTCGTTATCATGTAATAAATTATTATCAATTTTCACAAGCAATAAGAGCGACTGATTTAACCGGGAAAGTTTGTTAGTGGCCGAATAAATATCGGTTATTTGGGCGTACTGATCAGATCTCAATGTTTCATCCTGTATCAGTGTATCCAATTTAGAAGTAATAACAGCTAAAGGCGTCATTATTTCATGTGAAGCATTTTCAGTAAAAGTTTTTAATCCATGATAATCTGCCGTTACCCTTGATGACATTTTGGAAACAGCATCTCCTAACTCCGTGAACTCATCCGCCTTTGCTTGAATAATATCCATTTTTTTATTATCAGATACGTTAAACTCTTTTACCTGGTGCAGTATATAATAAAAAGGCCGCCAAAGCCCATTCAAAATATACCTGTTGGTAATTATCAGGACAGATAACAACACCGTGGTTAATAGTAAGGTAATAATGAATATAATTTGAATAAGGTATTCTGTGTTTTCCCGTGATTCAACAATAGTTGCAATATAACGTTCGCCATTTAATTTGATCAGGGCGGCCACGGCCCTGCCATTTTCATTTTTTTTCTCCCGGGGATTAAGGTATGGCGTATCAAAAAATTTAGTATCAAACTTAACCAGGTTTGTTTTAACAAAAGTTGTTTGGTCCTCATCAAAATCAATCGGTTTTGGCAGGTGTTGATTGAGGTTTACATATTCAATTACTTCTGCTATTTCTTCTGATAAATTACTGTCAAGTTGCTCCCTGGCAATCTGGTTAATGATAATATAATAAATTATACCTGATATTAATAACACGGTGACACTAATAATAATACTGGCTTTATTGTAATGTGCCGCTAATTTCATGATCAAATAAATTTGTAACCCACGCCATAAATAGAAGTAAAAAAATCCTTCCCGGTTATATCTGCCAGTTTTTTCCTCAGGTTTTTAATATGAGTATATATAAAATCAAAGCTATCCAGCATATCCATTTCATCACCCCAAAGATGTTCCGCAATAGCGTTCTTCGAAACTACCTTACCTTTGTTGGCAATAAAGTAAAGCAGCATTTCGTACTCTTTTCATGTTAAAACAATGGCCTTTTCATTAACATTTACATTCCGCCCTAAAAGATCAATACTGATCTCCTTGTAGTTAAGGACATTGGTGCTGCCAAATGCTTTTCTGCGAAAAATAGCTAATAAGCGGGCTTTTAATTCGGCCAGGTGAAAGGGCTTGGTAATATAGTCATCTGCACCTATATTAAGCCCCCTTATTTTATCGTCTAATGAGTTTCGTGCAGAAATAATCAGCACACAATCCTGTTTGTTATTTGATTTTAAATACTCAAGTATAGTAAACCCGTCCCCATCTGGTAAACCAATATCCAATACAATACAATCATATTCGTAAATAGCAATCTTTTGAAGCGCTGTTTCCAGGTTGCCACATGTTTCACAAATACTTCCTTCTTCGGTGAAATATTTTTCTATTGTTTCACGCAGGCCTTGCTCATCTTCAACTATCAGGAGTTTCAATTTTCTTTTTTTACTAAAGCTATTAAATGATTCTGAAGTAAAGCTGAAGAAACATCCTGGTATAAACCCGGGCATTTACACTATATTTAGTTGGCAAACCTGGTTGCAACTTCAATTTTACTCCAGATTTATAATATAGTTTTAAAATAAGATTCAACTAACAAATCACAATGCCGAAATGTTACATCACAATATGCATATGCTTAATCTTATCTGTTAAGTTAAAAGCACAAGATAACTACGAGATCCAGGTTTATGGATCAGAAACTGTAGAAAAAGGGCATACAATGCTCGAATTGCACAGTAATTTTACTTTTGATGGCAGTAAGACAATTGCAGATGGAGTTTTACCTACCAACCATGTTTTTCATGAAACTATTGAAATAACACATGGCTGGACACCCTGGTTTGAAACGGGTTTTTATATTTTTAATACTATAGGTAATGATGGGCGAACAGGGTATGTGGGTTCGCATATCAGGCCCAGAGTAGCTGTACCTGAAAGCTGGAAATGGCCGGTTGGCGTAAGCCTGTCATTAGAATTTGGCTTTCAAAAGGCTCAATATGATGCTAATACAAGCTCTTTGGAGAT
Organism: Mucilaginibacter sp.; assembly: GCF_028288225.1. Classification (GTDB taxonomy): domain Bacteria; phylum Bacteroidota; class Bacteroidia; order Sphingobacteriales; family Sphingobacteriaceae; genus Mucilaginibacter. Next base: position 120,807 of record NZ_JAQBOC010000062.1, read on the forward strand.
CAGGCCCATTATAGATAAAAAATGGGGGAGCTGGTATATTTCAGTAAACCCAACTTTAGACCAAAGCTTTAAAGGACCTGACCAGCACCTCGGCCTGATCTTTTCCCCAAACATTAAAGGCAGTTATGATGTTTCAAAAGTAGTTGCCCTGGGATTGGAATATTATGGCAGCACAGGTCCTTTTTTTAACTACTATCTGATACGTCAACAAGAACATCAAATATTTATAGCAACAGACCTTAATTTTAGCCCAGACTGGGAATTTAATGCCGGTTATGGTTTTGGATTAACCGGGGTTACGGACAGATCTCTTTTTAAAGTTATTTTAGGCCGGAGATTTTAAGGGTTGGACAGGGGTTAACAGATATTCAATTTAAAATACTAATTAATAATATAACATATGGTAGTACTGGAGCCTAAGCGAAAGGATATTGAGCATCCAAATCAAAACAAAAAGTATTCTGCATCATTACGTTTATGGCATTGGCTAAACGCAATTGTTATTACAGGTTCATTATTAACCGTTTTGCTTAATTCAACGCTACTTGATACCGGGAATAATGCAGCATTTATAAAGGATCAGCTGCATGGCGCGGGTGCAGCTGTAACTGATGACCAGGCAAGATCTGTTGCCCACGAGTTGAGTGATAAAGTTTGGGCGATACATACTTATTTCGGATACGTTTTGGCCGGGCTTGTTCTATTCAGGATACTGTTAGAATTTTTTCAGCTAGCTGATCAAAAGTTAATTCGTAAAATTAAAATAGCTTACAGGGAGTATTATATTACAAAAAGAAACCGGGAATTAGCCAGGCATGAGTTTTGGGTTAAAACACTTTATGCCGTATTTTATCTTTTTATATTCACTATGGCCGCTACCGGTTTATGTCTTGCTTTTGAGGATGACGTACCAGCACTTAAGGCAATACATGCCATTAGGGAGATTCATCAATTCACCATGTACCTGATACTTTCATTTATTGTATTACACCTGGGGGGTGTGTTTTTAGCTGAACGAAAAGATAGCAAGGGAATAACTTCTGATATGATTAATGGCGGTAAATGATCAGTAACCATACGTTGCTTTAATAAAACTGCAACGTATGGTTATTGATATTAATCACGACTTTATTTGAATTTTAAATTTAAGGTAGCAATATTAGAATTTAGTCCGGTTGAACGCATGTAATGACCAAACCTGATCTCGAGCATATTTAAATGCTGCCAGCCAAACACGCCGTTTGGTGGCGCCAGCCTCAAATTAAGCCCAACAAAGTTGCTGTTGAAGGTAGACAGGTCATAATCACTGGTATAATACTTTTCTGTAACGTTATGCTGCCCGTATGGTGCAAAATACCGTGTGCCTTGTTGACTGGTATACCTGTAAAACGGGCTTACTGAAACAAATGAAGTAAACTTAACAGGCACCTCAACTTCGGCAGTGTTGGCCCTTATCCCCCAGTTGTCCATATAATACCGGTAAAAAGTGCGGACAATAAAATGGTCGTCAATAAAGTAGTTAAACCTTACGCCAATCGGTAGTTTATAGCGGCTGCCAGGCAGGTTCTCAATCCGTTCATTATAAATGTCACCATTGGGGCCGGCGCCGGTTGCAAAATCTCCGTTAAAATAAACCCGCTGGTAATCTGTAGATAATAACCCATGCTGATAAGAAGGCTCTACGATAAATAAAGCCTGCAGCCTTGTATTTATAACTTGCGAAATTGAAAATGCTGTGCTAAATGAGTTTCTTGGTTTACTATCCACGGGTCTGTTATCATCTTTATGCGACCCTGAACCATAACCCGGCGGTCGTAATTCAACGGGCAGGATAACTTTCCATGTATCCAAAAACACATTTGCTTTAAAATCAAACTGTGTGTTTTTATTGGCCGATAACCGGGTTAAGTTAAAGCCGCCACCAAATGACTGGTAATCAAATTCATGCGAGTAGGACCCTGTGAAACCGAATGCATTGCCAGTTTTTTCGTTTGATTGGGTCCAGTTTAACGATGGATAAATCCTGGTATCCTGCCTTGAGGCAGATGATATGCTGTATGGATCAATTTTATCGGAAGACGCAGATGTATAATGATCAATGCCTAATTCAAACAGGAGTGTATTTTTTCGGCCGGCTTTGTTAAATTTTGAAAGCTGAACATCAATCGTGTTAGCAAAATCAGTTAAATTCTCAGTGCCAATGCCTCCTGTTACCGCTGAGTGATTACCATTTTGATGATAATATGCCGAAACAAAGTTAATTTCATCAACTTTAAGCTTACGCGACTGATAATTTGAACTATCCTTAACAGGGGGTGTTGTTTGCGCATAGGATGATAATATACCTAAATACAAAGCCAATACACCTAAATATATTTTTCTCATTTAATAGGGGATTTTTAAATTAGTTACAACCGCAGCCACCGCCACTTTTGCCGCCGTTGGCGCCTGACGCACCTTCGCGGTATAGTTGAAAGCTTTGTTCAAATTTTTGTGCCTTACGTGCAGAAAGCTCCATTTCAGCATCGTTTAAACGATTCTTCTGATATTGTTTAACTGAACTGCATGAAGCAAATGAGCAAACAATTACCAGGCTAAATAGAAAAAGCACTATAGTGTTTTTCTTTATCATATTAGTTTTTTAAGTTGATATTTTTTGTACGGTGTACCTGGTTGTAATCATCAATAATTACGCAAGCCATTTGCGGTAATTGATTAATAAGGTCAAGGCCCACTTTAACGCCCATAACCATTACAGGTGTTGCCATGGCATCAGCCAATTCAGCACTTGGGCAAATAATGCTCACGCTTTTAATGCCCGCAACAGGAAGACCCGTTTTTGGATCGATAGTGTGCGAGTACTTTTTACCATTTATAACGGCATACTTTTCATAATTACCCGAGGTAGCTATAGCCATATTACTAATGTTAAGGGTTGAAAAAGGAGTCATGCTTTGATCAGGGGCTGCTATGGCTATTGTCCAGGGCTTACCGTTGGGTTGTGTACCCCAGGTTGCCAGGTCCCCGGCTGCGTTTACTATACCATTGTTTACGCCAAGCTGCTGTAATATATATTTTGCCCTGTCGGCAGCATAACCTTTACCTATTCCGCCAAAGCCAATTCGCATTCCTTTTTCTTTTAAAAAAACGGTGGTTCTTTCAGGATCAAGTATCACATTTTGATAGTTGATAAGGCTCACCGATTTTTTGGCAGTTTCAGCGTCAGGCAGCGTTTTCATGTTAACATCAAAATTCCACAGGCTTTTATCAATTGAACCATATGTTATATCAAATGAGCCTTGTGTTAATGATGATATTTTTAATGAGCGCACAATAAGGTTAAACACCTCTTCGTCAACTTTTACCGGTTCAATGCCTGCATTCCGGTTTATTTCGTTTGTTTGGCTATCATCGCTAAATGTGGTCAACAGCTTTTCTATCCTGCTGATCTCGGCAACGGCGGCATCAATCTGTTCTTCGGCCAAATGCTGGTTATCTCCAACAACGCTGATCTCAAAACGGTTGCCCATTAACTTTAAAACACGGCGATAAACAGTAAGCATATCTGTAATATCAATGGCTGTCACTTAACAGGGGATTAATTTGTTCAACAAATTGCGCCGATGATTCATTAGGGAAGCCATCCCATTCTTTTAATACCTTCCCGGTTCCATCTATCAATACAGTAAAAGGGAATTTACCATCCGGGTTATATTTATCAGCTAATGCTTCATTACGTTTCACCTGGTCTTTATCAAGTTGATTTTTCTTTTGTCGCGGAAAATCTGCCCTCACCAGAACCAAATGATCTGATGCAAAATTTTGAAATTCTGATGATTCCAAGATCTCTTTGCGCAGGCGGATACAAGGGCCGCACCAGTCTGACCCTGAAAAGTTGATCAGGATAAGTTTATGTTCTTGTTGGGCCTGGGTTTCCGCTTTATTAATATCGCCTAACCACGGGGTATTTGAGATGAACGCTATAATAATGAATGCTAAAATTTTCATTTGAAATTCTTTTTTTATTTTATTAAGAATAGACCTTTAACGTTGTTCCTGTAACTGAAGTATTATACACGGTAAGATTTCTATTTGCAGGGGAGTTTAAAACAACTCCTTTCTCAGAAAATGCTGAGCCATGATTATTGCAAAAAAACCGCTGACTTGCTCCTTCATACATCAAAGGATAATTTTCATGTGTACATGATTGCTGCACTGCAATAAATGCGCCGGCATTTGTTTTTGCCACTAAAACGCCTTGTGTTGCTAAATACCCGCCATTACTTAATAACGCGGCGTTTGCTGATGCTGAAAGGTCTAAAGTAAAATCAACTCCTGTAGGACCATTTACAGATGATTGATTGCTTTGATTATCAGAACCCTTTGAACACCCTACACAACTCATTATTAATGCTGAGGATGCACTAATACCCACCAATGATAAAAACTCTTTCCTATCCATAATGTAAACCTGCGTTTTATAAAACTGTAAATACCTGGCGATTACCACACAGAATGCGTTGCGCCAAATACGCGATGCTTGTATATAGTAACAATATTACAATCACAATCTGTAGTTTGCATGAAATTCCCCGGATTTTGGACGAAAAAGGAAATATAATATCAAAAATAGCTCGTTAATTTACCCTTGACGGGGCAACACCGTAAGCTTTTTTAAAGGCGAATGAAAAATGCGAGAAATCTTTAAAACCAACTTCCATATAAACATCCGATGTTTTCCAGCCTTTTTCTTTGATCAGGAAATAAGCATCGTTAAGCCGTTTATGCTGCAGCCACCGGCTGGGTGACGTTTTAAAGATCTTTTCAAAATCCCGCTTAAAAGTTGCAAGACTGCGGCCGGTTAAATAAGCAAAACGGTTGATATCAACATTAAATTTATAATGCTCGTTCATATATGCTTCCAGGTCAATTTTGCCGGGTTCGCTAAAGTCGAACAAAACGTCCTTTAATTCGGGGTTGGTTTCCAATAGTATCATTATAGCTTCTTTAACCTTTAAGGTCGTCAGCATTTTATTGGTATTGCCCGAGCCGTGCATATAAGGACTTAAAGAGTCAATATAGTTTCTGAACAGGTTATTTGGTTGAAGTAGTAATGCACTTTCACCGGTATAGGTTTGGGTCATGTGCTGGTTTAGTTCTTCACTTACACTGCGTAAGGTTTCTTTATCCATAACAATAGATATGGTTTTGAACTCTCCGTCTTTAGGAGGATGCTTGGCAAATTTTGCCAGCTGATTTTTACGGATAAACCTGAAATCGCCTTCCTTAAATACATAATTTTTGCCGTTCACATAAATATCTGAGCTGCCCGACAGGATATAGCCGAACACATGATCAGCAATAAACTGCTCACCCTCCCGGCTGGTATGGGAATAGCAGGTGTATAGTATTTTGGGTGATGTTTTTTCTTTTAAAAGGGGCATGATTGTCAAATTTATGATTTAATGTGCGGATGGGAAGACAATGTGCGAATTTCTGATGTGCGGATGTGCGAGTGGGAAGACAATGTGCGGATTTTGGATGTGCGGATGTGCGAATGGGAAGACAATGTGCGGATTTTGGATGTGCGGATGTGCGAATGAAAAACACCGCGGCATTTTCTTTTTTCATCCGCACATTTGCATATCTGCCCATTCGCATATCATTTTTCTATCCGCACATCATTTTCTATATTCAAAATCGCTTTTCCTGCGGCTGTATCCAAAAAATTGTCTGCCTTGTCATGATCAGTTGAAAGGCTTACGGGCAGCCATTTTTCAAGCTCGACCCGGCGGGCTTCATCAGCCAGTTTTAATATACCTATGGCCTCGCTGCCTAATACCAAATGTACCGGGGGCCCGGGGTTGTTAGCCAGATCAACCATTGCTTTTGCAGCTTTGTCCGGATCGCCCATTGGTACAAACTTGCCGCTGGCAAAATAATCGGCACGTTGATTTACTGTAGTTTCATACCCTTCCAGCTTCGGGGCGTAGCTCATTGATGCGCCGGCCCAGTCGGTACTGAAACCGCCTGGCTCAACACTGGTAACAAATATGCCCAGCGGTGCAACTTCTTTTGCAAGAGCTTCGCTAAAGCCACCCAATCCAAACTTGGCGGCCTGGTACATGCTCAATCCAGCATTACCAACACGACCGCCAACTGAGCTGATCTGCAGGATCCGGCCCGAACGCTGTTTACGCATATAAGGCAATACCGCACGGGTAACTTCAATTGGCGCATACAAGTTTGTTTCCAACTGGCTGCGTACCTGTTCATCGGTAAACGCTTCAGCGGCGCCGATAATGCCAAAACCTGCATTGTTTACCAAAACATCAATCCTGCCAAAATGAGCAACAGCATCTGCAACTGCAGTATAAATTTCATCGTGTTGGGTAACATCCAATTTTACAGGATAGATCTGTTCCTGGTATTTTTCAACCAGGTCGTTTAATGCATCAGTATTTCTTGCTGTGGCAACAACTTTGTCACCGCTTGCCAGTACTGCTTCTGTAAGGCTGCGCCCTAATCCGCGGGAACTGCCTGTTATAAACCAAATTTTTGTCATCGTTTTAAATTTTATTTATACAAAGGTAACCCCGCAGGCAGGCGATAGTTTTGTTGAAAGGCTCAATCTATTTTGTTAGAAAGCTCATTTTCATTTTACTGGATCGAAATCCGTTGTTACAATATGGGCCGAGGCGATGGACAATGTCATTAAATTAAGAAGAAACACAAACGCGATTCTCTCCAAAAGCCTCATAGCCCCCTCTAAATCTCCCCCGGTAAGGGAGACTTTAGCTTCGCGCTTTTTTAAAGTCCTCCCTTACCCGGGAGGATTTAGGTGGGGCATTTGGATATTGTTATGCGGCTAGTTATAGTCAATGTTCTCTTAGCTTAATGACATTGCTCTATGGCTCTGAATTGCAGTTAGCAGAATAATTTGTCGACACCCATTTTTTAAAGAGCCATAGGCCCGGCTTATTTTGTAAGGACGGGTTAAAAGCTATCGGCAGTCTGTCAAAAAATAAATTAAAAAATAATTGCGTAAGTGAATGCTTACATATATATTTGTAAGCGTTTACTTACATATTAATTGAGACCGATGAGAAGAGATGTTTTCCAGGCAATAGCCGATCCAACCCGCAGAGAAATAATAAACCTAATAGCGTTTAACCCGTTAAATTTAAATGCCATTGCCGACAAGTTTGAAGTGAGCCGGCCGGCTATATCGCAGCATATTAAAATTTTGATGGAGTGCGGGTTGATCAATATTAAAAAGCAAGGCCGGGAAAGATATTGCGAAGCCAGCCTTCAGCAGTTAAATGAGGTATCAAACTGGATAGAGAAATACAGGCAGTTATGGGCTGAGAAATTTGACAGAATGGATGATTTGTTAGATAAAATGAAAAATGACGAGGCAAAACAATAGGTAGGGGCGTATAGCATACGCCCAATTGTAAGGCAGGGTGTGTGCGGCGATGGATACGATACATAGGGGGCATATGCGATACCTTACGGATAAAAAACAAACAAACCAAAAACATAAAATTATGGCAACTAAAAATGAAACCAGCATTAAAGCTGAACCAGGCAAACAGGAAATTTTTATTACCCGCGAGTTTGAGGCACCGCGTGAAATTGTTTTTAAAGCTTTTACAACTCCCGAGTTAATTGTACAATGGCTTGGTCCGCGTGAGCTTAAAATGCGACTTGATAAGTTTGAGCCTAAGGCAGGCGGCTCGTACCGCTATGTACATATTGACCCTGCAGGTAACGAGTATGGCTTTCATGGCGTAGTACACGAAGTTTTAGCTCCTGAGCGTGTGATCCAGACGTTTGAATTTGAAGGGCTCCCGGAATCAGGACATGTAACATTAGAAACCGCCAGGTTTGAAGCATTGCCCGGCAACAGAACAAGATTGACAATGCAATCAGTTTTTCAATCGGTTACTGACAGGGATGGGATGCTGCAGGCAGGCATGGAGCGCGGAGTAAACGACTCGCACGCGCGTTTGGACGAGCTTTTTGCGAAAGAGCTTGTGTAAATAATCAAAATAAATTAACCTGTCATGCCGAACTTGTTTCGGCATGACGTTTAAGTTATTAATGTCTTGCCCTTTTCTTTAAAACACCACCGGCAGCCTCTTTTATAGTGCTGGTAAACACAAAGGCTTTTGGATCAATTTCCTGGATAAGATTGCGCATGCGCCTTACTTCAAGGCGGGTTACTACGGTAAAAATTATATCAACCGGCTGGCTAACATCAAAGCTGCCCTTTAAAAACCCGCGTTCGCCTTTGTAAATAGTTATGCCCCTGCCCAGGGTCATTACCAGTTGCTTTTTAATTTGCTCGCTCTCACCAGAAATTATGGTTACCCCGGTGTATTCCTCCAATCCCTCAATAACAAAACTGATGGTTTTTGATGCCGTGTAATAGGTTAATATTGAATACAATGAAGTTGGTAAACCCAGCTTAATAGCCGCTATAAGGAAAATGATAATGTTAATGCCCAATATAATTTCACTAATAGTAAAGCTTATCCGTTTGCCGGTGTATAAAGCCAAAACTTCAATACCATCCAGCGCACAACCGCCCCTTATGGCAAGCCCAACCCCAATACCCATAAACACCCCCCCAAAGATTGATACCAGCAATTTATCAGATGTTATTTGCGGATAAGGCAGATATAACAGGCACAAGCCCAACCCAATAACGGCAGCAAAAGTACGGATAGCAAAAGTTTTATTAACCTGGAAGGCCCCCATGATAATGAATGGGATATTGGCTATAATGATAACATAAGCTATGTTTAAATGATATAGCTCATGAACCAGTAACGAGATACCGGTTACCCCGCCATCAAAAAAACTATTAGGAACTAAAAAGCTCCTTAATGCAAAACCGCAAAATAAAATACCGCATATCACATAAATGGTATCCTGTAGCCAATGAGGCAATTGTAAGTTTTTCATTTAAGAGTTTACCTGTGCTTTAATTCGTCCTAAGTTAGCATCCTTTTTAGCTTGCCGCAAATTAATGGCGGTTTTGGTAAAATATTGATGCTTTTCTATAAATTCTATTTGCTGAAGGTTCCATTCGTTTTCGTTTTCAACCTTGCCAGAAAACAAATTTTCGAGAAATAGCTTATGTGAAACGGTAAAAAAATCATCGCGCCCCAGGTTTTCCAGGTCGGCATCGGCTAAAATTTGTTCCAGGTGATTTGTGGGCGATTGGGGTAAGCGTGTTGCCATTATCATCCCGCAGATCTTCTCTATCTCATCTATAGTGTAACCATACCCCGGCAAAGCTTCCCTTGCAATGTGGCATGATTCTTCCTCATGGCCTTCAGCCATTATTAAAAAACCTGAATCGTGATAATAAGCAGCGGTTAGCAGCAATTTAAGTTCATCGCCGGTAATACCTTCAGTTTCGCCAATACGTTTTGCAGCCTGGTAAACATCCTTTGTATGGTCGGCATTGTGATATGTGAGATGATCGGGCAGTTCATTATTCAGCCTGTTTAAAATATAATTTCCTGCCTGCTCAAATTGCATGTTCTGTGAAAAATTTGACGGCTAATATATTTAAATGTTTTGTACTAATTTCAAACATTAGCAAGCATAGGTTTTAATATTTAACTTTAGTTCGTAAAAATTTAATTTTAAGGCATGACTCTTTTTTATTTCCTGGCAGCTTTTTTACTCATCCGACGCTTAATAAAGCGATATAAATTCTCTCCTATATACCCAAAGTGGAAAACACTGCTAAACACAGCAAGCTGGGTAATAATAGCTCTCTATTTTTCCATAGCTTTTAGCCTTGAAAATGAAGCCGTTGATATTTTAGGTGCCGCGATATTATTAGGCTTGCTACTTTACGTAGATAAAGAACCCGATTTTAAATCGCAAAAAGCTTATGTACAGGCAAATTTTCCTTTGGTGGCCGTTGGATTTATAAATGGACTTACCATGCTTATTGCCCCCGATTTTTACGAAAAATATTCTAATTATTTTCAGCTGGTAACCCTGGCTGCCTTCGTTTGGATCTTCGGCAAATGGGCAAACTCAAATAAACAGGAAGAGGAGCTGCGGATTGCCGCCGAACGAAAAGCGGAGCTTGAAGCATTGGTAAATGAGCGCACCGCCGAGCTGGTTAAACAAAAAGAAAACCTGCAGGAAATTGTTGAGGAATTGAAAGCTACCCAGGATCAGCTGATCCAGTCAGAAAAGATGGCCTCATTGGGCGAGCTTACTGCGGGGATAGCGCACGAGATCCAGAACCCGTTGAACTTTGTAAACAACTTTTCGGAGGTAAGCATGGAGCTTATTGATGAGATGGAGGAAGAGTTAAATAAAGGTGATAAAGAAGAAGCCATTGCCATTGCGGCCGACATAAAACAAAACCTGGAAAAGATCCGCCACCATGGCCGGCGGGCTGATGGCATTGTTAAGGGGATGCTGCAGCATAGCCGGGCAAGCAGCACCACAAAAGAACCAACAGATATAAACAAACTGGCTGATGAATACCTGCGTCTTTCGTATCATGGATTAAGAGCAAAGGATAAATCGTTTAATGCCAACCTGGTTACCAACCTTGGTGATAATTTACCTTTGGCCAATATGGTTCCACAGGATGTGGGCCGGGTTTTATTGAATTTATTTAATAACGCCTTTTATGCCGTTCAGCAAAAACAGAAAACAGCGGGAGCAGACTTTAAACCAACCGTTGAAGTTAGTACAACAGCAAAAGGTAAAACGCTGGAGATAAAAGTTAAAGACAACGGAACAGGTATACCTGATGATATAAAGGAAAAAATTATGCAGCCTTTTTTTACCACAAAGCCAACCGGCGAAGGTACAGGCCTGGGCTTATCTTTAAGTTACGATATAATAGTAAAGGGGCACCAGGGAAAAATAGACATTGCTACAAAGGATAGTGAATTTACTGAATTTATTATTCAGCTGCCTGTTTAATAACCATTGATATAGTTATTAAATTTCCATACTTTTCATTTGCTTATTATGCTTGATTAAAACCTTTAATTCAGAGGGTTAGAAGAGGTATATGTTTTCTTATCAATGGTATTTGTCGTATATATATGAAAAAAATAATTCCTGCATTTTTTATACTACTCTGCATCCGGCAAGCTTATGGACAAGATCAGCAAACCAAAAAATTACAACAACAGCTTAAGGAGCACACACAGGCAGATACCTTCCGGGTTAACCGGCTAAATGAGCTTGGGCAAATTCCGGGTTTAAGTGCCGGAAAGCTTGATACAGTCGCTAACGAGGCATATGATATTTCTAAAAAAATAAGCTATATAAAAGGTGAGGGTTATGCCCTGATAAACCTGGTTGATTTGATGTTCCTGAAAAGCGAAAAACAAAAAGCATTGTCGCTTTTACAACAGGCTTTTGCAATTGCAGAAAAAACGGGAGATAAAACTCTTTTAGCATTCTACTATTTAAGAATAGGTAAAGCATATGCACAAACTACAGAAAATAAGCAAGCGCTTGCTTATACTTTAAAAGCAGAAAGTATTGCCCAAACATTACCTGATAAAAAATTTCTTTCAACTTGCCAGCGGGCTGTCGGAAGCTTGTATCAAAATTCATTAAGTGATTACCCCAAAGGAATGGAGTGGACGCTTAAATCAGCCAAGACTGCCGAAGATGCAAATTGCCTGGATTGTTTAGCTTTAGCCTGGACAGCTTTGGCCACACTTTACAATGGCATGGGCGAACATGTGAAATCATTATACTACTATAAAAAAGCGCTGGAAGTAAATAAACAGGTAGGCAATAAAGTAACGCAAAACAATCTTTTAAATGCCATTGGCGAACGCTACCGTTTGATGGGAAATTATCCGGAAGCAATTAAAGCATATGAGGAAGCACTGAACAGCACTACCACCTCCTACAATATTGAACTTAACGAAAGCAACCTGGCCGATGTATATGTAAGGGTAGCAAATTTGCCAATGGCATTTAAATATGGGTTTAGCTCGTTAAAAACAGCAACGAAAATTGGCGATAAAGAAGGTGTTTCGTGGATAGACGGGGTAATTGCACGAGCATACCTTAAAAAAGGGAACCTTGATAGTGCATTATATTACGCCACGCAGGGATTAGAAGCAGGTAAACAAACCGGTACCATTGAGTTTATGCGCGATAACTTTAGCGCTTTGGCCAATGCCTACGCGTTAAAAAAGGATTTTACCAATGCTTATAAGTATCAAAATTTGTATATCACCTATCGTGATAGTATGATAAACACGCAGGTTAGCAATCAAACTAACTTGCTGCAATACAATAATGATATTGCTAAAAAGCAGGCACAGATAGCTACCCTTAACCAGGATAAACAGATGCAGCGCTATTTTTTAACCGGCGCACTTATTTTAGTGGGGATAATTGCTTTAACAGTTGTTGTGCTGTTGAAAAATAACCGCCAAAAACAAAAAGCCAATAATCTTTTAAGTAAGCAAAAACACATTATAGAAGAACAACGGGATCAAACAAATAAAGCTTTGGCCGATCTGCAGCTCACCCAAAAACAACTGATCCAGTCGGAAAAAATGGCCTCGTTAGGTGAGCTTACTGCAGGTATAGCGCATGAGATCCAAAACCCGCTGAACTTTGTCAATAATTTTTCGGAAGTGAATATTGAGTTGATTGATGAAATGGAACTTGAGCTTTCAAAAGGGGACAAAGATGAGGCAATGTCTATTGCGGGCGACATCAAACAAAACCTGGAAAAGATTCGCCATCATGGCAAACGTGCAGATGGCATCGTAAAAGGCATGTTGCAACATAGCCGCGCCAGCAGCAATACACAGGAGCCAACGGATATTAATGTTTTGGCTGATGAATACCTGAGGCTGGCCTACCATGGCCTGCGGGCAAAAGACAAAAGCTTTAACGCAGACCTAAACACGAACTTTGCAGATAAGCTGCCAATGGTAAATATTGTACCACAGGATATTGGCCGGGTATTGCTTAACCTGTTTAACAATGCGTTTTATGCTGTTAGTCAGAAACAGAAAACTGCAGGGGCAGATTATAAGCCGGAAGTTTCAGTGAGTACGTCCGCCGAAAATGAGCAGGTAATTATTAAGGTGAGAGACAAAGGCAATGGAATCCCGGACGCAATTAAAGACAAAATAATGCAGCCCTTCTTTACAACCAAGCCAACCGGCGAAGGAACCGGGCTGGGCTTATCATTAACTTATGATATGGTGGTAAAGGGGCATGGAGGAAGCATACAGGTTAATAGTGTTGAGGGTGAGGGATCGGAGTTTATAATTCAATTGCCAATTAATTAGCATAGCATGAAAACTTGCACCAAAATATTATTGCTTCTATTGCTGATACCTGTTTTTAGTCGGGCACAGCAGCAACTGCCCGGCAATATCCGCACCGCGTTCAGGAATGCGCACGACGATTCGGCACGGTATGTCACAACTGTCCAGGCTTATTTGTATTTCGAAGAGATAAACCGGGACAGTGCTCTTTATTATTCCGACCGGGCCATATCCCTGGCCCAAAAGAACAAGAAGCCGCTGTTGATGGCAAGGTCTCTTTCCATGAAAGGCTATCAGTTGACCGGCATGGGGCGTTACGCCGAAGCGTTGAAGTGCCTGCTACAAGCCTTTGGCATTGCACAGGACCCAAAAAATGCAAGCAACAGTTGGTTTACAATACGGCAAACTACTCCGGAGAAAAACAGGCTTTTGATGCTATCCCTCGTGCACCACATGTTTGGGATACTGATGGATCGCACACAGAACACAGACCAGGTAATCTTCCATTTTAAAGAAGCCAGGAGAATTGCGAACTCAATAGACAATCCACTCCGCGTGATGATTGCCGATATGAACATAGGAAACTATTATGCAGATCGCAATAAAATTGACTCCGCGTTAACCTTTGCAAACGAGGCACGGGCTCTGGATGTAAAAACCGGGTATAAAAGATACACCGGCTACATCATGAGCGTTTTAGGCGATATACAAGTTAGGAAAGGAGACAAAGCCAAAGCAAAGGAGTGTTTTTATGAAGGTGTACGATGGTCGGCAGAACAAAAAAACACATCAGCCTTAACCCGAAACTATCTAAAACTCACTGATCTTTACCTGTCCGAAAATGGGGGCGATTCAAGCCTTCATTTTGCAAAAAAAACGCTCGAAACCTTTAAAACTTTAGGGCCATCCATGAGCCAGCAACTCAATATTGGTATAGTTTATCAAAATCTTTATAACAGCTACAAGTTAAGACAGCAACGAGATAGCGCTTTTAAGTACGCCGGTATGACCATAGCTGCCAAGGACAGCATATTTAAAATCAGGGTAGCGAGTTTGGCCCAGTTTCAAAACGCTTCCTTCCAGGAACAAATGCGATTCCAGGACTTTCAAAAAGAAAGGGTTGCCTCTCAAACCATGGTCAAAACATATTCTCTGCTGGCCGGCTCGGGAGTTTTCCTCATTATCGCCCTGCTACTTTACCGCAATAACAGGCAGAAGCATAAAGCCAATAAAGTTTTAGAGGGAACGCTTACTGATCTCAAATCAACCCAAGCCCAGCTCATCCAATCCGAAAAAATGGCTTCATTGGGCGAACTTACGGCAGGCATAGCCCACGAGATCCAAAACCCGCTCAATTTTGTTAATAATTTTTCGGAAGTAAATATAGAGTTGATTGATGAAATGCAGCTAGGGCTTGATAAAGGTGATTTTGAAGAAGTAAAAGCAATAGCGAATGATATTAAAGAGAATCAGCAGAAAATAAACCAGCATGGCAAACGCGCTGATTTTATTGTTAAAGGCATGCTGCAGCATAGCAGAACAAGTACGGGGGAGCGACAATTAACTAATATAAATTTATTGGCCGATGAATTTCTAAAACTTTCCTATCATGGATTAAGAGCAAAAGATAAATCGTTCAACGCGGAAATAATAACTGATTTTGCAGATGATCTGCCTAAAATCAATGTGGTACAGCAGGATATTGGCAGAGTGTTGCTGAACCTATTCAATAATGCATTTTATGCGGTTAATCAAAAAAAGAAAACAGCCACCGAAAATTATACACCAACTGTTACGATAACTACTTTCGCTCCCCCTTCAGGGGGCTGGGTGGCTATAGTGAAGGACAATGGCAATGGCATACCCGATACAATTAAAGACAAGATCATGCAGCCATTCTTTACAACCAAGCCAACCGGCGAAGGAACCGGGCTGGGCTTATCATTAACTTATGATATTATAGTAAAAGTACATGGCGGAAAGCTGGAAGTTGACAGCGAAGAAGGAAATTACACTGAGTTCACAATTACAATTCCTGTATAAATTTTTAATCCCTATATTTAACAGCTATGAGAATATTAGTAGTTGACGATGAGGCAGATGTTCAACCTCTTTTTTTACAACGCTTCCGCAAAGAGATAAAGAATAATGAAATTGAATTTTCTTTTGCGCTTTCGGGCGAGGAGGCTCTGAATGTTTTACATAATGCCCATTCAGAAATCGTACTGATATTATCAGATATTAATATGCCAGGCATGAGCGGTTTAGAGTTGCTTACACACATCCGCGAAGATTTTAATGATCCACCGCCGCCGGTTGTTATGATGATAACCGCTTATGGCGATGAAGAAAACCACAGGCAGGCAATGGAAAAAGGAGCTGACGAGTTTTTAACCAAGCCGCTTGATTTTATTTTATTAAAAGAAAAACTTAAAACATTTGCTGAGTAATGGCCAAGATATTGGTAGTTGATGATGAAGCTGATTTGGAATTACTGGTGAAACAAAAATTTCGCCGTAAGATCCGGGAGAATGTTTATGAATTTGTTTTTGCTCAAAATGGCGAAGAAGCGCTTGAAAGGGTAAAAGAACACCCTGACCTGGATATCGTTTTAAGCGATATAAATATGCCGGTAATGGATGGGCTTACCCTGCTCAGCCGGTTACCCGAGGCTAACCCTATGGTTAAGGCCGTTGTGGTATCGGCCTATGGCGATATGCAAAACATCCGCACGGCGATGAACCGCGGCGCATTTGATTTTGTATGTAAGCCTGTTGATTTTGAGGACCTTGACCTTACCATGGAAAAAACCATTATCCACGTAAGGCAGCTGCACGAGACCATGAAGGCCATCAAAGAAAACAACATACTGAAAATGTATGTTGACGAGAACGTGCTCAACTTTATGAATCATAAAGAATTTGAAGGCAGCCTGATGAAGAATGAGCTGGTTGATGCTACCGTTATGTTTATTGATGTGTGCGGTTTTACAGCCATTACAGAGCAGGTTCCGGCTAATACGGTAGTAACCTTGCTTAATGGCCTGTTTGATAATATTGTAAAGGAAATTATTGCCCAGGGTGGACACGTTGATAAGTTTATGGGGGATGCGGTAATGGCCGTTTTCAGGGGCAATTATCACCTTGACAAGGCCATTGATGTTGCACTGGTTGTAAGGGAGCAGTTAAAGAACATGGAAGAAATAAAGCTGGGTGACGTTTCATACAAACCGGCGGTATCCATAGGGATAAACTCGGGAGAAATGGTATCCGGAAATATTGGTTCGGTATCATTGAAACGACTGGACTATACGGTAATAGGTGATGCCGTAAATTTATCGCAGCGCCTGCAATCCGCCGCTAAAGCAGGGCAGATCATCATTACCGAAGAGGTGTATCACAAAGCTAAAGAATCCTTCAAATGTGAAAAAATTGGTGAGGTTACGCTGAAAAATAAAGCTAAGCCTGTAACTATTTATGAAGTGGTGGAGTAAAAACGCCTTGTTTCCGCAGGACTTCTGTAAGCCCTGCGGAGGCTTTACAATTAACGGCGTTGCCGCTTAGGATTAAAAGCAATTACGTAGTTCAGCTTGTCCTTTAAAATAGCTTTTACATCACGGCTTTGTTCTTCCTTATTTAATGCCAGGTTCAGCCGTGATTTAATAGTATAAAATACCGGTAATACTATCTCAGGAAATACCTTGGTAGCAACGGCGGGATAATAATCTTTTTGGATCCTTGCTTTTTGAGCTTCCGTTCCCAGGATCAGTTCCCAGCTATCGTCCGCTTTAAAGCCATTTTCCAGTGCGGTATTCATCAAATCAAACAAATACATCCGGGTTTGTTTTTCTATGGTTGGATTTTCCATCTTATTTTGTTTTTGTTAATTGATACTGATTCGTGCATAATTAACAGCAGAATCAGTATATAGTTATTGGAATAATTAATATGCTTTACGGAGTTTAATTATCCGTATCCAGTGCAATAGTTTCATAACTGGGTAAACCGGATCAATTTCAAACCATCGCTTGCCAAAGTTGGCGCTGTTGGGGTGCTTATGGTGATTGTTCTGAAACAGCTCACCAAGCATCAGGAAATCGAAGGGTGTGGTGTTTTTCGATTTATCCTTGTTATCAAAGTTTGTGTAACCATATTTATGTCCGCACCAATTTACAATAGCACCGTGGATCGGTCCCATCATGAAATGAACGGGCAGCAAAAGAAACATCCACCAGTGCGTTGCAAAAGCGATGTAAAAACAAGTATAGGCTGTAGCGAAAAACAGCCTTGAAAGTATAGATGAGCCCATCCTGTCTATTAATGGCCATTCAGGATAATGCCCTGCAAACCTTGCTTCAGGGTTTTTTGTATTTTTCACATGATCGCCAAAAGTATCAATGGTTGATTTCATCAGCTGATAAATATCTGTGAAAAAATGCGGTGAATGCGGGTCCTTTTCGGTATCGCTGTAGGCATGGTGCTCGCGGTGCATTATAGCGTAGGCACGCGGGTTTAAAAATGATGTCCCTTCAAAAAGGTAGGCCATTAAGTAAAATACCCGCTCCCAGCCTTTACTAGTGGTAAACATACGATGTGACGCGTAACGATGCTGGAAAAAGGTTTGAAAAAACAACGACAAAAACCAATGCGCAATAAAGAAGATGAGAATAATCATAAAAATAAATTAATGTAATAGTCTCCGTGTGTTCATCAATTTTTATGATGAATGCATGGCCTATTGATCGGGAAAAAACAGAGAGATAAAAATGGACTATTCTTTGAATTCTGCGATGAGTACGCTATGTAGCGGATAACTATATAATATAGAACGGCTTATAGCCAGGTTTATTGTAAAGGTGATGGGGTCTCCAAAAAGCACTGACTTTTTCTTACCCGTGGATCATCTAAAAACAAAAAAAGGCCCCGGACTTACATCCTGAGGCCAGCTACTTAATGTATTTCCTCCCTAACAGAAACTACAATTTAAGTTATTTTTAAATGTCCTATATCTTTAACGGTATTACTTACTGCGGTACATCAGGGTTATAGGAAGTAAAGCTACTCTTACTATGAAGAAAAAAAATATGAGATAAGTAGTAATTGAATTAAGAGCCAAGATGTCAGAAATCAAGAGTCAAGACATCAGGAATCAAGATACAAGAGAAGAACAGGGATGCAAGTGTTAGGATTAAAAAGATCGAGTGGATGGGAGCCTTCGATAAATCGCTCTTTCTTAACTCTTGCCTCATACATCCTACTCTCCTTTCCTCACCTGTAGCCTGTTTTACGCAATGCCTCTTTTTTGTTTCGTACATGCAGCTTCTCGTAAGTATTTCGGATATGGGTGCGCACGGTGTCAATAGATATAAAAAGGCGGTCGGCAATTTCCTGGTAGCTAAAGCCTTTGCTCAGCCAAAGCAGCACTTCGTTCTCGCGGTCACTAAGCATTTCTTTGGCATCAACATAGGGTGTTTGCTGCTGAAAGGCCATTACCACCTTGCGGGCTATCTGGCTGCTCATGGGGCTGCCGCCTTTGCGCAAGTCTATCAATGAATCTATAAGTTTGGTAGCAGGGGTATTTTTTAAAACATATCCTGTGGCTCCTGCTTGTAAGGCTTTAAACACACGGTCGGCATCATCATATACACTTAATACCATCAATTGGATATCAGGACGGCGAGGCTTTAGCCACGCAATAAGCTCGATACCTGATTTTGCCGGGAGTTGAATATCTGTAAGTACCAGCTCAATATCATCCCCCAGGCCGAACTCAAAATAATTCATGGCTTCCTCAGCGCTTACAAAGGATGCCCGCAAATTAAACTCGCCCGAGCCTGCCAGCAAAGCCGAAAGGTAATTGCGAATTTTTTCGTCATCCTCTATAATTACAATAGGTGTCATAAGTTGTGAAAATAACTTTTATTTATGAGTACCGGAATGTGAAAAAAGTAGTATCAGCTTTACGTTACAGTAAAGATATAACTTACCGTAAGTCCCTCATTATCATTTATAAATTTTATATCCCCGCCAATATCCTGCATTCTTTTAAGCATGTTTTTTAAGCCATTGCATGATGCCTTCACTGTTTTTTCAGGCAAGCCTGTGCCGTTGTCTTTTACTGTAAAATGGATTTGTCCGTGTCTTACATTACAGCTAAGCTCAACAAGGGTGGCATTGGCATGTTTCATTATATTGTTCAATGCCTCTTTAGTAACCAGGTAAAGGTTGCGTCGCTGCTCATTAGTAAGCTTTATCAGGGGTACAGGATCGGGGAAATCAATTTGCAGGCGAAGTTCAAACGGCTCAAAATATTGCTGCATTTGCTCGCGGGTGTAAACCAACAAGCTTTCTAAAGTATCATTCTGCGGGTTAAGCGCCCATATGATTTCATTAATACTTTCCAGCAGTCTTCTTGCAGCTGCGGAAATACTGTTTACATCCGTTTTTATTGACAATTCAGCCGCATGATGGGTTTGGATGAGATCACTTAGCAAAGCAATATGGGTAAGGCCGCTGCCAATCTCATCATGCATATCGCGGCTTATACGATTGCGCTCGGCATCTATCGCCTGTATCTTTTCCAGCTCATTTAAGCGCCGCTTTATTTTCACCTGCGACAACATGTAGGTAATATAAATAATGATACCAAGCAGCAACAGACCAGCAACTATATAAAACCATGCGCGCCGCCAGTAAGGCGCCTTTATATGAATAAAAACCCGCTCTTCGTTGCTCCAGACCCCATATGTATTTGCAACCTTTATTTTAAATGTATAACTGCCCGGCAGCAAATGCGAATAACGCACCGACCTGTTATAAGTAATTACCGGCTTATTATCCCAACCCTGTAAAATGTATTGAATTTTATTGGCCTCGGGCCGGGTATAATCCAAAGCAGCAAATTGAATATTAAAGTCGTTTTTATTGTACGGAACGGTTATTTGCTGGTTAACAAAATGGGGGATGGTTTTTTTAAATACCTCGCCATTAATTTCAATGCGTGTAATGGCTGCAGATGGCTTTAACGTTATTTGCGCCCTGCTAACGGGCTTAAACCAATTGAAGCCTTTAATCCCTCCGAAATAAAAATTACCGGTTTTACTTTTATAAAACGCTTGTGTATTAAATTCATTACTCTGCAAACCATCCAGGTAAGAGTAGCTCTCGAATGTATTAGCAGCACGGTTAAAATAACAAAGTCCTTTATTGGTGCTGATCCATAAGTTATGTTTTTCATCTTCTAATGATCCGTACACGTAAGCATTCGGCATTTTACTTTTCTCATCCCATACCCGGTATTTACCAGTAGCAGTATTAAAATGGATGAGGCCCATGCCGCTGCCTATCCAAAACCAGCCTGCATCTTTTTCATCCTTTCGGATACTGCGCAGGTCAATACCAGGTAAATAGGTTTCAAAATGCTTATACATTGTACCAACTGGTTTTGCATGATACAAACCGTTACCTGATAAAGCAGCATAAATTGACCGATCGGGCATTTCAACCACATCAACAACATTGCTTTGCATATATGGATCTGCATCCAGGTAGTGCCCGGTATAATTCCCTGCGGGGTCCTTCTTTATTTTCATCAACCCCATTAATGTGGCGGCTAAAATGTCTCCATCCTTTAATTGGATCAGCTTAAAAACAAATACATTCAGTTTAGGAAATATTTTAGGCTGATTTTGTATAGGAATGGTTTTAAAAGTTTGTTTTTTTACATCAAACAGGCTGATACCTCCGCTATTACCCACCCACATATTACCGTCCCTGTCTTTTAAAAAAGCGCTTACGATATTACCCGGCAGGGTGGTATTGTCTCCTTCTTTATGCTGAAAGTTTTGCAGTGCTCCGGTAACCGGGTTGTAAATATTTAAACCGCTGTTATGGGTGCCAAACCATATATTGCCGGCATCATCTTCAAAAAAACATTTGGTAAAATAATCCTTTAAAACAGGGTAGTCTCCTTCCGACAAAGGGAACAAGTTAAATTTTGGCTCTTTCAGATCAAGCCGGGCCACGCCACCGCCATCAATACCTATCCATAAATTATTACCCCTGTCAATATATAAACAGGTTGAAATATCAAACGGAAGTGATTTTAACTTTGAATTATCATGGTGATAATTTTCAAAAAGACGGGTTTTTTCATTATAATTAAACAAGCCATTTCCACGGGATGTAAACCACTCCCTGCCATAGCCGTCCTTCATATTTTGAACGGAATAAAACCTTACCGGCTTCCCGTTAATAGTTTTCTTAATGATGGTATCGCGTTTTGTTTTTAGATTACGGAATACGAGCCTTTCATCGTAAGACAGTATATGGCGGTCTTTTTCAAAAAAGATGCTTTGCGGCGGATCTTTTATAAACTGGTAAGAGTAAAGGTGGGTTTTGCGGTTAAAAAATATATACGGGTCATCTTTGCTCAGCAATCTTAGCCACACGTTACCCTCTTTGTCGGCGTTGATTTGAGTAAACATTATACGCGCGTAATCTATTTTGAAAGGTACAGGATAGAGCGTTAATTTATAAGTAAGTGTATTAAATTCAAAAACACCCTTTATTACATTCAGCAATATCAGGGTATCGTTTTCGTCCATAAAAAGACATTGAAAACCGCTATTCCCAAATTCTGCCTTTCCAAATACTTTTATCCTTTCAACCCCTTCAGTAAGTACGTTCCATTTATAAATACCGCTTTCATTGCTGTACCAGATATTGCCTTTTTTATCTTCAAAAAAACTGAAACGGATAAAGTTATTCACATTATCTGTATCGTTTTTTGCCTGGTACCTGAAGGTTTGCAGTGTGCTGCCGTCATAACGGCATAAACCATCTGGCGTTCCAAACCACATGAAGCCTTTTTTATCCTGGTAAACGCCATAAACTGAACTATGCGGCAGGCCGTCATTTATGCCAAGTGTTTCAAACCGGGGAATAATACGCTGCGACCATCCTGTAAGGCCGATCAACATAAAAAGTAGTACAAGGTTTAAACGCATTACATTATCAGGGTTAGCAAGCGCTATAATTTAGTTTAAATTAAAAGCCTGATGCAGCGTGAGTTATCTGCATTAGCAGGCTTATCCACTAAAGATAACGGAAAAGATACAATTTGCAAAAGAGATTATAGATTTGGCTTAAATGATACCAGGCTTAAAAGTCTCTTACCATTGTTTTATACCAGATGGGCTCAGAAGTGCTATTAAGCAAACAATTATTGATTTTTAGAAATTCGCCATAGATGCAAAATATCTATAGAAAATATAATTGTTTAATCATTTTTGCCTGATCTTAGATATGCAAAGCAGTAAATTTGCACCTGGCGCCCACAAACTTCCTTCTTGTTTTTCTTCTGCCAACTTTGAATCGCGCCGGTTCTTTCTTAACTTATAGTATTTTGGTCCTTTGCAAGGTCTTTAAGTTAACAATACCGCAGCCGGGATACCTAATTTGTGATGGAGCACTTTAGCGATTTTTAACGTAAGCGGCTTTTTTCCGCTAAGAAGTGCAGATACATATCCTTTACTTCCTATCCAATTAACTAAGTCTTTATTCATAAGCCCTTTTTCATCCATTTTCAGTTTTACAACTGCAATAGGATCGGGAGAAGGGATAGGGTAATGCAGATCTTCATATTGTTTGATAAGTAATAAGGCAATTTGCAAACGCTGGCCCGCTTTACTTTCGGGAGCTATATCCAAATCAAATTGGTTATCAATCCATTCCAATAAATTTTGATACTCTTTGTCGGTTTTAATAATTTGCAAATCCATATCGTAAATTTCGGAATAATTATAATAGCTTAAATCTCCAATTTTATTCCTTTATCCACTTACTTTTAAACCCTAATTTTTTTAATCCTTTTTGAATATCGGGATTATTCATAAACAGCTTCCATATCAGCCCGCTTCTGTAATTTTCAATCATCACTACAATTGGACCCTGGTCAATAGCAAGGTGTGTTTTGGCGTACCAGTTATGCGTTTCGCTAAAGCCATCGGCAAATCCATACGGCCCCCAAATTTTATCGCCCAGGTCATAATAAAAA
The DNA here is from genome assembly GCF_028288225.1 of Mucilaginibacter sp. GTDB lineage: Bacteria > Bacteroidota > Bacteroidia > Sphingobacteriales > Sphingobacteriaceae > Mucilaginibacter. The sequence continues at coordinate 144,170 of NZ_JAQBOC010000062.1, forward strand.
TGCTTGAGCGCCTGCATGGAGTAATGCGGTGTATATGGGAATGACGATAACGCAGCCGTAGGCTGGATCACGCCGCGATCATCCTGCGGGCAATGTGCTACGTAGCCCTTAAAGCTATCGCCGGCTGTAAGTCCCCAGCATTTTTCGCTATAGCCTTTGTAATGTTTTGGGTTTTCAATGCAATAAGCGCGGTTAATGAGCGTATGATTTTTTGTTTGTTCGGCATAATCAATGCCATTATCATCTGTCAGCCCAGCCGGGTCAATCCCCATATAGGTATACTGCTCAAAAAACAGCGGACCGCCCATATCAAAATTACCCAGCGGAAGTACATGCCCGAAATACGATTTACCATTTTTCCAGCTTGTGCTTTTTACCCAGCTATTTTCGTATAATTCCTTTGAGATAGAATGCGTTGGCGATGAGGCAGCAACAATATAAGTGATCAGCGCTTCGTCATAGCCAAAGACAGGAAAATTCATGTCAAAATCATTATTGGGGCTCCAGTGCCAGTATAAGGTTTTATTGCCATTATTGCTGTGCCAGTTCCAGTCGGCGGCGTCCCACATTTGTTGTACCCGTTTCTGAAAATATCTTTCATGCAGGCTATTTCCTTTAAAATATGCTTTTGCAGTAAGCAGGCCCATCATCAGGTATGAGGTTTCAACAATATCAGCACCATCATCAATCCTTCCAAATGGGATTGTTTTACCTGTTACGCCATTCATAAAGTGCGGATAAATACCGTGATAACAATCAGCTTTAATTAAAAAATCAACAATTTTTATCAGTCGGTTTAAAGCAGTATCCTTACCTATCCATCCACGGTTAACTGCAACAACGGTTGATAAGACCCCCATGCCGGTACCGCCAATAGCGCAGGCTTCAGGGCCAAAGGTTGACTTGCTTAAGTTTGGCTCATCATCGGCCTCGTTAATATAGTCCCAGTAATATTGAGCCTTTACCGTGTTGTCACGTTCCCTTGCAAGCCCGCTAACCGGGTGTGCAAAGTGCCAGAAATACCTGAAGGTTTGGCGCTGAACAATATCGAGCAAAGCCGAATCGGTAATGTTTTTAACAATACCAACCGGTGCTATTGAATTTCCGGGTAATGATTTGTGGATTACAGCTTTTTTTTGAGAGAACGCTGTTAAGGTAAATAATACGCCTATTATGGTGTATATCAATACTGTTTTCATGAATATATTATTAGGTTTGATTTTGGCAGATGTTGGTTTGTAACTGCTGGTTAAGTTAGCGTTTTCTTTTATCTAAGTAAAATAATAGCTTTGAAAAATCAGCCAGGGTAATAATCGTAAGTCAGTATGGCATTAATTCCTTATATCTGCACTACATGCGGCGTTCAGTACCAACCTTCTGAAACACCGCCGGCTCATTGTATTATTTGTGAGGATGACCGGCAATATGTTAACCCCGCCGGTCAAAGCTGGACAACAGCTGATGAATTAGCCCATCGGCATAAAAATATAATTGAGCAGGTTGCTCCCTGTTTGTATACTATATATACGCAACCTGTTTTTGCTATAGGACAAAGGGCCCATTTATTGATAACGCCAAACGGCAATATTTTATGGGATTGCATTACTGCCATTGATGCGGAAACTATTGAAGCTATCAATAACCTGGGCGGCATAAAGGCAATAGCCATTTCGCACCCGCATTTTTTTTCTGCCATTACCGACTGGAGCAATGCCTTTGGCGGCGTACCCATATATGTAAATGCATTGAACGAAAAATGGCTGACGCGAAAGGATGCCAACATACAACTATGGGATGGCAGGGAGTTTGATTTATGGGATGGTATTCAACTGATCTGCTGCGGTGGGCACTTTCCCGGTGCATGCGTTTTGTATAGTCCGCAAAATAATGGGGTATTACTGGTTGGCGATACCATCCAGGTAAGTGCCGGTCAAAAAACGGTTTCATTTATGTACAGCTACCCAAATTTGATCCCGCTGCCTAAAAAGGAGATTTTGCAGATCCGTGCAGCTGTAAGCGGCAAGCAATATGATGCTATGTATGGCGCTTTTGGCCATTATATTTTAAAGGGAGCCAAAATTGCCATGGAATTTTCTGTGGAGCGGTATTTGAAGATTTTTGAATAGGGCGGTACCTTTGTAAGCTGAAAGCTTATACATCAATTAATTTATTTAATGCCGCATATTGCAGCAGCATAATGGTTTTGGCGTCCTTAATTTTGCCGTTTTTTATCATTGCTAAAGCAACGCTAAAAGGCAATTCCAGTACTTCAATATTTTCTTCTTCCTCGCTAAGTCCTCCGCCTTCCGTTACCTTCATCTCCCTGGTGTATCCGGCGATAAAAAAATATAAGATCTCCGTTACCGAGCCGGGCGACATATAGGCTTCAAAGATCTTCTCAACGTGAGTTACCTTAAAACCTGTTTCCTCTTCGGTTTCGCGCCTGATACAATCTTCAGCATTATCTGCATCAAGCAAACCGGCACATGCTTCAATAAGGTATCCGCTGGCGTTACCATTTATATAGGTTGGCATGCGAAACTGGCGGGTTAAAACAACAGATTTGGTATCCCTATTGTATAACAGAATAGTTGCGCCGTTACCCCTGTCATAAGCCTCCCGATTATGCTTAACAGTGGTACCGTTGTGATCTATTTCAAACGTTATTTTTTTTAAAGTGTACCAGTTATCTGAAAGAATTTCGGTATCCAGTATTTTAACGTTGCTCATAATTGATAACTTTTGATTATTTTTGATCAAATAACGGAATTTTAATGGTATTTCAAAAGAGAAAACAAAAAATCCTTCAAATACTTGAGCAAACAGGCGAAGCCGACATCCACCAGCTTGCTGTTGAGTTAGGCACTTCGGAGATAACCGTTAGGCGCGACCTTAACCGCATGGCCGCCGATGGTATGCTTTATCGTACCCATGGCGGCGCTACCATAATAGACCCTTTAATGGGCGCAAAGGCATTTGAAAATAAAGCGGCAGTAAATGTAAAAGCCAAAGATGCTATCTGTCGCCGGGCAGCGGATGAAATACACGATGGCAATATAATTTTTATGGATTGCGGCAGCACCGTTTACAGGTTATGCCAGTTCATCCGGAATAAAAAGATCAAAGTAATTACCAATTCCTTACCGGTGGTTTATGAATTACAAAACAGCCAGGTCTCCATAAATTTAATCGGCGGAGAAGTAGACCGCGACCGGCAAGCTATTCACGGCAAAATGGCAGAAGGACATATCAGCAAGTACCGGGCAACAAAAGCATTTTTGGGAGTTGACGGAATCTCTATAAACGGCCTGTTTGCCCAAAGTGAAAATGAAGCATCCATTACATTAGCACTGGCCAATAACAGCAAGCAAACTTATATCCTGTGCGATGCTGGTAAAATAGGAAAGGAATCCTATCTGAAATTTGCGGAATTAAATTTGATAAACACGATAATTACTGATTATGATGGGGCTGATATTGCGCTTTTTAAAGAAAAAGGGATAGAGGTGTTGAAGGCTTGATAAATAGAACTAAAGTTGTATTTTACTTTGCTGATTGTATAACAGCTAAAGCTTACCGCTTTTAATCAAATATTTTTTAAGGACGCATCCGGCTACTGCTAATCAGTTTTTATCTATACTATATAGGCAATATCATTTATCCATTTTTAACTACCATCCCAGCGCTTATCTTCCCTTTCTCTCATCACCCCAAAAACGTCCAGCATACAACGCGGCTGATCTTTTGCCCCTGCGACATATTAATGGTTTTAACTTCAAGCGCTTTAACCTTGGTTAAAGCTTTATAAACTACCGGCAGTGTCTCCTTTTTTGAAACCAGCGTTGTAAACCATTTGCAGCTATCCGGTATCAGCGCACTTTCCTCAATCATCCGGGTAATAAACGCAGCTTCGCCGCCGGGGTACCACAGCTCGGTTTTTTGTCCGCCAAAATTGAGGGCATTATTTTGTTTGGGGTTGATCCCGAGCTTTTTCCACTTTGTGTCGGTTGCCGACTTTGCTTCCAGTGCGGATGAGTGGAAAGGCGGGTTGCAGATGCTTACATCAAACAGCTCGCCGGGCTTAATTATCCCATCAAAGATATTCGTCTTACTTGTTTGACGGCGAATCTCTATTTTATCCTTAAGCTGCTTATTTAACGCGACGATATTTTTTGCGGATGCAAGCGCGATCAGGTCGACTTCGGAGCCGACAAATTGCCAGCCATATATGCTGCTGCCAATTAACGGGTAAACGCAATTAGCGCCCGTCCCAATATCCAGGATTTTTACCCGGCTGCCTGTGGGAACAACGCCATTATTATTTTCGGCCAGCAGATCAGCAATGTAATGGATATAGTCCGCCCGTCCGGGTATTGGCGGACAAAGATACCCTGCCGGGATATTCCATCCCTCCACCCCATAAAAGTGTTTTAGCAAAGCACTATTTAAAGCCTTAACAGCTTCGGGATTAGTAAAATCTATCGACTCATCATCGTATTGATTCCGTGATACAAATGCCCTCAACGCCGGGCTGCTTTTGCAAAGCTGTTTAAAGTTATATCGCTCCCGGTGCGGGTTGCGCGGGTGCAGGTTTTCTTTTTCTACAGGTTGTGCGTTTGTGGGCATGTAATTGAGGATTGAACTTGCAAAGATAAGCTAGCTAAGCGTATTAAAGTACTTTTCAATTTCATTTACCGCGTTTTCAAGGCCGTTCTCATTCCTGATCTGCCGCCCGATTGCAGCAACATTGTTCCTCACTTCTTCTGTTTGAACTTTTTCTAAAGCCGTGATCAGCTTATCTGCATTGAGCTTTTTGACTGGAATGTGAACACCCAGTTTCATCCGCTCCACTATTTTACCCCATGTTGGCTGATCGGTATAAAATGAAATGATAATTACCGGCAGATTGTTTCGAAGCATAGTTGCCAGTGTACCGGCTCCGCCATGGAAGATCCCTGCTTTACATTTAGGTAAAACCGATTCGTGGTTTACATATTTGGTAATGAATAAATTTTTGTGAACAGGCAGGTTCTCAAACAAGGACCAACCTGTACAAAACAGGATCCGTTCATTAGTTTTTGTTAACACGTCGTTTAATATGCTGATAAATTTTGCTGTGTTACCAACGCCATTACTGCCAAAACCCATATATATTGGCTTGTCGCCCTGCGCTAACCAGTCATTTAATTCAGCGGGGACTTTATCAAGCGTGTTGCCTTCTCTATTTTTATTAGGGACAGTTAAAAAGCCTGTTATTTTACTGTTTTCTTCCCAATCTTTTGGTTGGGGGACCAGGCTTGGGCTGATGCAATACAAGTCAAGCGGTTTCTGTTTGCCTATGTGAGCTATTAGGTTTTCCTTTAATACAGGCAGCCCCAATTCCTGCCTGAACTCATTGGTTTCTTCCTTCACGAATTTCCAGTAAAAGGCGTGTGCCAATTTATAGGTGAGCTTATTGTACCATGGAAAATTTAAGAAGTCAAAGTCGCCCAGTGGGAATTCAGCAGTAGGAACAACCGGCGGCATAAAATAAGTAAGCGCAACTTTTTTGTTTTGCTTTTCGGCAATTGCATTTGTAATGGGCAGCGTTGCTAAGTTGGCTATAATAAAATCCACCTTACTAATTCCGTCTATATAACTTTTTCGTAGCGGAACTTTTATATCGTGAAGCACCTTAAAAAAATACTTCATCAGCTTAATGGTATTCTCTGTTTGCAATACGCTTTGTCCTTCGGGCGAATTCATTCCTTCTTCTGCATTGCCATAAAGCGGATGAAAAGCAATGTCAAAATCTTCAACAAATTCTTTAAAATTTTCGGGAGCGGCTATGGTTACCTGGTGCCCGTGATCCATAAGGCCTAATGCCAGGGCAATGTATGGCTGTACATCGCCACGGGTTCCGTATGTGAAGATTCCGATGTTCAAGGTTGGGTTAATTTTTAAATACGAGGCAGCAGGCCAGGCGTTGTTGTCTCGAAAACTTCGATAAAGGTATGGATTAAAAACAGCCTTAAAGTTGAAAAAACTTTATCAAAAAAACCAACATCCTGCCACAGATATTTGCAAGTTCACATAACCACAAAGCGCAACAAAGTGAGTAATGTTATTTGTTACTATATTGATAAAATTGTTGATGCCCGGAACCAATGCGTTTATTAAATGAATCCTATTATCTTTGCCAGGTGAAACTATTCTGCTTTATACTATCTGTTTATGTCATCATGCTTTCTGCAATGCCGTGTTGTACAGATACTGACTGCCAGATTAAGGCTACAGCTAAAAAAGAATTAGCTGGCAAATCTTCCCAAAAAGAAAAGGCGTGCCAGGGCTGCTCCCCGTTTTTTACATGCGGCACCTGCGTGGGTTTTATACTCTCGAAGCCCTTTACTCCTAATCTTAAGCCAATTGCTGAAACTCCGGAAAAAATGTTTGTTGTTTATCAGCAACCATATGTTCAGCAAGTATCCCTTTCCATCTGGCAGCCACCCCAAATAGGTTAATACGCTTTAGGCCATAATGGCTGATGTTCCTGTATTAACTTAAATCATTTATGTAATGAAAAAATTTACTGTGCTTTTGACAGCACTTTTATATACTACTTTAGTTTATTCTCAAAATACATTTAGAGCAATTATTAAGGATGGCAAAACCAATGAAGCATTAGTTGGTGCTACCGCTTTTATACAAGGTACGACTATTAGTGCATCGTCCGATACGATGGGATTGGTAATACTATCCAAAATACCTAATGGTAATCAGGTTGTTAAATTCAGCTATATAGGGTATGAAACGCGACTGGACACGCTAACCTTTCCTTTGCCGCAAATAAGCCCTATGCTTATCCTGTTACAACCATCCGGTAAAGGCGGGGGCGAAGAATTGGAGAATGTAGTTATCAGCGCTACCCGGGGCAGCCGCACCATTGCCAATGTCCCTACCCGAGTAGAAGTGATTACCGGTGATGAACTGGACGAAAAAGGAAATATGAAACCCGGTGATATCCGCATGATGCTGGCGGAAAGTACCGGCATTCAAACGCAGCAAACTTCGGCTACCAGTGGTAATTCCAGCATCCGCATACAGGGACTGGATGGTAAATACACGCAGATCATTCGCGATGGTTTTCCGTTATACTCCGGCTTTTCGGGCGGATTAGGATTATTACAAATAGCACCACTTGACCTGAAACAGGTGGAAGTGATCAAAGGGTCATCTTCTACCCTGTACGGGGGCGGCGCCATTGCAGGGCTTGTAAACCTGGTGTCCAAAACACCAACCGATGAACAGCATCTTGATTTTATTTTAAATGGCACTTCAGCGTTAGGTGTGGATGCCAGTGGCTTTTATTCACAGAAATTTAAAAAGACAGGCGCCACTATTTATGCGGCTTATAACCACGGTACTCCTTATGATCCGGCAGGTATTGGCCTTTCTGCCATTCCCGGATTTAACCGTTATACTTTAAATCCCAAACTATTTTTTTATCCGGATGACCGCACAACCTTAATTGCCGGTATCAATTTGACCGCAGAGGAAAGGATTGGCGGTGATATGCAATACCTTGAAGGTAATGGCAATGCGCAACATTCTTATTTTGAGCGAAATAAAACAAGCCGTTATAGCACACAAGTTGAACTGGACCACAAATTAAATGATAAGGAAAAATTAACTTTTAAAAACAGTCTCAACTATTTTAACCGCAGCATTAACCTGCCTGCTTACCGGTTTTCAGGTGTACAAATCTCTACCTACGGCGAAGCTAACTACGCCCGTAACAGCGAAAAGACAGATTGGGTGGCCGGCATAAATTATCTTACAGATAATTTTAATGAAGATAAAAATAGCAGTTTTCCCTTGCGCAGTTATAACTATAATACCATTGGGGCCTTTGTACAAAATACCTGGAATGCCACGGATAAATTTATTTTAGAATCAGGATTAAGGGGCGATTATCATAACGAGTACGGCTTTTTTGTGCTGCCACGTATTTCCGGCCTTTACAAAGCCAACTCTCATTTCTCTATGCGCTTAGGTGGTGGCCTGGGATATAAAGCTCCTAATGTATTTACAGAAGATGCCGAACGCATTGAATTCAGAAATGTATTGCCCATAGATGTGGCGAATACCCAGGCGGAACGTTCCTATGGCACCAGTTATGATATCAACTACCGGACCGGCCTGTTTAATGATCAGGTAATCTTCAGCATTAACCAGCTATTTTTTTATACGAGGATAAATAACCCAATTATTCTTACCTCATTAGCCAGCGGCGACCTGCAATACCTGCAGCCACAGGGCGACCTGAATACCAAGGGCATAGAAACGAATGTGAAGTTAACTTATGGCAATTTTAAACTGTTTATAGGTTATACTTTAGCTGATGTTACGCAACACATTAACACTACTATTAGCACATATCCTTTGGTATCAAAAAACAGGGTTAATAATGTGCTGGTTTATGAGGTTGAAGGTAAATTTAAAATTGGTGCCGAGGCTTATTATTTTAGTCCGCAGACTTTAAATAACGGCACTACCGGCCGTGGTTATTGGACCGCAGGTTTAATGGCTGAAAAAATATGGGAGCGATTTTCGCTGTTTATCAACTTTGAGAATTTAACGGATACCCGGCAAACCAGGTTTGGCTCCATTTATACCGGTAATATCACCGACCCGGTATTTAAAGATATTTATGCACCGCTGGATGGCTTTGTAGCTAATGGCGGTATAAAGTTTAAATTATAACAATAAAGACAACAGGTCGTTGTAGTTCGGCCTGTTTTTTTTGTTTAATTACTGAAAGTAATAATTATCAGCACCAGGAAACGGGCCTACCTTTCTTTTCTGAGTTTTTCCCGGTGCATAGTTCCCCAATCGGCTAAAGATGATAACACATTACCCAGGGTAGCTGCATAATCAGTAATTTGATATTCTACCACAACAGGAGTTTGGGTATGCACAACCCTTGTTACAAAACCATTCAACTCAAGCTCTTTTAACTCGCTGGATAATACACGGGCAGAAACACCATCCACCGCCCGCTGGATCTCATTAAAACGTTTATTGCCGTGCCCTAATGCTACAATTACCCGCAACTTCCATTTACCGCCAATAACATAAAGGGCATCACCAATGGATGTTAGCATACCAGTGCATTCCTGTGCAGAAACCGGGGTTTCAATATTCATAACTTGTTGATTTATAGAAAACTAATAAAAATATTAGTACTATCCTTTTGTATAGTACTAATATTTTATAACCAAATATAAATAAATTTGTCCAAATAAAATAGTAAAACCATGAAAAAGATACTTCATATTATTTCAAGCCCAAGAGGCGACGCCTCTTTAAGCATTAAATTAGGGAATGCCGTTATTGAAAAGATCCGGTCAGTTTATCCTGGCAGTACCGTAAAAGAAAGCAACCTTGTACAAAAACAATTTCCACATCTTGAAGAGGCTCATCTCACCTCCTTTTTCACACCCGGCGAAAATAGAACACCTGAAAATATTGCAGCCATTAAACATTCAGAAGAAGCGATAAAAGAAATAGTGGACGCCGATATTATTGTGATTGGAGCACCCATTTATAATTTTAGCATTCATTCCACATTAAAAGCATGGATCGATCACATTGTTAGAGCAGGCATTACTTTTAAGTATGATGAAAATGGTCCTGAGGGTTTGATCAGGGACAAAAAGGTATATATAGCGGTATCATCGGGGGGAATTTATTCAGATGGCCCCATGAAGTCATTAGACTTTGTTGAGCCTTATTTAAAAACCATACTGAACTTTATTGGACTGACCGATATCACTGTATTTAGGGTAGAGGGATCAGCATTGCCGGTGATACAGGATACCGCGTTAGAGAAAGGGATCAGCAGCATCCACTTAAATTAAAACACAATTAAATATAAACGGGAAGATGTGAAGCTATTACATCTTCCCGCTTGCGCTCATCCGTTTGTCCTGATTTTTTTGTAAACATGCTATAAATAGGCCAGCCACCATTGCTGATGTGATCTTTTATAATTAGCGTACCATTTACATGGGAAATAGAGGGCTGCCACCACAAAAAACCAAATCAAATAAACCGGGAGGGGTTAAAGAAAGTTGCTTTCAACATTAATCTTACCGGTATGGTTGCAAGGGGGAAAAATGGCTTACGAAATCCCTAAGATTTCATAAGCCATTTTTTTAAACGCTGATCATTGCAGGCCGAAAGAGTTTTCGTCATTAATAGGCATGTAGCTGTTGCTGCAGAGGCCACTAAGCATTCCGTCAACGTGCGTTTTTAGTGCATCAGCGTTGGGTGCACTCCAAATACAGGCAGCCATTGACGGATCGGCACCTGCCATTAAACTTTCAACTTTAAAACCTTCGGGCATGTCCGGGTTGGTTTTAACTAAACTCCAAAACCCCTCGGGATTGGAGATTGCATGGTTTACTAAAATATGCATTTTTTTGTTTGTTAAGTTCAAATCGGAGACTAAAATTTGCTATTTTAAAGTTATTTACTGTGAAAAAATAAGCATTTTCGTCACTATATTTTTTCAAAAAAGCTCCTTGCAAACCCCGGACTATTGCCTGCCTTTTTGACTTTACTCATATCATTTCAAGCCCAGGAGGCGATGCCTCCTTAAGCATTAAATTAGGAAATGCCGTTATTGAAAAGATCCGGTCAGTTTATCCTGGCAGTCAATGAAAAAAATCACGACAATGGTCAAGCGCCATTACCAGCATAATAATTCCGCGTAAAATATCGATAGATTGGATCCCGGTGTCTTAAGGGTTTAGAAAGGTTCATATAAGGAAATTGGCTTGTCTAAAATAATAAAAAACCGAAAAAACATCATATTGATTAGCAGGTATTCTTAAACAACCGGAATGGGGTAAACACTCGTCAATAATTATTTACATTTGGATTAACTATCAAAACCTATGGATCATACAGCATGATAAAATTACAGGCTACACCGTTTAAGCATATTTTATCTATAATGCTTTTATACTGTATTATTTCGCTTGTTGGGATGTTTCATCACGAAATATTTTTGGAAGAGGCCCAGCAATTAACCATTGGCCGCGATAGCAATTCCATTATTGATGTTTTTAACAACATGCTGTACGAGGGTCACGTTACCCTATGGAATACGTTCCTTTTTTTTATTACGCACTATATTTCTGCCCGGCCCGTATATATGCAGCTGTTTCATTTGCTGGTTATTAACAGCGCTGTATTTATCTTTTTAAGGTACGCGCCTTTTAATCTTCCTGTTAAAACACTGATAATTTTTGGCTGCTATTTTCTGTTTGTGTACAGCCTTATCAGCCGCAATTATGCATTGGGCATCCTCCTGCTTTTTATCTGCTGCATCTTAATGGCCAATCCTGCAAAAAGGATGATAAGCATCAGCTTCGTTGTTGTTTTAATGTGCTTCACACACCTGTTTTATGTGTTTGCGGCGGTGGGCATTTTTGTTTACCTGCTGTATTACACCATCGGTAAAAAAGCGCTGTATTGGCGGTTCGCGGTTTTTACCTGTTTTTTTCTTTTTGGGTCGATCTGTGCTTTTTTTCAATCACGGCGAATTCCTGCTGATAGCATTGTTAATGTAAAGCCGGGCTTATCGTGGTTTAATCTTCATGATCTATCTTTCGGGATCATGAATTTCGCCAGGGGATACATCACTATTCCGCCGCTTCGCCAGCAATACTTTTGGGATAAACAATACATACAACATCTGTCCAATGCGGTTACTGTAATTTTAGCTTTGTTATTGTTTACAGCCACCTTATTATTCCTTTATAAAAGCAGGAAGGCGCTGTTATTTTATATCCCGCCGGTAGTGCTATTAACTGTTTTCTTTGCCATGTCGGGCCTGGCGGGCAGCAGGTACTTTGGGCTGTTTTTTATTTTTTTTATAGCAGCCCTTTGGCTGGCTTACTATGACGGTGTTACCATTTTCCCAAAACGCAATGTGAGCTTTATAAAAAAATGGGGTCCGCAGGTATTTATCTATCTTATTCTTATTAATCAGCTTTTTACCGGAGTATATATGTACGCTGCGGATTATAAGCAGCCCTTTTCGCAGGCTAAAAACACCATCGGTTATTTAAAGGAAAATCATTTAGATACACAGCCGCTGGCGTTTGACGGGTACAATGCGGGGCCGCCGCTCAGTGCCTATTTAGGCAGAAAGATCTTATACCTGGATTTTGATCAGTACGGCAGCTTTTGTATTTGGAAACGCGCATATCTTCCTTATCCGCGCAGATCTTTAATGGACGAAATTTCTTCATCCCGGTATATCAATAGCTTTAAAGAATTTATTCTTGTCACCAACCGTAATAATGAGGTAAACAACAACGCAGCCTACCATTTCAATAAATTAGCAAGCTTTGAAGGGGCTGTGATACAAGGTGAAGATTATTATGTATACCGGGTGACAAAAAAATAATGGCTGAGCTTAAAATTTACACCGGTTCAGTTTTTCTTTATCTCATGAAAATCCTCTTCGGTATTTATTTCCCAGATATTCTTTTTTGATTTTTCGCCTGTAATTATATTATTTACAGCAGTAATAGCGGTAAGCATTGAATGATCCTGGTTGTTGTATTTATGCATCCCGTTGCGGCCAATTAAAAACAAATTCTCCAATTGGTTTGTAAAATCACTTACTACGCCAAATTCAGAATAAGAGCCAAAGTAAGCCGGGTAGGTTTTGGGAATCCGGATTATCGTTTTATCAATAACTTCATCCCGGTCAATAATATCAATTTGATGAAGCTCATCAATCGCAAATTGAATAAAATCAGGGTCATTCATCTCCCATAGCTCATCGCCTTCATTACAAAAGTACTCAAGGCCGATCCAAATTTTTCCAGGGCTTGCAACCATATAAGGAGACCAATTATTATAGATCTGCAGTCGCCCGATCTTTACATCTTTTTCCTGGATATAGATCCAGTTGTCAGGTACCAGCCCATCTGCAGTAGCAATATTGGTTTCGTTTTTTATTTTAAGTTTATTAAGCAGCAATCCAACAGTTATAAAATCCCGGTATTGCAAGTTCAGCGCAACATTTTTAACTGTTTCAGGCACCTTATCTCCCATTGCTGCAACCAAGTCTTTAACAGGCATTGTTGAAAAATAATAATCACCTTTTATTACATTTTTCGCATTGGCTGTATGATCGAAATAGCTTAGTTCACAAACCTTATTTTCAGAAATATCAAGACCTATAACATCACTGTTTTTAATAATTACAGCTCCTTTTTCCTCAACAAGCCGGGCCACTGTTTCCCACATTTGGCCGGGCCCTAGCTTTGGATACAAAAACTGTTCAATTAAGCTGGTATCGGTGTGTTTCTGCTCAATTGTTTTATCCTTCAGGAAAACTGATTTTAGTGCATGGAGCATTGCTCTTGAAACAGATAATTCTTTAACCCGCTGGGCTCCCCAGCCAGCTGCAATTTCATTACAGGGAATCCCCCAAACTTTTTTAGTATAATCTTTGAAAAAGGTTTTATAAAGCTCTGTACCAAACCTGCTTATAAAAAAGTCTTCAAGCGTTTTGATGTTCTTTACACGGAATATTTTAACCCATAAATAGGTAAATGCAATTTTAATGATCCTGATCACCCCAAGGTTTTGTACTGTTTTACTGTTCAGCGTAATCGGGTAATCAAAGAATTTTTTTAGAAAAAAGATCCTTGACAGCCTTTTTCTGATCAGCATTACCTCGTCTGATTTTTCAGGATCTGGCCCGGTTGCCGAAAGTTTTACTGTTGTCTTTCTGTTGTGATAATTAATATCTTCCACAGTATCATCCTTCGATTCAGACCCCTGTAAAGGCAAAATGTTTTGCCACCATTTCATTATCAGGTCTGATTTTGAAAAAAAACGATGCCCGCCAATATCCATCCTGTTCCCATTGTGAACAACGGTTTTAGAAAGCCCCCCTATATCATTTGTTTTTTCAATAATTATTGGCTTAATATCTGTTTTAGTAACAAGCTCATATGCAGCAGTTAACCCGGCGGGACCAGCACCAATAATTATTGCGATTTTACTCATATTAATACAGTTACGGCGGAATTACCCGTGCTGTGAAAAATTAAATTACCAGCAATCTACGTTATATTTACATTAAAGACAGGAGATTTTCAAACCAATTGATGTGTAAACTGCTTAAAGTGACACTCAATTGCTTTTACCTTAATAATTAACCTTATAGTATAAAAAACAACTTAAAAATCAATATTGCATTGCCTCTTTTACAGCCCGATCCGTTTTTTTAGGATTAAAGCCCAACTCCTCTCTTGATTTTGTTAAATCAAAATCCTGCTGTAATCTTGAAAACATAGCAATGTCTTTAAGACTTACGACTAAAGACTGTTGACTTAACACAAGTGGTCAAACTACAAACCCAGACTCTTTTATATCTTTATATTCGTACCTGTTGAGGCTGTATTATGAGTAAAGAAAGACTTATTGAATTTTTGCGGAACGAAAATCATATCCCAACTGTGGTAAGAACAGCGATTGCTGATAATTTTAACAGCAGGATCATTTCAAAAAACCAGTTCCTGCTTACAGAAGGCAAGATCAGCAATGAGTACCTGTTCATGGAAAAGGGTTACCTGCGGGCATTTGCGCATGATACCGAGGGCAACGAGGTGACCACAAATTTTTACTGTCCTGGCAGGGTTATATTTGAAGTGTCTTCCTTTTTCAATCGCACCCGCTCAAAAGAAAACATCCAGGCGCTTACTGATTGTGAAGGCTGGTATATTACTTATGAGCAGTTGAACAGTCTTTTCCACGCGCTGCCCGAATTCCGTGAGTTTGGCAGGGCGATGCTGGTTAATGGTTTTACAGAACTCAAAGCACGGATGCTGAGCTTGATCACTGAAACTGCGGAAGAGCGCTACCAACACCTGTTAAAAACCAGCCCTGAAATTTTTCAGCATGCCCCATTAAAAAATATTGCTTCTTACCTTGGTATTACGGATACATCGTTAAGCAGGATCAGGAAGGATTTGGCGCGAAAATAGTAACCCCGGGCATCCGTTTAATTCCGCAGGCCTTCGACCTGCGCTGGCGTATTACGACCTTTCAGGCCTTTTGGCATTATATTAGAACCACAAGCACCCAGCCCCGAAGGGTGACATACAATAGCGCCGATCGAAGGCCTGCGACAGAAGCATGCGAGTTGTTAAAGAAAACGATTATCAAAGCGCTTATTTCTTGTCATTTGGCAAGAAGCCGTTGTGTTTATTGCAGTTCCTTTGTTTTATAAAGTAAACAAATGGAACACGTACCAATTTATATCAGCATCGTATTTGTACTCACCACGGTTCTTACTGTCGCACTGTTGTACAAGGCCACCAACTATTCAAAACCAGTGATCATAGCCGCAATGCTGTGGCTGGCGCTCCAGGCTGTTGTAAGCCTGTCCGGATTTTATACCGTTACTAATGTAACCCCGCCAAGGTTTACATTATTGCTGATGCCGCCGGTTATCTTCATAACTGTATTATTTTTT
The DNA here is from genome assembly GCF_028288225.1 of Mucilaginibacter sp. Lineage (GTDB taxonomy): Bacteria > Bacteroidota > Bacteroidia > Sphingobacteriales > Sphingobacteriaceae > Mucilaginibacter. The sequence goes on from NZ_JAQBOC010000062.1 coordinate 159,720, forward strand.
ACAAAAAAAGGAAAGCTAACTACCGATGGCTTCGATGTAAAAACATTAACCCTGCTTCACATCGTTAGGATCCCGGTTGAGCTTACTTTATATTGGTTATACCTGCATAAAGCTGTGCCCGGAATAATTACTTTTGAAGGCCGGAACTTTGATATCCTTTGCGGACTAACCGCACCTCTTATTTACTATTTTGGGTACATTAAAAATGCGCTGAGCAGAAAGATAATAATAGCCTGGAATATCGCATGTCTGCTACTCCTGACAAATGTTGTTATCACGGCAGTGTTATCGGCACCATTTCCTTTTCAAAAGTTCGGGTCCGATCAGCCCAATATTGCGCTGTTTTATTTTCCGTTTATATGGCTGCCTTGTTTTATTGTACCCACAGTGTTGTTTGCGCATCTAACATCGATAAGAAGGTTGATGAAATAAAAAGGATATCAGGAACGCGCTCTTTATAAGATCTGGTTAAACTCCAGCCGCTCGCCGTCAGGACCTAAAATATTAAAGTATTTACATCCGTTTTTCCAAAACGGGAGAAAAACCGGCGCATCTTCAATGATGCGAAATGAGGCGTTATTCAATTCGGTGAACGCTAAATCAATATCATCCACATCAAAAGCCACATGATCTACATGGCCGTTTGCCCGGTTTTTTATTTCATCGAGGGCGGTGTCCGGGAGCTGGTAAATTTCAATAATCATTTCTCCCCTTTGCATCATTGCCATTTTACCCCTGCCGCCGTTATAATCATACCCGGATGCCATTACATTTTCAAATCCCAGTTTCTTATAAAACATTTCTGACCTGTTTAAATCAGTTACAGGGATTCCTATATGCTGGATATGGTTGATATTAAAGTTCATAAAATGATATATGGTTGGCCTTACTTATTGAAATGATTGGTGTTTGATCTAAAATAAAGGTGGCTATTTATAAAATAGCAAAGCCTTCAGGTTTTCATCTAAAGGCTTTGCTGACATTATTTATTGGGTGCAATATTTAATTCGCCGTCCAGGTATTATTTTTCATATCCGCATCTACAAAGATGCCACCATCCAGCGTTATTGATTTTACATCTTTTGAGGTCTTGATCTTTACCGAAATAGCTTTCTGATCCTTTTCCCAAACTATCGGGGTTTGGTGGAAACTATCGGTTGTGCCATCGACACAGGTTACTATAGCATCAAACGGAACAGCAAAACCGCCAATGTTTTTTATCGATAAGGTATAACCGCTGCTGGTTTTCTCCGCTTTTTCCAGGTTCAGATCGATATAATAGGGCGTATAAAACCAGTTATAAAAGAACCAGTCCAATTTTTTGCCCGATCCGCTTTTCATGGAGTTAAAATAATCCCATGGGATAGGGTGCTTGCCATTCCAGTTGTTCATATAGGTATGCAGGGCCTTTTTAAACAGCTCATCGCCCAGCATGTCCTTCAAAGCTAGGTAGCTTAATGACGGTTTGCCATAGGCATTATTCCCTCCACCAAAAGTTACATCAGGCGAAGGCGTAATTATCGGCATTTCCTTTTCGTGCGGGCCATGCGTCCACCTGTTAACGCGGAACTGCTTATAAAACTCGTCGGCTACTTTTTTGCCTTTTTCAGCAGTTCCTATCAATAATTCAAAGGTTGTTGCCCAGCCTTCATCCATAAACGCGTAGCGGCTTTCGTTGGTGCCCATATAAAACGGAAAATAAGTATGCGCTATCTCATGATCCTGCACTAATTGGGCAAAAGTCAGGTCTTTTTCATGACTATCATTCACCATCATCGGGTATTCCATGTCGGCATAACCCTGAAATGACGTAGTTTTCGGGAACGGGTAAGGAATGCCCGGCAAGTTATGCGAAAACCAGTCCAAAGAATTATGCGCAAATTTAACATATTGGTGGAAATCGTTTGAGCTGTCAGGGAACGCCGCCTGTATGCTGGTGCGGCGTTGAGCTTTGTCGTCAACAATAACGCTTGCTGCGTCCCAGTTGTAGTGGTCGCTTACACCCAGGGTCACATCAGAAATATTTGTTGAGGTCCATTCCCACGTGTTGGTTGCATTTTGCGCGGTGATGTTTTTATTAGCCAAGTCCTGTGCGGTGGCAACATGTATGGTTGAATCGCTGGTCATGGATGTTTGCAGGCGTTTAGCAAACTCAGGTTGTAAAACCTCGCCTGGGTTTTGCAAAGTTCCGGTTGCCCACACCAGATAATTTTTGGGAACGGTTACGCTCAGCTGATAATCATTAAAATCGTTATAAAACTCCAGCCCACCGGTATGCGGCTGCACATCCCATCCTTTATAATCATCATAAACCGATACCCTTGGGTAAAAATAAGCCAGGAAATAGCTTGTAGAATCAATTGCACCATCGCGCCCGCGCCCGGCAGACAATTGATAATGCCACTTGATGTTCATTTTCAACGAATCGTGCGGCATCAATGGCGATTTTAAATCAACCATTTGATTGGTGGTTATCCCTTTATCGTTGTCCCAGTCGGCTTTGGCACCATTTATCTTTATATCATCAACCATTATCCCCAGAGCAGCATTAGCAGCGGTTGGGGTCCTTCCACGGTGAACGTTTACAATCAGCTTCATATTCAAACTGCGCAGCGTATCCGGGCTGTTATTAAAATAAGTTATGTCTTCAACCCCACTAATGGTTTTATTTGGCGGTGCCATGCTTACCGAAATATTATAACGCCCGTGGTTTTCCCAGTATTTTTTGCCTGGTTTGCCGTTTTCCGCCCGGGTGCCTTTTTCATAGGCTTGCTTTATTTCGGGTGGCATTGTTAGCGTTTGCGCACTGGTCTGCAATAATGCCAGGAAAAAAATGGCGAAGAAAGAAATTGATTTTAACATGTGTGATATTTTTGGTGGACGGTATAGCCAAATCTATAAATTTATATTCATTGTTTGGCAAGAGTAACGGCTTAGTTCTCCTTCAAGTATCAGGATGGTTGCGTAAGTATGAAGCCCTTATTTTGGAAACTATTACAACAGTCACAAGCCCGGAACAGCCCAACTGGCTTTTATCATACTAACAGGCGTAATTATTTTGGTTGGGGTGGCGTATTTGGTGATGGTGATTTATGATATTCCTGTTCGGAGGTATTTAAGTGAACCGGGAAAAAGAGGATTGTAGGAAATGAGGGTTGATTTTTTAACTCGATAAGCCCAGTTTTGAAAAGGGCAACGGGAAGCGTTTCAAACTATTTGATTATATCTGACCGCTTATGACTCATTTGTTTTTTATTTACACCATTGATGGCGCTAAACCAAATAGCTTTTTAAAAGCTACAAAGAAATGCGCGTAATCCTTGAACCCAACCTCCAGGTATACTTCCGAGGCCCTGATCTTTTTTTCTTTTAAGAGATAATGCGCGTCTTCAAGCCTTTTTTGTAATAACCAACGGCTTGGTGTTGTATGGTATATTTTTTCAAAATCACGCTTAAAGGTCGAGAGGCTCCTGCCGGTAAGATACGCAAAGTGCTGAAGGTCGCCGTTGTATTGATAATGCTCATTCATATAAGCCTGGAGATCTATTTTGCCCGGCTCACCGAAATCAAACAGCAAATTCCTTAATTCCGGGTTAACATCCAGGAAAATCAGTACCGCTTCCTTTATTTTTACCTTGACTAATTCGCCATCCATGTGCTGGCTATGTTCAAGATAAGGTAAAAGAGAATCGATGTAATTCCTAAAAAGGTGGTTGGGCTTTAATAGAAAAACATTATCGTGATGGTGACCGGCAGCAGTTATGCCGCGCCGGAATTGGTCTTTTAATTCCAGCAAAGTGTCGTGATCAATACAGATAGAGATGGAGCGGTATTCACCGCCCTGCGGAGGCTGCTTCACAAACTTGCTCAACCGGTTCTTAATAGCAAAACGAAAGTCGCCCGCTTTAAACCGATGGGACTTGCCACCAAAATGCACTTCGGAGGTGCCCGAAATAATATAGTCAACCACATGCTGCCGGATAAAAAGTTCACCTTCCACCATTCTTTTTGAAACGCAGGAATAAACGATTTGCGGTAAACGCGGATTGGTGGTATTAGCCATATGATCAAATATACGGGAACAGCGCTAATGTACAAATTGCATCAGCCCTTTTTTGAACCGGAATTTAATTCCTGGTTATCCTAAAAATATCGCTGACATTTCTTTTCTTGAAGCTTCTGCACCAATCTGTAAACGTCGTTCATGCATGTCTTTCGAGTCGGCACCGGCCGTATAATGTACCTGGTCCTTGCCATCGGTTGCTGCTTCATATATTACCTCAGCAATTTCTTCGGCGGTTGAACCGCTGGTGTCAGCATCCATCATACTTGCTACAACCCCCAGGTAATGATCCATTAATTCTTTATAGGGTTCGGCGGTTGTGACCACCATATTTGATCCAAATTCAGTTCTGATAAATCCCGGCGCAACTGTTTTGATGCCGACGCCAAACGCTGCCAATTCATAACTCATTCCCTCAGTCCAGCCTTCCAATCCCCATTTTACCGCGTGGTATAAGCTATCAAACGGAAAAGTGACCAAACCAGCAATTGAGCTAATATTGATAAACAAACCATTTTTCTTTTCTCTGAAATGAGGTACAAATGCCTGGGTAACCCGTATAGCCCCAAGCAAATTAGTATTAAACTGTTTCAGCAATTGCTCATCTGTTACACTTTCCAGCGGGCCCATAGCGCCATAGGCTGCATTGTTAAGCACCACATTTATCTCTCCAAGGGCTATTGCTGCAGCGGCTGTGCTTTTGATTTCTGCAGGGTTAGTGATATCGAGCGGCAAAACAGTAACCCGTTTCAGGTTGTCAAAATCTTTGCCTTTATCAGGATTACGCATAGTGGCGATAACATTCCAGCCTTTGCTGTGAAATAAATGAACAGCTGCTTTTCCCAAACCGCTCGAGGTTCCGGTAATAAATATTGTTTTCATGTTTTCTTTCTTTAATTAAAGTACAAAGAAAGGAGAAATAACAATCTAATGCCTTGTTGAAAAGTTCAATTCACATTGTTTAAACGTTCATTTGAAAAACGTCTTTACTAGTAAAAGCCTTTAGTAAGGCTTTTTATTTTATGGTCCGGGGCCATAAGTTGACCCGGTTTATTTTGAGCCCGGACAATAATTTCGCTAACATGGGTAATTTTAAATAAAATAAAGCCGTTCTTCCCTGCCAATTGTAAAGTGCTTTGATTCGCTCTTAGCGATTCCAGAACCTTTGCTATACAAAGGTTCATTAAAGAGGTAAACAAGGTCGGCCCGCTGTATTCCGCATAGATAAAGATGAGTTTAACACCTAAGGTATAAAGTTCCCGGCCCCGGTACTTCAGAATTTGAGTGACTTTCATGTTTGGTGTCCGGCTTAAACGAGTGCATAATCATAGTTATCAAAGGTCTGCCGCATGATGCTGCCGGCATCCTTCAAAATCGGCCTGCCATGCCCGAAGACCATCTTATCAAAGTCCAGGTCCGTTACTTTCAGGATGCTGCTAATGCCCTCCGCCATATTTTCATAGATGATGCACAGTCCCAACCCGGTAGTGTTCGACAACAGGTCGCCTGCGATCAGCACCTCTTCGTTTTCCGCCAGCAGGGAGATATGGCCCCTGGTGTGGCCTGGTGTGTGGATTATGCGAATGCCGCCCAGCAAAGGCAGCAGGTCATGGTCATTTAACTGTTCGTCTATACTTACCGGCTCGATATTGATGCCGGAGCGCTTGATGGCCAGCTCGTAGATCAGCCAGTTTTTTAGCCCGGGCGTCAGGCAGATCTCTTTGCGGCAGGCAATGCCATAGCGCATGATCTTCGCATCCTCACGGTGTGCCATTACCGGAACCCTTAACATCCGCTTTATCTCTTCGGCACTTCCGGCATGATCCGGATGCGCATGGGTCAGGATGATCCGTTTGATATCGTAAGGGCTCTTACCCCCATTCTCGATTGCGCTGAAAATTTTTCCTGCACTTCCTTTGGGGCCGGTATCGATCAGGGTGAGGCCATTATCTTCTATCACAAAAACGTTAACCCAGCCTAAGCTGATCTGGTATATATTATTGCTGATCCTTTTCATACGATTATTCATGTTTGATTTTAAATAAAAAACTTATTGATTAATGCGTAAAAAATGAGTTCATAGCTCTTGCTTTCGGATTGAAGTATTTATTTAATAGTCATCGTTTGTACCTCCCAGGTGTCCTTTTTTGAAATATCAAACGTTGTTTTCTGATACAAAAGTTCAAAAGATCTATGTTAACAAATGTTAAAATCGACAATCCGGCGAATTTTGCCTATTAATAGCTAAATTAAAGCGACGTTATAGAGTTAATTTTTAGGAGAAACAGGCGTTTCAGGAGAAATCAGAATTTGGATATTGATTCGAAGAGACAAAAAACCCTCTTTCCGCACAGCGAAGAGAGGGTGATTGAGTGTAGCGATGACCGGGTGAGCCAACCGCTTGCCTGCTCTAAATATGATCGTAGTGCAGTTTACAACAACTGGAACCAGCCGGCCCAGCCACCGTTTGCATCCCACCAGGTGGAATAAACAACACCATCGGTACCTACAGTAAAGAGATCAATATGTTGAGGAAGCCGTGATATGGCTGTTATTTGCCCCCCGGTCATAGTGACACCTCCGGATACGTTAAACCAGCTGGACCATCCGCCGGCGGCATCCCACCAGCAACTGTATACCCGGTTGTCCGTTCCGGTAACAAATACATCAAGGTGATTAGGGTTGCGGGAAATTGCGGTAACCTGCGATCCCGGCGAAGCTACGCCCCCTGATACCTGGAACCAGTTACCCCAGCCGCCGTTGCCATCCCACCAGGTAGACATAACAGCGCCATTTGAATCTGTGGTGAACAGATCAAGGTGCTCTGTAAAACGAGATACCACGTTAACTGAAGAATCAGGGTGGCATACCAGGTTACCCACGGCAAACCAACTTGACCAGCCACCGTTTGCATCCCACCAGCAACTGTATACCCTATTATCGGTTCCTATGGTGAAAACATCCAGGTGTTCAGTAAAACGACTGATCGCTGTAACAGTTGCACCGTTGGCAGCTACGCCTCCGGATAACTGGAACCAGTTAGCCCATCCACCGTTGGCGTCCCACCAGGTGGACATTGTTTCACCGTTGGACCCCGTAGTAAACAGATCAAGATGATCTGAATAACGGCATACCACGTTAACTGTTGAGCCCGGACGGCAAGTTAAATTTCCGATAGTGAACCAATTTGACCAGCCACTGGACTGATCCCAATACATGCTGTAAACTTTATTATCTGTTCCAACAGTAAATAGGTCCAAGTGTCCCGGAACCCTTGCAACAGAAGTTACAGGCGAACCAGCACCACCGCCTGACGCAACACCTCCTGCAAGCTGGAACCAGGGCGCCCAGCCGCCATTGTTATCCCACCAATTACTCATGGTACGGCCATCAGAGGCTACCGCAAATACATCAAGGTGTGTCGGGTAACGAGCCACAACGCTAATAGGCGTGGTGCTGCGGGCATGCAGGTTTACTAACCGGGGATAAACCTGGCCTGCAAACTGGCCATCAAGGGTGTCAATATCCGTTCCGCCGGGTATGGCTATCCCGTTTTTCATGATCTGGGCTGGCAGCCAGTAACACATAATGGAATTTGGATCGGCCTGCGCGGTAGCTATAAGGGCTGATTGTGGTATAGGTGTTAATACCTGGGCAATTACCTGGTCTCTGGTCCAACCTTGTGTGCTCATAAAATAGGCGATCGCTTTTTCCGTATCGATCCCGTTGACTATCTCGCTGCGTAAATGTTCATGCGGAAAACCGAGCGTGTGGCCTGTTTCATGGCGTATTACGCGATAAAATTCAGAATCAGCAGTGTTCATGCTGAAACTGTCCAGGTTCATGGTTGGCTGATCAGCCGTAATACTTAATACATCCGTTCCGAGGTATGACCAATAGCCATCACCCGCAGTGCGGCTGATTCTTACCTGTGGATTTACGGTAGTTTCTGAAAATGTAACCTTTCCAAATGCGCCCCATGCATTCATATGTGAAAGGATGCGGGCGCGCAAATCAGCCGGAGGATTATCAAGGAAACCAACCGTCAGGCTAACACCGCCTACTCCCCAATATTTGGCTGTAAGTAGCGCCAGATGTTCGGGCGGAATGACCACATTAGGCATTGCAGCCATCAACTGACTGATGGCCGGCGCATTAGCAGGGTTAATTTTTATAGCTGTATCTGCTGCTGATGCCCATAGTTCCGGCGGTAGAACCTTGATAGTACATGTTTTGATGTCAGCGGTTCCTTTTTTGGGGGGTTCTTTTTCCAATGTTTCCATTTTTTTTACTTTTTAGTGGATATGAATGAATAAGTGAATAGTTCATTATCTGTAAAAAGCGAAACGAGGAGGGGGTAGTGAGCATTCGTTTTGCCAGGTATTTATTTACCCTTTGATTAATTGGCCTAATCTTTAAGTAAAGTTAGAAAATATATTTCTCAATATACCGCGTATTTTTACTTTAAAATTAAAAAAAATGCGTATTTCTACGCTGATAAATTAAAAGAAATCGGGGAATTTGGCCTGTGTAGGCACTATTTTTAGCTTGGGCGATGTTTATTCACCACATGAAAAAACCATTGAAATTCAATTATATCTGATCCCATAACGCAGAAAAGCCAGTAATTATTAATCGTTACCATAAAGTTATTTAAAGGCCATATTATTAGTCTTTTTAAAGTACTTCAGATAAATCCGACCGCAAATCCGACACAAAAAAGGTAAAACCTGTCAATTTTATAGCTAAAGAACGACTCTCGTCGGGACCACCAAAAAGCCAGTAGTTTAATCAGGTGGTCAATATCTGCGGTATATCCTGTCTCGTCCTAATTTTACTCAAAAAGTGTATCGAGGTTCGAATTCCCCCTCTCTCCGCAAAACAAAAATGCTGCCAACTGATAAGCGGGTGACATTTTTTGTTCAATTCGATCCGGATTTATTTAAAGGAGTGATAAAACAAAAAATGACAGGAGCGATAGCGATTATTATGTTGATTAATTACATTTCAAAAAGATGCAATCTTTATTATCAAAGCCTTTTTATTTATTAAATTTTCTTTACGCTTTTATAGGTTTTTTCATTTTTTTATTACGTAATTTAGTATAGTGTTAATATAGCTGACCATTAAGTAATCACGGATATGAGCAGTAAGTATTTTAACGAGATCAAAATATGTTTCTTGCCCTTATTAGGTATGTTTTTTACATGTGCAGGCGTTAAAGCTCAACTTTTACCTAAACTAAACAAAACTATTAACGAGGGAGCCAATATAATCAGGGGTGTGGGCAATTTAGTAAATGCCGCTAAAAGAACCACCGCAGATTTTAATAAGAATGTTACGGTTGTTAAAGGTAATCCTGCAACCAGAGGTAATGCAGGTACAACTAATCCTCCTGTTGCCCCGGTACCCGTGGTAGGTAAGGCTACAGAGCCTAAATTTAAGAACGGAAAATTTACAAATTTCCTATGGGAACCTGTTTCTTATTTTGATGGTCAACTGTTTCCGTCAAGTATTATATGTATGTCAACCTATAAGGGGCAATTAACACCAATGTTAGAGGCAATAAGCCGACCTTTGGGATTTAGATTGATGAGTAAATCGTCTAATATTCCGCTTCATTGGGAAATAGAATGTGTTGAAAAAAAATATTTTGACAAAGTTAGCGGGACTGTTGTTTTTCAGCAGGCTGACCGCGAAGTTGATTTACAACCTGACTTACCCTGGAATTTTGAAACATTGGGTAATCAGTTTAGCAGTGCCCCAATAAATGTATATTTCAGAATTTTTGATGACGACGGAAACAAAGAGGAAAAAACAATACCAATTTATGTCAGAAGCATCGATGATTGTATTACACAGTATAAAGACCAATCATTAACGTTTTTGTTTACCGGGTATATCCAGGAGCAGCATCCCGAAATTGATAAAATATTGAAAGAAGCCTTAAATACCAAAATAATAGATGCTATTGACGGATACCAGGGAGGCGAAGACTATGTTGACAAGCAGGTCGAAGCTATATGGAGGGTATTGCATAACAGGGGATTTCAGTACAGCAGCATTACTAAAACCACAGGCAATAATGGCAACATCAACAGTCAGGAGGTCAGAACATTTGCTAATTCGATAAAAACAAGCCAGGCAAATTGTGTTGATGGTACTGTTGTTTTCGCATCCATTTTAAGAAAAATAGGGATTCATACAATTCTTGTGTTAACACATGATCATTGCTTTTTGGGCTACTTCTTAGATCAGGACAAAAAGAAAGTGAGATTTCTGGAAACCACTATGCTTTCCAATTCAAGTTATGTTGATGATAAAAAGAAAACAATTTCTCTCAGCAGCGCCAAAACGCCTGCAGCAAAAAATGCAGTATACAAGAGGCTATTTGCAACAGCTGTGGCAACAGCAATGTATGAATTTAATGATTACAAGTCAAAAAATGATGTTACTATAATAGATGTTGACGATATGCGGGAATTAGTCAGACCAATGCCGATCTATAATTAAAATTAAGTCAAATTTGCCAACTCACAAACAGGATCAGCTCGTTTATCCAGCCATACCCCTGATATGCCCCTTCCCAAGTGTTTATGCTGTCAAAATTAAATAGGGGCAATGCGGCTTCAGAAACAGCTAATTGTTTGGAACAATTTCTTTCCAAAGTTCATTTTATGGCATTTTGAGTAATGGTAAATATCCAATTTTCAGCTATGGTTGTGTCCAAATGAGCTCATTACATCGAATAAATTAATATTTCCACCCAACTCCATCATTAAAGAAATATAACTATGCCCTGGCCAAATAAACCTTAAAGTTTTGTATTCAGCGTATCGGTAATTAACCGGGGATTTGTTAGTTTATCCAACACTGAAACAACTTCTCTACTACCTTTATGCAATCCTGTAATATCTAAAAAAGGATTATTTAGCAACTTCGAGGCAAGTAATTCAAGAACCCCGGTTTCATAAAGTAAAGTTAACTTGTGGTTGTTATCCTTTGTTTTGCTTTGTGGCTTTAATTAAAAAACCCTCTTAATGTGCTATAAAGAGGGTATTTATATATTTGGGTATTTTTAGTTTTTACCCGGTTAGTGGTCTCAAGGGCTCCGATTTCCAATAATTTTATCGAAGATTTACAACTTTTAATTGATTTGACAACGTAATAATGCAGATTTTTTAAATGGCAACGGGAAGTATTTCAAACTAGTTAAGTGATATTAGCCCCTCATTGTATGAAAAATCACATGCCAAGGCGCGTTAACAAATCACAATTTTTGAAACGCAATAACCTGATTTTTGATCGGTTTAACAGCTCTTAAATAAGCATAGATTGCTGCAAGATCGTTAGCCTTCATTCCAGCATACAAATACCATGGCATTGGTATTTGTGGATCGCCGGGGTTAAGTTTAGCCGCTTGCTTTTCTTTACCTTCAAAGCTTTTAAATCGTTGAATGAATATATCTTTACTCCATGATCCAATACCGGTTAGCTTATCTGGTGTGATATTTGCGGAATGTACAACACCTCCCTGCTGTTTAAATTCCATTCCACCGCCAAACTCTGTCCCAGGGATTATATCCCCATGATATCTTTTACTATGACAATCTACACAAGCCGCTGCGTTAACAAGGTAAGCG
>NZ_JAQBOC010000080.1 GCF_028288225.1 Mucilaginibacter sp.
ATATTTGGCCTGCAAATCCCGGTAAGATACTCCACCTTTTAAATACTCTGAAACGATGGCTGACTTGTTTATATTATGATTCATCTTTCCACTGTTTATTTGTCAACCTATTTTAGGGAAAGTCAGCTTGAAAAAATGGAACGCTAACCCGCCTGGCTGGGCATTTTGGATCGGTTAATGAGTAGAAGGAAAATATTATTATAATTATTATAGAATCGTATCTTTATAAAAAAAAATACCAGACATATTATTAAATATCCCTGCTAAAATTGTTATAAATAGCTCTCCGACTGGTATATTATTTAATTCTTAAATTACAATTATATGCAAGGCCTTTTCACATATTATCGCAGCTTATTATTTATTCTCTTTATTGTTTTTGTTAGTTTTAAGCAAAATGCTTATGGCCAATCGTTTGTCCCATCGGATTCCTTGTCCGGGATTTTAATCGGTCAGGAGGCCAAAATGTTCTATAACATGATGAATGGCGATAAGCTCTCTGCCGATAAAATGATAGGTGAAGATTATGTTACGATTAATGCAGACGGGGTGATGCAAACCAAAACCGAAATGATGAAAACCTTTGGAAAATTCAAAGGCGCTACCGCCACCTTGTATGATAAGCGAATAAGAACGTATGGAAACCTGTCAATAATTACAGGGAGGGCCAGGTTTTATTTAAAATCAATATTAGTTGCCGAAGTGTTCTATACTGAAACATGGGTTTATCGCAATAATCAGTTTTACTTTATAGGATGGCAGGGAACCATGACAGGTGCGCCATCATATTACCCTACAATAGTATCTTTATCCGGGTTGATTTTACTTTATTTTATCGCCAGGCTGATCATGAGAAAGTTTCGAAAACGAAGAGCGGCCTGATTTATTTGCGAGGCCTTATTATACTTATGCCGGCACTTAGCGGATCTCAACCCTGCACATCACGCGGCAATTTATACAAGACGCTTGAATTTTGGCATTTAAGCGAAACGCTTGAACGGCCGGAGCGTCGTTTCATAAATTCATATCTAATATTGTTTTATGAACTGACTTTAAACTGACATCTGTTACCATCGAAATCATTATTTTCCACAGCAAAACATTCTTAAAATGAAGAATAAAAAAGGGATTGAATTTCCGGCGGTGCTGGGGGTACTATTGGCTATAGCCAGTTTCCAGGGTGGCGCCGCTATTGCAAAAGGCCTGTTTCCTGTGCTGGGCGCGGCTGCAACTTCTTCGTTAAGAATAGTTTTGTCCGCCATCATCCTGGTAATTTTTAACCGGCCCAATCTGCGAAATTTAACAACTGCGCAATGGAGATATGTTGCTTTGTACGGTTTGACGTTAGGGGCGATGAATACCATTTTCTACATGGCAATAGCCCGCATCCCGCTTGGTTTGGGTGTTGCCCTTGAGTTTATAGGGCCCCTGGCGCTCGCCCTGACCGGTTCAAAGCGCATAATAGACTTTTTATGGGTCCTGCTTGCAGCCACAGGCATCGCACTGATTGCACCATGGAGCAATAAAGGTTTAGATATCGTTGGTGTACTTCTTGCCTTGCTTGCAGGCGCACTCTGGGCAGCATATATTTTACTCGGCGGGCACATATCTCAAATAATGGACGGAGGAAAAGCCGTTACTATCGGGATGATTTTTGCATCTATCCTGGTGTTGCCAATAGCTATAGGCAATGGGTTATTTGTCCACCTCAAACCTGTGATGCTGCTGCCAGGACTTGCGCTGGCTCTGCTTTCAAGCGCCATCCCTTTTACCCTTGAGATGCATGCGCTGCGGAAAATTCCTGCAAAAACGTTTAGTATTTTAATGAGTCTGGAACCCGCGGTAGCGGCGTTTTCCGGTCTCCTTTTCCTGCATGAATACCTGTCTTTTCACGAATGGCTTGCGGTGGCATTGGTAATTGTTGCAAGTGCGGGAGTTACACTAACAGGGAAAAAAAATGCGCATACCGCGGGCGATGGCTCTTTACGCGATATTTAACCGCTGTTGTTGATTTTCCTGTATTTAGCGGTTCAACCCCGGTTCTGGGTATAACAACGGCACGTCAGATAAATTATTGAAAACAGCCACCCTGAATCAAGGCAGCTGATTTTTATGCATCACTTCACTACGCTTACAGCAGCGCGGTATATCAAATTTTCCGTAAAATATTACTCCCGGGAATTTAACCGGCGCCCTTATCGTTGATTTTCAGGTTTCGAGATCCAATCCGCGTAATGGGTTTTACCCAGGAAAACAGCAGTCTCCGGCACTAAAGTATCAACGGTAAGTGGTGCTCCTGAATAAAGGGCATTTGTATCAGCTGCTACCTCGTAGTTTTGATGAGTTGCCTGTAAGTATTGTTTCATCCATGCTGCTATGTCGAATTTTTCAGGCCCGCCTATTTCCAGAGTTTTATTGACAGGTTTCTCCAACGCCTTTTCAGCCATAAAAGATGCAACGTCTTTGCTCGCGATCGGTTGAATGTTTGCCGCTGGTACTATTACTTTTCCATTGTCCATACTCATCTGAACGATACCTCCGGCAAACTCAAAGAACTGTGTTGCATGAACAATGGTATAAGGAATCCCTGATGCCCTGATCAATTCTTCCTGCACTTGTTTCGCACGGAAATAACCGCTGGCCTGTAGTTTTTGAGTACCTACTACCGATAAAGCAACATGATGCTGCACGCCTGCCACCTTTTCTGCAGGTAACAGATTTTCGTTAGCGGTTTTAAAGAAGTTCATCACAGCATTATCTTCAAAAGATGGTGAGTTGGACACATCCACCACTACATGAGCGCCCTGCAGCACTTCAGTTAAACCTTCGCCGGTAAGGGTATTTACACCGTTGTTGGGTGAAGCGGCAATCACCTCGTGTCCTGAGTCCTGCAATTGATTTACCACTTGGCTACCTATAAGGCCGGTACCGCCGATAACAACTATTTTCATAATCTGTAATATTTAAGGTTAATTATATAATACAAAGATGAATATAGCCTGTCCGGAAAAACTTAAGCTGGTTTAAGAAATATACACGTCCTGATAAGTCTTTAAAATTTCCAATGAAACCCCCATGTAGGCGGCAAAAACAGGATCGGGAATTCTTTGGATCAATTCAGGATAAGTATTTCTGAAATGGCAATAGAAATCTTTTTTAGATACGGTAGCAAATGTCTTTTGTTTAAATAAGGCCGCGCCATAAGCCCGCTCATGAATTTTATTGAAATACAAAGCCAGTAGGGGAAACGCTGACAGAAGTGTTTCATAGTTTTTCCTGCTAATACAGATAATTTCCGAATCTTCCATCGCAGCAATCGAATAAACAGCGGGTTTACCATCGGGAAAAGTCTTATAGTCGGTTATCCACCAGTTTTCCAATGCAAAGTGTACGACCTGTTTTTCTTCGTTATTTTCATAAAACAGGTACAGGCAACCCTTATTAACGAAATAAATCGTGTCACAAATTTCCTTTTCTCTCAATAATAACTCCTCCTTTTTTACTGGTTTGGTTTGGAGGAACAGGGCTATTTTCTCCTGCCCGATGCTAAAATCGGGAACGAGTTTTTGAATGTGTCGATATAATTGTCCGGTCATAAATTATTTTTCCCTTTTACCAGGTTTTTTCGCAATTCGCTCAGGTATTCAGGTGTGAAGCCCAAAAAGGATGCCAATACTTTCTGCGGGATCCGTTGAAGAAATTCCGGGTACTTTGATTGAAACAGTTCATAAAATTCAGGCTTGGGCATTCTCGAAATCATCTGGATGCGAAGCAATGACGCTGCATAGGCCCGCTCATATACTATCCGGAAATACTTTTCCATGACCGGGAATTCTGCCAAGATCAATTCATAGTTCGGGGCAGTAATGGTCAATACCTCTGTTGCCTCCAACGCCTGGATCGTATAGGCTGATTTCCGTCCGGATCGAAAAGCATTCAAATCTGTCATCCACCAGTTTTCTAACGCAAATTGCTGTGTTTGTTCCACACCGTTATGTTCTGTAAAGAACAAACGAAGGCACCCTTTCACCACAAAAAAATACGACAAACAACGCTTGTCTTCTTCCTGTAAAATGGCCTTTTTCTTAAATGTCATCGTTTCAAAAAATGATAATATAGCGTCACCAGCTATCTCAGAACTGGAAGTCATTTTTTGAATGTGATGTACGAGCGGATGCATTTTTTTATGGAAATCGGGCCAAATTATAAAAAACCGATAAGAATCTCAAGGTTGGGTTGAAAGTTAATGTTCTACAATCATCAGGAGGCCATAAATGTTTCAAATAATTTGCTGCTGACGCTACATTTAGAATCGAACAAAAAGCCTGGTATGAAAATATCGGGCCTTGCTGTTGACAGCAAAGGGATAATTAACCTTTCTCCAAATTCAATATCAACCATGTTATTCTTATCAACGTTCGAGCCTTGTTGAATTTAATCATGGAGTTGAAATCTGCGTTCAGATCCCGGGTTACAAGTAAACCAGTGATAATTTAACAGAAACTTAAAACAAATATCAGGCAAAGTCCTATTATTAATATTTAGCTTTAATAAATTAAAAACCTGGAAATTATGAATACACAAGATGTAGCCGGAAAACTGGTGCAATTTTGCCGTGAAGGTAAAAACATGGATGCTATAAATGAATTGTATGCTGATAATATTGTAAGCCTTGAAGCTAAAGGCTCGCCTATGGAACGTACAGAAGGTAAAGAAGCTGTAATAGGGAAAAATCAGTACTGGTATAGTACGGTTGAAGAAATTCATAGTGGTGAAGTTTCAGAGCCTATTATAAGTGGTGATTTTTTTACTGTTTCGATGTACATGGATGTTACTTATAAAGAGGGCGGAAGAATGCCGATGCAAGAGATTGCTGTTTATGAAGTGAAGGACGGAAAAATTGTTGCCGAGCAGTTTTTTTATAACATGTAAAATAGTTACGCAATATTTTCGAAGAATTCTGCGGTATTTTTTTTGCCCATGTTGATTTTAGTAACATGGGCTGGTTAGCTAACAGCTTTTTCTTTTGTGTGCCGGAACTTATCAGTATGTAAAATATCCATCAGGATGCGATATGCCCGAACATCAACGGCGCGAATAATTCAAGATTACTAATGAAAGGTTTGTCTTGTTGTGGACAATCAATACGGGAAGTTGATCGGTTTTGCAAGTTGGCAATCTTTCATCTCTTCAATTAGTTTTAGAGCGAACTGTTATCCAATTTACTTTTCAGGCTGTTCAGCTCATAATCTAAAAATTCGTATTTTTAAACCGTCTTATCAGATCATAATAATGGCTGCATAAACTATAAATAATTAAGTGCATGAATACCATTCACAATAAGTATATTGGAACAAAACAAAAAGCACTTGCCATTAATCTTGACCCTGAAATTTATGGCTCATTCGCCGAAATTGGTGCAGGGCAGGATGTAGCAGCTAACTTTTTTAAGGCAGGCGCTTCATCGGGTACTATCGCTAAAACAATGTCGGCTTATGACATGACCTTTTCTGATGCTATTTATGGTGTCCAACCTGGCCGTCGTTATGTAAGCGAGCATCGCCTGATATCAATGCTGGACCATGAGTATGGCTTGCTGATAGAACGCCTGGCTGAACAGCGTGGTAATACAACAACTTTCTTTGCTTTTTCAGGTACATTCTCAGCTCTTAATTATCACAAAACAAATGAAGGGCATGGCTGGATGGGGGTACGTTTTCAGTTAGAGCCCAACGGGGTGCTTCATGATGTAGTGATTCATGTTAAATTATTAGATAACGATAATAATTTGCAGCAACAAGCGGTGGGTATCTTAGGCGTGAACCTAATTTATGCGTGTTTTTATTATCATGCCAACCCGCCGGTTTTTTTGATTTCACTGATGGATAACTTGTCCAAAGACCGTATTCAAATAGATATGATCCGTTTTGAAGGACCTGACTTTAGCAAAGTGGATAACCGGTTGATGAGTTTGCACCTGGTTAAATATGGTTTTTCGGATGCGGCTTTATTTAGCCCCAACGGGAAAAATCTTCAGCCCTCTGAAGTTTTGTATAAAAAACATATTGTAGTGATCCGCGGGCGTTTCCGTCCTATTATCAATGTGCATTTAGATATGCTCAACACAGGGGTTAAGCAATTTATGCAAGAGCCTGATGTAGACAAAACTAATGTTATGGTTGTTACAGAACTTACTTTACAATCGTTAAAAGAAAGGAACGCCGACAAAACCGCTGAAATTGATGAAAAGGATTTCCTTGACCGTGTTGACATTCTGTGTTCACTTGGGCAAACAGTGCTGATCTCTAATTTTCATGAGTATTATAAATTGATAGCTTACCTGTCAAAGATAACCAAGTTGAAGATGGGCGTGGTTTTGGGTTATCCTAACCTGGAGTATATTTTCTCTGAAGAGCATTATAAAGATCTTCCGGGTGGTATTTTGGAGTCATTCGCTACATTGTTCAGCCGTAAGGTAAAGCTGTTCATTTATCCTACTTTGCGCGATGGGGTGATCTGGAATTGCCTCAGGTTTCATCCGCCGGCCCATCTTATAGACCTGTATCGTTACCTTATAGCTAATAATAAAATAGAAGACATCAGGCATTATAACGAGAATAATCTTAATGTGCAAACCGATAAAGTATTGCACCTCATAAAACAAGGTGTAACCGGATGGGAAGAATATGTACCATCAGAGGTAGCCACAATGATAAAAGACAGGCGCCTGTTTGGATATTCAAGTGAAATTAATCCAGCCAAAGAAGGCATACACATAACTGGTGATGATACCGACACTGTAGTAGATGCATCGTAAAGATGTGAATAATACGCCTCTTAATCATGTACTTAAAAAAAATTAGAAGCTTGTTTTATTTATCACGCATTCAACTATATAAAGGCGATTGAATGTTAAAATGAAACCGGATTCTATATTACTTTACCTTATAAGCGTAAGGCTGCCGGATAAAATCTGGTTATAAAGTTTAGTGTCAATTACATAATAATAAACGCCTACAGGCAATTGTTTACCGTTAAATACACCATCCCATGGCTTATCATAACCTATGGAGTGGAATACTTTTTGGCCATACCTTGTGAAAATATTAACTGTAGCTTCCGTATAAGCAATTAACCCCCTGATGTTCCATAGATCATTAACACCATCTGCATTAGGTGTGAAGGTATTAGGAACTACTATTTCCGGAGATACTTTTATCTGAGCTGTATCTTTACTTATACATCCGCGAATGTCAGTAACCTGCAATGTATAAGTACGATCAACAATCCCGGTTATTACCGGATTTTTTACTTTGTTATCATTTATATCCAGGTTGGGTGTCCATAAATATTGCACATTATCATCGCTTACAGTTGGATTTAAAGTGATGGTTCTGTTTCTTAGTACATACCTCGTTCCTCCGGCATTTACTGTTGGAGGTGGTATGAAACTTACATTCATTGTATCCTTTGATATATCACAAGGCCCTGCATTAGTTGCAAGTAAAATTAAATTAACGGAACCGGCTAAAACATCGGCTTTGCTTGGTACATAAGCAGCATTTACTTGAGTTGCAGACGGACTGAAAGTTCCTGTTCCTGATGTGCTCCAGAGGCCGCCGCCTGCTATTATTATTTTCCCGTCCAACTGCACACCACTTGTTTGTGAACATACAATTTGATCCGGCCCTGCCATTACAACAGATTGCGGACCGAATTTTATGGTTACTGACGCTATTGCAATTTTGCAGTCGTCATCGCTTGTTGAAGTTAATATGAGCACAACCTGGCCTGCGGCTTTGTCCTGTGCAGTAGGAATATATTTTTGCGCTAAAGGATAATTAATTGAAGGAGAAAACGTTCCTGATCCGTTGGTAGTCCAAATACCTGTATTAGTACCACCGCCGATACTGCCACTAAGTGGAATATCAGGATCAGCAATACAAACAGTTCGGGCTTGCCCTGCAAAGGCAGTAGGCGGCTCTCTTACGTCCACTTTAACCGTAGCAACCGGGCTAGGACAGCCATTAACAGTAACATATAAGCTGTAGGTACCTAAATTGGCCATTGTAACGTTGGTAATATCGGGATTTTGCATTGATGAAGTATATCCGTTAGGGCCGGTCCATGAAAAAATTGCATCAGCAACATCAGGAGTACGTAATTGTATTGTACTACCCACACATATAGGGGAGTTGCTGTTAGCTACCGGCTTTGCAGGTTGAGGTTTAACAATTACAACATAAAAAAATTTAGGCCCGGGGCAACTATTAGCAAGGGGAGTAATTATATAAACAACATGTGTGGCTATAGTACCTGTATTTGTTAAAGTTTCAGTAATTGTTGATGATGTTTGGTTGATTACTGCCGGGGTGCTGATATCAGGTACCGCGGCACGGCTCCAAATATAGGTTGTAGACACTAAGTTTGAAGTTATAGCATAGTTTTGAGGCTCACCGCTGCATGCTATCCCGGTTTGTGAGCTGGTTATATGCACAGATGGATTTACTGTGACTGTTACTTTGAATGGCGCACCTGCACACGTATTCGTTTTGGAAGTAATGAGATAACTTACAGCAATAGGCTCATTTGTGTTATTAAATAAAAATTCTCTTATGGTACCTGTAGTTTGCCCTGTAACAGTTGTGTTTTCAATTCCGGGCACGGCTGCACGGCTCCATTCAAAATCTGCTGTTGTATTAAACTTGATTACATAATTAGGAGAAGTTTGATTACAAATTGCCGGAGGGCTATTTGAGCTGATAACTACAGGAATAGGGTATACCGTAACTACATAGTTAACACTTGTACCGGGGCAGCTATTATTTATCGGGGTAATAACATATTTAACATTAACGGCTGCGCTACCTGTATTAATTAAGGTTTCATTAATTGTTGAAGATGTTTGATTGTTTAATGCTAGATTACTGATACCAGCTACCTGGGCACGGCTCCATAAAAATGTTGCTGTTGGCATGTTGGATTTTATAGTATAGTTTAACACATTTCCACTGCAAACCGCATCAGTTAATGAGCTTGTTACACCCGGCAACGCCGAAACCGAAACATCAACCTGAGTCATTGGGCTTACACAGCCATTCACTGTTTTACGAACCCAGTATGATTGATTGGCATGTAATGGCGGGGTTGAATAGGTGCTTTTTCTTGATAAAAGGTTACCGGCGGTTGCAGCATCGTACCATTCAAAATTTCCAATCAGATCGGTAGGGGTAAGCGTTATATTATTGCCAGCGCAAACAGGGGTGGTTGGAACAACTGGTGCATTGGGTACACTATTTACAGTAACCAATACAGTTGTACGCGGGCTGGCAATACCAATACTATTTACAGCTTCAACATAATAAGTAGTATTTGCCAAAATCGGCGGTGTTGCAAAATTGGCCCCGGTAAATAAAAGTGTCCCGGCAGATGGCGAGTCATACCACCTATATGTTCCTCCCGGCGCTATTGCTGATAAATTTGCACTGCTGCCTAAACAGGTTGTATTACCGGTAACAGTTGGCTTGGCGAGCGTGTTTTTAAAAGTAATAGTAACCTTATCAGACTTTGGCCCGCACGACCCTGAAGGGGCATTTGAAGTATAGGTTAGTATGGCCGAGGTTTCACCGGCACCAGGTGTATAGACCGGATTAGGAATGCTACTATTAGAAAACTTCCCTGTTCCGCCTGACCATTGGGCTGTTGCATTAGTGCTTACACTTCCGCTTAATTGAACTAAACTTCCGGCAGACACCGTTTGATTCGCCCCTGCGCTAATGATAACCGACTGATCAATTTTTACTGTTGTTGTTGAAGTGCTTGAACTACAGCCTCCACTTGCTGCAATGTCATTTTTAATAGTATATAATATATTGGGTGTACTCTTCTTAAGGTCAATTTCACCCGTACTTGTATTTATAGCCAAACCTGCAGGCGTGGCGCTAAAAGTGCCGCCACTTGCGCCGGCACCGAAAGAAGGCAGCGGATTAGGTTCATCCTGGCAGTAAACGGGATTGTAACTAAAAGTTGAAACTGCATTTGTAAAGATTTTAAATTGTATACTTGATGGCACATCACAGGCTCCATTGCCTGTAAATGTGATGGTATAAGTTCCTGCAGTGCTGGTACTAAGATTAATTTCGCCCGTTGTCGGGTCAATAGTCATCCCTGCAGGCGAAACGCTGAATGTTCCGCCTGCCGGATTGTTTAGTGTGGGGATAGGGTTTGTTGGGGCTGAAGTACAAACCGAACCGGCCGGATATTGAAACTGTGGTGTAACAGGTGAATTTATGGTTATTGTTACCAGGGTACGGGCAGTGGTACACTGGCCCGTGGTATTTTGCACATAATAGGTTGTATTGGCTGTTAATGCCGGTGTAGTATAGCTGGTGCCGCTTTTAAGCAGGTTACCGCCCGATGCAGCATCATACCATTGGACGGTGCCGGCGGCGGCACTTGCAGTTAAACTTGCCGTTGAACCAGAGCAAATGGTAGTTGTGCCGCTTACAGTGGGCTGTACCGGGACAGGGTTTACTGTAACCGTTACCGCTTTGCGGGCACTGGAACAGCCACTTGCCGTCGTAATTTGCACATAATATGTGGTTGTAGTGGTTAATACAGGCGTTGTATAAGCCTGACCTGATAATAATGGTGTGCCCCCGGTTGGAGTACTATACCACTCATAAGTGCCGCTTCCGCCGGTAGCAGCCAGCGATGCTGAGCTGCCTGAACAGGTACTTGTATTATTAGCTATTGGGGGAGGAATCACAGCATTTACAGTAACAGTTACCGCTTTACGGGCACTGGTACAGCCAGACAAAGTTGTTTGTACAAAGTATTGGGTTGTGGCTGTTAATACAGGTGTTGTAAAGCTTGGCCCTGTATATAACGGTATGCCGCCGGTTGCTGTGCTATACCACTCATAAGTGCCTCCCGGCCCTGTTGCTGTTAGTATTGTTGAGGAGCCGTTGCAAATAATTGTTCCGGAAACTGACGGAGCTGCAGGTGGCGGGGTTATAACAACGTTTACTGCGGAACGGCTACTTGAGCAACCACCATTAGTAGCCAACACATAATAAGTAGTCGAGCTGTTTAATACAGGAGTTTGATAAGTAACACCCATTGCGATGGACTGGCCACCCACAGGGGTATTGTACCATTGATATGTTCCGGATGGGGCAACCGAAGCGGATAATAAAATTGAACTGCCGCTGCAAGTTGTTATAACCTGATCTCCCGGAACCTGGGGGATTGGATTTACAGTAACTGTTACTGCAGTCCGGGCACTTTCACAACTATTAATAGAGTTTTGAACATAGTAAATTTTTGATTGTGTTAATGGTGGGGTTGTATAATCAGGGCTTAAAATAAGCGGCGTTCCGCCGCTTGGAACATCAAACCATGAATAAATACCCGGTCCTGGATTAGCATGTAAGGTTGCTGTTGAACCTATACAGATAGACGCGTTTTGAGCAACTGGCTGTCGGGGGGCTGGGGTTACCTTGGCTGTAACAGGCGTGCGGGCACTAATACAACCATTAGTTGTTGCTACCACATAAAAATCTGTAGTAGCTGTTAGTAAAGGGGTTGCAAAGGTTGGCGCCGTACCTAGTACGCTGCCGCCTGTTGGCGAAGCATACCATTCATAGCTGGTGCCGCCGCTTGCTTTTAGAATAGCGCTGTTACCTGAGCATACTGTCATCCCGGTAACAATTGGATTACCTGTTGCATTAACAAAAACACCAGTTCTTAAGCTTGTACAGCCGTTTACTGTTGTTTGTACATAAAAGGTTCTCCCCGAATTAATAGCCGGGGTAACGTAAGTATCGCCGCTTCCTAAAAAATTGCCGCCTGTGGGCGCATCAAACCATTGATAAAAACCACCGGGGCCAGTTGCATGCAGCGTAGCACTGGTATTTGTACAAACTAATTGAGCTCCTGTCGTGGTTGGTGCATCAGGCGTAGCAGCAGTAATGATATTTATACTTTTTGGCACTGGCTGGCAACCAGGTGTTTTGTCACCTACGATTACGGTGTAAGTACCTTCTTTATTTACATTTATTGATTGTGAAGTTTCACCGGTGCTCCATGTGTAACTATAAGGTCCGGTACCACCGGATGGACCAGCTGTTAATGATACCTTATTGCCCGAACAAATGCTTGTACTTGACGGTGATATAGTAACGCTAAGTGTACACTGACTATACCCGGTTACTGATAATAAAAGAAAGGCGAGAACAAGTAAACAACTCCTCATATAGTTTAATGAGTTTTAATTTTCCATATTCATTAACTGGTTAAACGATAATGATTATTTTCCCGGCGATATGATTAGTTTAAAGCAAATCCCATAATTTATCAGGAAAAAAATTTACTTGTCCTCTTAACGTAATAAGCGGTGTATTTGTTCAATTAATTCTTCAGCTTTTTAACTTTTGTGAATTTTAGCACTTAAGTAATAAGTAAAAATAATAAAAACAAAATTGATGTAACAAACTTATGACAATATATGTTATTGACTGCCGATATAAATTGTCTGTGAAAATTAAAAATCGGATGAATATGTAACGTAGATTATACATTTACTAGCTGCATAAGTGCTTCGTAACCCATTATATTTGCCCGCTCTAACCTTGTAATATTGTTGAGAAATTGTTGTTTACTCACATGTATAAATTATTACTCTTTTTCAAGTTCCCATTTATTCAAAAGCATAATTATACTTTATTGATCTTGTTAATGCTCAGCCTGAACGTTAAGGCTCAGGACGTTGTTAAAATAGATGATAGAGTTGATCAGCACATTTTTTCGTATGGCGAAATTACCTGCCTTGAAGACCCGGCAGGGAAATTGACTTTTAACCAGGTAAGCTCGCCTCAATACTCGGTTAAGTTTATTCAGAGCAGTACAAGTACTCCGCAAAATTTTAATATTAAGTCGGCATACTGGTATAAGGTGACTATTAAAGACACCGTAAAATCACACAAGAGATGGATAATTGAGTTTTTTGATCAAACCATAGATGATATAACGGCCTGGCTGCCGCAAGAAAATGGCACCTATCAATCCGCACAATTCGGTGCGCTATATAAATTTAAAAACAGGCAGTTTCATCATAAAAACTTCGAGATCAATTTAACCATCAACCCGGGTAAAGAGTATACTTATTACTTCCGGATAAAATCACAACGAACAGCTGATGTTATTTTAGTATTACGCTCTGTTAGCTGGTTTATTCAATACGCTTTAAATGAGTATTTGCTTTTTGGTTTATTTTATGGAATGCTGCTGATATTTGCATTTTACAATCTGCTGATTTTTGTGGCTGTAAGGCAACGTCAATATTTATATTACGTATTGTACAATTTAAGCGTAGGTTTTTATGAGTTGTGTACAGATGGTATTGCCTATCAATACATATGGCCAAATTCGCCATACTGGAACGAGTATGCTTTTGCCGTGGCTCTTTGCTGTTTAAGTGTGTTTACCTTATTATTTACAAGCAGCCTGTTACACGTAAAAAGTAAGGCGCCTAAATTATACCGGCTCATTAATGGAGTAATTATAACCAGGATAGCATTTTTTTTTATTTGCTTCATTTTTGATAAACAATTATTTAATTATAAGCTGATTGAATTCATCCCGTTGATAATTGCTTTTTATACCGGGATAATTATACTCAAAAAAGGGTACAGACCTGCAAGGTTTTTTGTTTTGGGATACAGCTTTCTATTTTTAGGTTTTATACTTAAATTTTTATTGATGCTGGGTATTAGCTGGCTTAATGTGGGAGTAATTGGTTACTACAGCTTAAGCATATGTTTTATTTTAGAAATGTGCTTTTTGGCATTTGCCCTTGCAGATAAAGTCCGCTTATTAAAAAAGAAGAAAAATAAGGCACAAAAGAAAATTATAAAACAACTTATTGCCAATAAAGAACTAAGTGAAATAGTTAATACAAAACTTGAAGAACAGGTTGGAGAAAGAACCAGGGAGCTTTTAGAAAAAACAAACATCATCGAACAAAAAAATAATGAATTAAATAAAACAAACCTTTTACTCCAGGAACAGACATTCGAAATTTCAAGAATGAACTTGCTTTTGAAAAGGGATAATATTGACCTGTTAACCAATGTTGAAAAAGTTACACGCGCCAGGGTAATGTCGGCAGATGTTGACTTTGAAGAATTTAGTAAGATCTATCCCGATCGCGACAGCTGCCTCAAATTTTTGTCCACTATAAAATGGAATGAAGATTATGACTGCCATAAATGTGGTAATAAGCATTATTTTCATGGGCACGCACCTTATAGCCGCAGATGTAGCAAATGCAGTTATGAGGAATCTGTTACTGCTTATACTGTATTTCAAAACACCAGGATCCCGATAAATAAGGCATTTTATATGACTTTTCTTATCTATTCAAGCAAAGGAAAGATTTCATCACACCAGCTTTCCGAAATACTTTCAATAAGACAAAGCACCTGCTGGGCGTTCAGCAGTCGTATAAAAAAACTTTTATCTGATAAAAAGAAAATCATAAAAGGGGCAGGAAGCGACGGCTGGAGCAAGATTATTGTAAACTACGACGAGGAACATTTTACTGCAACGGTCTAAATAGTGTAAAGATTATGGTTGACACCCTGAAATAAGTAAGGGTATCAATGCGTATCAATTGCAATATCTTTCTACAATATAAACCTTATTTATGCCCTAATTATCAATGAGTAAACGCCATTTTACCAGCGGTATTAAAGCGTATTATTTATTAATATAAACGTCTATATATCAATAAGTTATAATAAAATACTTTTAATTTTACTTGCTTTATTAATTGTAATGAGCATAACTTTGTCCCACAATTAATAACTGTGCTATTCCTGCACAGGAAATTTATAAACTTAAGACAAATGCTATGAAAAGAAGAATTACTTTACTGGTAGTTATTTTGTTTGCTCAATGTTCAATATTGTTAGCGCAAAATAATACCTCAGTAAAAGGAGTGATCAAGGATGAAACGGGGAGCCCCTTACCAGGAGTTACCGTTACAATTAAAGGCACCACAAATGCGTCTATTTCGGACGTTAACGGATTATACACCATTTCCGTTCCGCCCAACACTACGCTGGTATATTCATTTATTGGATATGACTCAAAAGAAGAGCTTGTAAATGGACGGAGTGAGATCAATGTATCCTTAACTCCCAGTGTCAAGCAATTGGAATCTGTAGTGGTAATCGGTTATGGATCCCAAAAGAAAAAGGATATTACCACAGCCATTTCAACGGTAAGCGTTAAAGATGTGAGCCAGCGGCCGGTTGTAAACACTGCCGAAGTGTTGGCTGGCAAAGCCCCTGGTGTACAGGTGTTTAATGCTTCAGGTGCGCCGGGTGGCGGGAATTTGAGTGTAAGGATAAGAGGGCTGTCTTCTCCAAATGGAACCGAACCGGTTTATGTTATTGATGGAGTAGTAGTACGCAACACAGAAAGTTTAGATCCTAATAATATTGAATCTATAAGTGTACTAAAAGATGCATCAGCAGCTGGTATTTATGGCTCATTAGGTGCTACCAATGGTGTTGTTTTAATAACAACTAAAAAAGGAACCAAAGGACAAACCAAAGTTGAAATAAACACGTACACCGGCAAGCAGCAAATTATTAAAAAGCTGGATTTGTTGAATGCTGATCAGTATAATAGCCTGATGAGTGATGAATATGCCAATATAGGCCAATCGGCGCCTTCATTACCCACTAACTTTACTGCAAATAATAACTGGCAGAACCTAGTTTATCGTTCTGCTTCACAATCAGGCCTTAATGTAGGTTTATCCGGAGGATCGGACAAAGGTACATTTTACTTAGGTTTAGGCGCTATAAACCAGAATGGTATAATTAACGGTACAAATTTTAAACGTTATTCCATCAATCTAAACCTGGAACAAACAATGAAAAGCTGGTTGACAATAGGAACAAACATAGCTTACAACAGGGCCGATGGCCGCACAGTTAATGATAATAGCTCTGCCAATCATGGCGGCGTAGTACTGTCAGCTTTGTACACTCCTCCAATTGTTCCTATTTTCAATTCAACCGGTATGTACCAGGCAAATTCTGATAATTCGACAAATCCATTGGATGATATTTACAGTAATGACAATCACTATATAAGAAATAATCTTTTGGGTAATGTACATGCAGAAATAACACTACCTTTTAATATTAAATACCGTTCGCAATTTGGTATAGCACTAAACAATTATAACAACGATGCTTTTACCAATCCACTTACCAACCAGGGTGCAAGCCAGGTAAATGGGATTGGCAGCAGTGAAAATAATGAAACGTTTCGCTACACCTGGGACAATACCCTAAACTGGTCAACGGTAATTAATAAAAAACATAATATTGCGGTAGTAGCAGGTACTTCGACAATTGAAGAAAAATATACCGATAGTTACCTGTATGGTACGGGTTTCCCGGCGGGTGTTACTACCTTAAATGCGGCAAGCGCAAACAAAGCTATCTCCACTTTTAAAACTGATTACACCGTGCAATCATATTTTGGACGTGTAAACTATGCTTTTGAAGATAAATACCTTTTGGCAGCCTCAATAAGGGCCGACGGCTCATCAAGATCAGGTATAAATAATCAATGGGGCTATTTTCCAACTGTATCAGGTGCATGGCGTATTTCGAGAGAAGACTTTTTGAAGGATAACCAGTTTATTTATGATTTGAAAATAAGGGCTGGTTTCGGTGAAGTGGGTAACCTGCCGCAAACATTATACAATAGCTATAGTGCATTAAACCCTGCAGCTTATTTGTTTGGAGGAAACAGCAACTCGGGCTATGCTCCGGCAAACCCTTTAGGTAATCCCAATTTGAAATGGGAAACAACAAAGGGGATAAACTTAGGTTTTGACTTATCAGTTTTGAATGACAGGCTGAGCTTAAGCGCTGATTATTACAGTAAAAAAACTACCGATTTTATTTTCCCGGTTACATTTAATACCGCGGTATCAGGTAGTGCAAACCAGGGAGCGTACAACCTGCCCGGCTATGTTTCAAATAAAGGGCTTGAATTATCATTAACCGGCAGAATTTTAACCGGAACAAATTTTTCATGGACTGCAACCGTAAATGCTTCGTTTAACAAGAATATTGTTAATGGCATCCCACAGGTATTGGATAACAACGGCAATAAAGTCGACCAGGTATTTCAATTTGGCGGCATTGCATTTGGCGGTAGCGGGAATGCTACAAACCTGACTATAGTTAAAAATGGTCTTCCTTTGGGGTCATTTTATGGCTATCAATACGCAGGTGTTGATCCGGCAACAGGTAATGCCTTGTACAAAACAGCAAGTGGCGGAACCACTGCAACACCGGCTACCACCGATCAAACATCATTAGGAAGCGGCTTGCCAAAAGCAGTTTATGGGTTTACCAACACTGTAACCTATAAAAACTTAAGCCTTGACTTTTTAATTGACGCAGTAACAGGCAATAAAGTGTTTGATGCTACCCGGGTTGAAACAGAAGGCATGTACTTATCAGGTAATGCAAGCACCGCTGTTTTAAATAGGTGGAGAAATCCGGGTGATATAACCAATGTACCGGCTGCAGTTTATGGCGGTACTAATAGTGCAGGTGTATCAACTATATTACCATCATCGCGTTTTATTGAGAATGGCGCGTTTGTGAGGCTTAAATCTTTATCATTAAGCTACAATGTTAAAAATGCTTTTTTTGATAAGCAGGGTATCAAGCTTCGGGTTTATGCAACGGCTCAAAACCTGGTAACAATTACTAAATACAAAGGATACTATCCCGAAGTGAATGCATTTAGCAGCAGCTCACAAAGCGGTAGCACACTTGGTTCGCCAAGTTCTACAGCTATTGGTATTGATTATGGTACGTATCCGCAAACTAAAATTTATACAGCAGGTATAAACGTATCCTTTTAACAACTTAAAATTAAAGAGATGAATAACAAGATATATATACTAACCATTGCTGCTATGGCTGCTGGATTAGTATCGTGTAAAAAAGATTTTTTGAATAAGCTACCCATATCGCAGGGTACAGTAGGTAATTATTACAAAACGGCCAGCGATGCTGAAGGCGGATTAGTTGGTGCATACCAACAGGCATTTTTAACAGACCAATACTGGGTATGGGATTACACAACCAATGGCGATGCGCGTGCAGATAACTGCTATGCCGGTGGGGACAACCCGGATAACTTTGGCGTTGATAATTTTACAACTACACCGCTTAACGGTAATATTACACGGGATTGGCAAGGCCCTTACCAGGATATTTATGCTGCTAACACCGTAATTGATAAAGTGCCGCAAATTCCGGCTGCATCTTTTAGCGGGAACAGGCAGCAGGAAATTATATCGGAAGCCAAGTTTATAAGGGCGTTATCATATTTTCAGCTGGTTACTTCTTATGGCGCTGTGCCGCTGGTTACATCAACTATAGCAGGTAAATTTCAGCCTACACCATCACGTACCGCAGCAACAGAAATTTATGCGCAAATTGAAAAAGACCTGCTTGACGGCGAAAGTGTTTTACCTGCCTCATTTCCAAATGTCGGGCGTGTAACAAAAGGCGCTGTACAAGCCCTGTTAGCTAAGGTTTATGCACAGGAAGGTAAATATCAGCAATGTTTAGATTATTGCAACAAGGTGATTAGCGGACCTTATTCTCTGGTGCCCGACTACAAAACACTGTTTGACGGAACAAAAAACACAACTGAATCAATTTTTGAAATTCAGCATTCGTCAGCCAGCGGGTTTACTACCTATAATGTGTCATTATACCTGCCTGCTATTTTTGGTACCTATTCTTTCAAAAAGTTTAATTTGCCAACAAATGACTTGGTAGCATTGTACAAAAGCCAGAATGATAACATCCGTTTAAGTTCCTCTATTTATACAGCTGCTGTTAGTGCAGATGGCCTGGCAGCAGGCGACCCGATCCCGGCACCATATACTAATAAATCGCCTACTGTTCCATTTTTATATAAATGGAAAACTAATATATCACAGTTTGGCGGCGGTACGGATAATACCATATTGCTGCGTTTAGCCGATATCATTCTGTTAAAGGCCGAAGCCCTAAACCAGTTAAACCAAACCCCTGCGGCTATACCTTTGGTTAACCAGATAAGGGCGAGGGTAAAGCTACCCGGCATAACTGCAACGTCAAAAGCTGATGTAGGCTTGGCCATACTAAATGAAAGGCGCATGGAATTAGCTTTTGAAGGCCAGCGCTGGAACGATTTGTTAAGATACGGCAGTGATTACACAATTACTTTGATGAAAAGCCAGGTTGACCCTTTTGGAAAGCCACTTAACTATGGTATAAATCAAAACAAATTGCTGTTCCCGGTACCATTAAATGAAATTCAGTTAGATGGTAACCTTACTCAAAATCCAGGTTATTAATTAACTGTGATTATTTAGAAAATATTAAAACGGCAACGAGATGATTTCAAATTGCCGTTTTAGTTATATTAGCCAGCCAATTATTGTAATCATAATAAAATTAAAATCATGTCAACTCTTTATAAGAATGCTTTTGCCCTTTTATTGTCAGTGTTTATATTGAATAATGCTTTTGGCCAACAGGCAGTACATCATACAGGCAATAAAACCGGGTTAAAAAGTAAAAAGGTGCAGTTTTGGCTTACTGATCCATCCGATTCTACATTGTTTAAACAAAAAGCTTCTGTCGAATTTGGTACCGTTACCAATCAATCCCCAACCATAAAAATTAATAGCTCTCAGGCTTATCAGTCTATAGATGGTTTTGGATATGCTTTAACAGGAGGGAGTGCCATGCTGATCAATAAAATGAGCACAGGTGGCAGGGCGAAATTATTGAATGAGCTATTTACTACTAATGGCAGCTCAATTGGAGTGAGTTACTTACGGATCAGCGTTGGCTCATCGGATCTGGACGATCATGTTTTTTCTTATGATGACCTGCCCGAAGGTAAAACTGATCCTCAATTAAAAAAGTTTAGCCTGGCCGCTGATGAAACCAATTTGATCCCGGTTCTTAAACAAATACTGGCCATCAATCCAAAAATAAAAATATTGATATCACCATGGTCAGCACCCGCCTGGATGAAAACGAATGGAGAGACCCGCGGCGGTCATTTAAAGTCTGAATATTATAAAACCTATGCCCAATACTTTATAAGGTATATTAAAGGGATGCGGACAAGAGGGATAACGATAGATGCCTTAACTATTCAGAATGAGCCACTAAATCCTAAGAATAATCCAAGCATGGTAATGGAAGCGCCGGAACAGGCTGATTTTATAGCCAATGATCTTGGTCCTGCTTTGGCGGCCGCGAAACTCAAAACAAAAATTATCCTGTATGATCATAATGCCGACAGGCCTGATTACCCGATCTCTATACTTGATAATAAAAAAGCCGCTAAATATGTTGATGGTTCTGCATTCCATTTATATGGCGGTAAAATTGATGCCTTATCAACAGTGCACAAGGCGCACCCGGATAAGAATTTGTATTTTACCGAGCAATGGGTAGGAGCACCGGGCAAGCTTAAAGAAGAATTGAATTTCCATATTAAGGAAATAATAATAGGTGCGACGCGCAATTGGAGCCGCAATGTTATTGAATGGAACCTGGCTTCAGATCAAAACCTGGAACCGCACACACCCGGGGGATGCACCGAATGTTTGGGAGCAATAACTATAACAGGCGATAATATTATCCGCAACCCTGCATATTACATTATTGCGCATGCCGCAAAATTTGTACGGCCCGGTTCAAAAAGGATAGAATCGAATTTACCTGCTAACCTGCCAAATGTTGCCTTTATTAATCCTGACGGCAAAATGGTTTTAATAGTTTATAATGACGATAAAGCACCGCAAGCCTTCAATATAATGTATGGTGAAAAGGCAATATCATCATCATTAAACCCCGGCGCTGTTGCTACATATACCTGGGGTTTATAAGCCGGCTATTTAAATAGCTTATTAAACACGGCATAAGGAATAGTATTGTTGGCAAAGGTAAAAGTACCTTCCCGGCTTATTTCTTCGGCAGCGCTCATAAATGAGCTGTAAGCTGCCCGTGAAAGCGATGAGCCAAGGCTTATCCTTTTTACACCAAGATCAGCGAGCTTGCTTACAGTAAAATCAGACACGCCAAGGCCCATAACCACGTTAACGGGCCTTGGCGCTACTGCTTTAACTACCGCTTCAATTTCATTACGGTTTTTTAAACCCGGTGCAAAAAGCACATCGGCGCCGGCATTCGCAAAAGCCTCAAGGCGGCGGATGGTGTCCTTTAAGTCTGGCTTGCCATATATCAGATTCTCGGCCCTGGCCGTAAGTGTGAAATGAAATGATAAGCTTTTTGCAGCTTTTACTGCTGCCTTAACCCGTTCAACAGCCAGCTCAAATGGATAGATAGGGTCTTCCGGGTTACCGGTGGTATCTTCTATGGAACCGCCAACCAAACCAGTTTGTGCCGCAAGTAATATGGTTTCAGCACAAGTTTCAGGGGCTTTACCAAAACCATTTTCAAGATCGGCTGATAGGGGCAGGTTGGTTGCCATAACAATATCATGTGCATTTTTCAGCGTTTGATCGCGGCTAACTGCGCACAATCCATCTGGTTTGGCCAGTGAAAATGCAAGGCCGGCGCTGGTGGTAGCAAGCGCCTCGAAACCCAGGCTTTCCAAAATTTTCGCCGAACCCGCATCCCAGGGATTAGGAATAACAAATATACCCTGGCGTTCGTGCAATGCTCTAAATGCTTCGGCCTTAATAGCCTGCGTATTACTATTAGGTGTTTCCATTTATATAGGTGTATAATTGAAAGAGCGTAAAATTAATGAATATTGAAGCAATAAAAATTAGTGAGATAAAACATGGCGTTTAATTAATCCACCTTTAACTTCAGATACTGAATGGGTAATAATAAACGCATTAGGATCTACCTGTTGCACAGTACTTACAAGGCGGGATACATCAAGCCGTGTTATCACAACGTATAGAATATCAATGTCTTTATCTTCAATTGTATTTTTTCCAAAACCCCGTTCGCCTTTATAAACGGTAACGCCCCGGTGTAACTGGCGGATGATCACATTTTTTACCAGCTCGCTTTTGGGCGATATAATGGTAACCGCTGTATATTCGTCAAAGCCCTGTATAATGTAATTGATAGTTTGCGAAGCAGCAAGATAGGTAAGGATAGAATATAAAGCGGATTGGACCCCTAAAAAGAAGGCTGCAACACCAAATATCGCAATATTGATGGTAAGGATTATTTGCCCGACAGATAAAAATGATTTAGGGTTAATATAAACTGCCAGCAGTTCAGTCCCATCAATTACACATCCGCCACGCATGGCCAAACCTATTCCGGTGCCCAGGAAAAATCCGCCGAATACAGCTGTTAACAATTTATCATTAGTAACCTGCGGGAAATTAATAAAATACAATACGAGCGATAATATTAAAATGGCAATTAAGGTTTTAATAGCATACAGTTTATTTATCCGCTTATAACCCAGCCATATAAAAGGTACGTTTATAACTATAATTAAAATTGATATTGGCCAATTGGTTATTGAGCTGATCAGCAGTGAGATCCCCGTTACACCTCCATCAATAAATTCATTGGGGATCAAAAAGCCCTTCAAGCCAAATGCAGCGCTGAATATTCCTGTTGTAATAAGTAACGTATTGATTATCTCCTTCCGAAAGTTTACTCTGCGTCTTTTCATATAATTGATTAGTTATGTTTTAAAATTATCAAAAAATTACGGCTTAACGCTTTAATAACTGATCATTTACAACCTTAGGCGTTAATACTTACAATAAAATATTTTGTATTTAACGTCCCTCACAACCAAATGAAAGGGACGTCAGGCAGTTGATTCAAATTATTGCCTTGATCATCACCTCCCATTGAGCTGCTACTTGTGCAGTTCGCTTAAGGCGTCCTTCATTATCAATATATCTCTGGTAAAAAACAATATGATGAAGAGGCTGCTGGTCTTTGCCAAGTAGAACCAATTGCAGCTGCTGAATTGCCTTGCCCTGCTTTTTTTCTTCAAGCATACAACCTGTTATACTTTTAAGATCTATAAGTTGCGGGCTGTAATCTTTCAGGGCCATTTTTATAATGATTTTTTTCGCCCGGTCTATTGCAAGAACAAAGGAATCAAACTGTTCAATAGCCTGTAATGAAAGGTTGAGATTCTTTTCTATCGCAGACAGTTCATTACTTATCTTTTTCGCTTTCTTGATGCGGGCGCTTCTTACAGCCAGGTAAATCGGAATAAATATAATAATGCACAGAATAGCCGTAATGAGAATATTCTCAGTAGTATGAGTCATTTTTTTTTAATTTTAAGGTGAAAATTCAGCGTGTTTTACGCTTTACTATGTTTAATTATTAAACATAAATTTTACCCAAAAAAATGATACGGGAATAATAATGACCGGATAAATTGCTGCCGGTGAATAACATGCAGCCGGTTTTGGAGAAATAAAGTATGGTAGGCAATTGTAAGTCCATCTCCCGATACATTTAAATTACCGATCCATAAGGGTTTAACTGATCCATAGATAGGATGGGAAATAACTCCCTGGTGAACAATCTTATCTATTGAAAGTGCATGGGCCTGGATCTTTATGCCGGTCTGGTAATAATCAGCGCCCTGGTTCCCATAATGATAGGGTGCACTGTAAGCCTCCTGATCAATAACAGAAAATAAAAAAAGCGCTAAAATTAATTTTAACAGTGCCTTATGCATACGGCAAAGATAAGGCTTTAATGTTAGGGAGAGCAGGAGAAGGTCATTTCCCCTTTTTGTTTTTTAAAATGGTTAATCTTTTTACGCAGGCATAATTGTCATAATTCCCCCCTTATGTTGTCATTCCTGGCACCTGCGTAAAAGTATTATCCGCTGTATGTTTGTATTATTCAATAGCACAAATAATATTAACCACAATAAATTAAACAATTATGAAACAGATAAACGGATACATTGGCTTTAATGGTAAATGCCGTGAAGCGATGACTTTTTACCACGAGTGTTTTGGCGGAGATTTGGTTTTATCGCCAATTGAAGGTTCACCTATTGAAAATGTGTGCCCGCCGGCCATGAAGGATCAGATCATGAACGCCTCATTAACATTGCCTGATGGTAATATACTGGTAATGGGATCGGACATGACAGGCCCCTGGGGGCATATTGAAGGAAACAATGTATCGCTGTTAATTAACTGCAGCAGCGAGGAAGAAATTAACAGGCTGTACAAAAAACTTTCTGAAGGCGGTAAAATAATGGATGAGTTAAAAGTTCAATTTTGGGGAGATCTGTTTGGTGTTTTCCAGGACAGGTTTGGCACTAATTGGATGGTAATTTATAGTAAAAACGAAAATCAATAAGCCATGAATATTTTATTAACCGTACTTATCATTATTGCAGCCCTTGTTGTTTTGTTTTTATAGCAGCGGCCGTGGTAAAAAAAGATTATACCGTTCAGCAACAGGTGATCATTAATAAAAACACCAGCGATGTATTTGATTACATCAAACTACTTAAAAACCAACGGAGTTTTAACAAATGGGCTATGATGGACCCTGATGCCAAAATGGATTATATTGGGACAGACGGAACGGTTGGGTTTATTTACACCTGGGACAGTGAAAATAAAAACGTAGGAAAAGGTGAACAGGAAATAAAAAGTATTACCGGCAACACCCGCATTGACAGCGAGGTGAAGTTTGAGAAGCCTTTTAAAAACGTAGCTGAAGTTTTTATGGAGACCATGGCGGTATCTGAAAACCAAACAAGCGTACAATGGGCAATGAATGGCAAAAACCCATATCCCATGAACATTATGAATCTTTTTATACCCGGTATGCTTAGCAAGGACATGGGAACAAGCCTGAATAATCTGAAAAGTATCCTGGAGAGCTGAAATGATCATTAAAAAGAAGCCGACACCCAATCCGGAACTTAAAAAGCTTGAAAAGCTGGTTGGCATCTGGAATGTCTCGGGTGAAGTATGCGGTCAGGTTAGTTACAGTTGGATGGAAGGAGGCTTTTTTTTAGTACAATATGTAGACCTGGAAGGAGCTAAAGGCCTTGAATTTATTGGGTACGATGAAGAAAGCGGAACACTAAAGTCGCACTATTTTGATGATGATGGCAAAGTACTTGAATATACCTATACGGTAAATGAAACAGATCATGTAGTATCTATTGATATGCCGGGAATTAAAGGGGAATTTAATGGCAAGTACAGCAATAACGGAAATACCATAACCGGCATTTGGCGCTGGAAACAAGATGGCGAGGACCTGGGATATAAGGCAATATTTACCAAAGTACACTTAAGTTAAATGATAAACCAATGAAAACACAGGAAATTACAAAGGACGTAAATGAGGCATTGAGCGGACTTATAACACTTCTTTCAAGGTTTGACCAGGAACAAATTAATGTTGTCCCGTTTGAAGGAAGCTGGACCGCCGGTCAATTGGCGCAACATATGGTTAAGGCAAACTCAGGGTTTGCAGATATATTAAAAGGGCCGGTTAAGGACACTGAAAGAAAACCGGATGAAGTTATACCAAAAATAAAAGGTGACTTCCTGAACTTTAATATCAAAATGAAAGCTCCGGATATTCTTATCCCTGAAGCTAAAAACTATGATAAAAATGAATTGGTTTCTGGCTTAAAAAGTATCAGGGAAAATGTGGTTAATGCGGCTGAAACACTTGATCTGACAAAAACATGTATGGCTTTTGAGCTGCCCGTATATGGTTATTTGACAAGGCAGGAGGCGGTTGCTTTTGTAACTTGCCATACCCTAAGGCATACACACCAGTTAAAAAATATTTATCAAAAGCTTATTGAATAATTAATAACTGTAATTAAACTTATTATTATAAATTACAATCACCAATAAAAAAAAATCACGATGAAAAAAATTAACATTCTTTTTTGGGTTTTTAACGGCTTGTTAGCTGCCCTTATGCTATTTTCTGCCATATCAGGCTTTCTTAACCCGGAAGCCGCTAAGGAAATAGTGACCAAACATTTAGGTTATCCTGAGTATTTTGGCGCATCGCTAAGCGTAGCTAAAATATTAGGCGTTATAGCAATACTTATCCCCGGCTTTGCGCGACTTAAAGAATGGGCATACGCAGGTTTTGCATTTGATTTGATCTGGGCTACCTATTCAAGCATATCCGTTGGTGATCCGGCAAAACAGTGGAGCTTCATGTTTGTATTCATCATTCTTTTTGCCCTCGCTTATATCTATCATTTAAAAAAACAAAAAGCGGCGGCTGGCAGTACTAAATAAAAAAATAATGACAAATAATTCTACCTCCCTTAGTTTCAAACGCTTTTTCTTTTTATTAAAACAGGCCATAGCAGGCAGTGAACAGGACTATACAGCAGGAAGCATCCGCAAGGCGGTGTTCCTGCTGGCCATTCCCATGATAATGGAAATGATGATGGAATCTGTTTTTGCGGTGGTAGATATATTTTTTGTAGGTAAGCTGGGTAATGCAGCTGTTGCTACGGTAGGGCTTACGGAATCTGTTCTGAGCCTGGTTTATTCCATAGCAATTGGCTTAAGTATGGCTGCAACTGCATTGGTTGCCCGCAGGGTGGGTGAAAAAAATCTTGAGGGGGCTGCGCATGCAGGCATGCAAACTATCCTTTTTTCTGTTGTGGTCTCGGCCATTATAGCTATTGCGGGTGTTTATTCGGCAGAATCAATTTTACACCTTATGGGTGCAAATGACAAAATGATTGCTGATAATATAGTTTACACTCGCATAATGTTTGGCGGTAACATTGTTATTATGCTGCTGTTTTTGATCAATGGCATCTTTAGAGGGGCCGGGGATGCCAGCATTGCTATGCGAAGCCTTTGGATAGCTAATATCTGTAATATTATACTCTGTCCTTTACTTATTTATGGTTGGGGGCCGGTTCCGGCGCTGGGGTTAAAAGGGGCGGCTATTGCTACTACAGTTGGCAGGGGAATAGGGGTTATGTATCAACTATACCGTTTATTTATCCGTAAAGGTTTGTTGCATTTTTACGCTGCCCAGTTAAAGCCGCATAAAGAATTATTGCTGCAAATTGTAAAAATAGGCAGCACCGGTACTATCCAGTTCCTGGTAAGCTCGGCAAGCTGGATCTTCCTGGCGCGGCTGATGGAGGGCTTTCATGAAGCAGCTATGGCAGGTTACCAGGTATCCATCCGGTTGCTTTTATTTTTCCTGTTGCCTGCCTGGGGCATGAGCAATGCTGCAGCTACTTTAGTTGGGCAAAACCTGGGTGCACGCAAGCCGGAGCGTGCAGAACAAAGTGTTTGGACAACAAGCGGTTATACCATCATCTTTATGGTTTGTGTCAGCCTGTTCTTTTACCTTTTTGGTACACCTGTAGTAAATTTTATGAACAGCGACCCGCAGGCCAGGCAGTATGCCATACAGTCATTACGGATTGTAAGTCTGGGTTATGTGTTTTTCGGTATTGAAATGGTTATGATGAATGCCTTTAACGGGGCTGGTGATACCCGCACGCCAACATTGGTTAACCTTATAGCATTTTGGTTGTTTCAGATCCCGTTGGCATGGGTATTAAGCAAATATTATATAAGAGAGCCGAGGGCTATTTTTTACGCTATCCTTATATCACAGGTTGTGGCAGCTGCATTAAGCTATTACCTGTTTAAAAGAGGCAAATGGAAAACAGTAAAAGTGTAATGGATTTATTTATAAAGCTAATATTCACTTAATTATGGTAGAAATATTCAGAACTAATGTGAAAAATAAAAGATT
This sequence comes from Mucilaginibacter sp., assembly GCF_028288225.1. Classification (GTDB taxonomy): domain Bacteria; phylum Bacteroidota; class Bacteroidia; order Sphingobacteriales; family Sphingobacteriaceae; genus Mucilaginibacter. The sequence goes on from NZ_JAQBOC010000080.1 coordinate 27,888, forward strand.
AGCCGGCAAAGTATTAAAGGTGCTGCAGGCACATTTACCGGCCTTTAATTTTAATTTCGATCTGGATGATTGCGACAGGATCCTGCGTGTGCAAAGTAATGATGCACCTGTTGAATGCACTAAAATAATGCAGATAGTTAAAGGGTATTCAATTGAGATCAGCCTTTTTGAAGATTGATAGTTTTAAGACTTATGAAGTTTACTTCGTAAGTCTTAAAACTCCTGCCTTTTACCTTTCAGCTTTCACCTCTTTCCACCTCATCCGGCCACCTTTATCTTTATCACAATCTTCTTCACCACATCATAACCTGCAACCTTAATATTGGGGCGATGAGCATCCCCCGGGAAAAAGAGGAAAAATATGTCCGGGGTTGCAATATAATATTGCCCTTCGGCATTGTAATTGGCACTGTCATTTGCCTCGCTGTACGGTTTGGTAACTGTAGCTTTTGATACAGGCGCAACACCAATAGTCTCCTGGCCCTTTATAACATGTTGCAGATCGATATAGTTACGGTGCGATTCCCATGCAGAATTTTCAAATTCTTTTGACGGTGCTTCGGTTATTATGGCGTAAACATTGGTCTCATCTATCGGATACCTTCCGGGCTTTAATTTGGTAAGGTCACTGTCCCGTAAAAATGCGAACGCTTTATCCCATGCAGCCTGGTTTTTATGGTATTGTTCAGCAAATACAACTTTATTTACTGATGAGTGTAAGTCCAGCTTAAGCCCGTTCTTCCACTCTTTTTTATTGAGCCAGGTTGTTGCGGCATTTTCATCCCAGGTGTCCTGGGCTAAAGCAACGCCGGTTATTCCTAAAAATACGAAGAGCAGTAGTGATTTTTTGTAAACGGTTAAAGTTTTCATGGTACAATTGGTGCTTAATTTTATTTAGGTTTTTATGGGATGTAAATTAGCTTTTTTTTGTAAAAACTAATTTACCTTTTTTTTGAGAACGTAAATACTAACTTTGGATTTAAGTAGATGGGTTAACTTTTACAACCCACTACGACATTTAAAACCTTTATAATAACATCAAACCAACAAACAACATTGAAAGTTTTACATAGCGTACACCCGGAAGACTTTAAAACCTATGACACATCGTTAATTAGAGAACGGTTTTTAATTGACAATACCGTACAAAAAGATACCATTAACTGTGTTTATACGCATTATGACCGGATGATTGTAGGCACGGCCAACCCGGTTACCCAACAGCTTACTTTAGAAAATTATCCCAACCTTCGTGCCGATTATTTTTTAGAACGCCGCGAAATAGGGATAATTAATGTGGCCGGTGAAGGAACGGTCAAGGCCGACGGACAAGCTTATAACCTGAAAAAATTTGATTGTTTGTACATAGGTAAAGGTGTTAAGCAAGTTACTTTTAGCAGTAATAACAGCAGGGATGCAGCCGTGTTTTATTTGCTCTCGGCCCCGGCACATATGGTATATCCAACAACTTTTATGGGAATAAATGATGCGGCCAAAGTTGAAGCGGGCAATGCAGCAACAGCTAACCTGCGTACTATCAACAAATATATCCATGCGGAAGGGATCAAAAGCAGCCAGTTGGTAATGGGCTTAACCATATTGCAGCCCGGTAGTATTTGGAACACTATGCCTGCACATACGCATGACCGGCGGATGGAAGCTTACTTTTATTTTGATTTGCCGGAAGGGCAAAAAATAGTGCATTATATGGGCGAAGGCAGTGAGACCCGGCACATTATGATGAATAATTATGATGCTGTTGTTTCACCGCCCTGGAGTATTCACTCGGGCAGTGGCACCTGCAATTACAACTTTATTTGGGGAATGGCAGGTGAAAATCTGGATTATACCGATATGGACGCTATTTCAATAAGCGACTTAAGGTAGAGATGAGAAGCAAGAAATCAAGAGTCAGGAATTAAGACGGGAAAATTAATAACTAAACATAAATATTAACTTAAAAACAAGTCTTGAATCTTGACCTCTTGATTCCTGGCTGTTAAAAATATGACTGATAAATTTTCATTAAGCGGAAAAGTAATTGTTGTAACCGGTGGTACCGGTATTTTAGGGAATGCATTTGTAAACGGCATTGTTGAGGCTGGCGGCACTGTTGGTATATTGGGTCGCAATAAAGTGGTTGCCGAAGAACGGGCAGCGCATATTAATGCAAATAGTGGAAAGGCTATTGCATTAGTTGCCGATGTTATGAAGATTGATGAACTGGAGGCTGCCAAAAATAAAATATTGGAAGCATTCGGCAGGGTGGATGGTTTAGTAAACGGAGCCGGTGGTAACATGCCGCAAGGTGTTTTACAGCCTGAGGAGGATATTTTCAGCATGAACCTGCAGGGGATGAAGGAGGTGATGGATCTTAACTTATGGGGTACATTAAATCCTACCCAGGTTTTCGGTGAAGCCATTGCCAAAACAGGGAAAGGCAGCATTGTTAATATATCGTCAATGAACTCAAAAAGGGCCATAACAAAAGTATTGGGTTACAATATGGGGAAGGCAGCTGTTGATTGCTATAACCAATGGTTTGCGGTGGAGCTGGCTAACCGTTATGGCGATGCCATCAGGATGAATGCACTTGCTCCAGGCTTTTTTCTCACCGAGCAAAACAGAAATTTATTAACCCTGCCAGAAGGCGGCTATACCGACAGAGGTGCCAAAGTAATAAGGAACACGCCATTTAAAAGATTCGGACATCCTGATGAATTGATCGGAGCCATTGTTTGGCTGTTAAGCGATGCTTCTGCATTTGTTACCGGATCGATGATCTGCGTTGATGGTGGCTTCTCGATATTTGGAGGAGTGTGAAACATGGTTGATTGGGTTAAATTAAGTTGATTGAGTTGGATTAGGTTAATCTCTTAAAGGGTTTTATTGTAACAAACCTATGAACATTTGATTAACTTATAATCAAATGTTCATACATTTAGTGTATCAATGACAGGTTTTTTATTTTCTATGAAAGCCAGTTAACCTAATAAAAATTATAACCCTTGTAAACCAAATCATTATGGTCAAAAAAAGTCTGTTTGTACTATTGCCGGCTTTGTTTTTTTCTTTCAATACCTTTTGTCAAAGTAATATACTACTGCCCGGGAATCCGGTTACAGAAAGATTTTCACCGGAAAGACTCCAACGGATAGATAAGCTGATTAAGCAATATATAGATTCTGGCTGGGTTGTCGGTGCCGATGCTTTTATAGCCCGGAACGGCAAGATAGTTTATAATAAAGCATTTGGACAGGCTGACGCGGAGAAGAAGATCCCCATGCAAACGGATGCGATCTTCCGGATAGCATCACAAACTAAAGCCATTACCAGTGTTGCCGTAATGATGCTTTTTGAGGAGGGAAAGTTTTTACTTGATGACCCTATCTCCAAATACATCCCATCATTTGCTCACCCTAAAGTACTGGCTGAATTTAACCCTAAAGATTCCACTTATACAACAATTAATGCCAGGCGGGAAATAACTATTCGCGACTTGCTAACCCATACATCAGGTATTGATTATGCTCAGATTGGGTCAAACAACATGAAGGCGATTTATGCAAAGAATGGTATTTATGCCGGTTTTGTTTACGATAAGTTATTACTTGGTGACGCCATTAATAAATTAGGCGCCCTGCCGTTGGTGCACCAGCCCGGTGAGCGGTTCACCTATGGTTTAAATGATGATGTACTTGGTTATTTAATTGAGAAAGTGTCCGGCAAAAGCCTCGATCAGTTTTTCAAAGAACGGATCTTTCAGCCACTCGGCATGAATGATACATACTTCTATTTGCCGCCTTCAAAATATTCAAGACTGACACCTGTTTATACACCAGACAAATTGCGGCACCTTGTTAAAGCGGATGAAACTACCTTCCCCGGTATAAACTGGGATTATCCTAAAACAGCCGGTACATATTATGCAGGCGGGGCAGGCCTAAGCTCAACTATAAAGGACTATGCCATTTTTTTACAGATGATGTTAAATAACGGCGAGTACAATGGTCACCGTTTATTATCAAGGCATACTGTTGAAATGATGACCATGAACCAGATTGGTAATTTGAATTTAGACAGGAATAAATTCGGGCTGGGCTTTGAGATAGGCACAAAGGATGGGCAGGCTAAGCTGGGTCAAACCGAGGGCTCATTAAGCTGGGGCGGATTTTATGGCACCATTTATTGGGCCGATCCTAAAGAGCACATGGTGTGCCTGCTCTATGTGCAGGAATGGCCTTACCCGCATGGCGAGCTATCGGATAAGTTTAAAGTATTAGTGTATTCGACATTAGAATAGTTGATTAGGTTGATTGAGTTGGATTGGGTTGATTAGGTTAGAAACCATACCCGGCGAACTCAGTTAACTTAATCTAACTCAATCCAACTTAATCTAACTAACAAACATGATCAACAGAAGAAAATTTATTCAAACCACATCCGTAGCAGGAACAAGTTTTCTGCTTGCCCCCCAATTAGGAAAGGCTGCCGGTTTTTTCAAAGGCTCGCCAAACGAAAAGGTGGTGGTAGGTATGATGGGTACTCATAGCCGCGGACTTTATCTTGCTCAAAACTTTGCAAAAATTCCAAACACCGAAATTGGGTTTGTGTGTGATGTGGATTCGAAGGTTGTTGAAAACACCATTGCCGATATTTATAAGCGCACAGGTAAAAAGCCGGAAGGATTTACCGATATAAGAAAACTGCTGGAGAAAAAGGATGTGGACGCGATTGTTATAGCGGCGCCCGACCACTGGCACGCCCCTGCAACCATAATTGCTTGCCAGGCCGGCAAACATGTGTATGTTGAGAAACCATGCAGCCATAATCCGCATGAAGGCGAGATGGCGGTAGCAGCGTCAAAAAAATATAATCGCCTTGTACAGATGGGCAGTCAGCGCCGTTCATTTAACAATGTACAGGGAATGGTTAAGGAACTGCGCGATGGCGTTATAGGCCGTACTTATTATGCAAAAGGATGGTACACCAATCACCGTGAAAGCATTGGCATTGGCAAGCAGGTTGCTGTTCCGTCAAACTTAAACTATGAGCTATGGCAAGGCCCTGCGCCGCGCAAAGCATACCGGGATAACCTGATCCACTATAACTGGCACTGGTTCTGGAACTGGGGGACAGGAGAAGCATTAAATAACGGTACGCACGAGCTGGATGTGATCCGCTGGGGGCTAGGTGTTGATTTCCCAACTAAAGTGGTTTCAACCGGCGGGCGATTCCATTTTAAGGACGATTGGCAAACACCTGATACACAAAATATCCTTTATAATTTCCCAAATGATACAGCAGCCGAATGGGAGGGAAGAAGCTGTAATGGTTATAACATGGAAGGGTTAGGCCGTGGAGTTATATTTTATGGCGATAAAGGGACACTGTTTTATACGGGCGGAAACGGCTACAAGATCTACGATGGCGAAAATAAGCTGGTAAGAGAAGTTAAGGATGAAGTTCCTGTTGATGCCACAAACAAGGTGAGCCCTACAGAAGCGCTTGACGGTATGCACATGAAAAACTTTATTGAATCAATACAGGGAACAGCAAAATTGAATTGCCCTATTGAAACAGGATTTAAATCAACGCTGTTGCCCCAGCTGGGAAATATATCATACCGGGTTGACCGGGTATTGCATATCGACCCATCAAACGGCCATATTTTAAATGACCCTGAGGCGATGAGGCTTTGGAGCAGGGAATATGAAAAAGGGTGGGAGCCAAAAGTGTAGATTTTTAGCCCTCCTTACCGTTTACGGAAGGGAGGGGAATTGAAAAAAGCTTATTGAATTAGTCACAATATCCATATCTAACATGAAAAAACTAACTATTAATGCTGCAATTATTCTGTTGTTTGCAGCTTTCACTATCCCGTTTAAAGCCAAATCACAAAGCACACCGGGTTTATTTGACGGCAAGACTCTTAAAGGCTGGAAACGCCTGGCCGGCACTGCTGATTATAAAGTTGAGAACGGTGCTATTGTTGGTACAACGGTATTAAACTCAGGCAATACTTTCCTGGTAACAGAAAAAGAATACGGTAATTTTATTTTGGAACTGGATACCAAAATTGAAAGTACGTTAAGCAATTCAGGGGTTCAAACCCGTAGTCACTATGACCCGGCCGGGAATAAAGGGAAAGGCAAAGTATACGGCAGGCAGTTTGAAATTGATCCGTCAGACCGTAAATGGTCGGGAGGGATCTATGATGAGGGCCGCAGGGATTGGTTATATCCGCTTGATCTGCATGCCAAAGCAAAGGATGTTTTTAAAGTGGGAGAATATAACCACATCCGCATTGAATGCATCGGCAATGAAATGCGCACCTGGATAAATGGTGTTGCAATAGCCAATGTGGTTGATACGGTGGATAGCAAGGGTTTTATAGGTTTGCAGGTACATGCCGTAAGCAAGGAAGAACAAGCTGGTAAAAAGGTTTATTTTAAAAACATCCGCATCCAAACCGAAAACCTAAAAAAAGCGCCATTCCCGAAAGATATTTACACCGTTAATTTATCGCCAAACTCACTTTCAGCAAATGAAAAAGCCGGCGGATGGAAACTACTATATGATGGTCATACGCCCAAAGGCTGGCATGGCGCAACAATTGCAACGTTTCCAACCAAAGGCTGGGAGTATGCAAAAGGGGCAATGCATGTATTGCCATCAGAAGGAAAAGAAGAATCAGGTGGTGGTGACGTGGTTACTGATGATTTGTACAGCGCATTTGACTTGTCGTTCGAGTTTAAACTGACTCCCGGGGCAAACAGCGGGCTAAAATATTTTGTTACGTTGTCTGAAGTTACAAAAGGCTCTGCCATTGGTTTGGAGTACCAGGTATTGGATGATAAGCTGCATCCGGATGCAAAGCTTGGCCGCGATGGCGACCGGACCTTATCATCGCTTTATGATTTGATCCCCGCAAAAAAACAGGATCGTTTTGTTCACCCGATAGGCGCATGGAACACAGGAAGAGTAGTTGTTTACCCTAATAACCATGTTGAACATTATTTAAATGGTGTAAAAGTGCTTGAATATGAAAGAGGTTCAAAGGAATTTCGTGACCTGGTAGCTATAAGTAAATTCGTTGTATGGAAAAACTTTGGCGAAGCTAAGGAAGGGCACCTGCTGTTGCAGGATCATGGTAATGAAGTGTTTTTCAGGAGCATAAAGGTGAAGAGGCTGTAGGCTTTTTTTTGTCTGAATCAGAATTTACAGGATTTTAGAATTAACAGAATATCTCAAAATGAATCTTGAACATTCTTTAATTTTGAAAATTCTGATTCAGACAACCTCACCCTTCTTTTGAAAACTATAATACAAATAAAATAATGAGGGAAGGATCAGCACGCTGCCGGTCATGAGTCCGAGCGCTAAAACTTCAATTGTTTTTGCCGGCGCATGGTAGGCAAACAGGGATAGATTTTGTCCGCCTTTTATCATTACCAAATAGGGATAATGCATATATCCAACTGCCAGGAGGATCATGGTAACCTGGAAACCGGCTCCAATGCGGATTATTTTTCTTTTGCCTTTATTGATCAGGATCCATGATGCGGCCAATGAAATTGAAGCTGCAATAACTGCTGTAAGGCTAACCGGGTTTCCAAAGATCCAATGTGCCATGTGGATATGCTCAATTTCGGAAGCAATAAAAACCATTCCGCCAAAAACTACGGCCAGGATGTTCATTACCTTGGCTTTTAAAATAAACCGCTTCACATCATGTTCGTTATCCGCTTCGCCAATAAGGTAAATGGCGGCAAGGTACCCGCTTAAGGCAACAGTAAACAAGCCAACGGCCACCGAAAAGTAGTTTAACCAGCTAAATATATAAGCATCTAAAAATGATGCAGCATGCGGATCTATCTGCCTTGAAATAGCGCTCCCTGCTATAATCCCTAAAAACAGCGGCGTTATAAAGCTTGAATACACAAATACCTTATTATAGATCCGCTGTGTGTTTTCTCCTTTTATGGCATCATAGTTCCTGAATGCAAATGCTGTTCCTCTTGCTGTAATTCCTAACAACATGATGAGTAACGGAATATGCAGGTAGGTGCACATGGTGCTATATATAGCAGGAAAAGCTACAAACATTATTACCACTGCAATTATCAGCCACATATGGTTTGCTTCCCAAATAGGCCCAATGGCCTGGTAACTGGTTTTACGGGTACGCGGCTTATTTTTTTCGGAAGTAAAAAGCTCGATAATCCCCGCTCCAAAATCAGCACCGCCAAGCAGGAAATATAATACTATAGACAAAAACAGGAAGGATATAACTATATACAGCATAAGCTTTAATTTAACGGTCGTACAATTCAGGAACCATTTTTATCTGTCGCTTTAATAAAAATATTACAGCCACACTTAATATAATGTAAACGGCGGTAAACAGGTAAAACGAATAATTAATGCCGGGCATTGGCGTAACTGCTTCACTGGTGCGCATTACACCCTGTATTATCCAGGGTTGGCGGCCAACTTCGGTAACCGTCCAGCCGGCCTCCACTGCTATAAAACCAAATGGAGTTGATAAGATAAACAGGTTAAGGAACCATTTTTTTGAGAGCCAGCTTTTCTTTTTCCATATCGCCACAAAATATAAGATTCCGATAAGCATCATTACAGAGCCGATAGCAATCATTATTTCAAAAGCTATATGGGTAATTGTAATTGGCGGCTGATCTTTTTTGGGGATAGTATCCAGAGCCTTTACCGGCTGTTTAAAATCGTCATACACTAAAAAGCTTAACAGCCCGGGGATCTCAATGCCATAATTTATTTTTTTGTTTGCAGTATCAGGTATGCCGCCAATGGTAAGGGGGGAATAAGGCTGTGTATGAAAATAAGCTTCCATAGCAGCCAGTTTGGCAGGTTGTTTGTCGGCCGCATTTTTTGCAGATATATCACCACTAAACGGCTGCAATATGGCTGCAATGGCCCCGAAAACTATAGCTATTTTAAATGCCTTAGTATGAAACTGAATATTTTGCCTTTTGGCGATCATTAAAGCGTGGATGCCTGCCACAGCAAAGCCGGTTGCCAAAAATGCGGCAATTGTCATATGCAGCGCTTCTGAAAACCACGAGCCATTGAACATAGCTTTTATCGGGTCGATGTTAAGGTATTGGCCATTAACAAAATCAAAGCCTGAAGGGTTGTTCATCCATGAATTTGCCGAAACCACCAAAATGCCGGATGCTATCCCGCTTACACCTACCATTACACCCGTACACCAGTGAAACCATTTGTTAAACTTGTTCCACCCGTAAAGAAAAAAGCCTAAGGCAATAGCTTCAATAAAGAAAGCTACCCCTTCCAATGAAAAGGGCATACCAAATATTGGGCCTGCATGTTCCATAAATTTAGGCCATAGTAAGCCTAATTCAAACGACAGGATAGTGCCCGACACAGCTCCGGTAGCAAAAAATATGGCGACCCCTTTGCTCCATGCCTGTGTTATGTTCTTATAAACAGGTTCCCCGGTTTTTATCCATTTATAGTGTGAGATAGCCATAAAGACGGGCATCACCATGCCAATACAAGAGTATATAATGTGAAAGCCCAATGAGATGGCCATTTGCGACCGTGCGGCAATAAAATCGTCCATTTAGTGATATTAAATATGGTACAGCACAAATATACCCATAACTAAAATGAACTGATGACCAGCGCAAAAATGATTACTAAATAGAATATTTCTAAATATTAATCTTATTTAATATTTTTCAAAAAAATATTGCATTGTTAAACTAAAAATTATATACATTTACTACCGAGAAGTAAGCCATAGTTATACCTTATTAATTGAAACGGTTATTTGCCATTGGAATGTTGTGTGTTCACCTGTTTACGATAGGTGGATATTCTTTGCTGTTTCAATATTACATCCATAAATCGGATGTGCAAATGGTTAAGGAGATCTTTGATAATAAGATAGACGATGCCAAGCTTATTGAGATAAAGATCCCTGTTAATATGCCCACTTTACAAGATTGGAAAGAATATGAGGTAGTACAAGGCCAGATCCAACTAAAAGATGCATTTTATAACTATGTGAGGCTTAAAATGACCCACGATACCATGTATTTTGTTTGTATCCCCAATACGGTTAAAACTCACCTTGTAAAAGCAAACATTATTACTGCCAACCAGATAAATGACGTGCCACTAACTAAAAAGGGACACGATGCATCTTTCAAAAAAATCAACACCCTTAGTGACTATAATTTACAGGCGTTTAAATACCATTACCAGGAATTTGAAACACAGCTTAAACCTAATGACAAGTCTGTATCTTTTAAACTGAACAGTCCTTTTATCGACTCTCCGGGTAAACCACCCAATTTTATCAGCTAAAACTGCTTTATAACATGTTTTGTGCGGCCTTATTTTATAAGGTTGTTAATTCAATTTGTTTGTAGTCAAAAATGCTGTATTATATGTTTGTGCATATTGCATGTTTAACTATAACTCCTTGTATCAAAGCTTATAGCAGTTTCTCTTTTAATGCTGATTTTATCTGTAGCCAGGTTTTTACCCGATTAAGCACATTTATTACTTTCTTAACCTTTTATTCTTTTAACTAAAGACCATGATTAGATCTTTACACCTATATTTTTATAGGTATTGTTTAGCCGTTTGCTGTTGCGTTGCTTTTTCGCAGACAGCCAATGCGCAAACGGATGCCGATGCATTAATGATCCCTAAGAACTTTCTCTGTACAGGTGTTGTATACACCCACAGCGACTGGAAAAACTATTGGGAAGGAACTTTTAAACGCAATAATGCCAACATTGGCACGTTGTCAACCAATTCATTTATGGCTGTAGGCAACTACGGGCTAACTAATAAGCTTGACATTCTGGCAATGGCGCCATATGTTAAAACAAATGCATCGCGGGGGACACTTAAAGGCCAAAGCGGTGTTCAGGACCTGACAGTAGCTTTAAAATATCTTGCTTTTATCAGTGAAATTGGCAAAGGACTTTTCAGCATCCATGCTATTGCTGAAGGATCAATTCCGTTAACTAATTATGAACCCGATTTTTTACCTGTATCTATTGGTTTACACAGTAAATCGGTATCGCTGCGCGGGCTTTTAAATTACCAAACCGGCCGTTTTTTTGTTGCCGGTGCAGGCCAGTATATTTTACGCAGCAATATAACTATCGACCGAAATTCTTACTATACAGACCATCTGATATACAGCAACGAGGTAGCTATGCCAAATGTATCAAACTTGTTGTTCAGCGCCGGTTACCGTAGCCTCAAATTAAATATTGAAGGTATTGTTTCACATACCACCACACAGGGCGGTTTTGATATCCGTAAAAACGATATGCCTTTCCCCGGTAACAGGATGAACATGACAACAGTTGGTGGGCTTGCAAAATACAGCTTTGAAAATGTAACAGGCCTTGAGCTTACTGTTGGTGGTAATTATGTAGTAAGTGGCAGAAATGTTGGTCAAAGCACCAATTTATTCGCATCTGTATATTATATCCTTGATTTTTCAAAAAAAACTAAATAAATAGCCATGAAAAGACATATACATTATATAATGACGTTGTTCGCGTTAACAGCATCAGTTTTTTTAGGGTCCTGTAAAAAAGGAGTGATTGATCGCACTACACAATACCCTGCACTTGCTCCGGCAAATATCGATCTGAATGCCGATACCTGGAAACCTGTGTTAGCAAAAGACCCTACAGTGTTCAACATGCCGGCTCCGGATGCTACTAATTCGGCAGCTTATGCGGCAGACATAAGCGAAATAAAATCATACCAGGGCAAATTAACTGACGATCAAAAAGCCATAGTTAAATACTGGAGCGCAGGCGCTGTATTGAGGTGGAATGAAATTTTACGTGACCTGGTGGCCAAGCATAATTTACCGCCATATCAAAATGCTGACGGTACCTATCCTTTTCCAAATGCTGCTAACCCGTTTGCTTATCCGCTGTTCCCTTTTTCAAATCCGCCATATGCGGCACGCGCTTATGCTTATGTAAGTGCTGCCCAATATGACGCTTTGGTAACCGCATATCATTATAAAAACATGTATAACCGTGCGGCGCCATACACTTTTGATGCAAGTATAAAACCACTCATTCCAAAGTCTGCATTGCCATCATACCCAAGTGAAGATGCTGTTGTTGCAGGTGCTACAGTGCAGATAATGAAGCTGTTGTTTCCTGCTGATATAGACTATATTACTCAAAAAGCGGCCGATGAAAAGTTATACCGTATAATGGCTGGAGCCAATGTAAGAGGTGAGCTTAATGCAGGTGAGGCTTTAGGCACTAAAGTTGCAGATGTTTTTGTAGCCCGTGCCAAAGCAGACCGCGCCGGAAAAGCAATTGGTACCCCGGCATTATGGGCACAATTACAAACACAAACAGCTGCAAGGGGCGAACAATACTGGATAAGCCTGGAATCGCCATTAAGGCCTCCGATGCTTCCGCTATTTGGTAAGGCTTTACCGTTTTTATTCGATACACTTACTGTTGTCGCATTAAGACCAGCGCCGCCTTATGCAACAAACTCTGATGCATTTAAAAAAGAGGTTGCAGAAGTACTTACCTACAGCGAAAACCCAACCCGCGAACACCAGGCAATAGTTGAGTTTTGGGCCGATGGTGTTGGTACTTATACACCACCAGGGCACTGGAACGCTATTGCAGCAGACGAGTTTGTAAAGCAAAATTACAGCGAAGTGCGCTGGGCCCGCAATTTTGCCCTGTTAAACATGGCCGAAATGGATGCCGCAATTGTTTGCTGGGATACCAAGTATTTTTACTTTAACCAACGCCCAACCCAGGCAAATCCTAAAATTAAAACATTAACTGGCATTCCTAATTTCCCGGCTTATACATCAGGCCACTCAAATTTTAGTGCTGCTGCTGCTACGGTATTAACCTATTTACTGCCTGACAGGGGCAATAAATTTAATGATCTGGCCAGCCAGGCATCATTGTCGCGGCTATATGGCGCGATCCATTACCGCTCAGATATTGAAGCTGGTATGGCTACAGGAATCAAAGTTGGCCAGTATGCAGTGCAACGGGCAAAAACTGACGGAGCAGGAAATTAAACAGACCTAAATAAATGTCAAATTAAACCAAAATAGCATATTATAAATCATGAAACTTACACTTAAATTATTTCTGGCATTATCCTTATTTTTAATATTTGAACATTCGAATACTTTTGCACAGGGCTGTGTAGCCATTCGCAGCACTGGTGGACTTTGTACAATGAGTGACCACCCGGATAGCCTTTCACCTCAGGGAGGTTGGCTTTTTAATGCCAACAGCCGGTATTTCAGGTCATTCCGGCATTTTGTAGGAAAGGATGAGCAAAAACAGCGAATCCAAATGGGCACCAATGTAATAAATCATGCCTTTACGCAGGACTTTACCATCACCCGGAACTTTAATAATAGATGGTCATTTGCTTTAGATGCTCCTTTAGTTATAAATAATCGTTCCTCTTTATATGAGCATGGCGGTTCACAACGTCGTTCAACTCAGTCATCTGGTCTGGGTGATATCAGGTTAACAGGTTATACGTGGCTTTTAAATCCTCAAAAAGCTCATAAAGGTAATATTCAGGCAGGGTTAGGTATCAAACTTCCAACAGGTAAAGATAATTATGAGGATGATTTTTATAATGTAGGCCCTAATGGTTCGTCACGCCGTGGCCCGGTTGATCAGTCGATACAACCCGGTGATGGCGGCTGGGGAGTTACCACAGAGATAAATGCATATTATAATTTTACACATAGCTTTGGCATGTACGGCACATTCTTTTACTTATTCAATCCCCGCGATGTAAATGGTGTTTCAACAGCCAGGGGAGGCACAGCAAGTGCATCTGCAATAGCATATACAACTAATGTTATGAGCGTTCCCGACCAGGAACTTGTACGCATTGGTTTTAGCTTAGGAACCAAAAATTTTGATTTTTCTGCCGGTGCACGTTATGAGTGTTTACCCGTTAGGGATGTTATTGGTAAAAGTGATGGCTTCAGGCGGCCGGGTTACATTTTATCAGCCGAACCGGGTGTAACTTACCGGCTTAAAAAGTTTTCAATTTATGCATTTGTACCGGTTGCTTTAATGCGCGATCGTACGCAAAGCGTAGCTGATATAAGACAAACAGAAGCAACAGGTGTTTATAAACAGGGTGATGCTGCTTTTGCTGATTACGTTGTTAATATTGGCGTAACTGTTAAGTTTTAATGTAGTTGATTGTTTGATTTATCAAAGCCGGGCGTGAGATACCCGGCTTTTTCTTTTTATGTTTGTTTTTAATTATACCTTTTAAAAATGAATACAGCTGATCAGAACTTTGCTGCGCTGGGCCTTAACCTGCCACCGGCGCCAAAACCGCTTGGGGTTTATAAACCCTGTTTAATTGATGGGAAATATTTATATGTATCGGGCCATGGCACGGTTCAGGATGACGGGAGCCTGATCATTGGGCGAATAGGCGAGGCGCTAACGCCAGATGAGGGTAAACTTGCAGCAAGACAAGTTGGTTTGGCTATACTGGCGACTATAATAGCCAACCTGGGCACGCTAAACAAAGTGAAAAGAGTTATAAAAGTATTGGGCATGGTTAATTGTAAACCCGATTTTGAAAAGCATCCTTTCATTATTAACGGCTGCAGTGAATTGTTTGCTAAGATTTGGGGTGAGGATAACGGAATAGGTGTCCGCAGCGCTGTTGGAATGGGATCATTACCTGATAATATTCCGGTGGAGATAGAAGCTTTATTTGAACTTTTCTGAGTCATGAGTCATTTTTTTTGACTGCACTCATTATTATAACATCGACTTAATGCTCTGGACTCAAGACTTTTGACTTAAAAATGGATTGGTACATTATAAATGATATTGAAAAATTAGATACACCTGCTTTGGTTGTTTATCCTGCCAGGGTAAAACAAAATATTGACCTGCTTATCGGTATGATAGATAATGTTAACCGATTAAGACCGCATGTTAAAACTCATAAAAGCAAGGATGTTACGCTATTGATGCTTAAAGCAGGCATCACTAAGTTTAAATGCGCCACTATTGCAGAGGCCGAAATGCTGGCTATGTGTAATGCTCCGGATATTTTACTGGCTTATCAGCCCATTGGGCCTAAATTAGAACGGTTTGTTGAGCTTATAATTTCTTACCCCCATATCAAATTCTCCTGCCTTGTTGATAATATAAAAGCTGCCGCCGAAATATCCGATGTGGCAATAAAAAATAAAGTAAAGATTTCGGTTTATATTGATTTGAACGTAGGGCAAAACCGTACAGGCATAAAACCAGGTAACGGCGCACTGCAGCTTTATATTGATTGTGATATTTTAAGCGGGATAGATGTAATAGGCTTGCATGCTTATGATGGTCATATCCATGAGGCTGACCTTAATATCAGGACTAAAATCTGTAATGAATGCTTTGAACCGGTAATTAAACTGCAAGCTGATTTGGTAGAAAAAGGATATGCTAAGCCGGTAATTGTGGCAGGGGGATCGCCAACTTTTCCTGTCCATGCTAAACGGTCAGATGTAGAATGTAGTCCTGGCACATTTGTTTATTGGGACAAGGGATATGAAACAAGCTTTACGGAACAGCAGTTTTTACCTGCTGCATTGGTTGTAACAAGAATTATATCCCTGCCTGATGAAACTAAGTTATGTTTGGATCTGGGCCATAAATCAATAGCGGCTGAAAGAGAGCTAAAAAGCAGGGTGTATTTAATGAATACCACCGGACTGGAAGTTGTTAGCCAAAGTGAAGAACATTTGGTTGTGGAGGCAGACAAAGGCCATAAATATAAACCGGGCGACGTGATCTATGGAATGCCTTATCATATTTGTCCTACTGTAGCTTTATATGAAAGAGCAATTACCATTGAAAATAACCAGACAAGCGGAGAATGGAAAAACATTGCCCGCGACAGAAAAATAACGATATAAACAACCATTCACTTAATCAACCCAATCTAACCCAATCAACTTACATTTATGTTCATCATTGATGCCCATTTAGACTTAAGCATGAACGCGCTGGAGTGGAATCGCGACTTGCAGAAACCAGTTGCAGAAATAAATGAACGCGAAGAAGGCATGACAGACAAACCCGATCGTGCAAAGGGTGTAGTTTCATTACCCGAATTGCGGAAAGGAAATATTGGGCTGGTTGTGGGTACCCAAATTGCGCGTTATGTTGCACCTGGCAACCCTTTACCCGGATGGCATTCGCCCGAGCAGGCATGGGCGCAAACACAGGGCCAGGCAGCCTGGTATAAAGCAATGGAAGATGCCGGTGAAATGGTGCAGATAAATAATTTTGAAAGCCTTGATAAACACATCAGCCTTTGGTTTAACGGGCAACCAAATGATGCTAAACCAGTAGGGTACATTTTAAGTTTAGAAGGTGCTGATTCAATAGTAACAATAAAACACCTGGAAAGGGCATATAACTATGGGCTAAGGGCTGTAGGCCCGGCACACTATGGCCCAGGTCGTTACGCTCAGGGTACTGATGCCATTGGTTTTATGGGGCAGGTAGGGCACGAGCTGTTGAAAGAGATGGAGCGGCTTAATATTATTTTAGATGCTACCCATTTATGTGACGATAGCTTTTGGGAAGCACTTGATCATTTTAACGGACACGTTTGGGCAAGCCATAATAACTGCCGGGCTTTGGTAAATCATAATCGCCAATATAGTGATGAACAAATAAAAGAACTGGTAAAGCGTGGGGCTGTAATCGGGGCCGCATTAGATGCCTGGATGATGGTACCGGGTTGGGTGAGGGGGCAATCAGATCCTAAAGAAATGAATTGCAGTTTGGAAGTGATGATAGATCATGTGGACCACATCTGCCAGCTTGCCGGCAACTCAATGCATGTTGGTATAGGCTCTGATCTTGACGGGGCGTTTGGCCGGGAGCAATGCCCTTATGATCTGGAAACCATTGCTGACCTTCAAAAAATACCAACCCTGTTAAAAAAACGTGGCTATAGCGAAACCGATATGGAGAACATGATGCATGGCAACTGGCTGAGGTTTTTGAGGAATGCCTGGGTATAGGTTTTTTTTAATATGATTGCAATAATATAAAGGTGTCTGTGCTTATAACATTCAGACTGTATTATTATGTTTAGATTACGCCAATGATAGAAGAAATCACCCACGGTAATCGGTGAAATCATTTCAAAAAATCAGTGTAATTATCCTAAATGATCATCCCCAACAATATGAATGCAGAACAAACAAGATTAAAAGATTCATCATGGAAAAAGTGGGGGCCGTATGTAAGCGATCGTCAGTGGGGAACCGTGCGGGAGGACTACAGCGAAAACGGCGACGCCTGGAACTATATTACGCATGATATGGCCCGGAGCAAAGCTTACCGCTGGGGTGAGGAGGGAATTGGAGGAATTTGTGATAATGAGCAATTACTCTGCTTTGCTGTTGCATTATGGAACAAAAAAGATCCTATTATTAAAGAACGTTATTTCGGTCTCAGCAATCCCGAAGGAAATCATGGCGAGGATGTAAAGGAGCTATACTATTACCTGGATAACACGCCTACGCATTCCTACCAGAAAATGCTTTATAAATATCCGCAACAGGAGTATCCTTATGCCTGGCTTGTAGATGAAAATAAGCGGCGAAGCCGTAACAATCCTGAATTTGAACTGATTGATACCGGCATATTCGACCAGGATGCATATTTTGATGTATTTATTGAATATGCTAAAAACACACAGCTTGATATACTAATTAAAATAACTATTAATAACAGGGGGAGCCTTGATGCTGCTTTAAATGTGCTGCCAACCATATGGTTTCGTAATACATGGGCTTGGGGATATGACAATTATCAGCCTGAGTTAACAGCTGATTCACATGGCGTTATAGAGGTATGTCATAGAAATTTCGGCCAGATGTGGTTAAATGCCGAAGGATCACCAGAGTTAATGTTTTGTGATAATGAAACTAATACTCAGCGTTTGTATAATACCAATGACGGTAAGCAGTTTTACAAAGATGGTATAAATGATCATGTTGTGCACGGGGCCGATACAATCAACCCCAAAAAAACAGGTACAAAAGCTGCGGTAAATTTCGATATAAATGTACCTGCCAAACAAAGTATTACATTACGATTAAGATTGTCGAAAAATGCAAGTAACGGGTTTGAAGATTTCGACAAGTTATTTGATGCAAGAAAAGAGGAGGCGGATCAGTTTTATTCGGAAATAAATAGTGGAGCCAGTAATATTGATAAAATTTTAATTCAGCGCCAGGCCTTAGCAGGGATGTTATGGAGCAAGCAATTTTATTATTATGATATTAATCACTGGTTAAATGGCGACCCCGCAGAACCCAAACCATCTCAACAAAGATTAAACGCCCGCAACAGTAAGTGGACCCATTTTAATACAAGGGACATCATATCAATGCCTGATAAATGGGAGTACCCGTGGTTTGCCGCCTGGGACCTTGCTTTCCATTGTATCCCACTTGCAAAAATTGATATGGTTTTTGCAAAAAATCAGCTTAGCCTGCTTGTAAAAGACTGGTACATGCACCCCAATGGCCAATTACCAGCTTACGAATGGGATTTTAACGATGCCAATCCGCCGGTGCATGCTATGGTAACCTGGAAGATATATCAGCAAGATAAAGCAGCAAACAATGGGAAAGGTGACACTTACTTTTTAGAACGGATCTTCCATAAGTTAATGCTGAACTTTACCTGGTGGGTAAACCGTAAAGATGCATCAGGCAATAATATTTTTGAAGGTGGATTTTTAGGGCTTGATAATATTGGCGTGTTCGACAGAAATACGCACCTGCCCATGGGTGAACATCTTGAACAAGCCGATGGTACCAGCTGGATGGCCATATATTCGTTAAATTTGTTACGTATTGCAGCTGAGCTTGCTGAAAGTAATAAAGCTTACAATGACATAGCCAGCAAGTTTTTTGAACACTTTATTTACATTGCCGGAGCCATCTCAAGTTTAGGGCAGGATAATGAAGGACTTTGGGATGATGCAGATGGCTTTTTTTATGACCAGTTGCGATTGCCTGATAACAGCACCCAGAAAATGCGGGTACGAAGCATAGTAGGGCTGATCCCATTAATAGCTGCCGAAGTGCTTGATGAAAACGACATTTTGAATAATCCCATATTTAGCGACAGGATGAAATGGTTTTCAGAGAACCGCCCTGACCTTGCTTCATTGGTATCGCGCTGGGCAGAAACTAAAACGCCTGGTAAGCACCTGGTAAGCCTGCTGCGTGGTTACCGCATGAAATCATTACTTAAATATATGCTGGATGAAAATGAGTTTTTGAGTAAATATGGCATTCGTTCAGTTTCTAAGTATCATTTGGATAATCCGTATCATGTATCGGTTGATGGGGTGGAGTTCAGTATAAAATATACGCCTGCTGAGAGTGACAGCGGCTTGTTTGGAGGCAATAGCAACTGGCGCGGCCCAATATGGCTTCCCATAAATTATTTGCTGATAGAGAGTCTGCATAAATTTCACCTTTATTATGGCGATGATTTTAAGATTGAGTGCCCAACTGGTTCCGGTAACTTTATGAACCTGCAGCAGGTGGCAAATGAGCTGTACAGCAGGATCTCAAACCTGTTTTTGAGGGATGAGGAGGGTAAAAGGGCTGTTTTTGGCAATTACAACAAAATGCAAACCGATCCTGATTTTAAGGATTATATATTATTTCACGAATATTTTGATGGCGATACAGGTCGCGGTATTGGCGCATCACATCAAACCGGCTGGACAGGGTTGATAGCTGTTTGTTTGTACCAGTAGTTACACAAGGCTTTGCTTTCTTGCTAATTGCTCCCGGTAAACTTTTTATTTTCTAATACTTCCTGGATAGGCTGGGGCAAAGCGGATAGCAAATTATAACCGGTTGAGTCTTCAATATTTTTTACGGTGCAGGCATAATTCATCCAGTTTTTGGAGATGCTGTTATCATTTGGTGTATCAATGGCAATAACCAGGGTGTTTTCATCAATTCGGTTTAAATCATCGTCGCCCTCAGGTATAACTACAACAACTTTCCATATGTGCGCGGGTACATTAACGCGTCCTTTATCAATAGAAGTAGCAAAACCATTTCGCCCGGTTCCGCCACTTCCATAAACACCCATTATTATGTAAACCTCGTTTCCTCTTTTTACTTTATTCCTGCAATAGTTTTCCAGGTGCTCCCATGTATGCTGGTTATTGTTTGGTGCCTGCGGAATTATGTTATCCATTAAAAACGTAGCAGAATTTGCATCGGTTGTGCTTGTACGGTCTCCGCTGGGGCAATTATGCCCTTTATCAAATCCCGATCTTTTATAACTGGTATTGTCAACCTCATACCAGCCATCCGGCAATGTTTCATCAGGCCTGAAGTTGTTTAATCTGTCAGTTGTCCCTACATCTTTGCTGCACAAATGCCAGCTTACCGAATTCGGTTCAGCTTTATTCCTATTATAACTTTCAATATAATATTTATGATCAATTAGATAATTATCAGCATTTAAAAGACTCTTACTTGCATTGCTTGGGTTACCTAAAGCCAGATTGTTATTATCTGTTACTTGTGGAACGTGTTGTTTACAGCCAATTGCTGTTAATAAAACAAAGCCTAACAGGTTTATTAATAGTCTATTATAACGCATTTATATAAATTGTGAAAGCTTAAATACTTAGGTCGAAATATAGGAATATTTAGTTTGGTTAAAACATTATGTGGATTATTTAAGGAGTTGATTAACAGTTGAAAAAAATATTATTCTTAATGTGTAAAAATGACACAATAATTTTTTAGTTTTACTAAACCACATAAACTAAATTACCAATTTAACATGAATTACAACAGACGTAAGTTTTTGCAAAGTACAGGTGTACTGGTACTTGGCGGCATGGCATTATCAGGCAAAGCCAGCTCTTTTTTATCAAATATGGCCCCCCATCCGGTGGGTTTACAGCTTTTTACTTTCTTTGGTGTAATTGATGAGGATGTAAAAGGAACATTAACCAAAATAGCCGCAGTAGGGTATAAGGAAATGGAATCTGCTTTCAGTAAAAAGGGCGGCTATTACGGCATGAAGCCCAAAGGATTTAAAGCTATGGTGAATGACCTGGGCATGTCGTGGAAATCACACCATGTACTGGGGGCGCCATTTAAATTACCGAAGGGATATAAAATGCCCCTGGGTGCCGATGGAAAACCTATGGTAATACCGCCAATGATGAACCTGCGCGACAATATGCAGCAGTTGGTTGATGAAGCTGCAGAAGGAGGAATACAATACCTGGTATGTGCCAATGCCCCTACAGGTACGCTTGAAGAAATAAAATCGTCAATTGTTATATTGAATAAAACTGGCGAAGCTGCAAAAAAAGCGGGTCTGCAGTTTGCTTACCATAACCACGATATGGAGTTTAAGGCAATTGATGGCAAGGTTCCTTATCATTTGCTGTTAACAGAAACCGACGCCCAAAATGTAAAAATGGAACTCGACCTGGCCTGGGCAATAAAAGGCGGGCAGGATCCGGTACAGTTGTTTAAAGATCATCCGGGCAGATTTCCATTGTGGCATGTAAAAGACCTGGATGCCTCTCATACTAACATATTGCCTGTAGGCAACGGCACAATCGACTTTAAAAGGATCTTCGCAAATAGTACATCAGCCGGAATGCAGCACTTTTTTGTAGAACACGATAACCCGAAGGACGCTTTTGCAAGTATTAAAAGCAGTTACGAATATATAGCAAATACCCTTAAAGCCTAGTGTTAAGTCAACAGTCTTAAGTAGCCAGTCTTAAGTCAAATTTTGTCTTTTCTGACTTAGAACTCAAGACTTTCGACTCCAGACTAAGCGTCAATTCATGATGACACGACGCTAGTTATTATAAAAGTAAAGCCGCCAGGCAATACCTGGCGGCTTTACTTTTATGTTAGCCACAATTAAATTATTTGTACGGTATTTTTTTATGAGATAGGAGATGGTTTTATTGCCGACCTAATGGTTTTAACCCAATTTTTTAACCATTGATAAATTGTTGAATACTCCAGGTAATTACGTATCGTGTCATCGTTACGAATGGTAGTTGCTAAATCTCTCAATATGTTTTTTAACGGAGAGGTTTTGCTTACCGTAGTAACAATCTCTTCAATCTGATCTGCATAAACTACAGCTTCATATTCATTATCAAATAGGAGCTCAGTCTCGCTGTTCCTTTTTTCCTTTATTCCTTTTGATGGAATTGGTAAATGATAGGTCTTAAAATCAGCAGAAGTTAATTTGGTTGGGCCGGTTGAAAACTTAATACGTAACATAGATTTTATTTTTTAGTGCTCAATTCTATCGTGTATAACTCTGTACAAATTCATCATTGCGAATTGCCATAATAATATCGCTTATAGCAATATATTGCGGGGATTGCTTATCATTTAACCCGTTTGACAAATTCTCCAGTTGTTCCGCATAAATAATCGCCTCCTCTTCATCATCAAACTTTAATACTATGTCATTATTTATCTCGGCGTCAGCTCCATTAGGCGGCGCAGGCAATTCATATTCCTCAAAAGTTGAGAAATTAAGATTTGAATTACTGTTTGACGAAACATTGATATACAACATAATCTTATTGTCAAATTACTAATCGTCCGGTAATTGTTCAACACAGTAAAGGTAAAGCTGTTTTAACAATTTTACATTTAATTATTGTTAAGTTTATTATATTTTTCTTCACAATCCCCTTACAATTACATAATACGTGCCATTTTGAAATAACGTTGTCTTTAAGTACTTTAAACCGGTAAATAAAGTTAGCAAATTATCCACAATGGCCACTATCAAAACAGAGCAGTTAAAACGAGTACTTAAACCCATTCACCTTTGGGCAATTGCTGTAAGTTTAGTTATATCCGGTGAGTATTTTGGATGGAACCTGGGCTGGGGAGTTTCGGGCACTGTTGGATTCCTGTTAGCCACAGTGATCATCACTGTTATGTACATCACTTTTATATTTAGCTATACTGAGTTGACAACTTCTATTCCGCATGCTGGGGGAGCGTTTGCTTATGCTTATAGAGCGTTAGGGCCATTTGGCGGATTGCTTGCAGGATATGCCACACTTATAGATTTTCTTTTTGCCACACCGGCCATCGCTTTTGCCTTGGGAGCATACCTTCACTTTTTAGATCCTGACATCCCTGTGTTGTACTCTGCATTGTTTTTTAACGTTGTTTTTATCGTTATAAATATTTTAGGCGTAAAAGAATCTGCAACATTTTCTTTGATAATTACCATACTGGCAGTAGCCGAATTATTACTCTTTTTGGGGATAGTTTCCCCACATTTTAAAGCAGATAATTTTTTAAGTAACCCAATGCCCTTCGGTTATGCAGGTATTTTTGCAGCCCTGCCTTATGCTGTATGGTTTTACCTGGCCATCGAAGGAGTTGCCATGGTTGCAGAAGAAGTTAAAGACCCCAAACGGAATATTCCAAAAGGATATATTTCGGGTTTAGCTACACTGATATTTTTGGCTTTCGGCGTTATGATATTTACAGGTGGCATTACCGACTGGCGCAAACTAAGTAATCTTGATTATCCTTTACCCGAAGCAATCAGCATTGTATTGGGTAAAGCCAGCAGTTTTACAAAAATATTTGCAAGCATAGGTTTGTTTGGGCTGATAGCGTCGTTTCACGGAACTATACTGGCATCATCAAGGCAGGTATTTGCCATGGCCCGCAGCGGTTATTTACCCAGTGTATTATCAAAGGTCAATCATAAATTTAAAACACCTCATTGGGCAATTATAGCAGGAGGATTTATCAGTTTTATTGCACTTTACACAGGTACTACAGATAAAATAGTAATAATGTCAGTTATGGGAGCTATATGTATGTATATGATGAGCATGATAAGTCTTTTCATCCTTCGCAAGAAAGAGCCTGGTTTAGAGCGCCCATTTACTGCACCATTTTATCCTTTATTTCCAGCAACAGCATTATTAATATCGGCTGTAACTCTTATAACTATGATCTATTTTAATTTTATGCTGAGCCTAATGTTTTTTGCCGGGCTGGCAATGGCTATAGCATTATTTATACTGATGGGAAAACATAAGCTAAAGCTTGTGGAAGAATTTATGATTTCACCTGTGATAATAAACGATTACACTAATAAATAATAAACCAGCTGTTAAATAATAAACCAGCTGCAATCCTGTAAATAAATCAAATCCTTAAATCGTGTTTAATTGTGTCTTACCACTTCACCATACGGAATAAAGCTTACAGGTTTAACGATCTGAAAACATTACTGGCTAAAGCTTCGCCATACCGCACAGGCGATGTGCTGGCTGGTGTATGTGCCGAA
This sequence comes from Mucilaginibacter sp., assembly GCF_028288225.1. Lineage (GTDB taxonomy): Bacteria > Bacteroidota > Bacteroidia > Sphingobacteriales > Sphingobacteriaceae > Mucilaginibacter. Next base: position 52,352 of record NZ_JAQBOC010000080.1, read on the forward strand.
AGTTATGAAGAACGTGTGGCTGCCCAGATAGCCCTTGCTGATGTGCCTTTAAAAACGTTTTTAAACGAGGCAATTATTCCTTATGAGCAGGATGAAATAACCAGATTAATAATTGATGATCACGATGTTACAGCGTTTAGCTTAATAAGTCATTTTACTGTTGGTGAATTTAGGGATTGGTTATTAAGCAACGAAACAGGTACGGAAGTTTTAAGATCTGTTGAAGCTGGTATAACTCCTGAAATGGCTGCTGCAGTGTCAAAACTAATGCGCAACCAGGACCTTATCGCGGTAGCAAAAAAATGTGAGGTAATTACTGCGTTTCGTAATACCATAGGCTTAAAAGGTCATTTTTCAACACGGCTGCAACCCAATCATCCAACAGACGATCCAAAAGGTATTGCAGCCAGCATTATTGATGGTTTACTATATGGCAGTGGCGATGCGTGTATTGGAATTAACCCTGCTACAGATAGCCCTGCCGCAGTTTTAAACCTGCTGAATTTGATCGATACTTTACGTGACCAGTTTGAGATTCCCACACAATCCTGCATTTTAAGCCATATAACAACTACGTTAGACCTGGTGAATAAAGGTGCACCGGTTGACCTTTGTTTTCAATCTATTGGTGGTACAGAAAAAACCAACGCCAGTTTTGGGATCAACCTGGCTTTAATTGATGAAGCTTACCAGGCAACGCTTTCACTTAACCGCGGAACTGTAGGGCAAAATGTAATGTATTTTGAAACCGGGCAAGGGAGCGAGCTTTCTGCAAATGGACATCACGGAGTTGATCAGCAAACCTGCGAAGCCCGTGCTTACGCAATTGCACGAAAATATAAACCGTTGTTAGTCAATACAGTAGTTGGCTTTATCGGACCTGAATATTTATATGATGGCAAGCAAATTATAAGGGCAGCGTTAGAGGATCACTTTTGCGGCAAGCTGCTTGGATTACCCATGGGAGTTGATGTTTGCTATACCAATCATGCCGAAGCCGACCAGGACGATATGGATAACCTGCTTACCCTATTAGGCGTAGCCGGATGCAATTTTATAATGGGGATCCCGGGGTCAGATGATATTATGCTCAACTATCAATCCACCTCATTTCATGATGCCTTATATTTACGAAAAACTTTAGGTCTTAAGCCTGCCCCCGAATTTGAGCAATGGCTAATAAAACAAGGTATTACAGATTATGATGGCAGCCTTTTACCGGTTAATCCATCTCATAAACTACTATCAGGATTGATATGACTGATAAAGTATCCACAAATCACCCATTAGCATTCCTGCGCGAATTTACTGCCGCAAGGATAGCCATCGGCAGGGTGGGAAACAGTATTCCTTTAAAACAGTCGATGGAATTTAAACTGGCTCATGCCCATGCCAGGGATGCGGTATATTCCACATTGGACGTTGACGGATTGATCAGTAAGTTTAAAGTATTTGAATTGCCGGTATTTCAAGTATATAGCCAAGCCGTAAACCGGCAAAAATATTTAAAGCGTCCGGACTTAGGCAGATTGTTAAGTGATGAATCAAAAGAACTGCTAACGGGTTTTACAACAAGCCTTGATGTGGCAATAATAATAGTTGACGGGCTTTCGGCCACTGCTGTTAATGAAAATGCGCCTGGCTTATTAAAAATACTGATCCCGCTGCTCACTGCCGCAAAAATGAGCATAGCCCCGCTTTGCCTTGTTGAGCAGGGCAGGGTTGCCATAGGCGATGATATTGCATCCGGCTTAAACGCAAAATTATCTGTATTGCTGATAGGAGAAAGACCCGGACTAAGCTCGGCAGATAGCATGGGCGCTTATCTTACCTATAATCCACAACCGGGATTGACCGATGAATCGCGGAACTGTGTCTCAAACATTAGGAAAGAGGGACTGAAGTATAAACAGGCTGCAGAAAAGATCTTTTATTTAATTAATGAGTCCTTTAAAAGAAAACTATCCGGAGTTGCATTGAAGGATAATGCCGGGCTGTTGGGCTAGCCAGATTCAGGAAGTCAAGCAGCAAGAGTCAAGAATCAGGAAGTCAAGAGTCAAGATAAAAGATTGAGTGGACTGAAATTTTATATATCAAACATTCAAGGGTTTAACGATATACCTTTTGTATTGTTTCTTGATTCTCGACTCCTGACTCTTTTTTCCTACACTTTAGCACCTAAAATCCACCGCCATGCCCAGCGGGTTGCATTGTTAAAGCCTTTCCAGCTGTCAACAAAGTTTATAATATCCCTGAGGCAGGTTTCGCTGAATTTCTTTTTGAAATTTGCTAACGCCAGTTTGTACGCCTGATCGGGGTTTTGAAGGCCTATACGTTCATAGATCTCTTTTTTCACATACATGGTACGCACAAACAGGATATTAAACAAAATCACAAAGCTGTATAGGCTTCGCTTTATGTAACCGGCATTTGCAGCATACTCTTTTAAAAGGCTTTTGGTAAAAAGGATATGCCGCCCCTCCTCAATGTTATGCAAATCAAACATTTTTTTTAATACGGGATAAATATTGGGTGCCCGGCGTGCATGATTTCCATACACATCTGTAACCAGCTCAACTGATACACTGCCCATAAATAAATAATCGGCGGGCAAATATTTATTGCTGAACTCGCCAAAAAATTTATGCATCCCGGATTGCCGGATTGGGCTGCCCCCTATTTTAGCAATAGCCTGCCCAAACATTTCCTGGTGTCTGAATTCTTCAATCAGCTCACGCAGCAAAAAACGGTGTTCAATATTATCTAAAGGCAGGGTAAGGATGTGCCTGGTCATAAACAAACAAAACAGGCATTCGCCCCAGGCATAAGAGGCAATAACCTGTACTAATTCGTGTCTGCCGAGATCTAATTTTTGGGCAGGGGTAAGGGTGTCATATATTTCAAGGCCCTGTAAAGAAGTCAGCATTTCGGGCAAAAAGATATCATCAGCTGCGGGCTCCAATTGCCAGGGGATATAGGTTTCCGGCATTAAGGGATGTTCCTTACTGATCTTTATCAGGCGCTCAACTTCTTGTACATCCATAATTAAATAGTAATGTGAGAATAGAATCAAGAGGTCAGGAATCAAGAGTCAAGAAAAAAGCAACGATTAAATTCTTACAAAAAATCATTCATTACTCTTTTCCTCTTGATTCTTGACTTCTTGAATCTTGTATCTCTCTACTCAAGTATACCCTAAATAACAGTAACTGGTTGCCTATACAGCAAATAGCTGACCAAAATCTTTAAACGATTTAAATTCAAGCGCATTGCCCGATGGATCTAAAAAAAAGAGGGTTGCCTGCTCGCCGGGTAAACCTTTAAAACGAATGTAAGGTTCTATAACAAATTTTATGTTGTGGCTTCTTAGCCTTTCTTCCAGCTTATGCCATTCATCCCACTCCAAAACAACACCGTAATGTGGTACAGGAACATCGTGCCCGTCAACCGGGTTAAAATGATGTTCAGCCTTTTCGGCAGGCCTGGGTTTTAAATGAATAACAAATTGGTGCCCGTACAGGTTAAAGTCGGTCCAGTGATCTGAGCTGCGGCCTTCGCTACAGCCTAAAACCTCGCGATAAAAATTTCTTGATTCTTCAAGATCATAAACAGGCACCGCTACATGGAATGGGGTTAGTTTGCTCATTTTTGGTTGATTAAGTTAGATTAGGTTGACTGAGTTGATTAAGTTGTAATTGCTGATGGGATGGCAAGTTTTTAACTACTCACTCAATCAACCTAATCTAACTCAATCAACTTTACTTCACAGTATACCTGAACAATTGTCTGCCTATATTACCATCTTTATCCATACCTTCAATTATAGCACGGTATGTTCCTTTTCCGTCAGCATTAAAAAATTCAAATGAAGCTGCACCGGTTGGATCAGTTATAATATTAGGGTTCCAGTAAATAGTGGTCCGGGTATCTGTTTGGTTTGGCTGTAGTTCTCTTGGCCCGCTGTACCTGGGCAGGTAAAATGATCTTTTTATAACATATCCCTTTGGAGTAATGGTCAGTTCATTTTTGGGAGGTATCAGGTCTCTAAGCTGTGCTAAGGTGATTTTTTGGCCTTCCGGTGCTTTTTTCATATTAACAACTATTGCTCCGTTAGTGCTATATGCGCTGTTTACCAATCCCAACTCATCCTTTAAAAATACCTCAACAGATTCAATTCCATCAGCTGTCATATTTGATAAGTAATTTACATCTACCGGCATCCCCTTCACAAAAACCTGGGCCGGAACCCTTTTCCCGGCGTTGTAGTCACGCATAACGTAAAAGTTATCATTTTCATAGATCATGCCGGTGGCAAATACCTTTAAACAATCTAAAAGGTTACTGCAGCCCTGCAGCATATTTGGAGTAACCAGGTGGTCTGGCTCACTGCTTAGGCTGGATAGGTTACTGTAATCTTTATGATTAACCAATTTTTTAATTCGTGTATCCTTAATAACAACCTCTTTTAAAACATGTGAATTATTTGCCTGTACTTTGCTGTTTTTTAAATAAGGGCTAAGTGTACTGTCAATATTCATTATTTCGTCTGGAGCGGCAGGATTTAGTGCAATTTTTTGATAGGGGTCACCATCAACATTTAATACCAGATCACTTGCCCTAGGATTGTTGCGCGCACTTAAAAATACCTGTGTCGAGTCTGAAAATACAAGATTAGGGAACCTGAAATGTCCGTCAGCATCAGTAACTGCGTTTGCAGATAAGTTTTTATCTTTAATTTTTAAGCTAACATTACCATTGCCGATAGCCATTCCATTTGAGGCACGCAGCGTTCCGGTAAGTGTAATACCCTGTTCGGGCAGAAAGCTTATCGGGGGATATTTATCATTCATTATACCATCATACGAAAAGCGGCGATAACCTTGCGTCTGCAATAAAATATCAAGGTCGGCCAGTTTCTTGGCATCAGGATGATTAAAGTAATAATTTGGTTTTTCAATATACCCGCTGATATCGGCAGTTAAAAGCAGGTAGCTTAAAATGGTAGTTTCGGAATTTTCATCAAACGGCACTTTAGCATCATCAATAACAGTTACAGAAAAATTTCCTTCAACCGGTTTGTCACTATTTTTAGCGGTGATGTTTAGCTTAACTTTTTGCCTGGTTGTGTAAGATGGGTGATCACTGGCGATTGAAAGATTTAACTGGTCGCTGTGCATTACATAAGCAATCCGTTCGCTCAATGGTTCTCCGTCGTCCGAAAAAAGTGTTACCTGTACAATGCCCGTAGGGAATTTACTTTTTGGCACCGAGGCGGTATAAACCTGGTTTTGTAATTTAGTTTGTGCAGCAAAAGCAATTGCCCCACTTGATTTTGCCAGGATAAAAAATGTTTTACCCTCGTTTTCTTTTACAAATGCAGGATCTGACAATAATTTTATTTTTAATGTATCCGGGTTGGTATTATCAATATTTACAGTTGTTGCATCTGCCAATACCTTTGGCATGTCTGGGGTTGCCGTCGTTCCGTCTGCAAAACTTACCTTAGCAGTATAAGTTCTGCCTTCCTCAGGAGTTAGCTGAAAAAAGCCCATCCCCAAGTGCGAGGAGGTAAATTCAGCTACTACTTTATTGGTATTATCTGTAACGGTACCTTTTACATCAATGCCAAGTCCATCGGGTTTCAAAGCTTTAAACGCTATTTTTGAAGGAATACCGCTTATCAGTTGCCCGCCTTCCGGAAAAAACTGCAGGTCGTTTGGTTGGGCCACAGATTTTAAGGAGAATTTACTGGTACCCTGTTTTCTTTCGCCCCTGTCAATAACGGTAATTAAGGCTGCAGAATCTAATCCAATATTTTTTGTATTGGTAAAGCTGATGTCGATAAAACCGTTTTTATCAGTTACTCCTTTACCCTTTATTATCTCATCGTAATCTTTTTCAACCGTCCAGCTTACTCTTTTATCGCTGTAAGGTTTGCCCTCATCATCTTTGTAGTAAATACCTGCAGTTATTTTTGAAAACTTATTTGCAACAGATCTTTTTAATGAGATCTGGGTTGAAAGGTTGTTATTTATAGCGTCGCCAATGGTAATGCTTTTATTAAAAAAGTATTCAGATCCGAAATTATTCATCCAGTTTGTGTAGGCAACTACTCTGTAATTTCCTTTTTTAAACGTGAATTGTGAAAGCGCAATATCAGCCCATGAAACACTGTTTTTTACCGGAATCTTTAATGATTGTACCAGTGAATCTTTTGCTGTTAATACATCAATGTATATTATTTTACTTATAGGTGATGGCTGATGCTCATCCATTGTGAGATATGCCTTAAACCATATGGTATCGCCTAAAGCATAGTAGGGCTTATCAAAATGAAGATAAACTCTTTCAATGGGCATATCATTGTAGAGCTTAGCTGTTTTAGTCATTATTTTATTTAAAACAGGCACATCCTGTGCAGCTGCGGTTAAATAAAAGAAAACTAAAAATAACGATAGTACAGAAATGGTCTTTATAAATCTCATGAATTTAGATTAAGCCTGATGCAAGGGCTAAATATAGCCCATTGGTATTTAAAATTGATAATATACCGCTGGGTTTAACATATTTTTACAATTTTAAACAGGAATGTTACTTAACCACCATTTGTATGGTATTGCGGCTAAGCTGTTCCATCAATATGGTTTTATTTACTTTCAGCTCATTTAACGATTCGGCCGAGTAATGCCTTACGGTAATTAATGATAAACCTTCATTATACTTTACGCTGAAGTCCTGGCCCAAGCTTTTCAAAAGCTTTTTAAAGCGGTCTTCATAAAAATCAATACAAACAGTAAAGCTAAGCGCTGATGTTTGCATCATATTTACTTTTGCCTGGCTGGTGGCAAACATGCCGAAAATATCGCTTAAATGGTTTTCAGAAATAAAGGAATAATCTTTAGCCGAAAGGGAGAGCAAAACCTGGTTTTGTTTAAGGATAATAACCGGCTTTAAAAATATATTCTGTCCATTTTCCTTTATTACCGTACCGGGTTCATCGGGAGCAGTAAAGGGTTTTACCAATAATGGTATTTTAGCGTTTTGGAGCGGTTTTATTGTTTTTGGATGGATTACTGTAGCGCCATAATAGGTCATCTCTATAGCTTCTGAATAGGAAAGCTCATCAAATTTAATGGTGTCCTTAAAAAACTTTGGATCGGCATTTAATACCCCGGGAACGTCCTTCCAGGTTGTTACTGATTCTGCGCCCAGGCATGATGCAAATATTGATGCTGTATAATCAGAACCTTCGCGACCTAAAGTGGTGGTGAAATTTTCAGATGTTCCTCCTAAAAAGCCTTGCGTAACTACAATACCTTTTTGCAATAGCGCCGGAATTTCTGCGCTGATGCTTGCCTTAGTTTTATCCCACTGCACTATACCTTCACGATACGTGTTATCCGTATGGATATATCCGCGCACATCAAGCCATTGGCTTTTTATACCTGCTTTATTTAAATAAGCGCCAACAATCCGGGTGGATACCAGCTCACCTATGGATACAATCTGATCATAAATAAAATCATAATCATCATGCGGCTCCTCTTCAATTACCCAGTCAATCTCCACAAACGTATTGGCAACATCATTAAATATGGCATCAGAAGGTTCAAATAGCTGCTCGATGATATCGTAATGATATTTTTTTATCTCATCAAAAATAGCATGAACCTCATCATCCTGGCCAACATAAGCCTTTGTGAGCTTTTCGAGCGCATTGGTAGTTTTGCCCATTGCAGAAACCACTATTAACAATTGGTTACCGTCGTATTTTTTAACCACGTTAGCCAGGTTAACTATGCCACCGGCATCTTTTACTGACGCTCCTCCGAATTTAAAAACAAGCATTATTTAATATATTGGGTTATGACCGTATTGGGCCGCAGTAGTAATTTAATTTTTGAGTAGGGGATAATAAGCTCTGTGGTACCGGCAGCGTATGGTTTTATTTCGTACTGGTTATAAAAAAACTTTAAACCTGTTGGCGTTATTGAGAAATTATCATTCAGTGCAAATTTATTATCTTTAAAAAAGTAATTGGTTGCCAGTGAGGCTGTATCGCTTAGCTTTTCATTTTTACGAAAAATACCTTCAGCAATACCATTAAGTTTTTCCAAATTATTGGGTTTGATCAGATCTGTAAGGGTTATACTTTTATTTGCTTTCGTATTCCAGTTTATAAAGCCGGTGAATGATGACGGATGTGCGCCGCCTGTAAAAACATATCCCCCTGTTTCAAGCGTTGTAAGACTGGAGTCCTGTCTTAATACTTTGGCGTAACAATCAAGCGAATAAAACAGATCTGATCTGCCATCCTGCTTAGAGCTTAAATAATCAGTCATGAATTTTTTTGATAGCTCTGTCAAACTGGTATCAGGCTTTTCACTTAATTGAAACAATGTAACAAGTTTATGCGCTATAGTATCGTTCAATTTTTTTTGGCCTTTAAAGTCAGGATATTTGAATTTTACCAGGGTACAATCGCTATCTGCCTTATTGCCACAATCAGCTGCACGCTCTTTAAATACCGTGTACTTATAAGTTAGCGTGTCTTTAACAATATCAGGATTTTTTTTATCAGGTTTACCCCACATGCACGAGCTGATCGTGATAGCAAATAAATAAACAACTAAATAACCTGATCGCATATTTTAAAATTTTAAAAGCTGTTCTTTTGACAGGGATGCATTGAGCCATCCGGCTTCAATACTAGCGTCATATTTATTATAGAAATTGATAGCAGGTTCGTTCCAGTCCAGCACCTGCCATGTCATCCCGTTAAAACCTAATTCCTTGGCTTCTGCAATAAGACGGTCAAACAATAATTTCCCTACCTTTTTTCCGCGCATGCTTTCAGTTACTATCAGGTCTTCAAGATACATCCTGTTGCCTTTCCAGGTTGAATAGCGGATGTAGTAGACGGCAAAGCCAACTATCAATCCATCTATTTCTGCAACAAATGCTTTCCAAACAGGTTTATCGCCAAAACCGGCATCTTCAAACTCCTGTAAGGTAACGGTAACCTCTTCAGGCGCCTTTTCGTACACCGCCAGCTCATTTACCAGTTCCATTAAACGCGGGCAATCTTCTTTTTTTGCTATTCGTATGTTCATTTGTTATTTTTTTGAACCATGATTAATAGGATTTAAGGATTATCATGATCCTGTCGTTTCAACCAGGCAAGTTATTATTTAAAATTCCGAAATCGAAAATCCGACTTCCGAAATCCTAATTATTTTTCCAGTGCTTTATTACTCTTTTTCCAAATATCGTACTGCCCAAACGTACCATATTGCTGCCTTGTTCAATAGCTATTTTATAATCGGCCGACATGCCCATTGACAGGGTATCAAATGCATCATCCTTCCTGAAAAAACTTTGCTTTATGCCATCAAAAAAGGTTTTTAGCTCGTAATACTCATCTTTTATCTGTTTTTCAACATCGGTATTGGTTGCTATGCCCATAAGACCGCGGATCTTTATGTGTTTTAAAGCAGCAAACTCTTCTGACCGTAACAGTTCAATTACTTCGTCAAAGCCTAGTCCAAATTTCGTATCCTCATCGGCAATATAAACCTGCAGCAGGCAGTCAATAACGCGTTTGTTTTTCTCTGCGTGTTTGTTTATTTCCTGCAAAAGTTTAAGGCTATCAACAGACTCTATCATGCTGATAAACGGAGCAATATATTTAACCTTATTGCTTTGCAGGTGACCTATAAGGTGCCATTGAATATCTTTTGGTAATTGTTCGTACTTTTCTACCAGCTCCTGCACCATATTTTCACCAAATAAGCGTTGTCCTGTATTGTAAGCTTCAAGCACTTCTTCAACAGGTTTGGTTTTTGATACCGCTATTAAGGTTACATTTATAAGTTCAGTTTCTTTTTTTAAGCTTTTGATGTTCTCTGCTATGCTCATTTATCCGTAAATTTGCTTAATTAATACGCCGCTAAATTACAGAATGCATAAATATATCACCTTGTTTTTTTCAGTATCGCTTTTTTTATTTTCATGTAAAGGTGATAAAACCCCCGACGGAATTATAAAACGCAACCAGATGACAAGCCTGTTAACCGAAGTACACCTGGTTGATGGGCGGATGTACGGTATCTTTCAATCGCAGGATAGTTTAAATAAATACGGAACCAGCAGGTACGATGCCCTGTTTAAAAGGTATCATACAGATTCGGCTCAATTTAAAAAGAGCTTTAAATATTATGCTACCAAGCCAGCCGAACTGCAGAAAATGTATGAGCAGATCTTAGCAAACCTGAAACAAAAAACAGACTCATTGAATAAAGTACAGCGTAAAACTGATTCATTGAACAGGATAAAACAACGAGAACTAAATAAATCGAAAATATAATAATGCTTTACCCGAGTAATAGTACTGATAAACTGGGTTTTACCGAGGTAAAAGAACTGATAAAAGCACATTGCCTGAGTGAAATGGGCAGACAAATGGTTGATAAGATCCAGGTGATGAATAATTACGACCAGATCCGTAAGTTTCTTTACCAGGCCCATGAGTTTAAAAATATACTGGAGAATGATGCTCCTTTGCCCATCCATCACTTTTTTGATATAAAATCTCTTGCCAATAAGGCTAAGATTGAAGGCACTTTTTTAAGCGAGGAAGAATTTTACCAGGTGCAGGCGTCACTTACAACTGTATTTGCTGTAATTGGTTATTTTAATGAACGCGAAGGCCAATACCCCAACCTGGAAGCTTTATTTGAGCATCTGCCGATTGAAAAAGCTATCCTTAAAAAAATCGATCTTGTTATTGATCAAAAAGGAAAGATAAGACCTAATGCCTCCAGGGACTTACAAGAAATAACGTCGGGAATTGCAAAAGCCGAACAGGAGGCCCGCAAAAAGATTGACGTAATATTTAAAAGCGCAACCGGCAATGGCTGGACTGCCGATGGTTCATTAACTGTTCGTGACGGGCGCTTATGCATCCCGCTGTTAGCCGAAAATAAACGTAAGTTAAAAGGCTTTATCCATGATGAATCTGCCTCCGGGCAAACGGTTTATATGGAGCCTGAAGAAGTTTTTACCTTAAATAACAAGATCCGGGATCTTGAATTTGAGCGAAGGCGCGAGATCGTAAAAATATTAATGGCATTAACTGATGAGTTAAGGCCATATGTTCCGCTTTTACTGTCATACCATAGCCTGTTAACCAAGCTTGATTTTGTAAGGGCCAAAGCGCTTTTTGCGATAGATATTGAAGGCAATATGCCCGAAGTAGTGAACGATGCACGGCTTAAATTAACCAATGCCCGGCACCCGCTTTTGCTGCTGAACTTTAAAAAAGAAGGGAAAATAGTTGTCCCCCTAAACGTTCAGATTGATGAAGGTACACGTATAATAGTTGTATCAGGCCCTAATGCCGGTGGTAAATCAGTTTGTATGAAAACGGTTGGACTGCTGCAAATGATGGTGCAGGCAGGATTACTCATCTCGGCCGCGGAGGGGAGTGTTGCAGGCGTTTTTAAACAGCTGTTTGTTGATATTGGCGATGATCAGTCTATTGAAAGTGATTTGAGTACCTACAGTGCCCATCTGTCAAAAATGAAGAATTTTGTAGAGCAGGCCAATGGGAAAACACTGATCCTGATAGATGAGTTTGGTACCGGTACTGACCCACAATTTGGCGGCCCGATTGCCGAAGCGGTACTGGAATCGTTAAATCATAAAAAGGTTAAGGGAATGGTAACCACGCACTATTCAAACCTGAAAATTTTTGCCAGTCATACCGAAGGGATCGAGAATGCATCAATGCTTTTCAATAACGTGGAAATGAAGCCGCTTTATATGCTTGAAGTAGGCAAACCTGGAAGCTCGTACGCTTTTGAGATAGCACAAAAGATCGGGTTGCCGCAAAATGTGCTTAACCTTGCAAAAAATAAAGTAAGCGCCGGTCAAAAAAAGGTTGATACTTTATTGGTTGACCTGGAACGCGAGAAAAAAGAAATTTTTGACACCAAACAAAAGCTCGATAAGCAACAGCGACAGGTAAACACCCTGCTTGCAGAAAATGAAAAGCTAAAAAGCTACCTTGAAGAAAATAAAAAGGCACTGATAAAGGATGCCAAAGAACAGGCAAAAAATATAATTTTAAATGCCAATAAGCTTGTTGAAAATACCATATCTGAAATAAAAAGCAGCAACGCCGATAAGGAAACTACACGTACGCTCCGGGAAAACTTAAACATCGAGCTGCAAAAAAACACGGTTAAACCTGCAGTGGTAAAATCTTTACCTGCTGATGAAGAGCTGAAACCCGGAGATTGGGTAAAACTTACAGACAGCGAAACAACGGGCCAGGTTATTGAACTGATAAAAGATAACGTAGTTATTGCCATTGGTGATCTGCGTACTGTGGCTAAGAGGAAACGGGTGATAAAGGTCTCTAAATCTTCTGTACCGAAAGAGATCAGGAAAAGCTATAGCCAAACCAATGATATGGCCAGCTTTAGCCCGGAGATTGATGTGAGGGGAATGCGTACGGAAGATGCGCTGAGCAATATAGAAAGACTTTTCGACCGGGCAATAATGATGGGTTTCGGCAACTTAAAGATCATACATGGCAAAGGCGATGGCATTCTCCGTAAAATGATAAGGCAATATTTGAAGAAATATGACCAGGTTGACAGGATGGAAGATGAGCATGCCGACAGGGGCGGCGATGGGATCACTTATGTATATTTGAAATAAAATAGTCAAAACTTAATCTGATAGTTACGTGTTTTAATTTTTCGTAACTGTCAGATTAAGTTTTGACTATTTCATATTAGATTTTATTCGGCATGGCAGCTTGTTGTTTTCCTAATCTCTAAACTCCAACCTCTAATCACTAACTAAGTTTCTATATGCTCAATATCATCATCTGCATCTTCCCCTACTTTTTGCTGATCAGGTAATTCATTTGGGCCTGGGATGTTAGGTTCGTTTTCATTATCTGCAGTGCCTTCCTGGTAGGTGCTTTCTTCATGCGGGCGGTCATTTTCTCCATCACCCCGCTCTTCTGGTTTACCGGGTTTTGGCAATTCGTTATTCCAGTTTGCGTATGGTTGTGCCTTAGCATAGTCAGGTTCACCATCCTGGTTTTTGGCTTTAAAATTACTGTCTTCCGGATGTTCTTCCAATGGTTCGGTACGGGCAAAATAAGCATTGGAATATCCTGCATTTTGTGATGGATTATTTTTATCGTCGCCAGCCGGTGTGTTGCTGTTTTTGCCAAAACTATGTCCACCCATTGCCCGGCCTTCCATTACAGGCTTCATGTTATTTTCACTTTTGCCGTATAAGTTTCTTTCCAGGTTCTTTTCCTTTAGGTTTTTGTCATCCTCAACACGCCATGCGTTTGGTTTGACAGCTGTCAGGTTTGGATGATCATCCCAATCATCCAAATGCTTGTTTTTATCAAATTCCATTGGTTTACTAATTGATATATAATAATGACGCCTCAGCTTTATAATTGTTTTGATTTTGTTTAATTCAGCTCGATTATTGTCACCTGATTTTAGGTATCAACCATGAACTAAAATGACTAATTTTGCGCCACCAATTATAAAACATGAATAAAACAGTTAGTGGGGCCGATGAAGCGATCCATGACATTCAGGATGGGATGACCTTAATGCTTGGTGGGTTTGGCATGAGTGGATTGCCCGAAAATTGCATAGCAGCATTAGTTAAAAAAGGCGTGAAAGATCTTACCTGCATCTCTAACAATGCAGGTGTGGACGATTTTGGCATAGGCCTGATGCTTAAAAAGCGGCAGGTTAAAAAAATGATCTCATCATACGTAGGAGAGAATGCAGAGTTTGAACGGCAGCTACTAAGCGGAGAGCTGGAAGTCGAGCTGATACCACAGGGCACCCTGGCAACCCGTTGTATGGCAGCCGGGTATGGTATGCCTGCAATTTTTACCCCGGCAGGGATAGGCACTGAAGTTGCCATAGGTAAAGAGGTGCGAAATTTTAATGGGAAAGACTATTTAATGGAATTAGCTTTTGAAGCCGATTTTGCCATAGTAAAAGCCTGGAAAGGCGATACGATGGGGAATTTGGTATACCGGGCAACTGCGCGTAATTTTAATGCAGTTATGGCCACGGCTGGAAAGATCACCATTGCAGAAGTTGAGGAACTGGTACAGCCCGGCGAAATTGATCCGGATCATGTACATACTCCGGGGATTTATGTGCATAGGATTTTTCAGGGTGTGAATTATGAAAAAAGGATTGAACAAAGAACGGTAAGAAAGCGACAATAAACGAGGCGTCATTGCGAGGAACGAAGCAAACTCTGCACTCGCAAATCAAAAAGAAATAGGCCAAGTGGCGACCAAAATGTTTTTTAATATTTTAGGTTACCGAAAAAATTAAGGTCCGTGATTGTCCTTTGAAGAGGTTGCTTCGTTCCTCGCAATGACGTGGTGGTTTAATGAATTTTATATAAAGGTAAATGTTAGACAAAGAAGGAATAGCAAAACGAATTGCTAAGGAAATAAAAGACGGTTACTATGTAAATCTTGGTATAGGCATTCCAACGCTGGTAGCCAATTACATACCCGCAAATATTGATGTGGTACTGCAATCTGAAAACGGATTGCTGGGTATGGGGCCATTTCCTTTTGAGGGTGAGGAAGATGCGGATATTATAAACGCAGGTAAACAAACCATAACCATGCTGCCTGGTTCAGCTATTTTTGACTCGGCTATGAGCTTTGGTATGATCAGGGCTAAAAAGGTAAACCTTACCATATTGGGTGCCATGGAAGTATCTGAAAATGGCGATATTGCTAACTGGAAGATCCCCGGGAAAATGGTTAAAGGAATGGGCGGAGCGATGGATCTTGTGGCGTCAGCGGAGAATATTATTGTAGCCATGCAGCATATAAACAGGGTAGGAGAATCAAAACTTTTACCCCAATGTACATTACCGTTAACCGGCGTTAACTGCGTTAAAAAAATAGTGACGGAGTTAGCCGTGCTTGATGTATTGCCCGAAGGCGGATTTAAATTACTGGAGCGCGCACCAGGCGTAAGTGTTGAAGAAATTATAAAAGCAACAGCCGGGAAGCTGGTAATTGATGGCGATGTGCCGGAGATGGTTATTTAGTCCATGGTCCATAGTCGATAGACCATAGTTTTGAATTGATTTGAAAGAAATTTAACTATGGTCTATGGACTATCGTCTATCGACCTCTTAGAACAACTTCTCTCTCAAATCTTTCGAAATCTCTTCCGTTACGCAAATAATGTCTTCGGCTTTGTGGCTATTGTTTACAATAACTTTGTCGCATTCATCCCGGTAGGGCAGCAAAAACTCTTTGTATGCCGGTACAACATGGTTTATCCATTTATACATAACACCATCATGCGAGTAGCCGCGTTCAATCAGGTCGCGTTTCAAACGGCGCTGAAGGGCTATATCATTATCGGCTTCAATAAAGATCTTCAGATCAAGTGTCTCAGAGATCTTTTTAAAATGCAGGATAAACAGGCCTTCTACAATTAAAATTGGAGCTGGCTTTATCTCCAGCATTTTAGGCACAGCAACGGCATTATTAAAAGTATATTCTTTTTTTAATATAGTTTGCCCATTCATCAGGCTTTCAATATCAGCCTCAAAATGGTCGTGATCAATGGTTGATGGGAGATCGAAATTGTAGAGTATATTTTCTTCTTTGGTCATGTTATGAGCCACCGGGAAATAATAATCATCCTGCGAAACAAGGCATACCTCATCGGTAGAAAAATGCTCCAAAAAACACTTCAAAAAAAAAGTTTTGCCGGATCCGCTGCCTCCGGCAATACCAAGGATATATGGTTTATTCATTCGGGCTACCGTAGCTGATATTTACATGAAAGCGTTTATCTAAAGCGCCTAATGAGTCGGCAACATTTTTTGTCATTACTAAAATAACATCTTTTGTTGATTCATTATCTGTAAAACGGCCAACTACTTTTGCAAAAGTAGTACGGTTAGTCATTGGGTTAGTAATTTTTATAACAGTGCCAATAGGGGCTGTGCGGTGAAGCACCAGTTTTTTGTTAGGGTCAAGGCTGGGGTCATCAATCCAGCTTGCTACACCTTTTTCATTTTTTTCATAAAGCCCATACTTATTTGCATTTAAATGGTTGCTGCTGTCTTTTGAAATTGACGGTGCCAAATTTGAATCCCGCGTAGCTACTATATGCTGTGTATCAGGGTTTGTAGCTTGCTGCACAGTTTGTTGTACTGCCTGCTGTGGTTGCTGCTGCCCGGTTGAAGGCTTTACTAAAATAATTTGACCAGGTTGCAGGCTGGTCGAGGTTAAGCTATTAAGCTTAGTAATAGCATCAACATTAGTATTAAAACGTTTGGCTATAGCATACAAGGTTTCTCCTGCAGATACTTTGTATTGTGTTGGCGGAGTGTTGTCTTCTTGTACAGGTTGCTGGGCTACAGGTTGTTGTGCAACCTGGGTTGACTGTTGTGCTGCTGTATTTTCCTGTGCGGGTTGTTCGGGTGCAGGATTGGAAGCTACACTATCACTTTCCTTGTGTTTTTTATGGCTTGCCTCTTCCGCTTTAGCCTCGTTTGCCAGTCTGGCTTTTTTCTCTTTTTTAGTTTCTTTTACCGAAGCTTCTTCGGAAGCTTTTTTGCTCTTTTTATAAGGAATGTCGGTTGGTACGTTTACAATTTTACCTAATGACAATGTTTCTTTTTTGCTGCCATTAAATTTCATTAATACCTGGGGTTTTATGTTATAACGGTGGCCAATTGAATAATAGGTATCACCGGATTTAACTTTAAACAAAATCATTTTTTTGCCGTCGTTGTTTTTTACGCCTATTGAATCAATAATGGGGTTAGCAAATAATGATACAGAAAGTGTAAATAACGATACGGTTAATAATAGAATCTTAAATTTCATAATGAACTTTGGATCAATAATCTATAGGGATAAAACTTTCAGTTCAGTCTTATTTTTTATGTAAATTAAATTGTTTTTATGCAATATAAACGCCTCCGGTTGAATTTTTTGTATGTCGGCGTTTAATAAATCTTCGTAAATCATATTTCCTCCGTCAAATACATAAAGCTCCTGGATCAGGCGCCCTTTCTTTAACGCGTGCAAAGATACAATTCTAAAATTATTGTATTCAAGGTAATGTACCCAATTTCCATAAGGGTGGATAGTGATAAGATCAGCGGGCAGAAGTTGAGGCGTCAATTGTTCAGGCACGATAATGTTATTTTCAAAGTCCTTATAAACATAAGGCTCATAAATGCGTGTAGTTGTTCCTGTTTTAATATCAGCCAAAAATAATTTGCGCGACTGCATGCGTGTATCATAAACAATGGGGCCGTTAACACTTAAGTGGTCAAATCCATAAGTAAAATTACTCCACAACGTTTTGCCGGTAAATGCATCTATGGCCAGTAAGCCCTTATGGGCAGGGCCGGTTTCAGTTTGATAATAATGAATGAGTAATACACCATCATAAGCCGCTTCAATACCGGTGAGCCACCGTTCGGGCGTAACCACATTCTTAAAATACACTTTGCCGCTATCCAGATCTATTGACCCAAAATAGACTTTTTTTTCTTCGTTATTCCTTATTTCAACAAAAAGCGTTTCACTTAACCCGTCAATTTCCATGCGCCAGATTGTTCCTGCAAATTGTTCGCTTATATGTGGCAATAGTGTCATATTGTATGCAAATATGGCTATAAATAACGGGGATAGTTATTTTTGCATGATAAACAATCGACCCCATATTTACACAAATCAAAAACACAACAATACTATGAAAGCAGAAAAAATAAGCCTTAAGGAGTCAAAAGAAAAACCGGTAGTGGATCATTTAAATGAGCTTTTAGCTAATTACCATATCCATTATCAAAAAGTACGTGGTTGTCACTGGAACGTTAAAGGCAAAAGTTTTTTTACCCTACATATTAAATTCGAAGAGCTTTACACTGCCGCCCTTACAACAATTGATGAGCTTGCTGAAAGGATCTTAACCCTTGGCAAACCGCCATATAGCACTTTTGACGATTATATTAAAAAAGCCAAAATAAAGGAAATTGACACCATCGGTTTAAAAGACACCACTATGGTTAAAGCCATTATTGAAGATATGGCCACATTAATAAAAATGGAACGTGCAATTTTAGAGATTACGGCGGAAGCAGGTGATGACGGCACCAACGATATGATAAACCGTTTTATGCAGTTCAAGGAAAAAAATACCTGGATGTTGCGTTCGTTTGTTAACGAAGACTAGTTGATTTCGGATTTCGGAAGTTCGATTTCGGAATTGGATAAAAATAAAACCCTGCTTAAAGTATAGGCGGGGTTTTGTTTTACTATATTTTTATAATCCTTCAATCTAAATAATCCAATAAATCATAGTTTAATTTATAAATTTGACGTCCATAACAATTTAAAAAATCTATTTCAAATATTAATATGAGCAAAGGGGTTGTAAGTAGCAAAGGGGTTGTAAGTAAGGACGAAGATTATTCGCAATGGTATAATGACCTGGTGATAAAAGCTGATATGGCCGAGTATTCACCGGTTAAAGGATGCATGATCATTAAGCCGTATGGTTATTCAATATGGGAAAAAATGCAGGCTGTACTTGATGGCATGTTTAAAGAAACAGGGCATGTTAATGCTTATTTCCCCATGATGATCCCAAAATCCTTTTTCTCCAAAGAAGCCAGTCACGTTGAAGGGTTTGCCAAGGAATGTGCTGTTGTGACCCATTATCGTTTAAAAACTGACGAGAACGGACAAGTTGTGGTTGATGAAACAGCTAAGCTTGAAGAAGAGCTGATATTACGCCCGACATCAGAAACCATTATATGGAACACTTACAAAGGATGGATCCAGTCGTACCGCGACCTGCCGATATTGGTTAACCAATGGGCCAATGTGGTACGCTGGGAAATGCGTACCCGTTTGTTTTTACGCACAACCGAGTTTTTATGGCAAGAGGGGCATACGGCTCATGGTACTGCTGATGAAGCCATTGCCGAAACCGAACAAATGCTTGGTGTTTATGCTGACTTTGCCGAAAACTGGATGGGCCTGCCCGTGGTAAAAGGTAAAAAAACCCCAAATGAGCGCTTTGCAGGTGCATTAGATACCTATTGTATTGAAGCGTTGATGCAGGATGGTAAAGCTTTGCAAGCCGGGACCTCACATTTTTTGGGGCAAAATTTTGCTAAAGCCTTTGATGTGAAATTTACCAATAAAGAAAATAAGCTCGATTACGTTTGGGCTACCTCATGGGGTGTATCAACCCGGTTGATCGGTGCGCTTATTATGGCCCACTCTGATGATGCAGGACTGGTATTACCGCCCAAACTGGCACCGATACAGGTTGTTGTTGTGCCTATTTATAAGCACGATGAGGAGCTTGAAAATATATCAGGTTTTGTAAAGGGCCTTACCAAAGAGTTAAAGGCCAAAGGTATTTCGGTTAAGTTTGATAATCGCGATACGCACCGCCCGGGAGCTAAATTTGCCGAATACGAGCTTAAAGGTGTGCCTTTGCGTGTAGCCATTGGCAGCCGCGATATGCAAAATGGAACGGTTGAGCTGGCGCGCCGTGATACTAAAACAAAAGAAACGGTGAACCAGGAAGGTTTAGCAACGCATATTGAAGGCTTGCTGGAAGAAATTCAGCAGAATATCTATCAAAAAGCTTTAAAGTTCAGAACAGAGAATACTACTGAGGTTGATACCTACGATGAGTTTAAACGCATGCTGGATGAGGAACCCGGCTTCCTTTCAGCTCATTGGGATGGCACGCCTGAAACTGAGCAACAGATAAAGGATGAAACTAAGGCTACAATAAGATGTATTCCTTTGGATAATAAACAAGAAGAAGGCAAATGTATTTTAACAGGAAGGCCAAGTAAACAAAGAGTTCTGTTTGCAAGGGCGTACTAAGAAAAAGTCCATAGTCCATGGTCGATAGTCCATAGCTATGATAGTTTATTTTATACTATGGTCCATGGACTATCGACCATGGACTGTGCTAAAGCACACACGCATGAAATTCGCAACAAAAGCTATACACGCAGGGCAAGAGCCTGATCCTACAACAGGGGCGGTGATGACACCGATATACCAAACATCAACCTACTGGCAAAAATCGCCGGGGGATAATAAGGGGTATGAGTATTCACGCGGCACCAACCCAACCCGGAAGGCTTTGGAAAACTGTTTGGCTGCATTGGAAAATGCCCAATTCGGCCTGGCTTTTTCGAGCGGGATGGGTGCTACGGATGCAGTGATGAAATTGTTAAAGCCAGGTGATGAAGTGATTACTGGTAATGACCTTTACGGTGGGTCATACCGGATGTTTACCAAAATCTTTGCAAATTATGGCATTAAATTTCATTTCCTGAATCTTTCCGATCCGGAGATCGTTAGGGAATATGCTAATGAAAATACAAAGCTGATCTGGATTGAAACACCCACCAATCCAACTATGCAGATTATTGATATTGCGGCAATTGCTAAGATCAGCAAAGAAAAGGAGATCCTGCTTACGGTTGATAATACCTTTGCATCGCCTTATCTGCAAAACCCAATTGATCTGGGAGCCGATATAGTAATGCACTCGGTAACCAAATACATTGGCGGCCATAGCGATGTGGTGATGGGCGCTTTGATGCTGAATGATGAAGAGTTGTATAAAAAACTTTGGTTTATTTATAACGCCTGCGGTGCCACGCCGGGGCCAATGGATAGCTTTTTAGTACTACGTGGTATTAAAACCCTGCACCTGCGTATGAAAGCGCATTGCGAAAATGGCCGTGTAATAGCTTCCTTTTTAAAGACTCACCCTAAAGTAGAGAAGATCTATTGGCCGGGTTTTAAAGATCATCCAAACCACGACATTGCCAAAAAACAAATGCGCGATTTTGGTGGAATGATCTCTATTGTGCTTAAAGATGCCGATCTGCAGGAAACTTTCCGTATTGCATCGTCATTTAAAGTATTCGCACTGGCCGAATCATTAGGCGGTGTTGAATCACTGATCAATCACCCTGTTAGCATGACACATGGTTCTATCCCTAAGGAAGAGCGTGAGAAAGTTGGCGTGGTTGATAACCTGCTGCGTTTAAGCGTAGGAGTGGAGGATGTGGATGATTTGCTGGAGGATTTGAAACAGGCGCTTTCATAAAAGAAGCAAGAAGTCAAGAAGCAAGAGTCAAGAAATGAACTGATTTTTATCTTGCTTCCTGACTCTTGATTTCTTGACTCTCTGACAATATATGATCGAAAACATAAAGGCCTTCCTCGACTCAAAAGTATCCCAATACAACCAGCCTGATTTTATAAAGAACGATCCGGTTTCCATCCCGCATATGTTTACCCAAAAGCAGGATATTGAAATTATGGGTTTGTGGGCTGCGGTATTGGCCTGGGGGCAACGGGTAACCATCATAAATAAGTGTAAAGAATTAATTATGCTGATGGATGGCGCGCCATATGATTTTATTATGAATCATGAAGAACCTGACCTGAAAAAGCTGCTGCATTTTAAACACCGAACCTTTAATGATATCGATACTTTGTATTTTATATCATTTTTCAGGTATCATTATGGAAATAATGAATCACTGGAATCGGCGTTTTTGCCCCCCGGCCCCCTAAAGGGGGAGTTAGATGGTGAAGAACCAATTGAGAAGTATCTGAATTATTTTAGAAGCTATTTTTTTTCTTTGCCGGATTTTCCGCACCGCACTAAAAAGCATATTTCCTCGCCATCACAGAAATCAACCTGCAAACGGTTAAATATGTTTTTACGCTGGATGGTGCGCAAGGACAATTGCGGAGTTGATTTCGGCATCTGGAATCACATTAAGCCATCAGAATTGATAGTTCCCTGTGATTTGCACGTGGATAGGGTAGCTCGCAAACTCAACCTCATCACCCGCAAACAAACTGACTGGCAAACTGCTATGGAGCTAACCGGACGGTTAAGAGAATTTGATCCGGCTGATCCGGTTAAGTACGATTTTGCTTTGTTTGGGCTGGGGATAGAGGAGAAGTTTTGATTTGGGTCAAAATTGTGGATGCAATGAGTATTAAATACTTATCAACGACTTAATGACCTCCTCCATGACCACAGTGGCTTCCTCCATCGATAGACGAACCCGAGTCACTTTCATAGTAGTCGTTTGAAATGCGCCTCCTTTTATCGAAATAGTCAGGCTCTTTCTTAAGAATATAATATATCAATGCCGACCAAACGAAAGGGATCGCAAGCAAAGAATAATATTCAAAAGTTTTTGTCTTTTTGTTAAAATAGTAGTCCTTGATATTCTGGAAATCATGAAGGCTGCTACAACAACATGAACTAGCAACGGCAGTAACGGGAATAAAGCTAGTATGCTTGTCATAGGCCAGGGCTTTTATCAAAAATACATAATATATTTTTAGTCTTCTTTCTTAAATATACCCCAAAGTAATTTATGCGTTCGCAATTGAACCATTACAATACTGAAGATTTAATCATCTTAGGTTTCCTCCCTAAAATGCACGTTATAATTAATTCGTAGCCTTACCATCATCAAACCCTTTTCAAACAGTAGTCTCGATGTGTGAAACACTTTGAAATTCAGTGTATTATAAGCTTGTTATTAAAAAGTACAAAACTAAATAAACTGATTATCAGTTAATTATCACAATTTAATAAATTAAAAAACGTCAATTTATTGATAATCAATATGTTTCACTGCGTTCCACCCCGTTTCTGAGTCGTAAAAATGGAACGCTTTGGAACGCTTACGCTTCTTCCTTAAAATAAACTTTATAATAATTCATTGCCTTACCATCATCAAAACCTTTTTCAATCAGGTCTTTGTCACCATGAATATAGATGTGAAAGTTTTTATCCAGCTTTAAAACACTTTTATAAACCTTTGCCTGCTTTTTAACGGCATTGTCTGAGATCTCGAAGGTATCGGATATGGGGCTGTCAAATTCTTGTTCGTACTGGCTTTTAAAGGTTTTGAATGATTCAATAGCCTTTGGGTTGCCGATAACTTCCCCGGTAAACTCATCCATATCAAAGGTGTCTTTTTCCTTAAAATATTTCATGGAGCGGTTAAGCAGGTCTATTTTATCGGCTTTGCTCATTTCAAATTCGTCATCCAGCTTTTGGGTGACAAAGTTTTTGTAAATGCCCAATGTATTGCTGGTTTGGTTAAAGCTGTCGTTGCGGATCTTTAGCTGTAAAAAATCATCCTTCCAGTAAACGGCAGCATCTTGCCCTGTATTGTTTTTATCTATAACAACTACTTTATAGCCATTCTCCTTCTCGATATTGAAGATTAGCGCACCTTTATCAAGTTTGTTTATATTAATGGCATTTTCTTCATAATCAACCTGGAAACCGCCTTTATCGGGGTAAACTTTCAGGTAGGTTTCTTTATTTTCTGATTTAAAGATGCCAATAGCATCCAATAAATTACCCTCAATCTGTACCTTATTAAAATACACGACGTAAAGCTCACCGCCTTTTATGTTAGGATGGGTAGTTACCTTAAAAAGAAACTTAGCAATCAGCTCAGATGCTTCGTGGAATTTTTCTTTCTGTTCAAAGATCCTGGTTACAAAATGATGGATCTCGTTCAGGTTAAGATCACCACTGCTGTGGGTGAGGTGATAGACCTCGTTCGCTTTTTCAAAAGGCTTTAGAAAATACTGCATCAGCAGGTTAGGAATAATCTCATCCTTCAGTTCAAGCGGATTATCAGATAATGAATACATCTCATTTATTGACGGGTTGCCAACATGATGCACAGAAATAGTATCGAGCGAAGCTTCAAAAAAGGTTACCATAGTAAGGCGAAAGTAGGGATTATTGTAATAGTGGAATATAAATTAAGTTTTATATCGGGCTCTTTTTCGTAAGTCGCCCAACTCTTGTATCGCCATGCGAAACCATTTCGCAAATTTTTATTGCCGAAGTTTCAAAATTTTCCGCTTCGGCAGGGAGCAGTAGCCAGTTGCTTTCCCTTTCTACATTGTCCAAAAAAAAAGGCTGTAGTTCCGGCACATCGTTAAAAAGGCCGTCGTGATGCTCCCGCTCTGTTGCTATCCAAATTCCGTCCCACTCAGGTCGTTTCAGAGTTTTGGAGAGAACAATCATTAATTTTTTACCCCAATAAACGTAGTGCCAGCCAAACATATATTTTATTACGATGCTATCCGGAAGATAATCGAGCACAAAATTGTATGGAACCGCCTTTGCCATGCAACAAAAATACTGCTTAATATCTTTCACTGCTATGGAACTGTGGTGTTTATGGCATACGGGCAACAAAAAACTCCCTTTAAATGCCGAACTTTGCGCCCTGTTCTTTTGCTTGCTTCACCGCAAATGATCTAATGACTAATGACACAATGACTAATAACCAAACTATCGTTGCACTTGCTACACCAAACGGAACCGGCGCCATAGGTATAATCCGCCTTTCGGGACCGGAAGCCATTACTATAGCCAACAGCGTTTTTAAGGGTAAGGATCTTACTAAACAACCATCACATACTATTCATTTTGGGAGCATTGCGGATGGCGATATAATTTTAGATGAAGTTTTGGTTTCATTATTTGTTGGGCCCAGATCATACACCAGAGAAAATGTGGTTGAGATCTCCTGCCATGGTTCCGCTTACATTATTGAGTCGATCATAAAACTGCTTATTAAAAAGGGAGCTCGTTCTGCAAAGGCGGGGGAGTTTACTTTAAGGGCATTTTTAAACGGACAGCTTGACCTGTCACAAGCCGAGGCCGTGGCTGATCTTATTGCTTCTAATTCAAAAGCATCACAGCAGGTAGCTTTAAATCAGCTTAGAGGAGGGTTTAGCAACCAATTGCAGGCCCTGCGCGATCAGTTGGTGCAATTTGCCTCGCTGATAGAGCTGGAACTTGACTTTGCGGAAGAAGACGTTGAATTTGCTAACCGCGATCAGCTTAAAAAACTGATCAACGAAATAAACAGGGTTATCGGCAACCTGATCCGCTCATTTGAATTGGGTAATGCTATAAAACAGGGTGTAAATACGGTTATAGCCGGCAGACCTAATGCAGGTAAATCAACCCTGCTAAATGCTTTACTAAACGAGGAACGTGCCATTGTAAGCCACATTCCTGGCACAACGCGCGATACTATCGAGGAAGTACTGAATATACAGGGAATAAATTTCAGGTTGATAGATACAGCCGGGATTCGCGAGGCTACAGATGCAATTGAACAATTAGGAGTGCAGCGCACCATGGAAAAGATCAGCCAGTCGGCATTGCTGATCTATTTGTTTGATGCGGCGCAAATTACCATTGAAGAGTTACAGCAAGATATTGAAAGCTTGCAAAAACCAGGCATTAATATGTTGCTAGTTGCCAATAAGTCAGATTTGCCGGAACAGTCTTCCACACTTTCGGACTTTCGGGCTTCCGGACTTTCGGACTTCCTCTCCATTTCTGCCAAAGAAAGACTGCATATCGATGAGCTGAAAAATAAGATCTATACCTCAGCCATCAAAGATCAGCTAACAGGCGATGAAACACTGGTAACCAACATTCGCCACCTTGAAGCACTGCAAAAAACCGAAGAAGCCTTAATAAGAGTGCTCAGTGGAATGGACAGTGTAACATCGGATTTTTTGTCGATGGATATTAAACAGGCCTTGCACTACCTTGGCGAAATTACAGGCGCTGTTACTACTGATGATTTGCTGGAGAATATCTTTAGTAAGTTCTGTATCGGCAAGTAGCTATAATAACTAACTGATAATCAATTAGTTGTGAATTTATTTCAGAAAGTAAAAACGTCATTTTATTTTCCTTAAGCATCATGTATTCAGATAGTTACAAATAAAACTGATTGGTATATTTACGTATTTTGTTACTGAAATTTGTTTCTTTTGTTCCTTATCTGTTCCTCATATTACTATTTGTTCCTCATTTTTATGTCAATCTAAATCGTTGTGACTATCAGTGATTAAATGGCACTAAACAGCACTAATCTATACAAAACGCCGCAAAAATGAGGGGAAATAACACTTGATATCTATACTTAGAGTTTTCATAAGCTAAGCATTGATTAGATTGTGAAAATTTAATATATGAGTTCAAACTTCACGATCAAAAGAAAATGTGTGCATTGTAAAAAAACATTCGATGCCAAAACAACCGTTACGCGATACTGCGGCAAACTATGCAATAAACGGCACAATGCTGCCAAACAAAGAAATGACAAGTTAGAAGCAGAAAAACAGCGGCGGCCGATCATTTTGTCTCCACAAGTAATCCAGAATATTCAAGGCGTGGAATACTTAAATACCCAAAAAGTAGCGCTCCTGCTTGGCGTGTCACGCAATCTTATCTATCATTTAATAAATACGGGTAAGTTGAACGCCTATAACCTTTCAATTCGAAAGACGATAGTTCTTAAAAAGGATATTGATTTACTATTTCAGACAAGACAGCTTTTAGTCATGCCCAATAGTAAATTGCCCAAAACAACCGATTGTTATAACATGGGAGAGCTTCATGCAAAGTTCGGAATGTCTGAAAGTGCGATATATACTCTAATAAAAAGATACGACATAGCGAAGTTCCATATAGGGAGATTTACCTATGTTAGTAAAAAAAGCATTCATCCATTCTTACTCAATCAGAACTAATGTCAAAGGTAGCAATAAGAAAAAAGCCATTAACTAAAAACCGAAAATCCTTGTATTTGGACTATTCACCTCCAATCTTCAATTCATCAACAGATAAATTTCAGCGGTTTGAGTATTTAAAATTGTTCGTCTATAATGAACCTGCTAATAGAATTGAGCGGATACACAACAAGGAAACCATACTTTTAGTAGAATGGATGATGCTAAAACGGCAACTCGATGTGCAAAATAAGAGATTTGGTTTTTTATCTGATTCCATTAGGAGAGATAGTTTTCTCAATTTTTTCAAAAAATACACTACTAAGCGTCAAAAGGTAGGCTCAGATAATATGGCTATGACCTTTCGTTATTTTGAAAACTTTGTTAGTAAGGGATTAAAATTTTGCGACCTGAACGAATCGATCTGTGAGGGTTTCCGGTCATATCTTTTAAGTAGTCCTGGAATCAGCTTCAGGGAATAACCAATTTCAAGAAACACTGCATCTAATTATTTCGTAAAATTTCGTTCTGCATTAAAAGAGGCCTTCAGTAAGGGGTTACTCATAGAAGATCTTTACTCTTTGGTTAAGCCTATAAAAATCAATGAAACGCATAAAGAACGTTTGGAATTGGAGGAGCTTCAAAAGTTAATATCGACACCAATTAAGCCTGATCTAATGAAGCGCGCGGCTATTTT
Source organism: Mucilaginibacter sp. (assembly GCF_028288225.1). Classification (GTDB taxonomy): domain Bacteria; phylum Bacteroidota; class Bacteroidia; order Sphingobacteriales; family Sphingobacteriaceae; genus Mucilaginibacter. The sequence continues at coordinate 79,753 of NZ_JAQBOC010000080.1, forward strand.
TTCTGCATTGACCGGCCTAAGATTTTCTGATGTAAAAGCGCTGAAATGGTCGGAGCTTAGAGGACGGCCAGGGAAATACTATTTACAATATCGCCAACAAAAAACAATGGTGGCTGAATATATGCCAATATCTGATGATGCCGCTAACTTATTGGGAAATAGAAAGGACGGCGATGAAGTTGTTTTTAAAAGTTTCACTTATTCGTCGATCAGGATCTTCCTGGTAAGGTGGCTTGCAAAAGCTGGCATTGATAAAAACATTACATTCCATTGCTTTAGGCATACTTATGCTACTTTACAACTTGAATTTGGAACGGACGTTTATACCGTTTCAAAAATGCTTGGTCACAAGCACATCAAAACTACTCAAGTTTATGCAAAGATCGTAGATAGAAAGAAAGATCAAACTGTAAATAAAATCAAAATAAATTTGGCTAGGTTGATTGATTAGGTTAATTCCATAGAATTAATAAGGGCTGGTTTGATTCCCGGCCCTTATTAATAGGTATTGATTAACTCGTTAAGCTATTAATAGCATGGCGTTGGAAAGGCTACTAATTTGACTCCAATATTTTCCTAAGGTTTGCCGGCGGTCAAGGAACTGATCATAGAGTTGAGAACCGATCCGAAAAAAGCGCAGGAGGCATTTGATCAACTTGTCGCAGTCTTGCCTAATAGTTCGAGGGTCACTTGATCGGGCCGGCCTTCAAAAAATCGGTCCAAGACGGTTTGAAAGATCGGGTAGCTGGCCGGAACAGCAGCGAACAGGGTCATCGATGACTGGAGCTTGAGGTCGTCAGGGTGCCCCATAATAATTAAAGGATCGGTAATGGGTAATGAAAGCAAGACCTTCGTGATCTCGATCAATCGTTTGCCCCAAGATCGGGTGTTGCAGATAGTCCTGGGCTTCCTGCAGGTCGTCGATGCCATAATAAATAGCATTATGACTATAGCCGAGACCCTTAAGCTGGGGAAAAACGAACCATATCCAATGGCTGCGTTTGCGGCCGTTACGGATCTCGCTGAGAGCTTGAGAGTAAATCAAAGCCTGCGCATCTATAAATCGCTGGAGTTCGCTCATAGGGTAAAGTTAAGCAATAAATTACAGGTTCATTAGCTATGCAGTTTGGAGCGCATGTGTTCCCGGACGCTACCAACTGGTAATTTTTTTTATAAATATTTTATATAGCGTGATATTATTATAAATAATATATTCCTATCTTTAAGCGACTTAAAACCAATGGGTTAAAATTAACCCAGGCTATAAATGCTTATCACATGCTGGACAACACCGTATTAGAGGTCGTGATCGGCCTTACTTTCATTTATTTATTGTATAGTTTATTGGGTACGCTTTTGCAAGAGATCGTGGCAACGAATATCGGACTAAGGGCAAGGTTACTACAGTATGCGATCAGGCGGATGTTAAATGACCAGACCCGGAAAAAGGATAAAATAGCTATCATAAAGAAACACGGTGTGCCCGAGCCGACCTTGCTGAGCGAGGCTTTTTATGGTCACCCCTTGATCAAGTACCTGGCGTCTGACGGTTGGTGGCCTTTACAAAAGATACCAGCCTATATCTCCAAAGAGACCTTTTCCAAGGTGATGGTGGACCTGTTACGGGGTTGTGAGTTACAGCCTGGCGATGTTTATAATGCACTGATCACCAAAAGCTTGAATGATGGTAAGATCGCCTGGACCGATCATAGCTTTATTTGCACGCAGACACTGAGTTATCTCAAATCTCTTTGGATCGATGCGCAGGGCGATGTCGTCAAATTCAAAATGCTGTTAGAGCAGTGGTTCGAAGAAATGATGGAAAGGACGACAGGCTGGTATAAGAAGTGTACGCAACTTGTTTTATTGGTTATTGGCGTTGGGATGGCGGCGGTCTTTAATATTGATACGGTCAAGATCGTTAAAAAACTGGAACATAGCCCCAAATTACGGGCGCAGGTGGTTGCCCAGGCGAATGACTATGCCAAGGCACATCCGCAGGTGGCTGATGGTCAAACGCCGGCAGCCTCTCAAAAAGTACGGGATAGTTTGTATAACCAAGCAGCGGAAGTGGTGAAGGGCGATGGTGATGTGGCCAAGGTGAACGAACTATTGGGGCTTGGGTGGGACAATAAAGACAATACGGATGGTACGACTTGGCTTGGTTGGTTATTGACCGCTTTGGCGATTTCCCTGGGTGCACCATTCTGGTTCGATCTGCTGAACAAGCTCATGAAGCTACGAAGTTCGACCGCGACCAAGAAAGACGATACGCAAACGAAGGCCGGGGAGATCCCTGCAACACAAAGAGTAGGCTAGCGATGAAAGTAACGGTCAAAGATAAATACCTGAATGTGCGGGTCGGTAAGCCTTTACTGAGCGCACCGAGTTACCAGTATATCGCACCGGGTAGCCAGATCGAGGTAGATGGTAAGCTGTATCCGGGCGACCCTTATGAAGGGAACGCGAACTGGTTAAAGGATGCGGCTAATAACTATTATTGGGCGGGAGGGGTAAGTGGCCTGCCCGGTGCTGTTACGACGGTGGCTGGCAAAACCACGTATGGTTGGTTCAATCGTTTGAATATCGCGCAGGTATGGAAGGACTACAGTACGCAAGGGTCAGGGGTAAAAGTGGCGGTGTTGGATTCGGGTTATTCGGTGACCAATGCCGACTTAAAAGGAAAAATTACGGCAGCAGATACCCGGATCGTGATCACTGGTCCTGAATATTCAGCTACTTCGTTAAAGATCAATGATGAGAGCAAGGTAAGACACGGTACGCGCTGCGCCTCGCTGATCGGGGCAGCGAACACCAAAGCTTCGGTTGTCGGCATCGCGCCTGGCTGCGAATTGCTGATCGCTAAAACAAGTGTGGATCGGGAGTTTCTGAAAAAAGACTATTTGTTGACCGCGCTAGATTGGGCCATCGGACAAGGCGCTGAGATCATATCGGCTAGTCTGGAGTTCGATCTTTCGGCTCAAGAAATCTTATCATTCGACCAACATATCCGGAATACGATCGGTAACAAACAAGTTTTGCTTTTCGCGGCGGCCGGTAATACGAGCGGCATATCGCAAAGGATCATTAATTATCCGGCCAACTTAAAGACTTTCGTTTCTGTCGGGGCAACCACAGAGTCTGGGATCCTTAGTCCCATTACCGCCTTGAACGATGTGACGACGATCCACGCGCCAGGCGAACGCGTCGAGTCTTATGGTCCCGGAGAGGTGATCACCCCGGATGATGGTACAAGTTTTTCAACGCCCATCGTGGCAGGGGTCGCTGCATTAGCGGTCAGTTACTTAAAAACAAAAAATGGCACCTGGAATAGTGCGGATCTGTTAACACAGATCTATGCGACCGGTGACAGGATACCTGGTGAAGCGCTGAAGAAACTCATTAACCCCGTCAATCTTTTCAAATCCTTTTAACCCTCACGCATATGAAAAAAAAATCACTAACGCTGCTTTGCTGGTGCCTTACCTTGACCACATTCGCGCAGCAAAAGAGCTTGTTCAGCCAGGCCGCTTCGATCTACAGCAATAACACCGCCGGAACTACCATTTATACGATCGATGCGGCGATGGCTACTGACTTGCAAAATTTATTTTCGGGAATGGATAAAACCCAGATCTCGGCTGCTTTGTCAGCTAACCCTTTTATCACTGGGAAATTGCAGATCAGCCCTGCCGCCGCCGCAGCTTTTGCGCCGGTCAATTCCGCAATCAGCGGCTTGGGTAGCCTGGACGTCACTAATTTCGCTAACGCGATCGCCAGCTTGATGATCGACCGGGCCAAACAAGAATTGACCCTGGCTTTTTTTGAACGTTTGTCGGATTTCTCAAAGAAATATCCGGAATTCCAAACCATGTTTCCCAAAACCTATGATAAAATGCGGAATCTCTTATCCTATAACTATCCGCAAATGTTACCGGCCCTGCGTGACGCGTTCTTTGCTGACCTGGAGCAGCTCACGTTTAACCTGGAAGCTGTGCTGGAATTACCCAAGTATGCTACTTTGAGAGCTAACTTTCGTGAGATCAAGATGGCTATACAAACCTTGAAAGTGATCCATGAACTTGAACAGGGGCATACACCCGCAGAAGTGATCGCCGATGTAGATAAGGCGCTCACGGACATCGAAACTGATGGCACCCTGGTCAAAGGGAGTGAAGGCTTTACCAATGTTGTAGCGACCGTACATTTTGCGCAGGTTTTTTCTCAAAGTTTGCAGGATGCTGACGGGCACAATATCTGGATCACATTGGATCAAGCGAAGCAATTGATCACCGATGAGAACTTTGCCCGGATCTACCTCGCTTTGCTATATCAACAGGTCAGCAATAAGAATTTGACTTATGTTTTTAAAGGTGTATCCACGCCTATCGTTGATCTGTTAAAACAGAATGCAAATAATATCTTGATCTTCCAAACCAAGATCTCCCAGTTTCTGACCTTGGCTGTCAAAGTACAGCAGGCGTATGATCAGATCAGTACTACCTTACCGATCGGTACCAAACCGACGCCGGAGCAATACTATAACTTTATCAATACTTCCCTGGATGCGATCGACTTTACGGTGAGTGTCGTGAAAATTATCGATCCGAAACTCCAGCCCGATGATTATTTAGCGATCGCGCGCAAAGCGAATGCGTTGTATAAGGATATCTATTCCAAACAGTATACCCAGGCAGTAAGTGATGGGGTCGATATTATCGTCAGCGTTCAGGAACTCACCAAGTACGATAAAAAGACAGTGGTGGTCAATGTAACTGGGGCTCCCGATTACAAAACCGCCTCCAGTGACTTGGAGGCTTTTGTAACCAAGGTAAAGCCCTATGCTTTGTTCATTGGCAATGTAGTTGATGCCAAAAGCGAGGATGATATTAAGGCGGCCTTAAATAATGCGATCTTGCCGGTGGGCAGTTCGTCGATCAAAAAGAACACATCCAATAATTTGTCGATCCAAACGTATTTGGGAGCTTACGATTCCTGGTACAACGCCCGGCCGGATGCGGCCAGGGCATGGTCGAACAAATATGGAGTTTATGGGCCGATCGGCTTGTCTTATACACCAGGCTTTTTAAGTTGGGGTAAATGGGGTTCTTTGTCTTTATTTGCTTCCGTATTTGACCTGGGTGCGATCATTGATTATAAGTTGAAGCAAAACCCAACGACAAAGACCAGTACGAATCCAGCGACAGAATCAGCCACTTCAAAAGATTATTCGGTCAATTTGGGGCAGCTGTTTTCACCAGGTATCCATGTGGCTTACGGCTTCCTGGGCAACATCCCTTTATCGCTTGGCATCGGCGCTCAATATGGGCCTGGACTTGCCTCGGTGGATGCGGCGGGCAATACCAGTGTGATCAACCCGAGCTGGCGGTATAATATTTTCCTGGGTGTGGACCTGCCGTTCTTCAATTTGATCAATAAATCAAGATCAGGAAAGTGAGCGGTACATTTCCGCCAGGTCGTTGCTTTCTTCTTCGATCCAGTGGTCGGTATGGATGAGTTCCTGGATCAGGTCGGTTTGTTGCGGCGTAAAATCTGCGGCGATGAGCCCTGACAGCGGTTTATGCATTTGCCAGCGACTGTTGTGGGCGAAAGAACCGGAAGGCAGGCGATTGTGGCCGCTGCTGGGCGATAAGAGGGTAAGACCGGCACCACGGACCTGTAGCCGCGCTTTGATCCGGGAGAAAATAGATAAGCCATCATAGTCCCAGTCGCAGGAATAATAGATCGGGCGCTGCAGATCGATATGGTCGATATCATTGATGATGCCGATGTTGTTACCACCGACCTGCCAGAGTTTGACCTTGAGCTCCGAAGCGAGCCAAGGTTGCTTTAAAAAGGAACGGTTCTCGCAGAGGATGACAGCTTCCGGATGGGTATAATCGACCACAAAGCGCCACTGGAACTCCTTACTGTTTTGCGGAAAATCAGTCACCCCCAAGATCTGCAAAACCGCGTTGCGTACACTGCCTTTTTGCTTGAGATACTTGGAGCCCGCGAAGTCGAAGATCTTGGCGGAAAAATCCTCTATATTCGTCAGTTTAGCCGCCAGTTCCTGGCGGTTCTCCCAAATGAACATGAGGGTCTGGATATCTTGTTGGCTAAAGGTCTTACGGGCATCCGCACTGAGCGCGGTCTTGTCAAAAAAGTTTTGATAATAATCGAAGGTCGCAGCGATATGCTTTTGGTAATAGGCAGCATATTGTTCCGCGGCAACGAGGATATGCGGCTTACCATGTTTACGGTCCAAAAGCTGTAATTGCAGCAACAGGTATTTGATAAAATCATCCCCTTGCACCTTGGCAGCGGTCTGCCCGCTGCTGTAAAGCGTATGCAGGGCTTTTAGTACGGGCCAGTCGATCTTCCTATTCATAATTCAAAGCCATCAGCGATCCGGTCGGTGATCCGCCCGTTCGCAAAAATAGCGAATGGCGCCACATAGCTTTGCTCATCGGCCGCCCGGTTGTCGTGTAAGATATAAATATATTGGTCGGTCGCATTGATATCGCCCGCGGTCTCGATAGACATTGTGATCAGCTGGTAATTGTCCTTATGCGCCAATTGGTTGAGCATCTCGTAATTGCCACCCAAACCTTCAGCCTCGTCGATAGGGATGAATTTCAAACCGGTGCGTTTTTCATCCTGAATGAGGGAGAGCCTGGCTAGGCAGAGCAAGGCGTTAGCCGTGTAAGTTTGCCCATTACTGCCCGCGTTATTTTGGCCATCGTCTGTTTTGATCTCGAACTTGAGGTCGAAATAGGACTTGGGGTTGAGCAGTTCCTCCGGCGTCACTTTGGCCGTGCCACCGCATTCCCGGAATACCTCGACCATCATTTGGTTGATATCGACTGCTTTATAGAGTTTTTCGAACAGGCCCTGGTTATTGAGCTGTTCGCTCAGGCGTTTGCGGAAGGTCACCATCCAGCTATCCGGAAAATCGACCGATTTGGTATAGGTCAGCGAAGCATGGTGGCCACCCGTAATCGTGTGGTCTTTATTTTTGAGGTAATTGTTGATCTCATGCACCTTGCTGAGATATTCATTGTAGACATTATAGACCGCCGAAAATACCCGGTTCAATAGCTCGATCTTACGCGAACCGATCATCATCACATCTTCCATGAGTTTACTCAAGCGCCGGTCGATCTGCTGAGCGATCAGGGCTTCATCCACCTCGCTGGTCGGGAAGACCGTCGGTAATAATTTGTTGGCCAGCACACCCAGGGAATGGTCCTCCAGTGCCGTTTGATCTTCGATCTGCCGGCCTGCGTTCTCATATAAAGTAATATACTTGACCTCCGCATCATCACATTGTTTGGTCAGACCGGCGGGGTCAGCCGCTTCTACCGGCACTTCCGGCGGCTGGAACTTTTCGCCGAAGCGTTTGAGGTACAGGACCTGCGCTTCCTCCCATTTGACCTGCGCCTCCTCGAACCGGCGATCGGCCGCCGCCAGTTTGATCTTGAGCACACCTTGTTCGGTATCATGGTCTGTCTTGAGTTTGATCAAAGCGCTGCGCGAAGGCTGCGCGGCGAAGAGCCTGGCTTCGAGTTGCTGGATATAGCTGTGCGCCCGCTCATATTCAACGATCAGGTCTTCCAGTTCGTCTTCCAGTGCTTGTTGCTGGCGATCATAACCCGCGATCGCCGTTACCGGATCGATCTGTCCGTAATTGTCCGCTATTTCCTTGTTGGTCCGGGTGAGGTGACCTTGCTGGGTTTGCGCCTCGTTTTGCTGGCCGGCCAGTTCCAGATAGGCGTGGTCCAGCGCGTCCTGCGCATCCTTCCAGTCGGTCAGCACCTGGACCTTGTTTGCATATAAGTTCAAGCGCTGCGCAAAGTCCTGCGCGTTCAGTTCGGCCACGGCATGAGGGACGTAGGCGTCCAGGTCCTTATCTTTGTAAGCTGCGATCGCCGCTTCCAAACCCGTAAAGGCCTGTAAAGCATTATACAGTTGTTGGGCCTGTTCCAATTTGTCACTGAGCAAGGCCAATTCTGCCAAGGCGTTTTGCTGGTCAATTCGCAGCGTTTCTTGTAATTGCGTGCCGTCCGGCTGGTCCAAATAGCGGACAGGAACGTAATCGACCCATTCGTAAATACCCGATAAGTTCAACCAAAAGCCGCTGGGCAGTATTTTGGGGATGTCCGGCTGATAGAAAAGGGTTTCGGGGAAAGGAAGGTATCGCGGCTCTTCCCTTGTCTCGGGCTCCGTGCGAGACAGCTGCTGAAAGTGCATTAACATACTTTCCTTTTCATGACTGACAGGAAATGCGAGTTCTGCGATGGCCCAAGCGGCCAAAGACGAAAGGTTGTTCAGATCAGAAAAAGCCAGAAACAACTGCTTTTCCGCGATCTGCTGGGTAAGCTCCTGAAGCTGCTGGAGCTGAGCGGATTGCGAGCGCCAGTTCGCATTTTCAAAAGCTTCGAGCAGCTCACCTTTTTTGAGATAAGCGATAAATTCTTCGCGCAAGGCATGATCGCGGTTTTTTTTGCGGGCCCGTTCATAATGCTCCTGCAAACCTTCAGCACTAGTCCGGAGTTCCAGCAGCCAAGTGTCTAGCTCTTCGATGGCCTGTTTTTCTTTTTCGGGTCGTATGACTTGCCCTTTGGCCACCGCTACGGCTTCTTCGAACGGCAATAAGCGCCGTTCGTTTTGGGCGATCTGCTTTTCATAATGCGCTTTGTCGAGCAGCAAACGCTGGAGTTCGGCGCGTTCCAATTTGTTGAGCCGCTGGTCGGCCAAATTGGAGCTGAATCGTGCCTGACCCATCTCGCCTTTAAGCTGGCCCTGTTCAGCAGCTAAGCGGGCGTGCTGCTGGTACCAAAAGCGCGCGCTGTTCAAAGCCAGGTCTTGCCGCAGGGAGCGCAATAGCGCGAACTGCGCTGCCACCCCCTCGATCGCCTGGTGTTTTTCCCGGATCAGTCCGATCTCCTGTTGATAGCGTTCGTGTTGCTGGTAATCGGCGCTGATGTTATTGACCTCGTCGCGGTATTTTTCCATCAGCAGGAGCTGGTCTTCGTTCCCGAACAAAAATGTTTTCAGCGCTTCGGGCTCCGTATCAAAACCCTTACCCCGCGCAAAAGAGCGCAGGATCGTGGCATAACTTTTTAAGGTTTGCTTGTTGCTTGACAGGTCCAGCGCGAGAATATTGTTCTTGTACAGCAACTGCTGGTATTTTTTCAAAGGCAGGACCTTCAGGTAATAGGGCGAAAGGAGGTTCTGCAACTCCTCGGCAGCAACGACCTGCCCGTCCTGGAGGAGGGCTTCGTACAAGACCGGGCTATCCATAGGGACCAGCGTGTCTTCCCAATCATAACCATTTTGGATGATAAAAGAGCGCATTTGCGCCGCGGAACTTTCCAGGTAGGCGCCCAAGGTGATAAATTGACGAGGCCCTTGCTCGATATTCAACAAGATATAACCCCGGCTATAAGCGCCGGCTTTTTTCTCGGCTAACATCCCCCGGGGATCACGGACCTTATTGCCTTCTGTACCGGAGCGGAAGACAGCTGTCCCGACCAGCAGGAGCTGGATCATATCGGCGATCATGCTTTTCCCACTACCACTTTCCCCGCTGAAATCGGTCCGCAAATGATGGAACCGATAGTTGGCGTTGAAATGCTGGCGGATACCTATCGTCGAGATACTGTATATTTTAGGGTAGATACTACTCATGCCTGGTCCTTTTTAAGTAATTCATCGATGGCCTGGATCTGCGGGTAATACATGCGCCGGAGCCGCTCGAAAGAAGGCTGATAGCTGAAACGGTCCCGGTCCTCTTCCTCGCGGGAGACCCAGCCAAGGGATTCAAACTCGGCGAAGGCTTTATGGACCATATCACTAAAACGGTCCTCACTAAAATCAGAATTGGCATCGGGCAGGATCTTGTTCAGCAGCCATTGTATCTTATGCACCAATTCATCATATTCCTGATATAGCAACTGGATAAAATCCGTAATGCGGTCAAGTTCGATATTGGCATCCAGCTTATAGACCTTAAAGAGCAGTATGCCTACCAGGATATGTTCCGTCTTCAGGTAATCGCGGTTATAGGCGGGCAGGTTACCCCTGGACCCTTCGGCAAAATCGATATAATAATAATTGTCCAGGCTTTCATCACTGCGGACCAGCAGGACATCAAAAAGATCGGCATAATAAGCGCAAAGCCCTTCGAAATGATTTTCCAGGAAACGGTAAAGCGCCTCGGGTGAAGGATAATTACGCTGGATATGCATCCCGCTCTTGAGCGCGTAATCCAGTTTTGCGAATACCTTCCGGGCCTGCTTGTCCTGCAAAAAGGCATAAGGGCTCAGTTCTTTTTGCTGATCTTCATTTTCCATAAGCTGATATCGCTGGGTAAAAGGGGGATATAGGTTTCGGTCTGGACCTCGATACCGAAACGGCTCCGGTCCTGGACCTCTTTGATCACACGGTGGGCGGTACGGACAGGGATCTGCAAGTTCCCTTTTTCCTCCGCCAGGATATGGTAAAAGAAAGCCGAGAAATCGATCTCGCCTTGTTCTTCGATCAGGCGCAGCGCCTCGTTCGCCCAGTAAGTGATGCGGTTGCGCAGGTACAGCACACGCTCATTACCCGCCATCATTTGTCTGGTCCGCTCCGGATCGACGGCCCGCACGATGGCCGGTTGCGGCGGTTTGGGTAACAAGTCCCTTTCGGGCACGATGCAAAAGCAGCTGACCAGATCCGCCCTTTTAAGCGCAACGGCCGGAATATCCGGCGGTAAAGTCAAACGCTTGGGCCCGCCCGGGCTGCGCTGATATGCGGAACGGTCCAGCAGGTAATGGATAAAACGGTCTGTTTTCCTATCCAGCTCGCGCTGGTTGAAATCGTAAATAAATTCCCGGAGCCGCGGCTTGATCTTGTCGATACGCAGGCTGACCTGTTCCAAATGGGAGCGGACCTGTTCATTATAAGTGCGGACGAATTTGATGTTATCCAGATAGGGGTAGGCCTGATCACTTTCCAATAACTGCTGTAAAAGTTCGTCGATATCAAAGGTGACCTGGAAAGCATTGGTCAGATCGGAGGCCTGTTTTTTGATTGCTTCCAAGTTCTTTTCGATGCTATCGATAAGCTGGATGATGGACTCATGCTGGCTCTTGACCGTATAACGAAACAGTTTGACCGATTCGGCGACTTGCTGGTCGAGGATCTCGATCTGCTCGGCCAGTTCATTACCGCGCTCCGAAAAATGGTCCTCGACCCAGGTATTCAGGTCGCCGTCTGTGCCGCTCAAACTTTTTTTCAGTTCGTCAAGCAAATAATTGAATATCCGTTTGATCTTGGCCGGGGAGTAGCTATCGAGCAGGCGGTTATTGATGCGCTTACAAAACTCCAGCCCATATTTTTTAAAGCGGTAGACCTTGCGCTCGCTATCCCGCCATAAAAAGAATTCCTGCAAACGGATCACGACCTGGTTCTCCCGTTCGTATTCATTACGGCCCTGGGGTTTGCCCAGATCTTTATTGACCTGGCGAATGATATCGATGATCTGGTCCTCGGTAAATTCCCCGCCCTGATAACGGTTAAAAAGCGTCAGCAAGATCAAGCCCGCATCCTTTGGCGGGACCAGTTGGTTATAATGCTGCCTGGCTTCTCTTAATAGGTCGGATAAAGGCATTAGGGATGAGGTTTAAAAGTTAAAGCTAAAAAAAATAATAGGAAATAATACCCAGGAATATATTTATCTTAGAAGGACCTTACCGATCGCCGATGCCTGTACCGAACCCTAAAGATCAATTGATCAACGACCTGCTAGCCAATCGTATAACGGAGGCGGGCTTGACCAGCTTGCGCCAGATGGTCAATGAGCTGGACCTGGCGCATATTATTCAAAAAATATATGACCTGAACGGAAACCAGGTCCGTAAGATCGCGGCATTGGACCAGATGCTGGGTAAGATCGACGCAATCAAGAACAGCCAGCGCAACAGCTGGTTCACCAAGCAGATCAGCGCGGATTTCCGCGACAAAACAAAAAACAACAAGATCATTTTAGCGGAAGGGGATTCCTGGTTCAATTACCCGGTCATCCTGAGCGACGTGCTGGACCGCATCAATATGGAGCCCGATATGCTGATCTATAGCCTGGCCAACGGCGGGGACTGGCTGCTGAATATGCTCGGCGCCCGTAAATATGTCGAGCAATTATCGGTGATCCACCCGGATGTTTTCCTGATCAGCGCCGGGGGGAACGACCTGGTCGGCCGGAGCCGGTTGGCAGCGATGGTGATCCCGGAAAGCAGCTCCCGGGAATTAGCCCATAACGAGTGGGCGACCAACCTGATCAAAAAAGCGACCCTGCATCCAATCATCCCGCTCGATCAAAAGCGTTTTGATCGCGGGGTATCCTATATCTCCAAAGATTTTTTTGCGCTGCTGATGTTCTTTCATCTGCAATATTATTTCCTGATCAATGGCATCCTGACCGCCGGCACCGGCGACCCGAAGAACGGAAAGTTCCCGGACCTGAAGATCATTACCCAGGGCTATGATTATGCTATCCCTTCCCATGAGCTCAAATGGGGTTGGAACCCGCTGCGCTGGTACCGGCCGTTCATCCGGAGTTTTTTAGGGCATGGTAGCTGGCTCAAGACCCCACTGCAGATCCGCAGTATCACCGATCAGGGGATCCAGGCCGATATCGTTTATGCCATGATCTTTTTGTTCAACGAAATGATGATTCATACCGGCGATGTGTTTTGTCAACTGACCGGCCCGCGGGTATTCCACGTCGATTCCCGCGGGGCCATGGGCACGGACGGCTGGGCGGATGAACTGCATCCGCTGCCGGGGAATTTCGCCAGGATCGGGCAGACTTTTATTGATTGTATCCAAAGGCCGGCCAGTTCCGAGCATGGCCAGGTCTTTGTCGTGAATGAACTTTACCCGCTATCCGTAAAACCATGAAAAAGATACTTTGGCTGGCCCTGATCGTGATCTTCCTGGTATCTGTCTACCAGGCCCTTGTGGTTTATCTAGGCACACCGGAACATTACCAGCTGCCCGGCCTCGCTTACGCCGACCAGCAAGGCGCACACGATTGGCTCGCGGCCTGGCAGGCGGCTCCCTATGGGCGCGGAACCTTACTCGATGTGGCCCGTAGTAATTTACACCTGGACTTTGGTTTTATTTTCGTGTATACCATGTTAATCCTGCTGCTTTCGTACCTGCAAATGCAACGGGAACGCTCGCCCAGGCTCAATGCCTACCTGCGCCTCAATATTTTCCTGGCCCTAATCCTGACCGTCAGTGATATCCTGGAGAACATCTTACTACTGTACGACATCCGCCACATTAACGATCATGGTCTATACCTATCCCCCTGGTTCTTTAGTACCCTCAAATGGCTGCTGACCGCTTGGGTAGTCGGCGTTTACCTCATTTCACGAAGCCGGGAAACACTGGTCAAGGGTTAGGGCTCCAGTCTATGTAATGTTCAGAAATTGTTAGCGGCCGGAAAAAGATGCGGACAGTAAAAAACCAAATAACGAGGACTTTGCGGTCGATACGGTCTATGATTTTATGGCGCTGGGCTCAATTATTTCCAAGGAATTGGACAGCAGATTGGTCACCAGTGCCGCTGCTACCGAGGCCAGGTCTACAACTGAGGCCTGCAGCTTACCGGTCAGGGGCTGATCGGAGAACTTTTACTATAATAAATATCCTTAATTTTACGTCATGGACTTCACTTACCAACTCATCTTCCTCGGTGCCTGGAACGGCTGGCAGAAGGAGATCGAAACGATCTTCCGCGCCCGTATCAGCGAACTGGGTGTAGCCCCGGAACATATTTCGATCTTGACGAGCGCGAATTTTGATGAGCAGTACCGCGCTAATGCGCCGGCCTTTTGCATCTATTTCGGCGCCGTTACGGCGGCCTATCCCGACCTGGAGAAAGTTGGGAGACTGCTCGCCAGCGCTAAGACGATCGTGCCGGTGGTGGATGACCTAAAGGCCTTTAATCAGCAGATTCCTCAGGAATTGCGAGCGATCAATGGTTACGCGCTCGACGGGACGGCTAATATAGAGGCTCTGGTCAGCCTTGCGCTGGAGAACCTCAGCTTGCTGCGGACCTCGCGCCGGCTCTTTATCAGCTACCGGCGCGATGAATCGACCGCCGCCGCGATCCAACTCTTTGAGCGCCTGGAAAAAGCCGGATTTGATGTTTTCCTGGATACCTATAGCATCCGGCCTGGCGAACCCTTCCAGGATGAGCTTTGGCAAAGACTGGCCGATACCGATGTGGTCATTTTATTGAACACCCCGGATCTGTTGGTCAGCCAATGGACCGAGAAAGAATTGGCCAAGGCCAATACCATGGCAGTTGGTATCTTGCAGCTGGTCTGGCCGAACAACGCCGACCTGCGCTACGCCGAACTGACCGTGGCCGAAACACTAAGCCAGGCGGATTTTGGTACCACCGACCCGCGCAGCAAACAAGGGCAGCTGACGAATGATTGCCTGGACCGTACCGTGGGCCTAGCCGAGTCCTTACGCGCCCGCAGCCTGGCCGCGCGGCAAAGCAATATGATCAGCGAATTTTCGATGGCAGCCAAAAACTTGGGCATCCCGGTGAGCGTACAACCCGGTAAGTTCCTGCTGGTCGACCGCGGTCCCGGTCGGCAGCTCATCATGATCCCCACAGTCGGCGTGCCGCAAGCTTTTACGTACCACCAAAGCGAAGAAATGGCCAAAACCATTCGGACAAAAGAAGTGTCGGGCGTATATTTGCTGTACGATCACCTGAATATCCGTGACAAATGGGTCAAACACCTGGACTGGCTGGACGGATACCTGGAGATCAAAAGCTTGAAACTGTTGGAAACCGAAGCGAAATTAGCCGGTTTAAAATGAACGCACCTATGAAAAAAATCTTCCTTTCGGCCAGTGTTCCCAAGCTGGACCGGCCCGAAAAATACCATAAGACCGCCGACGTGATCGCGATCCGTGACGCAGTCAAAGCCCTGGCGACCGTTGTGATCCCCAAAGCCGAACTCATTTGGGGCGGGCACCCGGCCATCACGCCACTGATCCGTGAGATCCTGGAGCGGATGAACACGAGTGTCCAACTCCATGTGACGATCTATCAATCTGGTTTTTTCGAAGGCCATTTCCCCAAAGACAACCAAGCCTTTGAACACATCATCATTACCACGCCCAAAAAAGACAAACCGGAAAGCCTGAAAGAAATGCGCGCCCGGATGATCGGCGACAATGATTTTGCGGCCGGCATTTTTATCGGCGGGATGGAAGGGGTAGAGGCGGAGTATGCGCTGTTCAAAAAATACCACCCGCAGACACCCGCGCTGGCGATCGCCAGCACCGGAGCGGCCGCCGGCATCGTTTACAAACAACAGCTCGAAAATGCGATGAAACCAGACCCGCGGCTAAAAGACGACTATGCGTATATGGCGCTGTTCAAGGACTTGCTACGGGATGTTATCGCGGCTTCTTAAGGGGTTTGATCTCATAAAGGGTGTCTAGGGGATGACCTTCTTTGACGTGTATCAATTTTTTTTTGGTCTGAAAGGCCCTGGCCCAGAATTCAAGATCTGTGGTATTCAATTTGACCAAGTGATCCAGTTCAAGCATATATTGGATCTGTACTTCTTCCCGCTGGCTTTCGTTTAAAGCCCCGCCACCTGAAAAAGCTTTAAATAACTCCGTAATTTGAGCTCTTTCAGGGATCCGTTTTCGGATGATACGGGAAATGGAAAGCTCGGAATAGATCCAGGGCGACTGGGTCTTCTTTTCGACTAATTCCCGAACGGTAGATTTCGGTGTATCCAGGAAGAAAAGACATTCCATATGATCGATCATTTTGGAAAGCGCATTGTTTACCATGATATGTACGTGTGCTGTAGAACGGTTCCGTCGTTGATAATTATAATTGCCCGTTTTAGGATCTTTGCAATGGACATCATCAATGTTGCGCAACAGAACGTCGGCATGCCCCCAAATACAGGAATCGATGAATGCGATGATTTCAAACTTTTCATATAACCAGCCAGCCAATCCCATAGCCAGTTTTTGATCAGCATGGGCATGACTGATGAAAATATCTCCATGGGCTTGTGGGAACCAGTCAGCCTGCATTTTTGAGCCGTCAAGCACGGTATCACTAACGGCATATTGATCCAGAACCTCTTTAAAGCCATCAAGCAGCACTTCATGAATTTGTTCGCCGTTGGCTAGATAGTCCGAGAACTTTTTTGGGTCCAGGTTCAATTGAAATCCTCTATACATGCCCAAAGATATTTAATATTTGTAGGCCTCATATATTTTCTATACTTTAACTGCCTGATCACTAAACCTGACCAGCACAACACATGGCTTACCGGCACGATATTTTTGTCAGCTATAAATGGGGTGGGGACCTGAAAGTTTGGGTCGACTCCGTTTTTATCCCGATCCTGAAAAATGTCCTAATTGAACTTAAGGATGAGTTCCGGGATACTGACATTTTTCATGATGTACGCTCGACACTTTCCGGCGCTAATGTACCGGATGTTTTACGCGATGGTGTGGCTTATTCTAAGTGTATGGTCTGCGTGGTCAATAAGCCTTATTTCACGAACTCTAAATGGTGTACCGAAGAATTATCGGCCATGCTGCGCCGGGAAGAAGAAACCGGCGTCCGCCGAAATGCCGATCATGTGGGCTTGGTATTTCCGGTGTTGTTCGTCGATGAAGCAGAAACCGAACTTGGTAATCAAAATACCGTTTATACCCATCGGGGCGCTGCCGGTCTGCTCGAGCAGATCCTGCCTTTAAAATTGAACGAAGAAAAATTTTTTTGCATTGCTGCCGGTTTCAAAGGCACAACCGGTTATGACCAACTTCGCTTGACCATCAAGCGTTGGGTCAGGAATGGCTTGCTCAAGCAGATCCAGACGCCACCCGAATGGCGGCCAGGATGGGGCGAGTTGCCGTATTTTGAATCCCGTTTTAATCCTCCTGCCCTAGTGCAGGAACACTTTGCCATGCCCCAACTATGAGTAAGATCGCCAAAAAAACGGGTACGATCGTTACCTTTTATTCTTATAAAGGAGGGGTCGGTCGTTCGATGAGTTTAGCAAATGTGGCCGTCATGCTGGCCAATTGGGGCTATCGTACATTGATCATCGACTGGGACCTGGAAGCGCCCGGACTGGAGAATTTCTTCAAGGATTTTATCTCCTTACAAAAAGCCAAATCCAAACCTGGTCTGATCGATCTGTTGACCAGTCAAATGGGGGAGAAGGTTAAGCCGGTGAGCTGGCAGGATTGCCTGGTCAATATCAATATCGCTGAAAGTAAATCAGGCGTTAAATTTAAAGATAAACTTTACCTGATCACATCCGGGACCGTTGATGATGATTATTATAGCCGGGTCCGCGGGTTCGATTTTACAGAATTTTACCAAAAGCATGACGGTGGGAACGTTATCGATAATTACCGTAAAGAGTGGAAAAGCGAATTCGATTTCGTATTGATCGATAGCCGTACGGGTGTGACCGACATCGGCGGGGTCTGTACCATACAACTACCGGATATGCTGGTACTTTTGTTCACACCGACCAATGCCGGTTTTGATGGTGTGCGTAAAGTCGCCGCTAAAGCGGCCCAAGGGCGCAAACTGCTACCCGAAGCCCGGGTCAAGTTGTTGAATTTACCGATCCCGACACGGATGGATAATACAGAATCCGAACTGCATTTTGACTGGATACAGAAGTTTAAAGAAGGTTTAGAAGAGTTATACGCGCCTTGGCTGCCAGAATCAGTGGACCGTACGGAATTTCTATTGATGACGAAGGTGCCCTACACACCATACTACAGTTTCGGCGAAGGTCTGCCAGTATTGGATAAAGCAGCCAAAGACCCGGCTCGCGCAGGTTATGCCTATGAGGCCCTGGCGGCGCTGATCGCCAAGCAGTTGAATGATGCGAAATACCTGTTGAATTCCCGGGGAGATTATCTACATTCGGCTGCGGACCCGGGTTTGGATTTGTCTTATCTGGAAGAAAAAGAAGCTTATCGGAACGCAAATGTTTCTTTAAGGCAAAAAGAATATGATTATGATCGATCAATAAGTGAATCGTATTCTCAAATCAAAAGTCAAAGAAAGTTGCGATTAGCTGCGATCATTAGCATAACTATTACTGGGATCGCCTTAATTGTCGCGGCTTATTTTTATCTTAAGAGCAAAACCAAGGAAGATTCCCAACAACCGACCAAAGACGCCCTTGCCTTATTGGCGCTGCAGGATTCCATTAAGCGATTGGACGCACAAAAGACTTATCGCGTCAAATTACCAGCACCTTACACACAATTTGGCAAGGCGGGAAAGCCGATCGGTATCGATATTTCCCGTATCAATGTGGTCAGCAACTGGGATAGCCTGAAAGCTACCGGGATCCATTTTGTTTTGATGCAAGCGACAACCGGTAGTAATTACCAGGACCGCTTATTTAGCAACAACTGGCTGAATGCAAAAAAGTACGGACTTATCAGAGGAGCCTATCATTATTATAGGCAAAACGTTGATGCGGAAATTCAGGCCAGTAATTATTTCGCCACGGCAAAGCTTGAAAAAGGTGATCTGCCGCCAATCGTAGACCTACACGCCGTCGTTTCCTTAGACCAGGAAAAAATCATCCTCCCGTTATTGCGATCGCTGCAAGAACATTATCATGCCAAGCCGATCATTTATGCAACTTATGCGACCGCAAAGCTTTTGGCCCAAGTGCCGGGTATGACCGAATATCCCTTATGGATCGGGGTTTTTGGCAATAATAACAGGCCAACTTCCGGCCCTTTATTACTCAACCCACAACTGCCCAAAGGCTGGCAAACCTGGAGGTTTTGGCAGTTTACGACCGAAGGCTCCTTGCCTGGCGTACTGAATGAAAAGACCAAGCTTGACTTGAACCAATTCAACGGGGACCGTGCGGCATTGAATGAACTGCTGATCAAATAGCTAGCCATGGAAACCGCCAAACTCATATCCCAAAAAGACCTCGATAAGATCTACTGGCGGGAGGTCAAGGACAAAGGCGAGCAGGCGGCTTTTGAGCGCGCCCTGTATAACAAAACCTTGTACCATGGAAAAAAACATTCGAGGCGCAGTGTCTTTTTTTGCCATAGCGACCGGGATAAAACGATCATCGCTAAGACCTTGCTTTTTTTGACCGACTCAACGCCGGACTTTACGTCGACTGGATGGACGAGGCGCTCCCGATCGTACCCGATGAACGAACGGCGCAGTCGATCCATACCAAGATCAAAGATTGCCATAAGTTCCTGTTCTTGGCTACCACCCGGGCTTTGGAGTCCAAATGGTGCAGCTGGGAACTCGGCCTAGCCTTTGGATCAAAGGCCCCAAAGAATTCGCGATCCTGCCGATTGGGGCGCGGGACGGGAAATGGAACGGCAGCGAATACCTGCACTTATACTCGGTGATCGATACCCAGCAGTTGGATATGGAGAACCTGCGGGAGGACAGCTTGTCTGTAAGTTACCCTGACGCGCAAAAGATCAGCTTTTTAGACTGGCTTAGGCAATGAATGCGTCAAAAAATAATATACACCGCCGGCGACCAATGTGATAAAAATATAAAGCGGGCCGATACTATCTGTTAAAACAAAGCTCAAAACCGTATTCGCTTTGACCATTGATTCCGGTACAACCATATCGAAATCGATAGCCCCCTCGTCGGTAGCCCGCACATGGTCATAAAGCGCGCGGTAACGTTTCTCCTGCGCTAAATAGTAGGCGTCCAAACCCCAGAATACAGGCAACACTACGCCAATAACATAAATGAATTGGTACTGAGAGTCCTTGGCCGATAGGGCGAACAAAGCGGATACGAGCGCTACAGTCCAGCCTTTGATGGCGAAGGAGTTGGCGTTCATCCGAGTGATGACGTTTTGCAAAAAATCCAAATGCTGGCGTTTGTTTTCGCCTGTTGTGATGGTTGTTGACATACTATGATCGAATATGGTTTACTTGATGGTTGTCGTACAATAGTTTTAAGGCATCGCGCTCATTGGCTAGTTCTGCGAATGCTTTTTCCCAAGTGATCATCTGATCAACATGGACTTTGGTCAAATGGCCCAAGTCAAGCTGATACCTGACCCGTAACTGTTCACCTTCGTTCAGCGAGCGCAGTTCTGTCGCGCTAAAGGACTTGATTACTGAGGTCCGCAATCGCTTAGGTATGCGTTTTTCGATATGTTTTGCGGTCGCTATCTCGGCATAGATCCAGGGGGAAAAGGTGCTCTGCTCAACCACATTTTCGGCACTGATGGATGCTGGTGTATTCAGGAAAAAAAGGCATTCACAACGGTCGATCATTTGTGTCAAGGCCACAGACAGCATCATATGCACATGACTGGTCGAATAATTCCGCTTTTCGTAATTATACGTTTCAGCGCCTTCGTTCCTGGTGAACCGTTCGTCGATCCGTTTTTGCAACTGGTCGCAATAACCCCAGACACACGAATCAATAAAACAACTTAATCCGAATTTATCCTGCAACCAACCGGCGAAAGCGATCGCCATATCCAAGTCATTGTGGGAATGAGATACAAAAATGTCCGCTTTGATATTAGGGAACCAGTGTGCCTGGAGGTCCGAGCCGTTGATCTCGCCAGTCGCATTGATAAACTGATCAAGTGAGCTTTCCGTTGTCCGTTTTAAGGCATCATAAATGGTTTTGCCCCGGTCGTAGAACCGGCTAACATTCTCATTTTTTAGGTCCAGATCGAATCCTCTATACATGGTTCAGGTGTTCATTAAATAAAAAATTAATATTAGCGTTTTTTCAACACTGAAAAAATACTTCGGCGCTAAATTTTGAGTTTATAAGTGTTTATTTCCTTTGGTACAAAGTTTTACATAAATTCGGTTTAAAAAGCGCGCTTTGGCAACCATATGGTTATTATGTGATTTGAAAAAAGCAAAGGATATTGAAAAACGCTTTTTAGCCAAGAAAAGGGTCTAAAAACGAACATCTCGTTATGGCGGTGGATAAACGGGTAGAAGAGGAGTGGAAGTAACGGAGGGGGTGACCCATCATTTTTTACCGGTAATGCCCCAAACCAACTTTGCCGCAGCTTCCTGATCGAAGATATTTTCCTTGAATGTTACATGGCCTAACCCTTGTAAAAAAACAAGGTCATCAGGAATACTTGTGACGCCAGGAAGCAATACCGGGATCAGCGGGATCTTTTCATGGACGCAGCGATGTATGAACGAACGGAGCTCTAAGTTTTGCCATTGTCCGATGCCCTGTGTCCCGATCAAAATAGCGGCCGATTTGACCGAGCGTATTGCAGATTGCAATACGTCCTGGAACCAAAGCCCGGGTGGGACCTGCTCATCATCTATCCATGGATAAACCCCTCTTGCCCGGAGTATTTTACCTAATTGCAAGGTAGCAGTTTGGTCGGCGGAGTTGTGGGCTAAAAAGACATCGTATTCCTGCGATGCCGCCTTTAGCTTTAAAGCTTCAACGACGCTTAAGGAATCTGAGGCTAAACATTCCTCATCCTCTGGTAATAAAGACAAGGCGATAAAGATGGTGTCATAAATGCTCGCCTTGGTAGATACGGAGGCCTCGTAATTACTAGGGCTGGCGTTTAATTTCAATTCAAGGGCGATGAGCTCTTTCACATCCAGTAAATCAAGAAAAGTTTTGATTTGTGCTCTTGAAGCTAATCTTTCGCTTAACTCATCCATATCTTTAGCATGAAAAGCGATGACCAATTCGTTAAAGCGCTCTGTCGTCGCTATTGCAGTAATTGCTAAAATCAATTGCCCCGCCGAGCTTAGCCCGAACATTTCTACCTTTTTGTTGCCCCAGCTACTTAGCAAAGCGTCATTCCCAGCGATCGTTTCGTGGATCTCCCGTTTCAACTGGTCTGCTTTTTTTCTGGCGTCATTATCTTGTTGAATACCAATGACGCTGGCAACCGATCGATCAAGATCGATTCGAAGCAATTCGGGATCATCTTCGAAAGGAAAAGTAAAACCACTAATGATTTCCTTATACTGATCGAGTTTTTCCAGCAGGAGTGTTATTTCCTGCCTGTCAAATTTCGTGTCGGGATATTTTTTGTGAAAAATAGTCTTAGATAAGGCAAAGACCTGTTCTTCCATTTGTTTGCGTAGTGGGACGAGACTGGAGATCAAGGCTGCCCAAATTGCCTTGGCATCAGAAATTGAGGGTATGGCTGCGGTATGCCAAGATCCGATATTAATGATCATTTGATGTATGCGATCGCTTTGACGTTGGGCGAGGAGCTTGTTATGGAGGCTGACCCTTGCATCTCTTTCTTCTTGCACAGATGCCTGTAGCGAGCTTAATTTTCCTAATTTATCAAAGCAATTTCTTAGTCCATGGTCATTTTGCTGTTGATGGCTTGGGATACAATCGGCCCAGGTCAATTGTAGATTCTTTTGTTCATTAAGTTCGTAAATAACCGCTGGGGCGGTTTGTTGTAAGGTAGAAAAATATGCTTCCAAAGCTTCAAAATATGGTAGGGTAGCAGTTTGCCAGTGGCCATCATGAGGGTCAATTTCTAGGTGCAGGGCTAGAGCTTCTAGTACCGCCGATGCCGATGTCTTTGGTTCGTTAGCTATGAGTTGTCTATTTGACGTTTGCAATACGACCTGATATTCGTTGTGCAATATGCCAGCCAAATGTCCTGGTGCTGATGCGTTAAATTTTGCTTTCGAATATAGCTTCCAGGCACCTCGGTGATTGTTTTGAAAGCGCTTGCTGATCTGTTTCCCTGCATGGCGCCACCAATGGTAAAGTTCAGAATTAAACGAGCGGTAGGATAGGAATTTCGGTTTGTCAGAAGCGGTCTGTAAAATTTCGGCTTTTAACCGCTCAGGTAAGATTGAACTAAAACCTTCGTAAAATTTTTCTAAGGTCCAGGTTGTTAGCTCTTCCTCCTTCGTTTTTTCCAGCCATTTACCGATGAGCAAATGGTCGTTTTGTAACGATTGCATATCCGTTAGTTTAACTAAAAAGGAATAGACATGCTCTCTGAACTCAAAAGAGAGCTCATAATCCCTGATCATCTTTTCAAGTATGGTCAGATCGAGGGGGGGATTTTGAAGCCGGGTGTGATAAGCGGCCATTTTCCGAAGTTGTTGCCAAGTATCTCCGATATTCTTACCCCATTGGTCGATTTCTTTCATCGGTTTTTGCAGTTGCTTGCACAGGTCAATGATATCTTTTTCAAATTTCGTCCAATACGCGATGCGATCATTGTTGATTTCATAAAAGGAATCGATCAATCTCCGCAACCTGAGATGTAATTCTTTCGCGTTCCTTCTTCCGAAGGGCAGGATCCTTAAAATGGGTTGACCTACGTCGCCAAAAAAAATAAAACAAGGCACAAATCTCCCGATCCCGAACCTTTGAGCTAAGCGCATAGCTTCAGACGCACCAGGAATAGCGGCGTAACTTTGTGTCTCAAAATCGATGTGATGTTGGATCTTACCAGGCGTATTCAAAGGGTATAAGCCGTCTGGTCTCAAATCATCCCAAGGATTTCGTTCAAGGTCGAATTTGTTTGACGACATCATACCAGTTACTGCACTAACAATTTGTGAAAGGAAACTGCCGCCCCCTTTGCCGCTATGGGCCATGTCCTGCGTCTCGATTTCACTTAGCTCCGAAAAAAAAACGAACCGGATGCGATCACCAGTCCGGTGACAAAGATCTATAGTGTATTGGGATAAAAAATCCCGGCATACGGCGGAACTATCATTGACCATTAATATACTCCAGCTGAAGCCGTCAGACAGGCCGTTATCGTCATGGTCCTGCCGTAAAATGTGGCGATATACTTGTTCTGAACTTTTTGCGCTGTATCCCATGTGATTAAGTCCATTAAAGATAAGGTGAATTTCTATTTATTGGTATTTATTTTAGCTAACGAATTAGGTAATTTCTTTCTATGAAACTAATTATCAGAGATCCCAATCAGAAAAGAAACCGAAATCATGAGATATTATTTTAATATGAATGAATAATTATCTAATTTCATAATTATTATACCTAATCCTTGATGTCGTTCAATAAAACAAATAATTTAGGTCAATTTATCAGTCGAGATGTTAAGGATGATGCCGTACTTGAGTACTTTGTAGACAGGGTCGAAGCGAGTTTTCCATGGGAACAGGTCGAAGAGATCATTTGCAAAGAATACGGTATTCGTGTGATCGGATTATATGTGATCAATATTGGCTACGATGACCTTAACTTTCGTGCTGAAACTGATGCGGGACCGGTGTTTATTAAATTCTTCTGTAAAGAGAAAACCTTAGCATATTGCCTTAGCGCTGCTCAAATCATCAAGGAGGCAGCCGGCCTCGGAATTGTCACGCCTGGCATTGTAAAGAATCTTAGTGGTTTTGAGGTGTCTAATGTTAGCGGGGCTTACTTTTCAGTGATGGACTATGTTACAGGCGGAGATTATTATTCAAATGAAATTTATCCCGGTAAAAAAGATATTGAAGCGATCATTACTAATGTGAACTTGTTTCAATACATAAACACAACACCGATAGTCGTTTATAATCCGTGGTCGGCGATAAATTTTACTGCTGAATATAATAAAAATAAATATTTATTAACTTCATTTGAGTCAGAACTAATTCAGCCTACCTTCGAGAAATTTGCAACGATAAACTTGGGGGTTTTGCCAAAAAGCTTTGTACATGGCGATATCCTCCGTTATAACGTCATACGGTCTACAGGCGAGATGAACTGGATAGTTGACTATGGCTCTTGTTCGATATTACCCAGGATTTTTGAATTTGCTGTAATGTGCAATGATATTTTATTTAACACATCCGATTTAGACCACGTGAAGGAAATTTATGACTTCGCTTTCAATTTTTTTCATCACCTGAAAAACTTAGACAGCAATGAAATTGACGTGCTGCCAATAGTGATCCAAGCCGGGTTTGCTTTAAGTATACTCGCGGCTAGAGCAGAAAAGCAACGTGATCAAACAGGAGATCCTTCTCAACATGATTATTGGATCGACAAAGGGAATGCCGGGTTGAATTATTTTAGGACTACCAATTTTCAGTTTAATTGATGAAGAAAACGTATAATATTTTTATTTCTTATCATTTGGCTGACGCGCGGACTCATTATTCCAAACTAATAGCTAGCTTGGATCGAGAAGGGTTTTCTTGTTGGACAGATTTTGATGATGTCGATCAAAATAACAATTTTGATCGTGAACTTTCAGCAGCCATCAAGGAATGCGAGTTTTTCTTGGTTTGCATCACTGCAAATATGGCTAATGGCGAATATATGGCAGAGGAGATCGAATATGCTAAACAAAACGGGAAAACCATCATTCCGCTTATATTCGAAAATGTCATTGTTCCTTTGCGTTTAGCAGCTTTACGACGTGTTGATTTTATAAATTATAGAAAAGGACTTAGCGACCTTGTCGCTATCCTGCAAGGTTCGTTCAATAAAAAGAAAAAAACGCCGGAGGAAAAAGAGCTGGAATATTTAGCATCGATTGGAGATATGTTCCATGCGATCGATCCTACCTATGCGCAGCTAACATTTAAAGGTAACTACTCGGATAAAGTCAAGAATGCTTTTGCAACGACTTTGTTCCAAAAAACTGAACTAAACCAATTTCTTCATAAAAATTCAGATTCGGCATCCATAACCATTACCAAAATAAAGGAGCTGATCGCTTTTATTTTAATTCACAAAAGAGTGGCGATCTTGGGCGAATCGGGCGCTGGAAAAACATTTACGCTACAAAAAATTGCTTACGAGCTGGCCAAGATGCGGTTAAGTGATAACACGGTGCCTTTACCAATTTATATTTCTTTGGGGACATATGTAGGTGAGCATTTCAGTATTTTTTTAAATGAGAATTTTGGCGAGCTCAATATCAATAAACTTGGATCTGCTAATGTGATTCTATTGTTGGATGGCTTAAATGAAATTCCTACAGAAAATCTCGAAGCATTCTACTCCGGCATCTCGAAGAGTGAATATGCCTGTGTGTTATCTTCTCGCAAAATTGATTACATCAGCCCAGAAAAACACTTTTATGAAATTACCATCAAAAGTCTAGATGTTCGGCAGATCCGTTCTTTTATCCATAATTACTTGAAAGAAGAAGCGGCGGAAGAATTTTTCTGGAAAATGTGTGGAATTGAGGTTTCAAACCTATGGGATTGGTATAGGGCGACTTATACTGACGTGAATATCGATAACTTTTGGTACGATAAACCCTATGAAAACGTACGGTCGAACGAAGTTAATAAGCTGAAGATTAATAAATTGAGAAAAAGCTATCAAACGAGCGGCATCATGCCTCATTTATTAGAATTCGCGAAGAGCCCGTATTTGCTTTTTGTTATGTGCTGTATATTGGTCAATGAAGGAGATCTGCCCCAAAACAGAGCTAGTCTTTTAAAGATCTTTGTCGAAATATTGTTGAGTTCGGGTCGCAAACGCAGCAAACGTAAATTTGCAGATGTTCCCGATGATACGCAAAGGATCGCTATGTCGAAGTTGGCATTCCTGATACAAAGTGAAAAGAAAGGGACCTTTTTTGAAGAGGACTGGGCGATCGATGTACTCAATAAGTCGGTCTCGGGTTTTAGCTCAGATAGTTTGATCTATCATGCGGTTTGTGCGAATTTGATCGAAAAACATCAGCATCTTAAATTTTCACATCAGCTGTTGCAAGAATATTTTGCAGCGTTCGAGCTTATTGATGATATAGAAAATGGAGCAAGGGTAGAAGAATACTTTTCAGATGCGGAATGGTGGAAGCCAACAGGGTGGGAAGAATCCCTGTTGTTTTCTGTGAGTATTGTGAAAGATGCGACCAATATCTTTAAGTGGTTAATACCTGCTAATCCCGATCTCGCATTTCTATGCAGTAGAGAACATGGAATAAAATTCGACAATGAGCTGTTATCTAAAATATATGAACCAGCGTTAGGCGAGCGCGTATCACCCTATGCAAAAAAAGAATGGGGGGAATTACTTGCGAAAAATGGAGATAGCAGGGATGGCGTAGGTTACAGTGCCGTGCCTGATATTGCCTGGATCAAAGTACCCGCAGGGCAGCTGGATATTGGGAATGATGTGCATTGCGGCGAAATGGGTTTTGCCTGGGAGGGTATGAAAGTTAAAATTGACACGCCATTCCTGATGGCCAAATTCCCGGTGACCAATGGCCAGTTTGAAAAGTTTATTGAAATGGGCTATAATGAGGAACGGTTTTGGACCAAAGAAGGATTCGAATGGAAAGCTGACCAGCAGAATCCGTTGAATTGGAAACCCGAGGCATTTGAAGATTATAATCAACCAGTTACAGATGTTACATGGTATGAAGCCTATGCTTTTACAAAATGGCTTAACGAATTAATTGGCGATGAGGTAAAGAAGGCTTATGATTTCCCGGACTGCGAAATTCGCCTGGCCACGGAGATGGAATGGGAGTATGCTGCTCGCTACCCCGATGGTCGTTGTTTTCCTTGGGGCAACGAATATATAGCTGGATATGCTAATATTGATGAAACAGCGGAAGAGGCAAAAGTGGGACCCTATTTTCTTGGAAAAAAGACTGCCGTGGGTATGTATGAGCAAGGAAATAGTGCGCTCGGTATTAGCGATATGTGCGG
Source organism: Mucilaginibacter sp. (assembly GCF_028288225.1). Taxonomy (GTDB): domain Bacteria; phylum Bacteroidota; class Bacteroidia; order Sphingobacteriales; family Sphingobacteriaceae; genus Mucilaginibacter. Next base: position 107,473 of record NZ_JAQBOC010000080.1, read on the forward strand.
GAATGTCTGGGAATGGTGCCAAACAATATGGCAACAGAAACTTAGCGAAAGTTGTAATAATTCACCTGAAGGAGACGGCTTCAGATCTCTGCGTGGTGGCTCCTGGTTAAATTCATGTATTTTTTCAAGAAATGCGACCAGGGATCATTTTGATGCCGAGCTTTTTGTGTATGATGTTGGTTTTCGAATAGTATTTGCACCTAAAATAATGTAATATGAAAAAACTGTGGATAAATGGCAGCTGGGTTGAAAGCGAAAGTTCTGCCACCATCAATATTATTGACCCGGCTACAGAAGCGGTAATTGGGGTCACTCCAAATGCCAATCGCCAGGACGTGGATAAAGCAGTCGCTGCCGCAAAAAATGCGCACGATCTCGGGCTATGGAGGAATTTGTTACCGGGCGAAAAATCTAAGATCCTTTGGAGGTTAGCCGATCTGATCGAGGAAAAGTCCGAATACTTAAGCAAATTGGAAGCGGAAGATACCGGAAAGGCTTATTCTTATGAATGTCTGGCTGCAGAGATCCCGTTGATCGTTGACAATTTACGTTTCTTTGCCGCCAGTGTAAGAGATTTAGGAGGCTTGGAAAGTAAGAGTCTAACAACAGGTGGATTGTCTATTTTTCTGAGGGAGCCGTTGGGCGTAGCAGGATTAATAACGCCATGGAATTACCCGTTAATGATGGCGGTATGGAAAATCGGAACGGCCTTAGCGGCTGGTTGTACCTTAGTTTTGAAGCCTGCCCCGCAAACGCCATTGTCTACTTTAGCCTTGGCTGAATTGACCAAAGAGGCTGGGATACCTGATGGGGTCGTTAATATTATATCAGGTGATGATGAAACTGGGCAGTTTATTACCGAGAATCCTGACGTAAGTATCATCAGTATCACCGGATCTTCTGAAGCCGGACAGGATGTCATGGAAAGGGCTTCAAAAAATATTACCAAAGTTACATTGGAACTGGGTGGAAAGGCGCCGTTTATTGTTTTTGACGACGTCGACATTGAGACCATAGCCGCATCCGCAGCTTTCAATGCCACGGTAAATTCGGGGCAAGATTGCGTCGCTGCTACACGATTATATGTTCAGGAAAATGTGCTCGAAGCTGTGACTAAAGCGGTGGTCGAGAAAATGAGTTTAGTGAAAATGGGCTTACCGTTTGATGAAGACACAGAGATCGGGCCACTGATATCCATAGAACATTTAAACAGAGTTGACGGTTTTGTGAAAAAGGCTATTTCCGACGGAGCAGAATTGTTATTAGGAGGAACGCGTGACTTGTCATTTGAACGAGGCTATTTTTATAAACCGACCGTTATCTTAAACCCGGATCGAAAATCTGAGATCATTCAGAAAGAAGTTTTTGGACCGGTGCTAACGATCAATTCATTTAAAACAGAAACGGAGGCTATAGAATTGGCGAACGATGTGGAATATGGCTTGGCTTCCTCTATATGGACTAAAGACATTGGCCGGGCATTTAGAATGTCGACACAACTTTCGTTCGGAACGGTTTGGATAAACAACCACTTAACATTTGCTTCTGAAGCGCCACACGGTGGTGTGAAACGCTCTGGCTTTGGTAAAGATCTATCTACAGAAGCGATCAAAGAGTTTCAGACCGTCAAGCATGTCTTGATTAACTCGCTGTTGTAATGGAATCGGCGAAAATACTTGTTATTGGCGAAAAAGGTGTCGGTAAAACGGAATTTACAAAATCAATTTCGTGGTATCCACCGACAAATATTTTCAAAAAATTTGGCGGTGTCGGCTATTTGAAGATCATCAATGGTAGGTGTAAGGTCAAAAACAGTATGATCTATATTTATTGTTTAGATGAGCCCAATGATGAAGCATTACTAAGAAATATTCTTGAAGGACAACGATCGAAATTTGATGCCATATTATTCATGTTCGATGCTAGTAAGGTCGGCGCGAAGGAATATTTAGATGAGTTAAAACAACATTCCTTGGTGATCGATGAGCTGTGTTTCGGCAGAGTGCCTTATTTGATGGTTGCCAACAAAATTGATTTGCTAACAAAACCTAACCTAATAAGAAATTTAAAATTTGGTTTGTCATCAGGACAACAGATAGAACCATGCAATGCGATGAATAAGGATAATGTTGCGGGCGTTTTTTACAACCTGCTGCAAATTATTAATAATAATACTCATGAATAAAATTGATGATTTCTATTATAAAATAAACCTGATCGAAACGAATGACCTACCGAAAGGCTGGGCAGAAGAAATTGAAAATCTGGTTGATCGTTATTCAACGGCGGTTTTTTTAGATGGGAACAATCCTACATCCAGAGAACCAGAGGAAACACGTGGCATGACCTACCATGTGATCACAGGCGATATTATCAAAAAAAGTTTAGGATGGCTTTATGAATTATATGCCAGTAGAATTTTAGAAATTGCCAATACGATCTCGGAAGAAGTGTATGTCGCGGATAACGATTTGGTTTACGCTATCAATATTAATGCATTAAAAAAAGTTGGTGACCGGTACGAACGCCATGTTGATACTGAAGAATTAAGCGCAGTGCTATTTGTGACCGACCAGGATGATATCCATGGTGGCCAGTTATTATTCCATTTAAAAGAAGACCTTATTGCGATCTATCCGAAAAGCGGAGATTTGATCCTGTTTGATGCGCGACTAGTTGAGCACGAGGTAACTGCCTTAAAAATGGATCGGTATAGAATTTCCATTCCAATGGGTTACTATAAAAAGGATACGCAAACCGACTCTAATGATGAGATAAAAAGCTATTTATATCAATAAAAGCCCTGACCAATGTCGGCTATTCTTAGCTTAGGATCAGCTGTAATTACAAGGAGAACCAATTGTATGCCGCCAGAAAAACCACGAGCAGGAACGGGACCAGGTAAAAAGGGAGTAATGTTTTTGTTTTCATAGCGTCCCAAACAGTTTTGGCGTCCGCTTGGCAATCTATATCAGGTTGGCTGGTATCTACGAAATTTTCCCTCTTTAATGTATTGAGATCATATAAGTATCTGTCGGTTTTTGGGCGATTGGCGATCACCCATTTGTAGAGCTCACGGTAAAGTTTTTCAGTTCGAAGAAAAAAGCCGTCGAGGTACCAAAAGCAAATGATAGGCATTAATAATACCAGACAAATATAAACGCCATGGTGGTCCTTTGTCAAACCGGCACTAAAAACTTCCGTGTTCTTAAAAGCCAATATGGCGGTAACTATACTCATCATCCAGGTTTTGACTTGGAAGGAGTTTGTGGCCATGCGTTTGATCACATCCTGGATCAGGTCAAGTTCTTTGGGAACGATTTCTTTGTCTGCCATAAAGTTTTGGGGTTGTTGGGTAAAGTTAAATATTTGTCTATATATTAACTGCATATTTTTGCGTATTTTTATAAACCGACCTGATCTCCTTACAAATGTCCGAAATCGAATTACAAGATATTTTTCAGATCGATTGTGATCTGATCATCATCCCTATCTCCACTGTTGGCTCTTTATCCGGACCCTTTGCGAAATATTTGAACGAGCATGAGGTACCGCAAAGTGCCTATCGCAAAAGTTATCAATTAGGGGAGGTTGAGATCGTGCCATTTGAAACGCCCCATTTTCGATATATCGCTTTCGCCTGTGCGGTAGAAGATTTCACCAGTAACTATACCGCGATCCGGCAGATCGGAAGGACGGTCGCTCAGCAAATTACGCAGTTAGAGGATGTCAAGTTGATCGCATCGGTCATTTTAGGTACCGGGGCAGGTAGTCTGGGCTATGTTGAAAGCCTTAGCATTATGCGGAACGCATTTTACGAAGCTGCTTTATTGCCAGGCACGATCGTTTTCTGTACACCCGACCAAAGAGTTTACAATAGTATTTTAAAAGAACCGGTCGATCGGAATATTTTAAGCGCGGTGTTGGTATTAAGGGCGGATAGTAAACGTCTTTTAGCTAATAAGCATATCGAACCGATCGCCTATGCGGATGAATTCTATTACGAGCTGGCCAGGAAGAAATTTTTAGAATTTTGGCAATACGATAGGGCTCCCGATTTTTTTTCTGAGCTACTGGCCCAATTCAAAAGTGAGAAAAGTACCTTTAGCCGTTTTTTGGAATATTTAGATAGTCGGAACGATGACGATAGGCGTCACTTTTGGGTCTTATGCGGGGAACTTATCGCCTACATTGATTATAACGCCTACAATAAAAGTGAATGGAACCAATATCATGACCGGCGGGTGATCGCTAAATCCAATGTGAACCAGACTCACTGGGTCACCAATTTGTTGAAAGCCAAAATATCAGGAAGTTATCAAACAGGACTTCCGAAGAATATTAAGAACGCACTGGCTTTTTTAGCTGAACCCTTGGGGAATATTTCCGTGCTTTCGGTCAAACACCGAGAGTTGATCTATAGTAATCTTCGGATCGGAAAGTATGAAGGAGAGGCTTCTTTAGTAAAGTTGTTCTATTTTTTTCGGGATGCTGGATTTAGAGCAATCAATCCGGAGAACGAGGGTGCACTACTTAGCCGCATACTCTATTATCCGGAGGTCAAAAAGATGTGGCTCACCGATGATCTCGATGAAGGCGTCGATCTGATCATTGATGATGATACTGAAGATCTGTCTCACGCGCGTTACCTTGTTACGGAATGTATGCGTAGTAAAAACAAAAGGTTGGACCTAGGCCGCTGCGGTTTAACAGACTTGGATTCCTTACCAGAGCTGTTTGAGTGCATCCATCTGGAGGAACTCATTTTAAGTAACGAATGGGCGATCTACCAGGACCAGAAATGGCGAAAGCAGGTGAGCAACAATAAAGGGAAACGGAACCTGTTACAGAGTTTATCTACCGATCTCAAAGCCCTTAAAAATTTAAAACGGCTGATCTGCGGTGGGGACTGGAAAAAAGAGGATGGCAGCTGGGACCGTTGGGGCATCAAAAATATCAAGCCGGTCGCTGACTTAAAAAAACTGGTCTATGTCAATTTGAGCAATAATACGATCAACGATCCTGCACCGCTGAGCCGATTGACCAAACTAGAGTTTATCCATCTGAACAATAACGTCATCTCCAGGCAACTGCCCATGGCGCGTTTGGTGAATTTGAAAGAGCTGAATCTGAGCAGTAATATTTTACAGGATATCGGCTTTCTTGCTGATGCGCCATCGCTTTTAACGCTGGATCTGCATGCCAATCGCATAGCAGATATCAGCCCATTGGAAGATCTGATCCGCCGTATTGGAATTAAAAATGCCAAATGGGAGTTAGGTACCATTAATATCGCCAAGAACCCGATGGAGCGGCCGCCGATGGAAATCGTTATTCAAGGTAAAGATGCGGTTTTAAGCGTCCTTGCAGATATCCGGAAGGAAAAGGAATATATCAATACACAGATCAAGATCATCCTGATCGGTAACAGTGAGGCTGGTAAAACGACGCTGGCCAAATACCTTAGCAACGATGAAGAACTGCATTTATCACATCCTGCGACGCACTGGATGAGAGAAATACCGGCGCAAAGTAAGGCTATCGTAGAAAGCATCGGCAGGCCCTGCGAACTTCGTCTTTTTGATTTTGGCGGTCACGATTATTATCATGACACCCACCAGGTATTCTTTACTGCTAATACCATTTACTTGCTGCTTTGGGAGACAGCAACAAATAATCTCAAAAGCAGGCCGTCGATCCAGATCGCAGCAGATGGAACGACCAGTAAACTAGAGAATCAAGATTATCCGGTCGAATACTGGCTGGATTCGGTCAAGTTCTATAACCAAGCAGTGGAGGCTGATAATTTCGCCTTTAAAACTGCGGGAAATAACGCTTACGAAATTTGGTTACTGCTTTTGCAAAATAAAGTAGGGAACCGGGCACTGCTGGGCCCACTGAACAACGAACGCTTAATAAAGGATTATGCTTTTATTTTCGATCTTTTGAATCTGTCCATTATTAAACCTTCAAGGAATATGGGCTATTTTGACCATGTTTTTAAAGAAATGTTGGATCATATGTCGATCCTGGGCGCTGTATTGCCCGGGTATTTCGGCGTGGTCAAGGACGCAGTGACAAGCTATACTGGGCCTGCGGTCTTGAGTCCTTTGGAGTTTCAGGCATTTTGTAATAGCCGGCTTAAAAACCCAATCGATCTGTTGAAAAGTAATATCCTTGCGCGCTATTTGGACCAGATCGGCATCTTGCTTTGCTCTAAAAATTTAGAAGGTGGGAGGATCTATATCCGTAAAGAAGTCATCATCGATGAAGTATACAAGGTACTTACAGAATTGGCAGGTTCAAAAGGCGAGATCAGTTTAAAAGAGTTCGCTGACCTTTTTCCTGAAAATGGGGTCCTCGCAGATGCTGTGCTTGCTTTTATGCAGGAGTTCAAAATGATCTTTAAACACCCTATCCGGGATATCTACATTGCACCCCTATACTTACCAGCGATACCCGCCACTTCGGTTAACTTGTTTTTAGACAAACGTAAAACGCCGTACCGCCGGTTCACGTATTGCGGTTTTATTCATAAACAGGTGATCCTGGCATTTTTTGCCCAGTATGGCCAGTTCATTAAAGAAGATCCGGAGGGGCAAAATTATTATTACTGGAAGGATGCCTTGATCATCAAGGACACGGCGACGGAGGAGATCGTGATGATCAAATTCGATATTGGGAAGAAAAAAGGCGATGCCTGTATTGACGTCTATAATTTTGGACATGGTACGGCGACCAACTTTATCAAAAAGGTGATCGAGCAATTGCGGCTGATCAATAAGGGTTATGACACCGAAGAAATGGTATCACTTGACGGAAAGATATTTGTTTCGGTGGAGTTACTGAATCAAAACGCAGAAAAAGGCTTATTGGTTTTTACCGAAAGTAAGCTGTCTGATAAAGAAAAACCAGTGGCGGGGCCTGAGCATATTTTTCGTTTAAAAGATTACCAGGAATTCCTCACGAACCAGATCAAAAAGAAGCGGGTGGTCATATCGTACTCCAAAAAAGACTTGGCACAGGTCCATGAATTACGAAGGTATTTGCAACCTTTGGTCGATGATGAGCTGATCGGAGAGCCTTGGTATTGTACCAGGTTGCTCGCTGCAGATCAATGGGAAACAGTGTTAAAACCAGAGTTTGAAAAGGCTGACATTGTTTTTTTTATGATCAGCGCAGACTTTTACGCGACGCCGTATATCATCAAAAACGAGGTGCAAAGTATTTTCGACCGCTACGACCGGGATAAGAATGTGAAGATCGTTCCTATTTTCCTCGAATTTTACGATTGGGCCAGAAAAGGAACTTATGACTTTAGCCGTTTTGCCGGCCTTCCGTACAAGGCTAAGCCGGTCAGTGATTTCAAAAACCCCAAATTGGCTTGGTACACGATCGCGCTATCAGTTAAAGAAATGATACTGCAGGATCTTGATCCGGAGAACCAGGTGGCGATGAACCGGGAACTTCAGCTAATTTACGAGCGACTTGTAGAAGGCAAATTGGATGATAGTGTCTGAAACCTATTAAAGAGTTAATTATCAGTTTTTAATAGTGCGCAATTTTTCGAAAAAGAATCGTGATGTTTTATTAATAGCCTTCAATAATTTACGATTAGTGTTTTTCTCGAATAATTTTATGGAAAGCTAATCAGTACAGAATGGGCTAAGGTGATAAACTGTTCTTCGGATACAGCGCCGAGGGATATACAAAATCTTAGAGAAAAAGGCATATTGGAATAGGAACCGATATGGCGCGAAATGCAGCCTATAATTGTAAATTAACGCATATTAACTCAACGCTAATTAAATTATAAAGTAGAAAACAAATAAGTTTAAATCGAGAAATTAGATTATTGCAGTTAAAATATTGAATAAAAATTTGTGAGTTATTAACATTTTTTACTATATTATATATTTGTTACTCATTTGTAACTTAATCTCTGTAAGTAATTGATTGTCAGAAATATATTACTTTCTGTATCGGTAAATAATTGAAATAAACTCAGTAAATATCTTATTTTCAATTAGTTATAAATATAAAAAATCTTTAAAAATCATCACTTTTTAATTTCTATAGTGTTGTAAATACTTGATAATGAGTTTATTGATAAATATTGCAATCTCCAACTCGATTCATTCTTGTCATTATTGTTCAATTTTTGACCCCCATTTGTTCCTCAAAAGCCCTTTTGTTCCCCATTTTAAAGAAAAAAAAGGCATCATGCTTAACAGTACTAATTAGTACTTAATTATACTTCCTAAAGGCTGAATGGAAGCCAATCAGCATACCGGAAAAATTGTACTTACCGTTTAACGGTCATGCAGTGCTCAATGCAACATAAGAACCCATTGAGCCATGCTGGCATTGTCGTAGTGATCTCTTGTCAAACGACTAATTATTAAATTTTTCCAGCCACTAAAACCAAGACCAGGCAATGTTCAGAGGGCTTGCTTTCTCATGTATTTACCAGTATGGGTTAATCATTGATTGTGAAAGTATATCGTTTGAATACGAAAGATTTAAGTGTAAATGTCAGGCTACTTTTGTCATGTACAAAAACCAGATAATTGAATTTACAAACTAAAATATCATTGTTATGAGTACTACCAATTTGCCAGGTGCTTTACCAGCACCAAATTCTGATTTTTACATGATCGCGGATTGCCTTTCGGACAAGGAGCGAGAGAAACTTGCCGAAGTAAGGGAGTTTGCAGAAAAGAAAGCAAACCCTATAGTAAATGAATACTGGGCAAAAGATGCGTTTCCATTTGAGCTCTTGCCCCCGTTTAAAGAATTGAACATTGCCGGAGCAGGTTACACTGGCTATGGATGTGCAGGTGGCGGAACCCTTTTTGCTGGGTTTCTTGCTATGGAACTCGCCCGTGTTGACTGTTCGCTGGCCACTTTCTTTGGTGTACATAGCGGCCTGGCCATGGGCTCAATCTTTTTATGCGGATCTGAGGAGCAAAAAGAACATTGGTTACCGCAGATGGCCCGCCTGGAAAAAATAGGTTCGTTTGGTTTGACCGAGCCGCTGGTTGGTTCAGGCGCGTCAGGCGGCCTGCTGACCACGGCTAAAAGAGAAGGTGACCACTGGATCCTGAACGGAGAAAAAAAATGGATCGGTAATGCCACGTGGGGCGACCTCACTATTATATGGGCGAGGGACCTTGAAGACAACCAGGTTAAAGGTTTTATTGTAGAGAATAATGCTCCTGGTTTCCGGGCAGAAAAAATTGAAAATAAAATGGCGCTAAAAATCGTCCAAAATGCGCACATCATTATGGAAAACTGTATCGTACCAGAGGCCAACAGATTGCAGGAAGACAGTTCATTCCGGGATACCGCGAGAGTGTTGCGGATGACCAGGTCCTTTGTTGCATGGGAAGCTGTTGGATGTATGATGGGGGCTTATGAAAATGCTTTACTATATGCTCAAAACCGGCTTCAATTCGGAAAACCAATTGCGAAATTCCAGCTCGTGCAGGATTTGCTGGTAAAAATGCTCGGAAACATTACAGCTTCGCAAACGATGTGCGTCAGGTTGTCCCAAATACAGGATGCAGGCAAACTAAAGGATGAACACGCCTCCCTTGCAAAAGCTTTTTGTACCGTAAAAATGAGAGAATGTGTTGGCTGGGCCCGGGAGGTACTCGGAGCTAATGGTATACTTCTGGATCATAATATAGGTCGTTTTGTGGCTGATTCTGAAGCTATATATTCTTATGAAGGCACACGTGAAATGAATACTCTTATCGTCGGCAAGGCTATCACCGGGTTTGGAGCGTTTGTTTAGATCTTTTCGCCGCAGGTATCTATCTGTAACGGCTCCTTATAGCATTTGATAATAGAACATCTTCTTAAACTTAAGTTACGCGGAAATAATGAACGGAAAAGCATTAAACATTAATCTGTCCAATCTCGCTCAGAACAAAATTGCGATTGACCTGGAAAAGATCAAAAGTGCCGGTAAAATATATCTTGAAAACAACGGTGCAACTATTCTTGACGCAGGTGATGGAATTGGAATCATAGAATTTCATACTAAGGCTAATGCCTTAAATGATGAGATCAGCGAGATCATCGTAAATGGTTGTGAAAAGGGTAGTAAGGAATTCAGGGGACTTGTCATTGGTAATACCGGAAAGCATTTTTCAGCCGGAGCGAACCTTGCCCTGATATTGGAAACTGCCAGGTCAGGAAAATGGAAAGCCCTTGAAAACACCATCCTTAACCTGCAGCACGCTACGATGTCACTCAAATTAAGTCCTGTTCCGGTAGTTGCTGCACCTTTCAGCAGTGCGCTGGGCGGTGGTTGCGAAGTTTGCCTTCATTCCGCTTTTGTTGTGGCATCCAGCGAAACGCATATGGGCCTGGTGGAAGCCGGTGTAGGTCTGATCCCAGCCGGAGGTGGAACCAAAGAGCTTACCATAAGGGCCTTTGACAAGGCAGACAAGACTGGCCTCCCACGTGAACAATTGCTGATGCAGGTGGCTGAAAATATTTTGAAAGCTAAAGTATCCCATAACGGAGAGGAAGCGAAAAATATCTTTTTAAATGAGAATGACCTTGTTGTATCCACACCGGTTTCGCCGACAGGGATAGCGAAAATGGCGGTTATGATAATTTCTGAAGATTATACCGCTAAGAAAATGAGAAATGACATCCCTATTCTAGGCAGAAATGCATTTGCTGCTTTCGAAGAAAAGATTAAATCAGCCATTGATTCAAAAACGATGACAGCACATGATGCTGTAATAGCGGGTCACATAGCGTATATCGTATGCGGCGGCGATCATGCTGAAGCCTTTTCCTCAGAACAGCACTTTCTTGACCTTGAAAGACAGGCATTTCTCTCCTTATTAGGTACTACTCAAACGCAAGAGCGGATAGCCTATCTCCTTGCCAACAACAAACCCCTTCATAACTGAATACACTATTTAAAATTTAAATCATGACAAACAGTAAAGGAATTTTTAGCAACCTGAAGGTCATCGACTGTGCCAGCTTTATTGCTGGTCCTGCCGCAGCTACCATATTATCAGATTTTGGTGCAGATGTCATTAAGATCGAACCTCCCGGAATGGGAGATCCGCACCGGTTCTTATACATGGTTGAACCCAATCCCAAAAGCAAAAAGAATTATTTCTGGCAGCTGACCAACCGGAATAAACGCAGTATATCGCTTAATCTGAAAGATGCGGAAGCGCAAAAAATTTTAAAAAAGCTCATTGCGGAGGCCGATGTCTTTGTTGTAAACTTCCCTCCGCATGTTCGCAAACCTTTAGGAATAACCTATGAGCAAGTCAGCGAAATTAATCCCAAACTTATTTACGCTGACATAACTGGTTACGGAGAGAAGGGGCCCGAAGCGGATAAGCCGGGCTTTGATATTACAGCCTATTGGGCGCGTACCGGCTTAATGGACAGCGCAAGAAACGAAGGCAGTCCGCCAACACTACCGGTTGCAGGTATTGGTGACCACGCAACGGCAAGTACATTATACGGAGCTATTGTGACTGGCCTTTACAGGAGAGAGAAGACAGGTACCGGTTGTAAAGTATCTACCTCCCTTATTGCGGAGGGTGCATGGGCAGCCGGCGGCTGGATCCAGGCAGCATTGGACGGTGAAGCTGTATCCGGACCATCGGGAAACAGGGAAAAACCACACAATGCCCTTACCAATACCTATCAAACTTCAGATGACCGCTGGTTACTACTGGCTTTTGTAGTAGAAGCAAAAGACTGGCCCGGCCTGGTAAACGCGTTGGCCCGCCCCGAATTACTTTCAGATACGAGATTTGCAGATGCAAAAGCGCGGCATTCTAATGCGGCCGAATTAATGCTGTTATTACAAGCGGAATTTATTAAACATCCATTGTCCTATTGGAGAGAAGCACTCGACCAGGTACACGTCACTTTCGGTGTTGTTCAAACTATTAGTGAAATAGCTCAGGATCCACAGTTAATTGCCAATGACGTTATTCGCCAGATCGAAAACGGTGATGCGGATACGAGTATGCAGACTGTGGATAGTCCGATGAAGGTATGGGGTGAAGAAAAGGTGGCTCCCCGCCTGGCTCCGGGACTGGGGCAACATACCGTTGAAATATTAAAGCATCTCGGGTACAACGATGCAGAGATTGAACGGCTTAAATCGGCGGGCGCTATTGCTTAATACACGTTGTTGTCTATAGCAGTTGATGACACATAACAGCATGGCTGACAAATAAACTATAAAAAAAATAATTATGACTACCAATGCATCAGAATCTTCTCCTGTTCTTTTTTCCGTCGCGAATGGGATAGGATTGATCACCCTTAACAGACCGAAATCGTGGAACGCTATTAATAAAGCCCTTGCAGAAGCGCTTCTTAAAAGTCTTGATGAATGTAAAGATCCCTCGATCAGATGTGTATGTCTGACCGGGGCGTCGGATGTTTTTTGCGCAGGCCAGGACCTTGTGGAGGCATCCGCCAGCAGCCCGGGGGAGTTGGGCAAGAAAGTGGGAGCACTTTATAATCCCATTATCAAAGCCATAAAAGAACTCGAAAAACCGGTGGTAGCAGCGGTCAACGGCCCGGCAGCAGGTGCAGGCGCTAATATTGCATTATGCTGCGACATCGTTATTGCATCTGACAATGCCTATTTTCTGCAGGCTTTCAGTAATATAGGGCTTATTCCTGACAGCGCAGGTACCTATTATTTGCCCCGGCTAATAGGCTGGCAAAAGGCGTCCGCGCTTATGCTGCTGGCTGATAAACTGTCAGCTGCCGATGCCGAGCGCATGGGTATGATCTATAAAGTTTTTCCTCAAGCGGAATTCCTGCAAAAAAGGGATGATCTGACAGCTCGCCTGGCAAAAATGCCAACAAAGGCATTAGCCCTGACTAAACAAGCTTTGATCGCCTCGCTGACCAACGACCTTACCCTGCAACTGGATGTAGAAGCTGAAAATCAAAAATTGGCGTTAATGAGCGCTGATTTTAAAGAGGGCACCCAGGCTTTTATTGAAAAACGAAAACCAAATTTTATAGGTGCATAATCTAATCCGTCTTTACTTAAAATTTTACTATTATGAATACAATATCAAAAACCAACGAAAAAAAGGCAGCTTTTATCTCCGGACAAAGAACGATAGCTGTGATCGGTGCAGGCGCAATAGGTCTATCCTGGACAGGTTTGTTCCTGGCCAACGGGTTGAATGTTGTTATCAATGATCCGAGACCGGATATTCGGGAAACTGCTTTACAGGGACTTGATCTGATCAAACCTACTTTAGGTTCCCTTGGATATGACGTCGCAGATCTGACCGCACGCCTGTCTTTTGAAAGCGAACTCGGGAAAGCAGTCGAAAATGCAGACTTCATCCAGGAAAATGGACCCGAGAATATCGCTTTTAAGCAGGACCTGTATGTCCGGCTGGAACAATTTGCCAAACCCGGAGCGCTTATGTTTTCGTCATCGTCAAGCATTCCTGCCACTGTTTTTGCTGAAAAAATGAAAAATGCTGAACGGGTGCTGATCGGCCATCCGTTTAACCCGCCACACCTTATTCCGTTAGTGGAAGTAGTTCCTGGTAAAAATACAAGTAAAGAAGCTACAGACGAAGCGCTGAATTTCTATAAGGCCCTGGGTAAGCATCCGGTCCTCATTCAAAAGGAAGTAACAGGATTTGTTGCAAACCGCCTTCAATGTGCGCTTTTAAGAGAAAGCGTGCACCTGGTACAATCAGGGGTTGTTACCATGGAAGATCTTGACGGGATCGTATCCAGTTCGATTGGCCTGAGATGGGCCGCAGCAGGCCCCTTTAAAACCTTTACTCTCGGCGGAGGAAAGGGCGGCTTTCCGCATTTTCTTGAAGGTTTAGGCCCCATGGTTGGACATATCTGGGAAGTACTTGGAATCCCAACATTAGACGAGCCAACTAAAGCAATTTTGCTAAAACAAGCTGCGGAAAGCTATGGCAAGATTCCCATTGAAGAACTGGAAACAGAACGTGATGAACAACAGCTTGCTATTCTTAAAGCTTTAAATAAATAATTCGGTAAATCGGCTGCAGTATGTAAGGTGCAGCATTAATTTTTGAAAATATGGAGAATAAACCTTCATCAGATAAAGGCAGGTTACTCGTACTGGACGGGTATAAGGGCAAAATTTTGATTTTCGACACCGAAGGTAATCCGTTAGGTACTTTAGTAGATGATTGCGGGGGCACGCCGGATGGCGTTTGCGTTGACCCGGAAAACAAACATATTTACTGGACCAATATGGGAGCGCACTGGGAACAGAAGGATGGTTATATCGAAAGAATAAATTATGATGGGTCGGGCAGACAACTAATCATACAGAAAGGTGAAACAACAACGGCGAAACAAATGCAGCTTGATCTGAAAAATCGGTTGATCTATTGGTGCGACCGGGAAGGGATGCGTGTTATGCGGGCAAACCTGGACGGCACGGGGATAACTACCCTGGTGATATCAGGTGAAGGCCCTGAGCACCAGCTGGACGAGAGGAGGCATTGTGTAGGTATCGCAATAGATCCTGAGGCAGGTTATTTGTATTGGACTCAAAAAGGGCCTCCAAATAGCGGTACGGGAAGAATATTCCGTGTTGGGATCGACCTGCCTGCGGGAGAAGATCCGGCAAACAGGAAAGATCTCGAAATCCTGTTAAAAGACCTGCCAGAACCAATTGATCTGGAGATCAATCACCTCACCCATGAATTGTACTGGACCGATCGTGGCGATCCGCCCAAAGGGAACACGCTAAACCGCCTAGATATGGACGAATGGCAGACCGAGATACTCACGGGAGGATTTGACGAAGCCATCGGTCTTGCAATGGATATTGAAAATGATCGTGTTTTTGTAACAGACCTGACCGGGAGTATTTATAGAAGCCGCCTTGATGGCACGGCCCATACAAAAATATACGGCGGGCAAAATTTAGGACAAGGTTTTACCGGAATTGCCTATGTCAAGGATGGTCTTGGGAGGTAAAGTCTGTCTCGGGAGATAAAGTCTATTGTATATCTGATTTAAACTCATCAGGAGTGATGACCAGTATTACCGGTCACGCTCCTGATGAGTTTAATATAAGTAAAATGAGAAATGAACTATGAAAAAGCCACAAAGCATATTGCAGGGAGGCAAACCGGAAAAGAATAAAAAAAAGAAAACGGAAAAAGGTGTGGATACGATGTTTAAAATCGCATCGTCCAATAACCAGCGGCTTAGCAGTATGGCAGACAATAAAGCCCATATTTTAATCACCGTTAATTCGATCATTCTTTCTGCTATCATCAGTCTGCTGGTCAGAAGATTGGATACCGACACCTACCTTATTATCCCCACCATTATTATTCTTGGAGTGAGTCTTTCCTCAATGATCTTTTCAATTCTTGCTACACGTCCCGATATTTCAAAAGGAACCTTCCAGGCCAGGGACCTGGCCAGTGAAGATATCAATCTGTTGTTCTTTGGTAACTTTTATAAAATGCCACTCGGGGAATATGAAAAAGGAATGGTTCAAATGATGGAAAGCAGTGAATTCCTTTACAGCGCACTTATTCGCGATGTTCATGCCCAGGGAGGAGTTCTTGGAAAGAAATACCGTCAGCTCCGGCTTGCCTATAATATCTTCATGTTCGGACTTATTATAGCGGTGTGCGCCTTCTTATTGACAACCGTTCTGCATACAGCCCAACTGTATCATTGATTTACGAATTCAGTTTAGGAGACATTTTAAACGCATGAAGTTAACATTATGTGCTT
Organism: Mucilaginibacter sp.; assembly: GCF_028288225.1. Classification (GTDB taxonomy): domain Bacteria; phylum Bacteroidota; class Bacteroidia; order Sphingobacteriales; family Sphingobacteriaceae; genus Mucilaginibacter. The sequence continues at coordinate 123,256 of NZ_JAQBOC010000080.1, forward strand.
TCCAAAGACTTTCGTTTGGATTTGAAAGATAAGCGAAATGAGGCTAACCGTAATTTGTGTAACCGTCATCGCGAGAATATTTTACGACAATAATGTAGCATCACTTATGAAATTAGCCGAAAACCTTCAAAAAGTGTCCGCACTTGATCGCGCCTGGAATGAGCGCAGATGGGACGACTACAGTAGTTTTTATTCAGATGAAGTTGTCGTGTTCATAAACGGCATGACTAATCCGCAAAACAAAAGGGATTTCCTAATAGCAGCCCGCTCCATTTGCGAGTTGTTTCCGGATAATCAGGTGTTGATCGATCCTTACATCAACTTATTTGCATCTGGTAATGAAAGCCTGACCTGTTCTGTTGCCTGGGTAATGGGGTCAAAGACTGATGCGTTCGTTTTCGGAGATTACCTGTTCAAGCCAAAATACAGCAACTATGCAGTTACGGTTGCGGCTGTCAGGGGTTGGCGCAATGGAAAGGTAATCATGCAAAGGGTGTGGTTTGATGTTGAACAATTGCTTTCCCGGGTTTCAATGAGCCGTATAAGAAAGTAAAAAAATATTATAAAAAAATATTAATTGCATTTATAGAGCTATTTAAAATGAAAAAATTCGGGAAAAAGCTGATCAGCCTCGCAATTGCCGAAGTGTGGATCTCACTGTTTAAAGTTAATGATAACCGGCCTGCCTTCCCTAATGGCGGAGACAGGAGAAAAATGATCGCTGAGTTTATTCAGCTTACAGCGAAGGAAGAAAAGAAATTCTGGGCTATCTATGACAAGCTTCAAAGTAAAAACGTAGCGCTCACTGCCGAAAAAATGGAAGAGGCTGGGTTGCTTCGAATTAAAAGTATTCAACCAGAAGAGCGGTCAGCTTTATTTTCTGACCTCATTTTCAATTGGGTTAACGATGTGACGGATCTCTACGGGCGCCAGACAGATAAAATGAGAAAAGAGGTTGGAAAGAAAAAAAGCATTGCTTTTTTAAATATAGAAATGAATTTCTATGCAGCGAGGCTGGAAAGCATGATGGCCGGCAGGGTATCTTCCAGCCATCAGGATGAAAATAAATTTATAAATCATTTAAATAAATAACTATGGAACATGTTGTGATCATTGGCGGCGGGTTTGGGGGTGTGAACCTGATTAAGGAACTTGCCAAAGACAAAAATTTTGAAATTACCCTTGTCGACCGAAATAATTATAATTTTTTTCCACCCTTGCTTTACCAGGTATCAACCGGTTTTTTGGACGCTGCTAACATTAGCTATCCCTTCCGGAAACTACTTCGCAAATATAAGAATGTTCACTTCAGTATGGGTGAGCTGGAAAAGATCCTACCTGATGCAAAGGTGGTCTTAATTAATTCTAAGCCTATACAATACGATTACCTGGTTTTAGCCACCGGACTCTCAACCAACTACTTTGGCATGGAGAATGTCAAACATCATTCCCTTCCCATGAAAACGCTCGGTGACGCGCTGGCTTTACGTAACCATATTCTTGGAAGGCTGGAAGCGGCTTCTGCAGAACCTGACCCGCAGATACGTCAGAAAGAAATGAATGTTGTTGTGGTAGGCAGCGGCCCGACCGGGGTAGAAATTTCAGGTATGCTTTCAGATATGAAAAGAGATATCCTGGCGAAGGACCACCCGGAAATACCAGCGTCAGGAACGGAACCCCACATTTACCTGGTCGATGGGTTAAACGAAGTACTTAAACCGATGAGCGATAAAACGCACGCATATGCTTTTAAAGCATTAACCCAGATGGGGGTTGACGTCCGCCTGGGCATGCAGGTTAAAGATTATGACGGAGATACCGTTGTTTTTACAAATGGTCAGCAAATAGATACCAAATCGCTGATCTGGGCCGCCGGGGTAACCGGAACAAAGTTTGAAGGGATCCCTCCGGAAAGTTACGGGCGTGGCAACAGGATCATTGTAGATGAATATAATGAAGTGCTAAACATGAAAAATGTTTACGCGATCGGAGATATCAGCCTGCAGACACATGAAAGTGCTTATCCGGGAGGCCATCCGCAAATGGCCCAAATTGCTATTCAGCAAGGAAAAAATCTGGCCGATAATTTAATAGCGGAACTCGAAAACCAAGAGCTACATCCCTTTAAATATCATGATAAGGGAAGTATGGCAATTATTGGCAGGAACCGCGCGGTGGTCGATCTGCCAGGCAAAGCTCATTTTAACGGGATATTGGCTTTTTATATGTGGCTGATGGTTCACCTGCTGTCCCTGGTAACAGCAAGCAATCGCATCACAACTTTTTATAATTGGCTGATCGCTTATTTCAGCAGGGACCAGTCCCTCCGAATGATCATCAAACCATCCGACAAGTCCCAGTAGCTTGTCAAGGTAAATAAACTGAGGGGGAAAGGGAAGACTTTTGTTCCCCTCTTTTAAACTTAATCCCATTGTCCGGTTTGATTTGAACATTACATTCTTTGTTTTCAAAAGGACTTGGATTTATAAATAAAAGACATTTGCTTACAAGGATCAACCAGTGCTGAATCTGAATAAACCGATTCCCTGGTATCAAAAATTGGCTGGTGGAATCCCAATATTTCATCGAAATATCAGTTCACCAAGCTGTTTTACTGAATAAGCCAGGTGAGAATTTGTCCTTAGAAAGAATTTACTTATATGAAACAAGCCTGCTTGACCATTATTGTATTAGCATCATTTCTTGTATGCAATGTTGCCTCAGCCCAGGATACGCTTAACCGTCAGGTACTGACTATGCAAGAGGTGTTTAAACTGGCGCTTGAAAACAGTCCTCAACTCAAAGTGTCGGCAAAAAACATTGATCTTGCAAAGCAACAAAAGGAAATCGCAAAGCTTTACCAGCTCCCCAACGTTTCTACCGACCTGGATTATGGCTACCTCAGTAACGCCGACGTTTGGACACCTACTTTTTCAAAGCACGAAAAAGGCGCGATACCTCACCAGTTTACTCAGTTCAGTGTATCAGCTACACAGCTTATTTTTAAAGGAAACGAGGTTAGGAACAACTTGCTTAAAGCATCTTTTGAGGAACAGGTTGCTTTTCTTAACCAGGAGAATAACGAAGAGGATATCAAATTCCTGGTTGCGGCCAAATATCTTGATATTTACAGGCTGATCAATCAACGGATTGTCCTTGTCAATAATCTTCAGCTTGCAAAAAAGCGTTTGGCGAATATCTTAACCATGCAAAAACAGGGCATGGTCACAGAAAATGACGTCCTGCGCACAAGACTGAGCATATCAGATCTGGAGCTGTCTATCAGAAAGGTGGACAACAATGTTACAATCGCCAATAAGCAACTTAACCTGGTTACCGGCCTGCCGGATGATCACAGGTTGCTCCCTGACAGCACGCTTCTTCAACAGCAGCAGGAGAAAAAAGCCCTTGAAGAATTCAGGGATATAGCCCTTAAAGAAAATCATGAACTCAAAATAGCCGGGCAGGAAGTTAAAATTGCAGAAACCAATATTAAAATTTACGGCAGCGACAGGTATCCGCAGATCGGACTTTATTCTGGTAGTGTGCTGCAGCGCCCTTTTTTGTATACCCTTCCGTCACAGGATGTTTTTTATAATATCTGGCAGGTAGGTGTATCTGTTAAATACAACATTTCTTCGATTTATCAATCTCCGAGAAAGATCCGGGCGGGAAAAATACAACTGGAGCAATCAAAATCCAGGGAAACGCTTGTCAAAGATCAGTTAGGCGTAAATGTTGACGCGGGATTTATTAAATACAACGAAGCGGTTGAAAACCTTGATACCTACCGCGAAGATTTGCGGTCTGCACAGGAGAATTATCGCATCGTTGAAAAAAAATATTATAACCAGCTATCCCTCTTAACTGACATCCTTGATGCGTCGAGCACTAAAATCTCCGCAGAGCTAAAAGTTACTGATGCGCAAATCGATGTGATTTATTACTACTACCAACTATTAAAAACTATAGGAACTATTTAATTATAATCGGCCATGAGTGATACTAACCAGGAAACAACTAATCAAAAAAAGAGATTTTCGCTATTGATAATCAATACTGCATTGGTTATCGTCGTGCTGCTCGCTGTTATGTGGGGGATTTCCACCTATTTTGATTTGGGCGACGGCGCATATACCAATGACGCACAGGTTGAAGAATATATTAACCCCGTAAATGCTAAGATCCCGGGATATCTCCGGGAAGTTCGGTTTAAAGAACATCAATTTCTTAAAAAGGGAGATACCCTGGTTACTATTGATGACAGGGAGTACAAGATCGCTCTTGAACAGGCTGAAGCAGCGTATCATTCCGCGTTGGCTGCTAAAGTAGTAACGTCATCTTCCAAAAATACAACAGAAAGTAATCTGAGCATTTCCGACGCCAACATCCAGGCCTCCCAGGCGAGGTTGTGGAATGCCAGGCAAAATAAAGACCGGTACGAAAATCTGCTTAAAGATGGTGCTGCGACACAGCAGCAGTATGACCAGGTTAAAACTGAATATGATGCACTTTTTGCACAAACAAACGCATTGAAGAAACAGCGAAACACCACTACGCTTTCCACAGACGAGGTATCTAAAAGGATATCTGTGAATAACGCAGAAATTGAAAGGGCAAAAGCGGCGGTTGACCTGGCTAAGTTAAACCTTTCCTATACGGTTATCCTCGCCCCCTACGACGGCGTAACAGGGAGAAGGAATATCCAGGAAGGGCAGCTTGTACAGGCCGGTCAGAACCTCTTAACATTAGTTAGGAATGATTACAAATGGGTTGTAGCCAATTACCGCGAAACGCAGTTGGAGAAGTTAAAGATCGGCCAGGTAATGAAGCTCGGCATAGACGGAATCCCGGATAAACAAATTCTGGGTAAAATCGTCTCCATTTCCGAAGCCACAGGTTCCCGGTATTCGGCTATACCTGTGGATAATTCAACGGGGAACTTTGTTAAAGTTCAACAACGGGTACCAGTGATAATTGACTTTATCAAAAATAAAGACACGGACTCCCTGATGAAACAACTGCGTGCAGGAATGAATGCCGAGGTAAGTAAAAATTAAACTATAGTGCTATGGAGATGTATGACTTGTTTTATAAATGGATACCCATATATTTCAGGATCCCTGTTTTAGTTCTGCTGTTTTTTGTCATTCTCTGTGCCAATGGCGTTTTTTTAGGCAATTTAACTGACATGGCGAGCAGCCTGGGAATGTATCCTGAACATTATACCGCAGCGGTAAACGCCATGTATATCGGGATGGCGTTAGGGCTAATGACAGATGTTCGATTGAAGCTGCGCTTTTCCAGTAAAACACTTTTGCTGGCTGGCTTGAGCGTAATGCTGCTCATGAATATCATATGCGCTACTACCAGTAATCCCTGGATAACGATCATAGCAGTGTTTATTCTTGGTTTTGCAAAAATACCCGCATTAATGGAAGTATACATTATTCAACTGATGATGTGGAGCAAACAATTAGATACATCCCGTTTTTACCCTTTTGTATATTTTGTAGCATTGGGGGGGCTGTACTTAACAACCTGGGCCACTGCCAGCCTGGCTTATTATTATAACTGGCGATACGCCTATATCCTCGTTGTGATGGTTTTACTGATCGCAATTTTATTGACAGTCTTGTTAGTTGAAAATCATCCATTAAAAAAAACAATGGCTATTAGAGGAATGGATTGGACCAGCCTCTTGCTGTTGGGAATTAGTATGTTAATGTTGAATTACGTTGTGGTATATGGCAAGGTTGAAGATTGGTTTTATTCAGACTCGATAAAGCTCGCTGCGTTTGGGTTTATCTTTTCGTTTTTAATTTTTCTGAAAAGAACATTACTCATTCCTGCACCTTTTTTCAAATTGGAAATTTTTCTGAAGCCAAGTTTCCGAATAGGATTATTGCTGTTTTTCATCCTCGGCGTGTTCTCAACGGGAACCTTTCAGTCGGCCTTTTCTGCCGGTATTTTACAATATGACACGCCGACTAATATGGAGCTCAATCTTTTCCTGATTCCGGGCGTAACAGCTGCCAGTGTGCTTTGCTTTATTTGGTATTATAAGAAACTTGATCCCGAACCTATGATAATCATCGGGTTCGCCGGTTTTTTAGTGTATCATATCATGATGTATCAAAGTTTTTCCAATGAATTTGCCATAACTGACTTTTGGGCACCGTCGATTGTGAAAGGATTTGCCACCTGTGTAATATATATCGCCGTTGGATTATATACAACCCAAAATTTTGACCTGGGGGTTGTCATGATGGCAGGAGGAGTCATGATCCTCGTCCGGTCTTTTCTCGGAAGCGGTATTTTTTCAGGAGTGTATAATTATATTCTGTATGCGGAACGGGTAAGGCATCTGGATAAACTGGCCGTGATGACTGATAGCGGTGGGTTTTTTCCTGGTCAACTAACCGGCGGTGGCCTGTATAAAGCCCTGGCAGAACAATCTACGCTTGCAGCGTCAAAAGAAGTGACAGGCTATATCATTGTTTTTGGCTTTGCTTTGATTGCCATTCTGATACTAAACTATCTCAGAATAAAGATTATTGGAACCACTCCTGTAACACCGGAGCCAACACTTGCCAAATAATGTTGTAATGGAAAAGAAAAAGACAAGAGAACCCATACTTACGCAAGCCATTATTGATCTTCACGAGAGAGGTTATTGTGAAGACTTTATGCCGATTGGTGACGGCGTCTTTTCTTGTACAGGAAATAAATCGCAGTTTTCCAGGTCACAGGTTACGGTACATGTTTATCAAAGTCCGCTATTAGAAGAGTCTCAAAAAGTGCTTTGTCTTGTGGAAAGCTGTGATGGGACGAAGGGTATGATGCTCTTAACAGCGAACAACTATAGGCATGACGACCAGTGGCGTTTTACCGATACGGTTGTGGATGCGAACCGCATTTATACGGGTGTGCCCCGGGGATCGCGATCACCTGCAGGCCTTACCTGTTTTCAGTTCCTTGCCGGCCATTCAACCGAAGGATGGTATCCTTATATTTCTATGAATTTCAGATTGTAATCAACGTTCAAATTTTAATCCATATCAAAATGAAAAAAACAATTTTAACATTAATGCTCGCAACAATTTTTATCAGCAAAATATTTGCACAAACCGATAAGGAGGATGTAAACATAGCACTGGCCTTGCTCAATAAAAATAAAAAAGAAGTTATCTCGCAGGCCGTTCCGCTCAATGAAAGTCAACAAAAACCTTTTTGGGATTGTTATGATCAATACGAGAATGAGTATAATCTCCTGCTGAAAAAGCGCATTTTATTGATAGACAAGTTTACCCAAAATTACAATACGCTAAACGACACGCTGGCCACAGCTGTCGCTGAAGGAATTATCAAAAATACCGGCGAGTTGAATGATCTTCACTATAAATACTTTAAAAAATTCCAAAAGATTGCGGGTGGTGTCAAGGCTGCAACATTATATCAGATTGAGCTATATGTACAAACAGCGATACAATTTGATGTACAACGTCAATTGCCGATCATAGGCGGCCTAAGCAGTATGCAATAACATGGTGGCGGGCAAGCAGTGAAAATTTTGCCTGCAAGGCTCATTATTTTTCAGAAAAATAATGAGCCTTGCCTATTCCCAATTTCTCATTTTTGACGTTAATACAGAATATGGCGCACGGCATCTCCGCGGCTCCGCCATAGCCCGAAACTTTTCCTACGGTCATTTTTAATGCTTTATTATCTCAGACTGTCCAAAAACTCCTTCATTATTAAGCTCATACCCCAAAAAGTTGTAACTATCATAATCACTATTGGATAAGCCAATGTAAGCGCGCCTCGAAATTTGAGATAGGATGCTATCGTTCCGGCTACTATTATAAATCACCGATAGTTTCTGATTTTGAAATTTCCAGAATAATCGAATTCTGAAGTATCTGATCGCCGTCTGAAACGGTTGATAAAAGTTTCCTGTGATCTTGAATTATCGTTATTTCGCTATTTTATTTAAACAATTACCGAAAAGTAAGATCATCCTAAACTGCAAATTTTTATCTAAATGGTTGTTTGTCAGTAAATTAATTAAACGGCATCCCAATTGGTTACTCCATATGGTTATAATTTAAATAATTGTTATGCTAAAGAATTTATATATCGCTGAAAGCCAGCCTGAAAAAGATAAAGTATTGTCCAGCTATTTGCGCGCCTTTACCAAATTTTCAGGAGATGGGGTAATCGATCTTGATAAGCGGCTAAAAGACAAATTTGAGTACTCGTTGTATGATCTCGAAGGTGTGGTCCGGGCCTTCAATGGCACCGTACCCCCAAGCAGGCAGTCTATTTACACAGTTGCCTTGATTAAGGAAGGCTCAGGTTTAAATAATATCGGCCAACATGCTTTCCCGATACTTAACAATACTCTTTTTATAATTCCCAGCAGGGTTATTCATGCCAGTAGTTTTGATACCCTCACCTGCAAAGGATTCCTATTGCATTTTGACCTTGACTTTTTTTCTAAAACCGCATTTCCAAAAGAATGCATTATCAACAGAAAAATCTTCAGGACTTCTATCAGGCCTTATTTATATCTTAATAAGTCACAAGCCAAATCCTTATCCTGCATATTTGAGCAAATGATGAATGAAGAAGAAAAAATAAAGAATGAAGGCAATGATATGCTGGCCGTCAAGATACTGGAACTATTGATCCATTGTGACCGTTTGTTTTCTAAAGCACCAATTATGGGCAATGTAATAGATTATCATCCCGTTATCGACAGGTTTTCAGAATTACTGGAACATAATTATAAAACGTACAGGAGCGTACAATTTTATGCAAAGAAACTCAATGTTCACCCGAACCATTTAAATTTCCTGCTTAAAAAACACAACGGGTTGAATGCAAAGCAATATATTAATAACAAGATCATTTCTGAATCCAAATACCTGTTATCAAATTCCAGTTTCATCATCAAAGAAATTGCCAATCACATGGGTTTTGAGGACCCCAATAATTTTTCGACTTTCTTTCAGAAGGGTACCGGCCAGGCGCCTTTAAGTTATAGAGGATCAACTCCTTTATATAGCTCCCAATCTGCCAGTTAGCTTATCGGGGACGATTTTAAAAGGCTTTTCTTTGAAAATTAAAGGATTAATGTGGTGAATTAACAGATGTTTGGTATAAATGCCAGGAACGTAATTAAAAGAGGAAATCAACCATCTAACGTTTTCTTTGCCTGGGCGCAATTACCCTTATTTTTTGAATAAATAAACACGAATTAAATACCCGATGAAACATGGCGATTTTTGTAAGGACGAAAACATTTCTGGAAGAAGCAGGTAGCCTGGCGAAATTTACCGGGCAATTTCTGTTTATGGGAAAGCAATCCAGGTACGAGGTCAGGGAGTTTCTCGTCCAGTCTTATACCATAGGATACCGGTCATTAGGGCTTGTAGGTCTAACTGGTTTTATTATGGGCCTGGTGTTGACCATGCAGCTTCAGCCCTCACTGGCCAGGTATGGAGTACAATCTGAACTACCCGGCATGGTGGCTATTGCAATTATCCGGGAAATCGGACCTGTACTGACAGCATTGGTATTTGCAGGTAAGATAGGAAGCAGCATTGGCGCCGAACTCGGATCGATGAAAGTCACTGAACAAATAGACGCCATGGAAATAAGCGGAACGAATCCATTTAAATTCCTGGTTGCCACGCGGGTTATTGCAGCTACGCTGATGTTGCCTGTACTTACTATTCTTTCTGACGTTATTTGTCTCTTCGGATCATTTCTCGGCGTTAACATGGGGTATGAAACAAGCTTTAAGCTATTCTTCAACGAGGTAATTCAGCATTTGTCATTCAATGATCTGTTCCCTGCACTTATCAAGACATTTTTTTTTGGATTTGCTGTAAGTATGATCGGATGCTACAAAGGCTTTACCTCGAGCAAGGGAACAAGAGGCGTAGGCAATTCTGCGAATTCAGCTGTGGTCATAGCCTCCGTAACCATTTTTATTATGGATCTGCTGGCTGTACAAATAGCCAATCTACTCAACCTTAATTAATTTTCATGAAAATGAGGCATGATATATCAAGTAAGGAAATTGATCCCAATGAGGAGCCTCTTCTGATAGAACATCTGTCTAAGTCATTCGGTGAGCGTAAGATCCTTGATGATTTCAGCCTTCGGTTAAATAGTGAAGAGAATGTGGTTGTACTTGGAAAGTCGGGAGCGGGCAAATCTGTACTGATCAAGTGCGTAATCGGATTGCTGGTTCCGGATGAAGGAAGTATAAAGGTTTACGGAGAAAATGTAGTTGGGATCGGAAAGCATGAGCTGGACCAACTTCGCACGACCATTGGATTCCTATTCCAGGGGAACGCCTTATACGATTCGATGAGCGTCCGCGAAAACCTGGAATTTCCACTGAGAAGACATTGGATTAAAATTACAGAAAACGAAGTCAATGATATGATCCTGGATGCGCTTGAAAATGTCAATTTGGCCCATACCATAGACATGATGCCTGCTGAGTTGTCCGGTGGTATGCAGAAGAGAATTGCGCTTGCCAGAACAATGATTTTAAAACCAAGGATTATTTTATACGATGAACCAACAACAGGGCTTGACCCCGTTACGGCAAGGGAAATCGATCAGCTCATTCTTAAGCTGCAGGAAAAATACCATACCTCCTCAATCATAATTTCCCACGATATGAATTGCGTCAAAACAACAGCCAACCGGATTGTCCTGTTACTTGATGGTAAATGTTATGCGGAAGGCACCTATCGGGAACTGGAGCTTTCCCGGGATTTAAAAATTAAACAGTTTTTCGAATAAGCAATGAAAACGGAAAGAAACAACATTAAACTTGGGATATTCGTCATGTGCGGATTAGCCATCCTGGTAATTGCACTCTACCTGGTGGGTGAAAATAAAAACAATTGGGGATCGGGGATCCAGGTTAAGATTCATTTTTCTGACCTTAATGGCCTTGTAGAAGGGGATAATGTATTATATGCGGGCATGACTGCCGGCAGCGTTAAAAAGGTTCAAATTTTAAACGATACGACCATTGAGGTTACATTACTGGTTAATAATAAAACCGGGCATTTTATTCACCGGAATTCAGTTGCGACAATTGGCTCCCAAGGCTTAATGGGCAACAAGGTGATCAATATTACACCGGGCAGAGGAAATGCAGGCCTTATAAAGGACGGAGATTATTTGGCCACCTTGCAACCTGTAGGAATTGACCAAATGTTACCGAAATTATCGCACATCGGGGATAACGTCGCAGTGGTTTCCGAGGTGTTAAAAAATACGGTGCTGGCACTCGACTCTAGTCACCTGATGAGGTTGCTGAAAGACAGCAACACAGCAAAGCAACTTCGCTTGACGTTGACCGGTGCACGGGTAACCCTGCAAAACACGGCGGAGGTGACTACTGTATTTCGCAATCTTGCCTATCAAACGAAAAATGGAAAAGGTGCCCTGGGTTTATTAATTGCAGATAGCAGTTTCGCTCGCTCTATCTCAAAAACCGTGAACCAGCTGGAAGGTGCTTCTCATAATGTCAATGAGGCTTCCTTAAAATTAAACAATACAGCTTCCGATATTAATGACGAGCTCTTACATGGAAAGGGGGTGTTAAACCTGCTGCTTACAGATTCAGCATCCGCGGAGAACGTGAGTAAGTCATTACTTAATATTAAAAATGGAACTGACGGTTTTAACCAAAATATGGAAGCGCTTAAACACAACTTTTTCTTTAAGGGATATTTCAGGAAGAAACAAAAAGAGGAAGCTAAACAACAGAATAAAACCGGGGCTCAATAACGCTGAGAAATAGGAAGATCATGCATTGCTTTATTAATGGGTGGTTCAAAATTGACGGATCAGGCATTGCAGTCCTTACAGCGCCTGAACGTTTCTTAACAGAACGTTGAAATTAAAATAACATCATTTGATTTAAAAAGATTTTTCCGCCGGACACACGCTTTATTTGGTAAAAAATAAATTATCATGGTCAAATCAATTTTCTTGCCGGTTAGATATAAAATACTTACCATTTCTATCATGAGTTTGTTAGCCACGGTGCTTTCATGCCAATGCTTTGCACAACAACTAAATGATACCACTAAAAGAATAAAAGTTATAGATACTTTAAAAAAGGACCTTTTTACCGCACCGGATACTGTTCGCCATTTACACAGCAAATTGTGGACCCTTTTGCCACCATCAATTATGATAGCGTACGGAACATCCTCTTTTTATTTTCACCCGGTCAGGAGAATAGATAAGTCGATTTATAACGAGACATTAAAACACGATTGGGTTCCTAATAGTCATATGGAAGATTATTTTCAATTTGCCCCGGTAATTTTGACCTACGGGCTTAATTTGGCAGGCATACACGGTAAAAACACTTTCGTTGATCGCTCCATGACTTATCTATTAGCACAGGGAATGACTGAGCTGACTGTTTTTTCTTTAAAGAAGGCCACGCACCGCGCACGGCCGAATGGATCCAACTCCTATTCCTTCCCGTCAGGTCATACTGCTAATGCATTTGCCGGGGCAGAATTCATGGCCCAGGAACTGGGTGAAAAGTCGCCCTTTTACAGCGCGATTGGCTATGCATTCGCGGCTACCACCGGTGTTTTTCGCATCTATCACAAGGATCATTGGTTCAGCGATGTTGTTGCCGGCGCGGGTTTCGGAATATTGTCCACTAAAGGAGCATACCTCCTGTATCCGGTCATCCGTAATAGTCTGACACCTAAAGGACGGGAAAAGGAGAGAAGCAGCACCGGGATCGATATTAAACAAAAGCCAAAAAAGGAAAAGATACTCCTTCCATCCTTTAATGACGGAACTATCGGTTTACAGTTCGCGATGCAATTATAAGACGAGTTAGCCGGTATCCTAAAAAACCGGGTACCATCTATAGAGACGGGCAATAAACGGATAGACTCACTCGATTTTCACAGGACGCACGGTTGCCGGTATTTGGTAAAATCAAGGAAATCGCGAATCACATGGGTTTTGAGGACCCGAATAATTTTTCGACTTTCCTTCAGAAGTGTACGGGCCAGCCACCTTTAAGGTATAGAGAATCATGCCCTTTATATAAGTCGCGATCTGTCGGATAAGTCATCGGGCCGATTTTAAAAGACTATTCTTTGAAAGCTAAAGTATTAACGCGGTGAATTAACGGATTTTGATATATAAAGGAAGAAGAGCAACGGGTCGAATGAATTGCAATTAATTTTCATGCTAATGTTATCCGGTTTCTTGCACAAAAAGTATTGCTTTTGGGAGATACAGCGTCTCACGAAATAGAACCATTCATGGGCGTATCAGGCTTAAAGGCACTTAGGTAACTATCAGGCCTCCCTCAGCTTTTATTTGAAATTGAAAGCTAATCTTTTGGAATTAAAAGAGGAAATCAACCATCTGTTGTTTTCTTTGTATGGGTGCAATTATTCTTGTTTTTGAACAAATAAACACGAAATAAAATGGCCCCCTGTGAAATATGGCGATTTTTACAAGGACTAAAATATTTCTGAAAGAAGCAGGTAGTTGGGCGAAATTTACCGGGCAATTTTTGTTTATCGGAAGCCAATCTATATATGAAGTTAGGGAGTTTCTCATCCATAATAGGAAATGAATGGAAAAAGCAGAATTACTCATTTCAATAAAGGAATGTTTACGAAATAATAAAATTCACCAGAAAAAGGTGTATGTGGCTTATTATGGGTTCGCATATTGCATTGCGTTACGATATGCGAACAGCAGAGAAGAGGCGTCCATCATAATGAACAAGGGCTTTTATAACGCTTTTGTTCGTTTGGGCGATTATGATAAAACGATTGAATTTAAAGAATGGTTGAAATTTCTTATTCTTCATGCAGCTATTGAATATCTTTTCAAAGTCAAGCAATATCCTGAAATACCACGAGAGTCAGAAATTAGTGATCATAATCCCCGTCACAATAATTTAGAAACTGGATTTTCCTACGATTATTATATTAAAATTCTGCATCAACTCCCTTTTCGAAATCGGGCAGTTTTTAACCTTTTTGCAATTGAAGGTTATGAGCATGAAAAAATTGCAAATATGCTCAACATATCAATTAACTCTTCCAAACTACTTTTAACACAGGCCAGAGAGAATTTAAATTTTTGGATACTCCAGAGCCGTTGACCGCCTCTTCCCGGAATAACAAGCAGTTAACGCCGCAACACTTTTAATATATTAATTATTAATTCGGATTTTCCTAATTCCCTATACAACTTGGTGCTTCGAGGCGCATGGAACAATCTGATCAAGCCTCCCGGAATGTCCATTCATATTCAGGGAAATTGCCAATCACATGGGTTTTGAGGATCCCAATAATTTTTCGACTTTCTTTCACAAGTGTACCGGCCAGGCGCCTTTAAGTTATAGAGGATCATGTCCTTTATATAAGTCCCAATCTGCCCGTCAAATTATCGGGGACGATTCTAAAAGGCTTTTCTTTAAAAATTGAAGGATTAATGTAGCAAATCAACAGTTGTTTGATATAAATGCCAGGAAGGAAAGCAACAGATCAGATGGCTTACAATTAATTTATGCCAATTTGTAAATACTAAATTTAACGGATAAGGTATCCGGTGCCGTGTGGGGTGTTTTTAATTTTTAGATCTCTTAATGATCTGATTAAAGCTCCATCCGGTTAAATACAGCCACTGTCAGATTACTTGCTTTTCGTTGCCTTTCACTGCCAGCATTCGTAAATTTTCGAAATATCATAAGTGATAAAATAAATATTTATGGTTAAGTATTTAATTATAAGTAATTTATATAAGTGGCATTGTTCATGAATAATGGTTTTTAAAAATTTATATTATGAAACCATCACCAGATTTATTAACTCCTGACAACCATGTATTGGTTCTGATCGATTTTGAAGGACAAATGGCCTTTGCTACTAAAAGCATCTCTTTAAACGAATTGCGTACAAATACAGCAATCATCTCCGGTGCTTCTAAAATTTTTAACGTTGCTACGATTGTGACTACTGTTGCCGAAGAATCGTTCTCCGGACCGGTCTTTCCGGAAATACAAGAGTACTATCCGCAGGCAACCTCGGGCTATATAGACCGCACCTCGATGAATACCTGGGAGGATGAAGCTGCATATAAAGCGATCACCGGCACCGGCAAAAAGAAAATTGTTTTAGCCGGTTTATGGACAGGCGTTTGCATCGTCGGCCCGGCTTTGTCTGCACTAAGCGAAGGATACGAAGTATACGCAATCACCGATGCCTGCGGTGATGTTAGCACCGAGGCACACGAACGCGCTGTTCAACGCATGGTGCAATTAGGCGTTAAACCGATGACATCTATTCAATACGTGCTGGAACTACAGCGTGACTGGGCCCGCCAGGAAACTTATGTTGCTGTAACCGACCTGATGAAAAAATATGGCGGTGCATACGGCATCGGCCTCCAGTATGCTCACCATATGCTGGCACACTAAGTTTTATAAAAGAGACAGGGTTTTTGCCCTGTCTTTTTAACTCATTTCCATATTACTAATACCACTAATGAAAGCATTTTTTAATTACCGGATAATATTATTGCCTGCCTTTGTGATGCTATGTGTGGCCGTATCCGCGCAAAACTTTAAACCTTTAAGATATGATGAAGATTATAGCTATTTAAGGAACGATACCTCCCGGAACTGGTATGATAATATGAAGTTTCAGCCGCTATCTAAAAATAAGGAAACTTATTTATCTTATGGTGGGGAGGTTAGATATCAATATTTTTGGTTCCAAAATGAAAACTGGGGCGCTGCCCCCAAAGATAAGGATGGATTTTTTCTAACGCGGTATCTGGGAAGTGTTGATTTCCACGCCGGAAGTCACTTCAGGACATTCGTTCAGCTTCAAAGCAGTTTAGCTAACGGCCAAATTACTTCCCCCAACCCTGTCGATCAAAATCTTCTGGATCTGCACCAGGCATTTTTCGATGTCAGTTTTATAGAAAATAAAAACAAGGACCTTATCTTCAGATTTGGCAGGCAGGAAATGGCCTATGGCTCTCAACGCTTAGTATCTGTCAGGGAGGCGCCAAACAACAGGCAAGCATTTGATGCAGCAAAATTTATATATAAAGGAAAAGACTTCAGAATTGATGCCTTCTATGGCGACTACGTACCCGCTAAATCCGGTATTTTTGATGATGGGGTTAATAAAAACACCTCTATCTGGGGTTCCTACGCTGCATTTAATGATGTTCCGTTTTTCAAAGATGTAGATTTTTATTATCTGGGCATACACCGAAAGAATACTGCATTTGACGATGGCAAAGGGAAGGAGACCCGTCATTCGATAGGTTCGAGAATCTGGAACACTGCACCTGACTGGTCTTATGATTTTGAAGGTTTGTATCAGTTTGGAAAGTTTAATTCCGATAATATCTCGGCATGGACCTTATCTTCCAATACTTCATATACCTTTTTTCATACACCGTTAAAACCCGAGTTCGGTTTAAAAACCGAACTGATAAGTGGTGACAGGCATTATGGAGACGGGAAACTGAATACATTTGATCCCCTCTTTCCAAAAGGGGCCTATTTCGGCCTGGCTTCTCTGATTGGTCCATCCAACCTTGAGGATGTACATCCTTATTTCTCTTTAGCATTTACGAAAAGGCTAAGCTTTACAGCTGATTATGATTTTTTCTGGAGAATGAGCACGAACGATGGAATTTATGCGGTCAATACTTCGCTGATCTATTCAGGTAAAAACTCGAATTCCAAAAAGATCGGAAATCAATTACAGGCAATGTTGGAATATTCAGTTAATAAATTTCTTTACCTGCGCGGAGACTTTACCTGGTTTCAGGCCGGACAGTATCTAAAAGATGTAGGGCCTGGAAAAGATATTTTAATGTCAAGCGGAACCGTCCAGTTCAAATTTTAATAAACACTTATCATCAACAAATTTTACACTTATAATTTAAGAAATGAAAAAAGCTGATATGATACTTTACAATGGTGACATTCACACTGTTGACAAGAATATTCCTTTAGCAACAGCCGTAGCTATAAATGACGGAAAATTTATTGCAGTAGGTGATGATGCTCCTATAATGCAATATGCAGGTGAAGGTACCTTGATCATCGATCTGAAAAAGAAAAGAGTGATACCCGGCATAAACGATTCGCACACGCACCTGATCCGGGGCGGGCTTAACTATAACCTGGAACTACGCTGGGATGGTGTGCCCTCATTGGCCGATGCACTGCGGATGCTTAAAGAGCAAGTAGACCGTACACCGTCACCGCAATGGGTGCGTGTAGTTGGTGGCTGGTCGGAGTTTCAGTTCGCTGAAAGGCGCATGCCTACCCTGCCCGAAATCAACGCGATATCACCGGATACTCCTGTTTTTATAATGCATTTATATGACCGTGCTTTTATGAACCGCGCTGCGCTAAAGGCCGTTGGTTATACCAAAGATACGCCGGCGCCACCGGGAGGCCAAATCGAAAGGGATTCAAAAGGGGAGCCTACAGGCCTTATCCTGGCTACACCCAATGCTATGATCCTGTATTCCACACTGGCCAAAGGTCCAAAATTATCCTACGAACACCAGGTTAACTCTACCCGCCATTATATGCGCGAAATGAATCGCTTCGGTATTACCAGTGTAATTGATGCCGGGGGCGGTTTCCAGAATTTCCCGGATGACTACAGGATTATTCAGGAATTGAACGATGATGGCAAACTAACCGTAAGGATAGCCTACAACCTGTTTACCCAACACCCCAAACAGGAAAAAGAGGATTTCGATAACTGGACAAAAAGCGTAAAGCTATACCAAGGCGATGACATGTACCGCCATAACGGTGCAGGTGAAATGCTTGTTTTTTCGGCGGCAGATTTTGAGGACTTTTTGCAGCCCCGTCCCGAATTACCCGAACAAATGGAGGAGGAACTGGAACGGGTTGTGCGTCTGCTGGTTCAGAATCGCTGGCCGTTCCGCCTGCATGCTACCTACAACGAAAGTATTACACGTTTTTTAAACGTATTTGAGAAGGTAAACAAGGATATTCCATTCAACGGACTGCCGTGGATATTTGATCATGCAGAAACCATCAACGAAAAAAATATAGAGCGTGTTAAGGCACTTGGCGGAGGTATTGCAATACAGGATAGGATGGCTTTCCAGGGCGAATATTTTGCGGACCGTTACGGCAAAAAAGCGGCCTTGCAAACCCCGCCGGTAAAAAAGATGCTGGAAATGGGAGTACCCGTAGGTGGCGGTACTGATGCAACCCGGGTGTCAAGCTATAACCCATGGCTGGCATTGTACTGGCTAACATCAGGCAAAACGGTAGGTGGAATGCCTTTATATGATGATGGTGCCAGGCTTAGCCGTGCAACCGCCCTTGAACTTTACACCAGGGGCAGTGCCTGGTTCTCCAACGAGCAGCAAAAAAAGGGAAGCATAAAAACTGGTCAACTGGCTGATCTTGTGGTACTCGATCGCGATTATTTTACCGTTGATGAAGAGGATATAAAATCCATTGAAGCCGACTTGACTATATTAGGCGGCAAGGTAGTTTATGCCAAAGGTGCTTTTGCCACGCATAACCCACCGCCTATACCGGTATTGCCCGATTGGTCGCCAACCACTATTTACAACGGCTATTTCCCAGGGAGCAATCATTTAGTTCCGGCAAATTCCAAACAGGCCAAAGCCGAAAAACGTAAATCTGACGATGCTATAGTACAACTGCAGATAGCAACTGCTGTGCATGCTTGTATCGGCAGTTGTAATGTCCATGGCCATAACCATAATGACGCACGTATGAGCGGTGTTCCGGTTGACAATTATACAGCCTTCTGGGGCGCACTGGGTTGTTCATGTTTCGCGTTTTAAACTATAATAATTGTGAACGATATTATTAAACAGCTGCTTTATTCGAACCTAGGCTCATCGTTGTCTAACTGGGCTATGCTTGCCTTCCGCGTACTGCTGGCTATCGAACTTTTCCGTGTGCACGGAATGAAAAAATTCAGGGGTAATAACGGTAAACCTGAGGTAGTGCCCAATCCGCTTGGTCTACCACAGGGCTTAAACAACCTGATAGCCACAATTTCAGATACCGTAGTGCCTGTGCTGATAATACTGGGCGTGTTTACGCGCCTTGCAGTGCTGCCAACCATTGGCATTACTGCGGTAGGTTACTTTGTGGTGCATAAAAACGACTCACTTGAGGTTAGAGATGTTCCCTATGTGTACACCATTTGCTTTCTGTTATTGCTTGCAACAGGGCCGGGCAGCATATCGCTTGACCAGCATCTTTTTAATTATTTTTTTTAGCTTTAAATATTTATAACAATGGAACCACAGATCGGAATATCATTAGAAAACCTCGCAAAGGTGGCTCATACATTAAATAAAATTCTTGCAGATGAGTATGTACTTTATGCCAAAACCCGGAACGCGCATTGGAACGTAGAAGGCCCTGATTTCCACAGCAAGCATCTTTTCTTTGAGAGCCAGTATCAGGAATTGGATGAGATCATAGACAGCGTTGCAGAACGTATCAGATCACTTGGGCACTATGCACCGGCAACATTGAAAAGCCTTTTGGAGCTGACCCACTTCTCCGAAGTGCTGCATAACAAAAATGATGGCGTCGGTTTTATCACAGAATTATTGAACGACCACGAAAGCCTGATCATTCAACTAAGAGAGAATATCAACGTTTTTGCTAACGACCTGAAAGATATAGGCACCAGCGATTATGTTACAAGCCTTATGGAAACACATGAAAAAATGGCCTGGATGCTGCGGTCACATTTAAGATAATAATTATGGAAGATCAAAAAAGCATCTGGTTTTTAACCCTCATGTTATCTGCAGTAGCGGGCTACTGTGATACCGTCACCTTTGTATCGGCTGGTTCTATCTTCTCTGCCCACGTAACTGGTAATTTTATTGTATTCGCCTACCAGGTTATTAAAGGTTCTGACGCGCAGGCCTGGATCAAACTACTGACTTTCCCGGTATTTATAATATCGGTAATAATTGGCGGGCGGATAGCGGCAAGATCCTTTAACCGTTACAAAATACTGCTGTCAGAAGGCATTATTCTTGTGCTGAGCGGCATTATTTCGGAAGTGTTTATACGTAAGCCCGGTCTTATCTGGGAAACTTATGTGGTTGTTATGATGATTGTACTTGCCATGGGGCTGCAAAACACATTTGGCAAGCTATACGCTAAAGAAACCTTTGGTCCAACAACCATGATGACCGGTAATGTAACACAGGCTTCGCTTGACCTCGGCAACTCGATCAGTTCTGCATTTAAAGATGTCATATCTGTACAAAGCCTTAAAAAGCAAAGTTTAACTATCGGCAGTTTTTTATTTGGCTGCCTTATGGGCGCGTTGCTGGCCAAAAACTTCGGTTTAAGCGTCACTATCTTACCGGGAGCGGGTATCATCGCCTGTTACCTCAGTGCCGGTAAAAATGCGCCGGTTACTGTAAGCTAAACAACCAATATGCACAACAAAGGCCATTATCCTGATGGCCTTTGTTGTTATGAAAAACAATGCTTACGGTAACCTGGTGTTAAGTCAACGGTAATTAGTCGCAAGCCTAAATTCAATTTTGCGGTTTTCTGACTCAAGATTTTCGACTCGGGACTAAGGGCCAATTAGTAGTTGACTTGACACTAGTTCACCGGCAACATTAACCACTCCGGGTTGATCAGCTTTCATCAGGAGAGAGTAGAACACAAAAATAAATTGATCTTTTCAGGAAAACACTTTCAAAAAGATTTAGATCGTAATGATTAATTCATGGGTATGCTTCGCTTACGGGTTTAAAAACCCGTTTCGTAATTGGATTAGTCGTCGAAAGTTTCGTTCCTGTATTACTTTTGAAAAATTTGCGCTTTAGTGATTTGAAGTTTAATCAGTTTAGAGCTAAGTGTGGATACAGGTACTCCCAGAAATTTTGCTGCGCCACCATCCCCTGACAATTTTCCACCACATTTTTTTAGTGTTTTTATGATATGGTCTATTTCATTTTGCTTAATGGTTTTGAAGGAGAATTCGTCCTTGGTACCTTTTTCATGAAGGTTTTTTTTAGGTAGAAAAATTTCTTTTAGGGAAGAGTCGGTGGTCATCAAAACGCTACGTTCCATCAGATGTTCAAGTTCCCGGATATTTCCGGGCCAGTAATAATTTAAGAGCTCCTGCTGGACTTTTTGTGATATAGAAGTTATGTTTTTGCCGCTATTGCGGGAATAGCGATCCAAAAATGCCATTGCAAGGTCTATAATATCATCCTTTCTTTCCCGCAGCGGGGGAAGATTGATAGGGAATACGTTTAACCGGTAAAAAAGATCGCTTCGAAAACGTCCGGCATTGACTTCCTTTTCCAATTCCCTGTTGGTGGCAGCAATTATTCTGACGTTAACCTTAATGGTCTGTTTACCTCCAACTCGTTCAATCTCGCGTTCCTGAATCGCCCTCAATAGTTTCACCTGTAATTCAAGAGGCATTTCGCCGATTTCATCAAGGAACAAGGTACTGTTATTGGCAAGTTCGAATTTTCCAACCCTCCGTTCAGTAGCTCCGGTAAAACTACCACGTTCGTGGCCAAAAAGTTCACTTTCTATAAGGCTAGCCGGTATAGCAGCGCAATTAACTTTTACCATTGGCTTGTCTGCACGTAATGAAGACATATGTATTGCTCTTGCAATAAGCTCTTTCCCGGTACCTGTTTCTCCCATTAATAAGACTGTACTCGTCGACTTGGCTACTTGTGATATATGATCATAGACCTCTTGCATACAAGGGCTGCTACCGATTATCTCGTCATAATTATTACTGGTATGAATTTGCCCGACCAAATTGGAATCTTCGTCTTGGAGGCTGCTTTTAGATACATTAATTTCTTCTAACCGGGAAATAATCTGTTCATTGGCAAGCATATTAAACATCGCAACGGAAAGCTGTGCACAAACGCCCTTCAGCAACGCCAGGGAAATCCGGGAAGCCGTTTGCAGCCATGCACAACCAATCGTCTTGTTAGCCACTTTTAATCTTACTCCAATAAGCTGGTCGATGGAATTATCCATATAAAAGCGAATATAATCAGGTACAACAGGATATTTATTCAGTCTTTTAAGACTATATAAAACAGGATCGTCAGAAAGCGTAACCCGTTCAAATGCTTCGTCTTCCCTGATTTGAAATCTCTTTTTTGAAATGACATTCAGGTCTTCAGGCAGAAGTGGCTTTCCACGGCGTGTCGTCAGAAAAATGGAATGCGATTGCATGTCCTGGTTAATTATAGAGACGTGAAAACAATTTACATCGAAATAATCGGTCAGTTTTGTTTGAATAATATTCAATAGATCCTGTTTATTTCTGAGTGCAGCCATATCATGGCTCAAGCTTAGTAATATTGACCTTTCCTTCTCTCTTTCCAAAATCTCCTCATTCGCCTTAATATTCGCCACAGCCGTGGCCAGGTGGCAAGAAATATGTTCTATAATTTCCAGAGATTCCCTATCAAAGTTGTTTTTTTTGTCGGAAAATAAGATCAGGATATATTTTGCCCATTCTTCGCCAGGGAGAACTGTCATAGCAATTTCCCGGGCACCGGTTTCGTAATTAATTTTAAACCATAATGGCGGATTTTTATCAATAAAACTGTCCATGTCAATGACAACCGGCCTCCCGCTTTTAACGGCTTGTTCGTAAACGTAATCATTCATATCGTTTGACATTGAAAGGATTTCATTGTAAAACGCAGATTTTCTGGCCCTGGAATTAGGATCAAGCAGAAAAGCTTCGTAAGTTTTGCCATCCTCACTTATAATACCCATGTTATTGTGGGTAAAGTAAATTAGCTTTTTCAACTGTGTATTGATCACGTTGAGGAGATCTTCTTTGTTTCGTGTTATGGCCATATCGAGTGTCAATGCCGCCAATACAGATTTTTGAAAATTTTCATGGTCAATGTGCTCTTTCAATAAAATGTTAGACATCGCAGTCGATAAGATTGGAGACAAATATTTGAGCACTTCAATCGCCTTTTCGGTAAATTGATTTTTTTGGTTATATGCTAATGCAGCAAAGCCAATTATACCGTCTTTGCTCTTAAGTGGTATTATCGCCATTTCTCTGCATCCGTTTTCATGGCTTGTCCTAATATAATCCGGCATTTCGGGGCCGACAGGCATATCGTCAAATCCATATAAGACAGGCCGGTCCGAACTTAGTACACCTTCCATGATCGGATCTTTGATAGCATAATTGCTTTTTTTTAAATTATTACCCTTCGGATGATTTTTGTTCGTGTCGTCATTTAAAAAGGGCGAATAAGTGTTATTTACATTATCAATTATGCCAATAATTCCACTATTAAATAATAGTAAAGACTTTAACCGGCCATTAAAGGCGCGCGCCAGGTCGTTTTTATCTCTGGCCATTCCCAATTCCTCAGATATTGCATTGATTAGAATTTTTTCCTTTTCAGTAGAGATCTTTTTTTCATATGTAATAATGTGGCTTAGAATATTTGTAAATTGTGGTGTGATTTTGTTTGCGGCCTTAACTATTTCTTCCGAAACCGGATTTTGATCAAAATAAAAAATAAGCAATCCGAAAATATCGAATGCATTGTTCAGGCTTAAAACAAGGCAATGATCACAGTTGGTTGGCTTTCTGTCTTTTAAAAATGTGAGAAGTTCATTATCTACATGTGGCTGCCGGAACATAAATAGAGAGGCTGAACTGTTTGGGGCTACCATATCTATCGGTACGGTGAGATTTTCTTCGGCTGTTAGAACATTGTCAGGCCTATTTGACAACAGCCCGTTGGGTGACCCCAATGTCATGAATTGATCAAAGGTTATTTGATTCTCACGCCGTAATAAAATCTCAAAATCAATGTAATTAAAGATTTTACGAAGTTCTTTGCTGAGCAATAAATGCAACGAGTTCTTATCCCTGATTTTTAGCAACTCGTTACATAACGAAGTTATTGCCATTTTACGTTTTTCTTGAGATTCGACCGGGCAAATAAGATGCTCGAACTGATCATAATCTGGCTGATTTAGGGCTATTAGTGCTGAGTTGGTATTTAGATTCAAAGTATTTTTCATGGTGGAACGGTTAGGGAACTAATTTTGCTATCTGGATATAATTTAATATTTCAAGTATACAGTCACTATTATTCAATACAAGTGCCATATATTAAATATCTGAAAATAAATAAGATAGGTAATTTTACTTCGAAATGTTAATGATATATCACTTAATTTTATCGATTTTGTTATCTAAATATCATTAATTGATTGTTGTCGTACTAACTCAATTTCGATTGCCGGCTGATATCACGGTTAAAACAGTGGGGCTTTTTCATTTAAACTATTATACTTTGGTTTATAGATAGTTAAAGTACATTGGATTAATCAATTAGATATGCAGGATTGGCAATATACCAGGCGTATTTAGTTCGATGAAAATTGTCAGAAAATTGTCATTTTCAATTTTGGGTATTAACAAGCTTCGTGCCGATTTTTAAATTATTGATATTCAGATGATTATGAATTACTGATTATCAATTGGTGAGATGTCAACAATTGTTAATCTTGTAACTGTCGATATTTCGATAATAATATAACAAACTTGCGGCCGGGTATTTATGCTATTTTCCGTTTGGCTTATAATATCAGTTTGTGCAAGGCAAGTGTTTCAAATTTATGACGATTTTTACTTATAAAACAGGCAAGTTTAGAATGTGGCCGGTCTGGGGATTTGAGAAATAAAGAATACGGAGTATGAGCATCCTTTCACATTTAATGCCTAAACACACATGGTGTGCAACTCATGCGGAGCTTGAGCAAGGATATAGATGCTAATTTAATATTTATCGTAAAAAAGGAACAAAGGTTGCGGTTATATTTAATATTAAGATTAAAAGTATTGACAGTAATTCAATTCATAAAAAAGTATTATTTAAATAGTCATGAAAGCTAAAATACTTATCGTCGAGGACCAATTTGTTGAGGCGAATAATCTGCGTCTTATGCTTGAGCGTGCGGGGTATAAAGTTTGTACTATTGCAAGATCGGTGCCTATCGCCTTGAAAATTATTGAAAAAGAGCATCCGGAGTTGGTACTGCTCGATATCCTGCTCCAGGGGGAGCTTACCGGTATAGACCTCGCTAAATCGCTGAGAGCTAAAAATATAGCTTTCGTTTACCTGTCCGCAAACTCGAATAAACCAATCTTCGCCCTGGCAAAAGCGACCAAACCTTATGGATTCCTTGTAAAACCTTTTCGTGATAAAGATGTATTGGTTATGCTGGATGTAGCATGGTACCTTCATCAGGAACAATTACAAAACATAAATCAAAAAAAAGTTGTCACGCCTGTAGATAATACTGATCGGCCCTCCGGCCTGGATTATATTATTACAGAAAGCATGGATATGCTTCGGGTACTGACAAGTGTAAAAACAGTAGCCTCAACTGATACTTCAGTATTAATCTTAGGTGAAAGTGGTACCGGAAAAGAATTAATAGCCCGCGGCATTCATCAGGCTTCTCAGCGGGCATCTAAGCCTTTCATTATCGTCAATTGTGCAGCATTGCCGCAAAATCTCATCGAATCCGAACTATTCGGACATGAAAAAGGGTCGTTCACCGGGGCTTTTAATAAAAGGATCGGGAAATTTGAACAGGCAAACGAAGGCACCATTTTTTTAGATGAGATTGGCGAACTGTCTTTGGAATTACAAGTGAAGTTCCTGCGGGTTTTACAGGAAAAGGAAATAGAGCGTATCGGAGGCCAAACCAAAAAGATTAACGTTCGCGTTATCGCTGCCACTAATCGTGACCTTGAAGAAGAAATATTGGTTGGTCGTTTCAGAATGGATCTTTATTACCGGCTCAACGTTTTCCCCATTTTACTGCCCCCGCTGAGGGAAAGAAAGGAGGACATTCTTCTACTGGCACGTCATTTCATCAAGTTTTATTCGAACAGGGAAGGAAAAAAAGTAATCGGCATGTCCGAACAGGCAGCTAAAGAAATGGTAAACCATTCATGGCCGGGAAATGTACGGGAATTGGAAAATCTTATAGAACGTTCAGTGTTAATGGCTACGGGACCAAAAATTGAATATATAACTCTTTCGAAGGGCGTGCAAAAGCCTGAATTACCTGAGGACGATCCTGAAAAAATGAAAACGATGGAAGAACATGTGCGTGATTATATTTTGACAGTTTTAAAGAGATGTAACTGGAAAATTTATGGTAAAGGCGGAGCTGCAGAAATTCTGGGTATGAACGTTTCGACACTTAATTCACGTATAAAAAAACTGGGTATAAAATGAGGTTAAAAAAACCAAAGTTTTTTTACATAAACACTTCTGCGCTATTTGCCTGGTGCCGTGTCTGGTAAAATAGTTTTATTTCGTTAGCATATCGGAAATTTCCGGAATATAAGCGAATGTCATTTTTACTTTTCAACATTTATCGCTTATTATCAATGCTTTGTATATTTGGCATTTTAAGTGCCACGAAAATTTTATACACGTTAATGATTTTACAATGATAAACGCCTATGAAAAAGACAAGCTTAAAAATATGGAAGTGTCAGAGTTCCGGGGTCTGGCAATTGTATCAATCCTTTTCAGCAATAATCTGCTGTCACATCTTTTAATATCTACGGCTAAGGCGAACCTGCATTAAATCTTCAAATGGCCTTAATTAATTCCAACTGATAAGTTGTTTGTAAATATTTTATTGTACATTTTTTATCTCAAATAAATTATTATACATTTAATTCATCGTTAAAACCCTATCCATCCCTGAATGTCTCGCGGGTCATGCCGTTTAATATCATAGTTATGCGCAAACTCTACGTTTTTGCCTTACTGACGGCATATATTTCAGGTGCTTATGCCCAGAAGATTTCCGGGCACGAGGCAGAATCCTTTTTGAAGGCAGCAATTCATGTAAATGCGGCCCGGATCACCTATGAAACAGGAAGGAAAGAGAATAATATAAGGCTGCGGGAACAAAACATCAGCCTGCTCAAACAAAACGTACGCCTGCGGCAGGCTTTGCAGGACCAGGCTGCCATGCTTCGGAACGAAACGATCACATGTATTTTAATTCTACTGATTTGTGCGGGAATATTTTACAGGCAATATCAGCTGAAGCAAAAGTCAAACAGGTTGGTTAGTCAGAAAAACAAAATAATTACCGAAAAGGATGAATTGTTTGATCGTTTGATCAAAGAGAAAGAGTGGCTGCTTATGGAAGTGCATCACCGCGTCAAAAATAATCTCCATACGGTTCTATCCCTTTTAGAGTCTCAATCTATTTTCCTGGAAAATGAGGCCTACAAGGCATTGGAAGACAGTAGGAGCAGGGTATATGCGATGTCACTGATCCACCAGCAACTGTATCAGTCCGAGGATATCAATACGATCAATATGTCCGTCTACCTTTCAGAATTCGTCAGCCATCTCCAACAAAGCCCGGGTGCGCCTAAAATTCATTTTGAACTTAATGCCCCGCCTATGCAACTGGCGCTATCACAAGCAATGCCGCTGGCGCTTATTATTAATGAGGCAGTCACCAATTCCATCAAATATGCATTCCCCGGCAAAAGAAGCGGCGAGATTAAAATAAATCTCTCGAGGAAAGATGAATTGATCAAACTGGTTATCGCAGACAATGGCATTGGGATTGATCTTGGCCTCTTTGACACACCCCTGAATTCATTAGGTATTACCCTGATCAAGGGGTTGGCGGAAGATATCAGGGGAAGCCTGCAATTTGAGTCAAATAACGGCACTTGCGTCACTTTGAGCTTTAATATAGATCGTTTTGATTACAGCCTGTCCTAGTGTCTTGTCAACTACTGATTGACGCTTAGTCCCGGGTCGAAAGTCCTGTGTCTTGAGTCAGAAAACCGTAAAATTGACTTTTGACTTACGACTAAAGACTTTCATTTTCTTATTTCGTAACATATTTCTATCATTCCGCTCTTGTAGGCTGTCACGCCTTTCAGATGCAATGCCTGTTCTTGTCCTATGTTGTCAAAAAAAAGTGTCCCGTTACCCAATATAATAGGTATAACTGACAACCTTATTTCATCTGCCAATTTTAAACGTATGAAATCTTTGGCTAGCATTGCCCCACCTGCAACCCAAACATTCTTGTAGTTTGGTTTTAGTCGTTCATCTACAAGTTTGTTCAAGTCACCCGAATAAATTTCAATGTTCGGTCTGTCAACAGGCAGGTTTCGGTGAGTTAATACAATTGTCGGCACGTCTCCATAAGCCCACCCATTGGATTTTGAAAGCTCCAAAGCGTGTTCGTATGTCCTGGCACCCATTACATAGCAATCTATTGTTTTAAGAAATTCCTCCGCATCATGTTTTGTAACGGTAACTCCTTTTTCATAGTGATCAGATGTCTCAAACCACGAAACGCTGTCTTTTTTGGCAATAATCCCGTCAAGACTTGAAACCATATGTATCGTTACTTTAAATGTTTTTGTCGGCATTTTTTAGTTAATATTTGCCCGTTCATAGGAATACTTTTCTTATCAATTCAAAACGGGTGATTTTTCAACCAGTAGGTCAATCTCAAAGGTAATCGTGATTACCGTCCCACTGTTATTTTCAAACTGTATTTGGCCGCTGATTTCGTCGACAAGTCCTCTCATTAGTTTTAAACCAAGGGAATCAGGATCGGGGCATTTTGCAGCTTTTCCCATTCCAACACCATTATCCATAATTATCAGTTCAATATTTTCATCTATTTGCCGCATTCTGATGCTGATCTCCCCCAGTCTGTTACCAGGGAATGCATATTTAACGGAATTTGTGATCGCTTCATTTAAAACTAATGCCAGGGGAATGGCCTGCGCTATACTGAGTTGAACCGGATCAACTTCAAGGTTAAAATGAATGTATCTTCCTGTATCAAAACTATCGCGAAGGTAATTGACCAATTCAGGAAGATATATGGACATATCAATCGTTTTCACATCGTCTGACTGGTAGAGTTTTTGATGGATCAATGACATGGAGAAGATCCGGTGCTTGCTGGTTTCCATTGCCTTTAATGCATCGTTTTCCAGGTACATAGCCTGCGATTCCAAAAGGCTGATAACCATATGCAAATTATTTTTTACGCGGTGGTTTATTTCCTTAAGCAACCAGTCTTTTTCGGCAACCAGTTTCTGCAACAGCTCATTTTTATGGGTGATCAGCTCGTTTTGGCCGGTAATTGTTTTATTGTTCCTTTGTCTCAGCCTGCTTTGCCGGTAAAGCAACCCGGCGATGATCGCCACCAAAACAATACCACCTATGGTTACATTTTTTATTAACCTGGCTTTATTTAAATTGGCCTTTTCCAGTTTTGCATTTTGGTTCAGTAATGCTATCTGGCCTTCCTTTTCTTCGGTCGCGTATTTAACCTGCAATTCCTCTGCCTGCTTTGTTTTTGAAATGACATAATTGGAGTCAGCTAATTTTTTGTACAGACTTAAGTGATGCACCCCTGATGTATTGTCTCTTTGCATGGAGTCCATGTTGATCAAAGTGCTTAATACGTCAAGCTCATTCCCTAATCCTCCGCTTCCATGTGAAGGGTCTGAGAGGAATCGCTCATAAAAGATGCGGGCCTTATCATAATCGCCTTTTAAAAAATATAAATCTCCAAACTTCTCAATAACAAGCGCGCGTCTGAAACTATAGCCATTTTTCTCCAATTGTTTCTCCATACTATCAGCAGTAACCACATATTTTTCGGCCATGTTATAGTTTTTAAACGAGATATAACACGAGGCATAGGCCATATTATAAAATAGTTTATCTGAGATCGTTTTCGGCGGCATTTTTTTTGAAACCTCAAGAAGGATATTCCAGGCTTTATCGGGATGATCTGAAGCGATAAGAGAAATGACCAGGCTATTAAGGTTTAGATATAATAAATTGTCGTTGCCCGCCCTCATCATCGTATATACCGCTTTCTCTAACCATTTTTTAACTTCTTCATGCTTTGGATCTTCATCATAATATAATTGCCCAATACGGCCGTAAAAACCGCCCAATCCAATACTATCATGCACTCCCTCAGCTACACGTACTGTTTCAAGCGCATATCGTAATGGCTCCCCAAACTTCCCTTCAAATGTGGTTATCATGTCCACCGCATCGGTATTATAGTGTATGAAAGGAAAGCGGATCGATTGGGCCAGGCTGAGTGCCTCGAGCGAAGCTTTACGGGCCTTGTCCAATTGATAAATGGGTACGTTCAGGTAGCTGATATCCGTTAGCGCACTTATTTCGCCTTCGGTATTGTTTTGCTGGTGATAAAGCTGCCGGGCCTGCTGCAGATAAGCTATCCGTTTGGGAGCGGTGACTGGTGTAAAGCCGGTGTACAGGCCCCTGTAAAACCATACTTTTGCCTCGGTTATGTGATCACCTGCCGCCTGGCAGTCTTTTGCCAGCTGATCAAAGATGGGGTCACCGTGCTGAAAATCGTAGCCACCAGCATACATCTTACCGATAAGCAAACGTGCCTGCCGGCCCAATTGCTGTTCGTGCAGCGCCTTACTTTCGCTGATGGCCCTGTTCAAAAAATATAAAACGCTGCCTTTATACCGATGGTAACTATCCGGCTCGAAGGCGTAATAAGCGCCCAGGAACACTAACAATTCAAGATGTTTTTTACCTGAGGCGGCTGACAACATTCGCATGCCGTTTTTGGGATCTCTTTTATCTATCCATTTTAACTGACCGGCCAGATCGGCGGTGTCTATCGCTTCGGCAATCACCGGCAGCCGGCTCAGCCCAAGAGAATGGGCGCAATAGATAAGGCTGCTGTCCAGGTCGACCTCGCTTTCCTTCGCCGCCGTATAAAATGATGCGCTAAGCTGCAACAGCAGGCGCTGCCAGGAGGTTTTGTATTCGGATGGCTTATGAAACGCAACAGTTTGTGCACTTGCTTTAAAACAAAAAAAGCAATTCAAAAAGATCACCAGGCCCAAGGATAATTTTTTGATCATGACTGCTAATTAGGTGGATATCTGGTGCGATAACCGTTAATGATATAGTGCCATAAATTCTTGCGATCAGAATAGCCTATGTTATGTGAATTTACCAAATTAAATTAATTTCCGAATCAAAATTTCTTTTTTAAAAAGCATCAGGAACAGAAAAGGCGATGTGGCATATATGGTACCCGCTCTTTCCGGGATCATCTGCAGGTTATTTGCCTCAATAAATTGGTCTTCAACAATTAATATTTCCCGTTCATAGGAATACTTTTCTGATTAATTCAAAATGGGTGATTTTTCAACCATGAGGTCAATCTTAAAGGTAATCCTGATTACCGTCCCATTGTTATTTTCAAACTGTATTTGGCCGCTGATCTCTTCGATAAGTCCCCTCATTAGTTTTAAACCAAGGGAATTAAGATCGGTGTCTTCCCTGGCCATTACCATTCCAACACCATTATCCCTAATTATAAGTTCAATATTTTCACATGTTTGCCGCATTTTGATGCTGATCTCTCCCCGTCTGTTACCGGGGAATGCATATTTAATGGAATTGGTTATGGCTTCATTTAAAACTAATGCCAGGGGGATGGCCTGCGCTATACTGAGTTGAACCGGGTCAACTTCAATGCTAAAATGAATGTATTTTCCTGCATCAAAACTATCGCGAAGGTAATTGACCAATTCAGGAAGATATACGGACATATCAATTGTTTTCACGTCGTCTGACTGATACAGTTTTTGATGGATCAATGACATGGAGAAGATTCGGTGCTTGCTGGTTTCCATTGCCTCTAATGCATCGTTTTCCAGGTACATAGCCTGTGATTCCAAAAGGCTGATCACCATATGCAAATTATTTTTTACACGGTGGTTTACTTCCTTTAGTAGCCACTCTTTTTCGGTCAGCAAACGCTTCAGTAACTCGCTTTTATGAGTGATGACCTGGTTACTCTTTTTCGTGAGCCTGCTTTGCCGGTAAAGCAACCCGGCGATGATCACCACCAAAACAATACCACCTATGGTTACATTTTTTATTAACCTGACTTTATTTAAATTGACCTTTTCCAGTTTTGCATTTTGGTTCAGTAATGCTATCTGGCTTTCCTTTTCTTCGGTCGCATATTTAACCTGTAGTTCCTCTGCCTGCCTTGTTTTTGAAATGACATAATTGGAGTCAGCTAATTTTTTGTACAATTTAAAGTGACGCACAGCTGATGCATTGTCTCTTTGTATCGAGTCGATCCTGATCAATTTCTCTAACGCATAAAGCTCACTCGATAATCCTGTGCCTGCACGTGAGGGGTCTGAGAGGTATCGCTCATAATTAATACGAGCCTTACCATAATCGCCTTTAAAAAAATATAAATCTCCAAGCCCTTCAGTAACAGCCGCGCGTTGGAAACTATATCCATTCTTTTCCAGTTGCTGCTCTATACTATCAGCCCTAACCAAATATTTTTCGGCCATGTCATAGTTTTTAGCCATGATATAACACCATGAATAGGCCATATTGTAATTTAATTTATCAACAGGCGTTTTCGGAGGCATTTTTTTTGAAACTTCAAGAAGGATATTCCAGGCTTTATTTAGATTCCCCTTCGCGTTAAGAGAATAAATCAGGTTGGCCACAGTTAGATATAAAACATTGTCGTTGCCAGTCCTTATCATCGTATATATTGCTTTCTCTAACCATTTTCGAGCTTCTTGATGAGTTGGGTCTTCAGTAGCATATAATACCCCAACACGGCCGTAAAAACCGCCCAATCCAATACTGTCACGTGCGGCCTCAGCTACACGTACCGTTTCAAGCGCATATCGCAAGGGTTCCCCAAACTTGCCTTCAAAAGTGGTTATCATGGCCACTGCATCAGTATTGTAGTGTATAAAGGGAAAGTGGATGGATTCGGCCAGGCCGAGCGCTTCGAGTGAAGCTTTATGGGCCTTATCCAATTGATAAATGGGTACGTTCAGGTAGCTGATATCCGTTAGCGCGCTTATTTCGCCTTCAGTGTTGTTTTGCTGATGATAAAGCTTTTGGGCCTGCTGCAGATAAGTTATCCGTTTGGAAGTAGTGACTGGTATAAAACCGGTGTACAGGCCCCGGTAAAACCATACTTTTGCCTCGGTTATGTGATCACTTGCTGCCTGGCAGTCTTTTATCAGCTGATCAAAGATGGGGTCGCCATGCTGAAAATCGTAACCATCAACATACATCTTACCAATAAGCAAACGCGCCTGCCTGCCCAACCGCTGTTCGTGCTGCGTTTTACTTTCGCTGATGGCCTTGTTCAAAAAATATAAAACGCTGTCTTTATAACGATGGTAGTTATCCGGCTCGAAGGCGTAATAGGCACCCAGGAACACTAACAATTCAAGATGTTTTTTCCCTGAAGCGGCTGACAACATTCGCATTCCGTTTTTGGGATCTCTTTTATCTATCCATTTTAACTGCCCGGTCAGGTCGGGGGCGTTTATCCCTTCAGCAATCACCGACAGTCGGCTCAGCCCAAGAGAATGGGCGCAATAGATCAGGCTGCTGTCCAGGTCGACCTGGTTTTCCTTCGCCGCCGTATAAAATGACGCGCTAAGCTGCAAAAGCAGGCGCTGCCAGGAGGTTTTGTATTCAGATGGCTTATGAAACGCTGTAGTTTGTGCACCTGCTTTAAAACAAAAAAAGCAATTCAAAAAGATCACCAGGCCCAAGGATAATTTTTTGATCATGACTGCTAATTGGTGCGATAACCATTAGTGATATAGTGCCATAAATTCTTGCGATCAGAATAATAGCCTATGTTATGTGAATTTAGCAAATTAAATTAATTCTGCAGATTATTTGCCTCAATAAATTGACCTTCAACAATTAATATTTTCCCGTTCATAGGAATACTTTTCTGATTAATTCAAAATGGGTGATTTTTCAACCAGGAGGTCAATCTTAAAGGTAATCCTGATTATCGTCCCATTTTTATTTTCAAACTGTATTTGACCGCTGATCTCTTCGATAAGTCCTCTCATTAGTTTTAAACCAAGGGAATCAATATCGGTGTCTTCAGTAGCTTTTACCATTCCAATACCATTATCCCTAATTATAAGTTCAATATTTTCATTAGTTTGCCGCATTTTGATGCTGATCTCTCCCCGTCTGTTACCGGGGAATGCATATTTAACGGAATTGGTGATGGCTTCATTTAAGACTAATGCCAGGGGAATAGCCTGCGATACGCTGAGTTGGACCGGGTCGACTTCAAGGCTAAAATGAATGTATTTTCCTGCATCAAAACTATCGCGAAGATAATTGACCAATTCAGGAAGACATACAGACATATCAATCGTTTTTACATCGTCGGACTGGTAGAGTTTTTGATGGATCAATGACATGGAGAAGATCCGGTGCTTGCTGGTTTCCATCGCCTTTAATGCATCGTTTTCCAGGTACATAGCCTGCGATTCCAAAAGGCTGATAACCATGTGCAAATTATTTTTTACACGGTGGTTTACTTCCCTAAGCAACCAATCTTTTTCGATCAGCAGGCTGTCCTTCTCTGCGACTGTAACCTGAAGGCTTTGATTAATCAGGCTGATCTCCTGCTGTTGTGCTTGCAGCAACCGGTTGTTATGTTGTTTCTGGCGATAGCGCCGGTAGCCCAGTACCAGGGATAAGAAAAGCAGGCCGGCGCCTGCAATGGTAAAATTCCGTACAGTGCCGGCGTGCTGTAATTTGACCTGTTGCAACTTACCTTTGTTTTCAAGCTGCTGCACTTTCTGATCTTTTTCATATTGCAATTGCAGTTCAGCTATCTGCTTAGCCTTGGCGACCGTAAAAATGGAATCGGTCAATGATTTATATCGCTGATAGTTTTTGATTGCTGAAAGGTAATTGCCTGTTACAGAATCCGTTTTAAATAGCTTTAGATAAGTATCTCTTATCGTTTCCACTTCGCCGATCCCTCGTGGGACAGCCAGCACTTTGTGCAAATAAATACCAGCCGGGATATACCGTTTACGGGAAAAATAAAAGTCGGCCATTCTCTTATACGCTATTAGTCCATCATATTTCCTTGATTCCCTTTCTGCAATGGCAACCGCCTGCTGATAGTATTTTTCTGCCAGATCGTCTTTCCCCAGTAGGCTATAGCATTCGCCGAGTTTTGTTGCTACCTTTAGTTTCTCCCAATCAGCAGTCGGCGGCCGTTTTTTGATGAGCTTTAGCAGAAATTCCAGCGCCTCTTTTTTTTTGCCTTCCTTTATCATCAGGGATATAAGGGAATTGTTGATGCTATAAAACAACTCCGGGTCCTTAGCGCCGTTAATCATAGCCCTTTTTATCCAATATTTACTTTTTTCATCTTCGTTCAAATTTTTGTAAACAGCTCCTACTTTCAAATATAAAACATATGCCTGGGCAGTATCACTGGTAGCCTGCACGCTTTTGATCATTTCGAGCGAATAATATAATGCTTTGTTAAAATTGCCTTTTACATTACTTATCGAGGCGAGGAGATCATAAGTGTAATGCAGCTTTTTGTAGCCGATCGATTTGTAAATGCTTAGTGCCTTCAATAATTCATTTTCGGCCTCATCCAATTTTCCCTGCCGTAAAAGCTCATCACCGATATATTTAAGCACATCGGCTTCTTTTTCTTTATTATGGAGTTCTGTGTAGATATTTAGCGCGTGTTCAAAGCCATGTAGTCCCCGCATTACCGTACTATCCTCCGAATACATTGTCCTAACCGCTATTGAGATCCAGGCCTGCGCTGCTTCTTCCTTCCCGCCGGATCGCATATAGTTATCAATTGCCTGCAAATAAGCAGTCCGGGCTTTCGGCTGGTCTCCCCTTTCAAAAAGCACTTCAGCCTTCAGGAACGAAACCTTATTTTGAATTTTAGAGGATTTCAGCGTAGCACCTAGTGTACTTGCCTGGTTTAGAAACAGATCTGCGCTATCCAGGTCGCTTTTAAATTCTCCCAATTTATAGAGGTAGTAGCCACCGAGTTTTATTAATATTTTAAGACGTTCGCTACTGCTTGTTGTTTTTTTCAGATCGAAAAGTAATTGCCGTGTGGAATCAGCTGAAGAGGCGTTTTGGGCCTTCGCATTTAAATAGAGGGTAAATAATAACATAACGGCTGTAAATAGCTTTCTCATTACTTTACTTATTTGAAAATGTTACAGCGTGGATAATGGCAGGTAAAAAAAAGTCTCTTTATAAAAATATAGGTGCGATAACCATTAGTGATATAGTGCCATAAATTGCGATCAAAATAACCTATGTTATGTGAATTTAGCAAATTAAATTAATTCCAGAATCAAAAATTTCTTTTTTACAACAAAGGCCTATCATCCAGCGCACTGATCAACGCTGTGAACTGCTGTTTTTGCGATTTTCATGGTATCCCTATCGTAAATTTTCGAAATACCAACAATAAAAAATATCCAAAAAAACAT
Organism: Mucilaginibacter sp.; assembly: GCF_028288225.1. Taxonomy (GTDB): domain Bacteria; phylum Bacteroidota; class Bacteroidia; order Sphingobacteriales; family Sphingobacteriaceae; genus Mucilaginibacter. Next base: position 159,807 of record NZ_JAQBOC010000080.1, read on the forward strand.
ATAACTGCCTGCGTAATATCATTTTAGCTACATGGTATCCTTTTTGCAAATGTTGGTTAAGTTTCTCACGATAGCTATGTTAAACGTGGAACATTGAAAAAGTCAACTTTTAGAAACATGAGACTCACACAAAAACAAGCGGCACCAGCATTTGTCATTTTGGTATCTATCGCCACAACTGCGATACTTAGTTTCGGAATTTTATGGACCCATCACAAAATTGACAGTGAATTTTTCATCATGTGGAGACCTGATTTTATTCATGGCTGTTTAATTTCCATCCCGACCGGTTTTATATTAAATCCGCGTATTAAAAAATTGATAGACCATTACACGGAAACAGTCAAGGCCAATTAAATAGCTCAACCTGGGTCAACTGGAAAAGGATATAGATTAATGGACTCAAAATACAAAATCATGAAAAAATTACTTGCTATTTTATTCGTTTTAATTTCGGCTGGCTACTCATTTGCCCAGACTACCAAATGGAAAGATGACCCAGACCATTCCAAGCTGACATTTACAGTTACACATAGGGGATTTTCGTCCATTTTTGGTTTATTTCAAAAATTCGATGCAACCGTCACCTCTTCGAAACCGGATTTCAGCGATGCGGTATTTGAACTTTCTACGGATGTGGCATCTATCAATACCGAGGTCAAAATGCGGGACGAGCATTTAAGGAGCCCTGATTTCTTTAACGTGGCTAAGTATCCCACCATGACCTTTAAATCCACTTCAATAGTGAATACTACAGGCATGAAGGACAGGTTCAGGATCACTGGCGATTTAACTATGCGCGGTGTTACCAAATCTGTTACAATGGATTTATGGTACCGGGGCACTGTAGACGATGCGATACCCCAAAAAACTAAGGCGGGTTTTCAATTAACCGGGGTAATCAACAGGGTTGATTTTGGTGTCGGAGCCACTGATCCTTTTGACATAAGTACAGAGGTAATGATCAAAGCAGACGGGGAGTTTTTTAAAACTCAGCCGCAAAACTGAGCTGAGATTTGACTAAAACACGCTGATACTATCTAAAACAAAGAGGTGTAGCGAAACATGACTAGAATCAAGAAATAGGTAAAACTTATATTTTGTTGATTATAAAAGCATTATATAAAATCATTTAAAAGCAAATTATGAGACCGCGAAATGCGGATTACAAATAAATTAATAGACACTAATCCATTAAAAATATGAACAACTTTGCGGAACTTTTATCTCGGTTTCAATTCGGATTTACCGCGTGTTATCACATCATGTTTCCGGCACTTTCTATTGGGCTGGCGTGGTTTCTGGTCCTGATCCACGGGCTTTATCTGAAAACCGGAAAAGCTGATTACTTTAGAATTTATAAATTCTGGGCTTCAATTTTTGCGCTAAACTTTTCGGTTGGGGTGGTTACCGGCATTTTTATGTCCTTTCAATTTGGCCTTAACTGGTCTAAATTCTCTTACGCTGCCGGACCGGTGCTGGGGAGTATTATCGGACTTGAGGTAATGACTGCTTTCTTTCTGGAGGCCGGTTTTTTAGGGATCATGCTACTGGGCTGGAACCGGGTGAATAAAAAGGTCCACTTTTTTGCCACCCTGATGGTAGCATTAGGTACACTGATTTCCGCAACGTGGATACTTGGCGCAAATTCATGGCTGCATACACCGGCTGGTTTTAAGGTAAGTAACGGACAGTTTTTTATCGTTGAGTGGTGGCACGCCTTATTTAATCCATCTTTTTATATAAGATACCCTCATATGTTATTGGCTTCTATGTTTGCCGCAAGCTTTTTCGTTGCCGGCATTTCAGCCTGGTATCTGCTAAAGGGGAAATACACGGGATTTGCCCGCACCTGTTATTCAATTGCACTGGGGGTGATAACTATTTTAATTCCCGTTCAACTATGGGTAGGCGACACGCTCTATGGAAAAATGTCTGTTTATCAGCCCGCAAAAACACAAGCTTTGGAAGGTTTTTGGGATGATACGCCAACTGCGCCATACCTGCTCTTCATCAATCCGGACGCTAAAAACCAAAGAAACAAGACGCAAATAGGGATACCTTACCTGGGAAGTGTCCTGGTCGACCATAGCCTTCATGGAACTGTGGCCGGCTTGAAAAGGACTCCTCCAAAGGAGCAGCCAAATATGGCGATGACCTTTTATTTTTTCAGAATAATGTTTTTAATAGCCATCTTAATGTTTTTTGTCGCTTTAACGAGTATTGCTTTACGTTTTACCGGCAAACTGTTCACAAAAAGATGGTTTTTAAAACTTAGCTTATGGATGACGCCTGCCGGTGTGATCGCTACGATGGCCGGATGGATCACGTCGGAAACAGGCAGACAACCTTATGTTATCTATGGTTTGCTCCGAACCACCGAGGCTTCCTCGTCGTTAAGTAATTTTCAGGTGATTTTTTCCTTTGGGCTATTTTTGATAGTATATGCTGTTCTATTAGCTGCTTATATCATATTCGTTTGTAAAATAGTAAAAAAAGGACCTGAAACCATCCACGACACCATTAAGACAGGCGAACGCAAGAAAGACAACTTCATTTCCGGATTACCGGAAACCATTAAATTATCTATTAAATAAATTGAATATGGATATTCATGTATTATGGGCATTGATCATATGCTTTTCTGCGGTAATGTATACCATCTTTGACGGGTTCGATCTGGGCGTCGGAATACTCATTCCTTTTGTCCTGAAGGAAAATCAGCGGGATACGATAGTGGATTCGATTACGCCTGTTTGGGATGGAAATGAAACCTGGCTGATTTTAATGGGAGTAGGATTATTCGGAGGATTTCCAAGGGCTTATAGTGTGCTGCTGCCGGCGCTGTATATACCCTTGATCCTGATGCTGCTCTCCTTGATTTTAAGGGGGGTAGCCATGGAATTTCGCTTTATGTCTGCCACAAGAAAAACCTCGTGGGATATCACTTTTGCTTTGGGATCGATTTTGGCTGCCTTTTGCCAGGGCATCATACTGGGCAATTTGATGGAAGGGATTAAAACCGATAAAAATTTCAACTATGCGAACACTGCCTTTAGTTTTATCAGCCCTTTTACTATTTTGATAGGCTTTACGTTAATAGTTACTTATGCACTAATCGGGGCTACGTGGCTGAACCTGAAAACAAGCGGATCGCTTCAGCGCGGGTTTAAAATATATGTCAGGCGCATTGTAGTCATCCTGGTTTTGTTATTTGTTGTTATTATTTGGGGCCGGTTTTATTGGGGTATATTCACGCCCCGGTATGGAGTCTTTGGAATTCGCAGCATTTTATCGGCCGCATCTGTCATTTGGTATGTCCTGACCTTAGCGATAATGGCGGGGATTTATTTGACCATTAATTCCAGTAGGGATCGGATCCCATTCTTTCTTAATATGCTGATGACTGTGGTTTCCGCCTTGTACCTCGTATCCGGGTTCTGGCCCTATATCATTCCACCCGGTCTTACGATTTTTGATGCGGGCTCCCCGGCTTACGGAAACAGAATTTTATTGATCAGTTCATTTGTTATCATTCCCATAATCCTTTGTTATTTGATATACTCCTATTCAGTGTTTAAAGGGAAGGTAAATGGGAACAACTACGAACCTGTTTTACGTGCTGAAGATGTTGCATTAAAGCCGGTCAAACTGAGTGACCATAAGGACTTGTTTATAAAGCAACTCACTTTATCATGGCCCTGGCGGATAATCATTTCGATAGCCGGTGTCTTATTTTTTTTCCTTGTACTCGGATTCGAGGGGGACACTGTCGCGCAACTGTCAATCCTTATTTTCATTGTCGCGTTTTTGATTGCCTGTTTTAGATATAAAAATTAACCACTTCATTATTTTTCAATATGATATCATCCATTTCATACGCTGATAAAGCAACATCCAAAAAAGCGGCTGATCTTTTAAAATCGCTTCGGGGCTTGTGGAAGAAGGAAATTTGGGCAATAACCGTCTTAAGATTTGGGGGGATTCTTGCATTCAATTTACAATTAATAATAATTGCTCAATTGGTAAGCAGTTTAGCCTTAAAAAAATCAGGCGCCATGGATAGCTACCGGTCATTAGCCTGGCTGGGTTTGTGGGCAATAGTCAGGGCCTTATTTAATTATTTAAGTGATTTAAAGGCCGCGGAACTAACAGAAAAAGTAACTATTGGTATACGGTCGGCGATAATGAAAGATATTCATAAAGGGTATATCGCCAAATTTAGAAATCAATATTCTGCAGGTATCTCGTTAAGCTTCCTGAATAAAACTGAAGTGATATCACCTTATTTTACCAGGTACATTCCGCAAATGTTGTTATGTGTTATTGCCCCTTTGTCCGTCCTGATTTACCTGGCAACCATCAATTGGGTTTGTGCATTACTGGTTCTGCTCTGCGCACCAGCCATTCCATTATTCATGATGATCATTGGAAGGGGAACTGAAGTTAAAAGCAGGGAACAATGGGAGTATCTTTCACAGATGGGATCTTATTTTTTTGACCGGTTGCAGGGTATAACAACACTATACCTGTTTAATCAATTAAAAAAGCAGTCAGATCAAGTCCGCATCTTCTCCAGCGCATATGGTCGTTCGGTTATTGATGTTTTAAAGCTGGCTTTTCTGTCATCGGCCGTACTCGAGTTCTTTAGTGCGGTAATTATTGCCGGGTGCGCTGTATTTATTGGTCTGAACATGATTCATTATATTCATTATGGACCTGACGGTGGTACTTCTTTAAAAAATGGTTTGATTATTCTGCTGTTGATCCCCGAGTTTTTTATAGCGTTAAAAACGCTGGGGAATTTTTATCATGACCGGGCCCAGGCTTTAGGGGCAGTTATCAGTTTGCAGGAATGGGGGTTTTTTCAGGCCCCTATTTTAAAAGAAGAAGTTAACAAAGGCAACTATGAGGAAACGCCCCTCAGCGGTGAAATGCAACCTGATGGATACCAGGCGGCGCCAATTATCTTCAAAGACGTCAATTTTGCTTACCCCGGCGGGCCGGACCTTTTTAGTTCTTTTAACTTATTGATAAGGCCTTGCGAGAAAATTAAAATCTCCGGCGCCAATGGATCGGGAAAAACTACGCTGATTGAATTGATTTTAGGTTGGCAGGTTCCTTGCAGCGGCCAAATTCTTATTGGCGATCGTTTACTTGACAAAATCGGTGAAGCAGAACTGTTTAATGAGATATCTTTGATCAATCAGCAAACAAGCATCTTTCAGGGTACGATCCGTTCTAACATTTTAATGGGTCGTTCATTACCGGACAAAGACCTTTTTTGCCGGGTTCTGGGGCCCGTTTCCCTTATTTCGTTTTTAGAAAGGTTACCGGACGGGCTCGATACCCGGGTTGCTGAAGATGGCAAGTCAATTTCTGGAGGTGAACGACAAAAAATAGCTTTGGCCAGGGCATTGGTCAAAAGGTCCCCGATAATTATTTTGGACGAGCCGTTCACGCATCTTGATCCGGCAAGTGTTATATCTTTTATCTCGATTTTAAACAACATAAGTCCGCAAAGGACGATTATCATAACCGGGCATGGTGAAGCGTACCAGGCTTTGCAGGGGTATCGGGAAATTAAACTTTGAGAAATGCTGACAAACATTCCTGTTATTTATAAGAGATTAACCAAGGGCCAGCTAATCGGTATTTTGATGGCAATATTGTCTCTTGTTGCTGGTTTGCTTCTTGTTTGCAGCTCGGCATGGTTTATTACTGCTACTGCGCTAACTGGGTTAGGTGTTCTTGGGGTGCAAGGCTACAATATTTTTTTACCAAGCGCATGTATTCGCTTTCTGGCCCTGTTTAAGCCACTCAACAGGTACGCGGAAAAAATATACACCCATAAAGTAACATTGAATAAATCAAGTTCTTCAAGAGAATGGCTCTTTGATAAAATAGCACAACTTAAGAAAGCTGAGTTGGCCAAATTTAGATCGGCTCAATTATTAAATGGCCTGGTTAACGATATCGAGGAGCTGGACCATTTTTACCTGGGAATGGTACTTCCCTGGATTTCAGCGGGAATTTTGTTTTTGCTGGCAGCCATATTTTTTATAGTTGTACTTCCTGTCATGCTCTGGGTCTTATCAGGGGTTTTCCTTATTTCAGGTTTTATTATCCCTTTCCTAACTTACAAGAGCAGCAAATCACAGGAAGAGGAAAGTTTGTTCATCAAACGGCAATCTCATACGGATTTGATCGGAATGTTAAGAGGCTTTGCAGATTTACGTCAATTCGGGTTACTCGACTCAAAACGAAAACTCATCATCCAGGAAATAAATTTAGAACAGCACCTCCAGAGTAAATCCAAAAAGACTTTAGCTTTTTGGCAATTTGCACAGCAAATTATTTTGCAGGCGGGATTAATTGTTTCTATACTGATTATTTTTCGCCATATCGACAATATCAGCGGGTCGCTGCTTGTTTTGATTGTGATAAGTTTGATTACGCTTTTCGAGGGGCTTTTACCCTTCCCGGCTCTAGCTCACCAGTTTTCAAGGACCACGTGGTGTGGCAATAGTCTAAATGAATGGAAAAATAATAACCATGCGAATGAGGAAATGGGAAAACTGCCATTTCCTCATGATTCGGATATTCAAATCGATGACATATCCGCCTTTTATGGTTCGCGCAACATTTTTACAAACTTAACTTTGAGATTTCCCGCTTGCTCTATTACAGCGGTGACGGGTTGTAACGGCTGCGGTAAAACTACATTGCTGGACGTTTTATGTGGTTTAAAAATGACGGAGCACGGAGACATCTTTATTGGGGGTAAGTCTTTATTTGAAATTGATCCTGACGAACTTATTGATAACATCGGGTATATGGAACAGCAAGCGACAATTTTTAATGTGAGTTTGTTCGATAATATAGCATTAGCGAAACCAGATGCAGTCGACACTGATGTTTTTAATGCTGCCGCCCGGGCCGGTTTCGGTCCAACCCTGGAACAAAACCCGGATTTTTTGAAAAAACAAGCCGGTGAATCAGGAAAGAATATTTCAGGTGGACAGGCCAGGATGATCGCCCTGGCAAGAATTATATTGAAAGATCCCCCGGTTCTGTTAATGGATGAACCTACAGAAGGATTAGACATAGACGCCGAAAGAAATCTTCTTAATTTACTTTCTTCCTGGAAAGGCACTAAAACGGTTATTCTCGTGACTCACAAAAAATCACTGGTTTCTATTGCCGATCACCATTATAATTTGCAATGAAAAGAATGTTCTTAAACTCCGCAAAATCCGAATTGAGTTGACCCTTATCCTATGCATCACTCCCAGAATTCAAAATGCTAAACCTGCAGCCTCAGCAGTTTTCATAATCTATCCGGCCCTGAATAGTAGCGAAAAAGCTATCCGCGAAAAGGACGCCGGCCCTTTTAAGAAAGTTTTTTGCGCTTTTGACCAATACCTTCAACACTTGTCATCGAGCATTAAAATACGGGAATAATATAGCATCACCATAAATTCGACTGATTTTCAACAATTGTGACGACACTATTTTTATAATCCGACCTTTAACCACCCTGGAGCCTATGGTAGCTGAGGAAATTGCCAAAAGAATTAACCGTTCAGTTGCGCAAACGCGGAGACTTAAAGACACAGCGCTTGAGTGCTTACGTAACTCAGATATTGGCTCTTTCGTTTTTTCCTTAAATGTTTAAGATTTTGATATTTGACGTTTTGAAGGTCAAATTGGCCTTTGCGACGCCATCTTTATTAACCCATGAACCCGCGCCCATATGCCCCATTAATTCCACCAGGATCCCTTCATTGAGAAACTCGGCCACTCCCGGATTGAACCAATAATTACACTTCACATAGGTGGTTGTTTTTTTGCGTTTACCGTTCTTTGTGTAGTCCTTTTCATTCATGACGATTGTAAAATTGGTTACCAGTTTACCATCCCCTAATTCCCTGACCAATGCATTTGCGGTCAATTTTCCTTTGATTTCCATAACCTAAAGTTTTTAGTGCACAAATAAATAATTTTGGCCCCAGTTGATGATTTATTCAATCACTGTACTGATTTGTGGCAGTTTTCAGTTACTTCAGTCTTTTTAAGCTTCACCAAGTCTGCTGACTTTTCTCTCCTGCCAAATGAATAATCGAAAATCATAACACCCGGACCTTGCAAATACATTATGCCCCAGTATGGCTCGTTGCCACGCAGAATCGATTCGCGGTTTCCCAAACCAAAATAAAGGCCATTAAAGAATCGTTCCTCCTGAAGCAGACCGAGTCGATGGTGCGCTATAAAAGTAGCGCAGCAATTGCTTTTTGTTTCGGTACCCGTTTCCATACTATTATCTTATTCATCACATTAGGATGAAGATTATAAGGGAGAAGCTATGCGGCTCCCACGAAGACAAAGTTCCTTGTAATCACGTAGGGTATGCTTTGATTTTCAAGCAATATTATTTAGAAATCAAATGGGCTTTTTGCTAAATAAAGGGTACCAGTCGCCGTATTGCCTTACCCTTCTCCCGCTACTCCCTCAGAAAAGTATAGGCAGCAGCAAGTAAAACTGTTTTGGGGTCATGAAATATAGTATTGTAAAAGATCGCAGGATTCCGGCATCCTGCAAATGGAATCGGATATCTATTTGAGGTTATAACCTTTAACGGATCTATCTCTTTAGCGTTGAATTATGATTCAAACTTTTAACTGTGCTGAACCAGTTATATAATTTTTTTACAAATTCAAGATCACGGGTTATAATACTTATATCGTCCGTTTTGTATTCAGTTTTAAGAAAGTTGGAAACATGGCGGTATGAGGTATTAAAATTAGTTAAGGCACCTTTGGCGGCACCTTTCCCGATTTTTTTTTAAGTCCTCGTTGTGAGTTTTGAAAACTGAAAGCAACATCCATTTCCTTTGACCGTCGCCGCATAGAATATCCAATATTGCCCATCCTTATATTTAATTCAAAGGATATAGCAAAGCAGCATTCCCCAATTTATTAACAGGCTGCAAGCAAAAATCGCGAGAGTGACGCGTAGGCCCGATCCAGTCATAGCTGTAATTATGTTAGGAAAATAGGTTAGCATTGTGATAATTAGTACGTAAATCGGCGCATCATAATAGAAAAGTAAAATTGCCGGCACCGGTAAAATAAGAATGCCCTGTAACACCATCGTAAGCATAAACCACGCCGTCTGATTTTTTTGCTGTCTTTTTATAAATGCAAGGTATCTGTTATGAACCGTTGGTTTTGACCCGCCAGGAAATTTTTCTTCGGTCAGGTTAATTGCGGTTTTGATTGTTGGTTCCATGATTTCTATATTTTATGGATTTATATTACCGGGGAAATTTCATATCTGTTGCCTCTTTTCTCCTGCCAAATGAATAATCGAAAATCATAATACCCGGACCTTGCAAATACACTATGCCCCAGTATGGCTCGTTGCCATGCAGAATCGATTCGCGGTTTCCCAAACCAAAATAAAGGCCATTAAAGAATCGTTCCTCCTGAAGCAGACCGAGTCGATGGTGAGCTATAAAAGTAGCGCAGCAATTGCTTTTTGTTTCAGTATCCGTTTCCATATTATTATCTTATTCATCGCTTGAGGATGAAGATTATAAGGGAGACATTATGCGGCTCCCACGAAGACTAAGTTCCTTGTAATCATTTAGAAAATGCTTTGATTTTCAAGCAATATTATTTAAAAATCAAATCGGCTTTTTGCTAATAAAGGGGTCGGTCGCCAATAATGAATTTTGTTAACTTGAGCTGTAGAGAGGATCGTCACTCTGTGATTTTTTCTTACTCGCTAAATTCTGGAAATTGTTTGAAAACGAAAGCAGTACGTTGGAATATAAAAGGATTTTGTGACCATTGATAGGTGATATTTGATCAAATCGCCGTGTTATGACCACCATTCAGACAATTCGGTTCGATGATCCCGGTATTAGATATTCCGGTAGAATCCGCAGATCGGCAGAGGCTGCTCTGCTAACCTGGACCGGATCGTCAGTGAAGATCGCTTTTACAGGTCGTGCCCTGTCAGCATGTTTCTCTGACGAACATGGGGATAATTATTTTACGATTGTGGTCAACGGAAAGGAAGCAAGTATCCTGCATCTTGAATCAGGGAAGCGGGATTATTTAATAGCGGAAGGCCTGGATCAAATTATGAATTGTATCGAATTATATAAGCGTACGGAAACAGTGAGAGGAACATCCTTGTTCTTTTACTTTACCCTTTATGATGCCGATCCGGTACTTCCTGACATCATGGCAAAAGCAAGGTCGATGGAGACTATTGGTGATTCCATCAGCACCGGATATGCACTTCAGGATCAACACCGCAAGGATAACTGGCTTCCGGCGTACGAAGATGGCTATAATACTTACGCGGCAATAACAGCCAGAAGATTTAACGCGGAATACGCTTGTACAGCTATTAGTGGTATTGGTGTTTCTGCAAGCCGGCGTTCCCCGGCAATACTGGACTTGATTTCCGGAATTGTCGATGAGAACCAGTATCCGGGTTTACGCCAGCCAGACCTTGTTGTTATTAATTTATGGCAAAATGACGCATTCATTATCTCCCATCGGGATTCCGAAGATTACCGGAGATGGTTCGGTTCTTCAATTCCTGATAAGCGGGAGCTCATTAAAGCCTATTGTTTACTGACCAATAAGATTCGGAACTGCTTTCCGGATGCTTTCATGATTTGTTCACTGGGAAGCATGGATGTGGTTAAACCAGGTTCGCCCTGGGTCGACTACCTGCATGAAGCCGTCCACATCCTGAATGATCCAAAAGTATTGCCATTCATATTTCCATACAAGGAAACAAGGGGGCACCCAAGTTCCTCCGAGCATCAGAACATGGCGGCTGATCTCATCGACTTTATCAGTGAAAAATTGCAATGGGAATAACGGGAGAACCACAGAATTGCTGTAACATAAAATATCATATGGAGTTATGCTCCATTTATCAGGCAAGGTAGGACGCTAACCTTGGCGCCACGCGTGAGCACCTTATCTTGATCAGGGCAGCATCTTTCAAACGGCGAACATGTTCTACGGATAACATAAATTGCTCCGCAATTTCCTCCAATCGGCGGGGAATAAAGCAATTCAGTCCGAAATACATTACAAGTATATCTTTCTCTCGTTTTTCGAGTATGGACATGGCAAGATCTACTTCTTGCTTTAATGACTCCTTTATGATATCCGCATCTGGAAAATGATCATTGGCGGAAATTAAATCAAGCAGGGTAAAATTACTTTCACCCCCAAGCGGACGGTCAAGCATCACTTTATCAGTGGCGTTTTTCAAAATATCGACTAGATTTTCTACCTCCAGACCCATTACTTCAGCGATCTCCCGGATGGACGGCTTGCGTCCTTCTCCCTGTTCAAAACGGGCACTTTCGCGAACGTAGCGATTTAACACCGTAATCTGATTACACGGAAGGTGAATCAACCGGGTCTGCTCATTCAATGCAGTGATAATGGCCTGCCGGATCCACCAAACGGCATAGGATATAAACTTAAATCCTTTCGTAGGATCAAACTTTTTTGCAGCAATTATTAACCCGATATTGCCTTCGTTAATAAGATCATTCAGGCTGATCTCACTGTTTTGGTATTGTTTCGCTACGGAGATAACAAAACGGAGGTTTGCATTGATCAGGCGGGTTACAGCGGCACTATTGCCATCGGCGACCTGCCTGGTGATGATGATTTCTTCATTTGCTGTCAGCAATGGGATTTTACTGACCTCATTAAAATAAACATCCAGCGAACGGTTATCCTTTATAGTGTTGGTCTGTATTATTTGTAATTCCCGCATTTTATGATCAATCTTTAAAATAACTTTTAGCCATTATCCGGAATGGGCCTCCATGAGTGTACCGAGGCTGTTTCCGAACAAATTTACCCTAATTGGCCGCTCTAACTCTTTTAGAATCAATGAATCACCTTTGCATATCGAACGCGGAGGCGTTACCGGCGATTCTGAAATAATATACGCTGGCGAATTCAATGAGGCACTTTTTCTTTTGTGCCAAAACTGTAAACCAAATAGAATAATGCAGGTAATATGAAAAGACTGCCAATCAATAACGCTACACCAAGCATATGAACGGTGCTTTCCGGAGCCTGGTGTTTTATAAGCGAAAGTGTTGCGTGGTCTTTTAAAAGAACGAGGTGGGGGTAATGGCTGTAAGTGACCGCTATCAGCAGAAGTGTTACCAGGGCAGATGCAAAGAAACGCATACGGGCAACTTTATGATTATAAATGTTTGTCCATATAAAGACAAAACAGATGGATGCCAGGCCAACACAAAACAAACTTAACGTATTGCCGAACAACCATTGTGTCAAGGGAATTTTTTCCTTAAAGGCAGTAACGAAAATGATGATCATAAAAATCAGCATGGCCATATTCGTGATCGCCGCCATACGCTTGTATCTGTGGTTTGTCAATGGATCCTTAATTTCTCCGATCAGGTAAATGGCTGCCAGGAAGCTGCAAAGGGATGTAGTAAAAAGCCCAACTGAGCAGGCGAATGGATCGAGCCAGTCATAAATGTAGGCTGTCATGAAGTCGGTAGTATGGGTATCAATCTTACCTGAAACTACACTGCCCGCTATGATCCCCAAAAACAAAGGTGTTATAAAACTGGAATAAACGTAGATTTTATTGTATATGCCCTGCATCTTGTCTATTACAGCATCATAATTCCGGAAGGTAAAGGCCGTTCCCCGTGCAATGATCCCCATCAGCATAATTAATAATGGAATGTGGAGGTAGATGGATACTGTGGAGTAGATCGCAGGAAAACCTACAAATAGTACAACCACGGCAATGATTAACCACATATGGTTAGCTTCCCAGATCGGGCCTATTGCCTGATAGGAGGTTTTCCTGTGCGATGACCTGTTATCTTTTGCGCTGAAAAGTTCCAGAATCCCTGTTCCAAAATCTGCTCCTCCCATGAGCAGATAGATCAATAATGAAAACCATAAAAATCCGATTAATACGTAAAGCATCATATTATTGTGTTTTAATTGGTAGTATCATATAATTCCGGAACCATAGCGATTTGACGGCTAAGCAGAAAAATTACTGCGATCGACAATGACAGGTAAATCAATGTGAAAAGGCAAAATGTATAAGCTATGCCCGGCATTGGTGTTACCGCGTCTGCGGTTCTCATGATACCTTTGATAATCCAGGGTTGCCTGCCAACCTCGGTGACTGTCCATCCTGCTTCAACCGCGATGAAACCTGCAGGTATCGCAGCAACAAATAGAATCAGGAACCACCGGCTGTCCAACCAATCCTGTTTAAAAACCCTTGCGAACAGGTAGAGTATGCCGAGACCCAGCATCGCCATACCGAGCGCAACCATGATTTGAAAGGCATAATGTGTGATAGCTATAGGTGGCTGATCCACAACCTGAGTTTTATCCAACCCTTCAACCGTTGAGTTGAAATCACCATTCGCCATGAAGCTTAGTACCCCGGGCAGTTTTACCGCATAATTGACTTCACCATTTTTTACATCGGGTATACCACCTATTACCAGCGGAGCATTTTTCTCGGTTTTAAATAAGGCCTCCATAGCAGCCAGTTTTACTGGTTGATTTTTGGCAATGAACTTTGCAGAAATGTCTCCGCTCAGTGGTTGCAGAAACGCTGCTGTAACCGCAAAGGCAACAGAAATTTTGTATGCGGTCATGTGAAAAGCTATGTTTTTTTTCCGAAGGATGAGAAAGGCATGTACCCCGCAAACGGCAAACCCTGTGGCTGCAAATGCCGCGATGGTCATATGAAGCGCCTGGGAAAACCATGCAGGATTGAACATAGCTTTGATGGGATCAATATCAGAAAACGTTCCGTTAATATATTTAAAACCTGATGGGCTGTTCATCCAGCTATTGGCTGCTACCACGAGAATTCCCGATATTATCCCGCTTAACCCTACCACCACACCGGTAATCCAATGGAACCAACGGTTAAAACGGTCCCAACCGTAGAGGAAAAACCCGAGGGCTATTGCCTCAATAAAAAACGCAGTTCCTTCCAAAGAAAACGGCATGCCAAAGATCGGGCCAGCCTCCTTCATGAACCGTGGCCATAACAGCCCCAACTCAAAGGATAAAACGGTACCCGAAACAGCGCCGGTGGCAAAGAATATAGCGACGCCTTTACTCCAGGCTTTAGTAATATGCAGATACATCACGTTACCTGTTCGTAACCACAAAAAATGGGCGACTGCCATAAAAAAAGGCATAACCATACCGATACATGAAAATATAATGTGAAAACCTAAAGAAGCCGCCATTTGCGAACGAGCCGCTATAAAATCATTCATTTTAAATCTTATTAATAAAGTTTATATACAAAAATGCAACCTGAACCAAACCACAATACTACCACAGGGAGTCCAGGGTTTCCTTCTCGGGGATCGCGGCTATATAGATGATTGTCATCGAACAGGAAAACAACACAGCCCTTGTAATCAGAAATATAACCTCTTCCATATTTTTAATAAATTACTTTGATTGAATTATTTATGACGTATCCACTGCTGATCTTGAATGCCTCGCCAGTTGCGCGTTAGTCTGCAGGTAAAGTTCAATTTATCATTTCACGGATATCTTTGGTTTTCAAACCATTTGCTTTATGAATCAAACGCAGGAAACCAAATTGTAGATTTCAGGCGGGGTGCCTGCAGGGCTATCTGATTAATCCTTCAAGAAACACTATCTTCGGGTTATTAAGCAGAGTAACCGAAGTACCCAAATAGAGTTTAGTTATTTTGAAAAAGAGGCCGTATCAAATATTAAAAGTGCGGCCTTTTAGTTTGATGAGTTTAGTTCCTTTTATAAGGATTATCTAAACACCAAACGTTTGGGGTAAAAATGCGTCAAAAAGGGCCTTTTCAGGCTGCTTTTTCCTTAGAATTTGTGCTATTGAAAGTAAAAATTCAATTCTATCGCTACTTTTTCCTTATTGCGGGCTATAAAGCACCGGAACCTGTGATTCTGTTTGATATGTCCGAAGACGGTTTCGATCATCCAGTCTTTCCTTTTCATTAAATTTATCGCAATTTAAATAGTATTTTCCACATAAAATACTGTTAAAATTATCTTGAAAATTTTGTTACTGATTTGTAACTTAAAACTTGTAACTTGCTTATAATCATATAATAAGTGAGTTCTGTATCGGCAAATAAACCCCAAAAACAACGCCTTACTTGGCTCGTATCAAATTTATTGATAGGTAGGTGAATATGATTGTTTAAGTAGTTTGCCTTTGCCTGGTTTATGAGTATTTTTACTTCATTATAAAAACAAGACACATGAAAGCATTTTTAGGAACGGGCCTTTTAGGCGCCAATTTTGTCAAAGCCATGCTCCACAGGGGTGAGCAGGTACAGGTATGGAACCGTACGGCTGCTAAAGCCCGGGCGCTTGAAAGTGATGGAGCGAAGGCGTTTGAAGATGTCAGCAAGGCTGTTAACGGAGCCGATATCATTCACCTGACCTTAAAAGATGATGCGACAGTAAATGAGGTGCTGGAAAAGGCAGCCCCGGGATTTTCACCAGGTACAGTTATATACGACCATACCACAACTTCGGTTGAAGGTGCGAAAGAAAGGACAGCTAACTGGAAAGCCAAAGGTTATACTTATTTACATGCGCCGGTTTTCATGGGTCCGCCGAATGCGCTGGAAAGTACCGGGTTTATGCTGGTATCCGGCGATCAGGATGTTATTGAAAAGGCCAGACCTGAGCTATCCAAAATGACCGGAAAGCTGATCAACCTTGGGCCTGCTGAAGGAAAAGCAGCCGGCATGAAATTAACCGGCAACCTGTTCCTGCTGACGCTGACAGCTGGTATTTCTGATACGCTGGCACTAGCCAAAACGCTTGGTATTTCTGGTGATGAGCTATTGGGTTTGTTCGATTCCTGGAACCCTGCAGCTGCGATGCCCGCCAGGTTGAAAAAGATAATAGGCGGTAATTTTGAACAGCCCTCATGGGAACTGGATATGGCGCGCAAAGATGTGGGATTGATGCTGGCCATAGCAAACAAAGGCCATACGCAGTTAACGGTTATCCCGGCCATCGCTGACGAAATGGATCGCTGGATCGACAAGGGTTATGGCAGCAATGACTGGAGCGTTATCGCAAAGAATAACGTCAGCTAACTTTTATGATAGCGCTAAGACCTGTCAAATAGGGAAACATTTCCAGGTTGATACGTTAACCGGCAAACGATTATCCACCGTGAATATATCTGGTATTCTATATTGAAAATCCGGTATTGATGACTTCTCCTTCGTTTCCTGTTGTCTTTAATTTTATAGATTTAAAAGATTTAATGTTTTAGTGTCCTTTTCCCCATTAAAATATTTATCGAGCACAGCCTGGAAAATGGGATCAGGGTTGGGCAAACTTGCAAATAGTGTCATCGATGATCTTAGCTTCATATCGTCAGGGCTGCCGAAAATACTGTTGGGATTATTGCTTTTCAGCTGGAGTAAAGCTTCACAAATTTCAACAAGCCTCGGGCCTAAAACGGCATGCTGCATAAAAGCTTCAGCTTCGTCCAAATCATTTATCGCATAATATTTGGATGTCCCGCTAAAACCCAAACCCTTGACCTGCGGGAAAATATACCACATCCAGTGACTTCGCTTACTGCCGTTCCTGATCTCAGCCAGTGCGGTAGCGTAATCCTTTTCCTGGGCTTCCAGGAATCTATTCAGTTCGTCCCGGTTCATATTTATTTGGTTTTGGTGCATCCGGTGGCAATTCCTGCGGTATTTGTTCCGGGTCTTCCTGCGGAATTTGAGGTTCTTTTGGATCGTTTGGCGGCATGATCTCAGGTTGGGGTTTTGGAACCGGCATTTCATCAGGTTCATTGGGGATTGTTTGCTTTTTCATATCTTTAATTCATCAATAAACAGGCCAATTCAAGCAATTTCGGTTTGTCGGATGATATTAATTTGAACTGGCAATCCCACACCTGCACCACCCTGTAATATTTTAAAGTTTCTGTTTGCCGCTTGTAATTAGTTAACTATCATCATGAAATTAACTTTATAATAAAGACAATAGCCATTACCGGATACCTGAAAAATTCCTGTGGCCTTAAGATTGAATAAACATTTACGCTATTGTTTAACCGCGACTTTAATTCAATTTCTCAATAAATTCGTTACAACCGTCCTTTTCTTTTCTAATTAATCAAATATTAATAGATCATTAAGCTTTAGGAGCAATTTTGGGATTATAATCCAATTATAATTTAATAGATGCTTATTAATGTCGCCCGGTTACTAAGGCCGGTTATTTTATCTGCTTTATGTAGTATTACTGCAATAAGTGCATGCTATGCACAAAATGCAGGGATCAACCTTGAATATCGATCCGCGGATGAGAAATATTGGACAACTTTTAGAACCAATACCCTATACAAACGGCTATTCCCCGGCTTTAAAAAAGGGCGAAAGGAATCCGAATTAATCTAAAAAAACATAAAAAAATTATCCTGATGAAGAAACAAGTTTTTAGCATCCTGCTGTTACTACTGTGCGCTGTCGGATACGGACAGCAAAAGCATAGCAAAACATCTGCATTTAAAAGTTATAAAGGCCTTGTAATGGCAGGCTACCAGGGTTGGTTCAATGCCCCCGAAGATGGCGCCGGCCGGGGTTGGAACCATTATCTGTCGCACGGTAAATTTGAGCCCGGCAGTACCAATATTGATATTTGGCCCGATGTAAGCGAGTATAAAAAAACATATAAATCCCCGTTTAAATTGGCTGATGGCAGTGATGCTTACCTGTATAGCCCGTATGACGAGTCATCGGTTGATACCCACTTTAAATGGATGCAGCAATATGGAATTGATGGGGTGTTTGTGCAGCGTTTTATTGCCGACGTACAACGTGGCCGCGGCCGTAATCACAACGATGTAGTATTAGGAAATGCTCTAAGAGCAGCACAAAAATATCACAGGGCAATTTCATTAATGTATGACCTTTCGGGCATGGGGGCCGGCGGTGATTCTTTGGTGATAAAAGACTGGAAGCATTTGATTGATAGTATGAAATTAACCAACCGCGGCAACAAACAAACCTGGCTGTACCACAACGGTAAACCACTTATTGCGGTATGGGGTATTGGCTTTAATGACCACCGCAAATACGGCCTGGCAGAAGCAGAAAGGGTCATCGATTTTTTAAAGAACGATCCCGTTTATGGCGGATGCGCTGTTTTGCTTGGCGTGCCAACCTACTGGCGTGATTTTGGGAACGATACGGAAAAAGACCCGCATCTGCATGATCTGTTAAAGAAAGCAGATATCATCCATCCCTGGTTTGTAGGACGATTTAATGAAGCCGCATATCCTGCATTTCAAAGCCGGATAGCCGATGATATAGCCTGGTGCAGGGCTAATAACCTCGACTATGTACCCGTAGTTTTTCCGGGATTTAGCTGGCACAATATGAACCCGCGAAGCCCGCAAAACCAAATTCCCCGTAACCGGGGAAATTTTTACTGGAAACAAGTTACCGGCGCCATAAAAAAAGGGGCAGATATGCTGTATGTAGCTATGTTTGATGAGGTTGATGAAGGTACAGCTATTCTTAAAGCGTCCAAAAATCCGCCGGTAGGTTTAAGCCATTTTGTTACTTATGAAGATGATATCCCTAATGATTACTATTTGTACTTAACCGGGTACGCAGGAAAAATGCTGCGGAAACAAGTGCCCTTTATAGAAACTGTACCTGCGCCCATTAATCACACCAAATAATGGAGCCTTTATTATATTAAAATCGCCATGAAAAGAAAGAATTTGCTTCTGATAGTTGGGTTTATCTGTTGTTATGTTACAGTAAGCGCCCAAAACTATGCAAAAACGGCGCTGGGTATTAAAACCCGGGTGAACAATATTGATATTGAAATCCAGTTTTTTACCCCAAAAATTGTAAGGATAATAAAATCACCGTCGGGAATAAATGATGACAAACATAGTTTATCCGTTATTCAACAAGCCCAAAAACAGCAATTAGATATTCATACCAATGAACCCTATATTACCATCAGCAGCAATGCTATCCAGGTAAAGCTTAGTAAGCTAAACGGACAGCTTACTTTTAACGATATTAAGGGTTCTACGCTTTTAAATGAGAAACGGGATGGAATCAGGTTTACCCCCTTTAAAGATTCTACAGAAAATACATTTACAGTTAGCCAGGTTTTTCAATTACAACAGGCGGAAGCAGTGTATGGCTTAGGGCAACACCAGGCGGGTAAAATGAACCAGCGTAACCAAAAAGTCACATTAAAGCAGGAAAATATGGAGATTGGGATCCCTTTTATGCATTCGTCAAAAGGATATGGTGTGTTTTGGGATAATTATTCAACCACCGTTTTTGATGACAATGCAGCCGGAACTTCGTTTTCATCACAAGTGGGTAACTGCGCCGATTATTATTTTATATATGGTGGCAATGCCGACGGGGTAGTTGCCGGCTATCGCTATTTAACCGGGCAGGCCCCTATGTTTCCGCGCTGGGTATTTGGTTACTGGCAAAGCCGTGAGCGTTACAAAAGTCAGCAGGAAGTGGTAGGCGTAATTAAAAAATACCGTGAGCTTAAAGTGCCCATTGATGGCATAGTGCAGGATTGGCAATATTGGGGTGTTGAGGAATCAAAGTGGAACTCTACCGAGTTTGGCAATCCTAACTATCCAGATCCTAAAGCCATGATAGATAGCGTACATCAGCTGAACGCACATATTATTATATCGGTATGGCCTGACTTCGGTAATCAAACCAAAATATGGGCTGACATGAAAAATAACGGGTTTTTATATACGGATTTTCTAAGCTATCCTACTACGCCCACAGTGCAGGTTTACGATCCTTTTAACCCAAAGGCCCGCGACCTGTACTGGAGCTATATGAATAAAAATATTTTCTCAATAGGAATGGACGGCTGGTGGCTTGATTCTACAGAACCTGATCATTCACAAGCTAAGGGGCACGATGATGATAATACACCCACCTGGTTGGGAACCTTCAGAAAGGTGCGTAACGCTTTCCCTTTGGCAACAACCGGGGGAGTATATCAGCACCAGCGCGAAACAAGCGCGGATAAACGCGTATTTATACTGACACGCTCTGCCTTTGCCGGGCAACAGCGGAACGCGACGACTGTTTGGTCGGGCGATATTGTTTCCGACTGGAGTGTTTTGCGCAAACAAATATCAGGCGGCCTTAACCTTTCATTATCCGGGATCCCTTACTGGAACACTGATATAGGAGGCTTTTGGGGTGGCCGGCTTTACCATAAAGGGATTGACGCTCCCTTCCAGGAACTGTATGTGCGCTGGTTGCAATTTGGCACCTTTTGCCCTATAATGCGCTCGCACGGAACAGATCTACCGAGAGAGATCTATCAATTTGGTAGAAAGGGATCCTGGGCTTATGATGCTATAGAAAAGTATATCAACCTGCGGTATCGCTTATTACCTTATAATTATTCAAACGCATGGGACATTACAGCAAATGGCTCCACCATGATGCGCGCGTTAGTAATGGATTTCGGGGAAGATCAAAAAGTGTTGGACATCAATAACGAATACATGTTTGGCAAAGCCTTTTTGGTTTGCCCTGTAACCGATTCTATGTACACAAATAAGGTTAATAGTCAGGCCAATTTCAATAACATTAAATCACAAAAAGTATACCTTCCTGCGGGGCATACCTGGTTCGACTTTTGGACAGGTAATAAAATAAAAGGCGGACAGTTTATTAAAAAGGAAAGCCCTGTTGATATTATGCCATTGTATGTAAAGGCAGGCTCTATTATCCCGATGGGGCCTTTCCAGCAATACACCAGCGAAAAGGATCTGAAAAATATTGAATTGAGAATATATCCGGGCGCTAATGGAACATTTACGCTGTATGAGGACGAAAACGATAATTATCACTACGAAAAAGGTATTTATTCGACCATCAAATTTATATGGAACGATAAAGCGAAAACACTCACCATTGATTCCCGCAAGGGAAACTATCCTGGCATGTTAAACAACAGAACGTTTAACCTGATTCTGGTTAATTTAAATCATGGTGTTGGCGCTGGAATAGCAAAAACTGACAAGATAATCATGTATAGTGGATTGAAAAGGGCGGTTCGGTTTTAATGAATTAATGCAGTTAGAAATGTAACATAAAAAGCGGGCTGATCTTTTGATCAGCCCGCTTTTATAATAATGCATAATAGTTTGTTTTAAAACTCTCTTTATGGCATTGGCTTGGTTGGCCTTGTTGCAGTAAGCGGAATCACTCCCTTGAACATTTTAGCACCATCCCCGGTTAATCTTAAATAATAATCTGCGGAGCAGGCTGTACCATCATCATCAAGCGACCTGAAACCTGAGCCAGCAGGTACAAATGCCTGGGTTTCCGCGGTTTTGGCTATCTGATTGCCTTCGTTATACTCATCAAACATAGAGATATAAAGACCCTGAGCTCCTGCTCTTGTCATATTATAAAATTGCCTCCACATAAAGTCGCCATGCGCACGCTGGCGCCCCTGTAAATCGCCGGGCAAAACGCAGGGCTGGTAATCGATACCATTACCGATGCAATATGCCTCATCTGCTTTATTTACGTTTGCAAAAAAGCCATCAGACTCATTTGCATTACCAATTCTGCCAACCATCCACGGTGAGATCATATCCAGGGCTTTATAAGCGTTTTTAAAATCGGGACGGGAATCACTGTTCTGATCGCGCCAGTGTGTGGGCACGCCGCCAATTACATAACAGCCTTTGCTTTGAAACCATTTGATCACATCAATGCAGGCTGCTACGGTAAAATTGTGGTTGTCGTCACTAAATCCAAAGCCCCAGATACATACCACAGGCTTTCCATTTTGTTTAGCATAGGCAGCTGAAGAAGTATATTGTGACATTTTACTGGTCCAGTCGGTTTTAAGCTCCGTTTGCATATTTGTCCAGCCGCTTACATCATACATAATATAAAACTTCACGCCGTTTGCCTCTGCAGCAGTTTTTACTTTGGCTGCCATGGCATCGCGCACAGGGCCTTCAATGCCGCTTGGGTTAAACCGCTGTAAGGCAGCGCCGTCAATGCCATATTGTTTCATCCATTTAAATTGTATATCAACAGTTTGATCGGTAAAGGAAGAAAATACATTAGCAGGCTGGCCATTATTTAAATTGGCATATTTTGTTGGGAAGGTGCTGGTATAATCGCGCACATCCGGCCATGATTGAATAGCTGTATTGGTTGGAGAAGGTTGCTGCTCCCACGTTTGGGTCCAATGCCAATACCTGTCAATCGGCGAACCATCGCCAATTGCTGCAAACCATCCCTGATAGCCAACTACCACCTTACCCACCACATCGCCCACAGGCGAGGGGGTATGGTCAATTACGGTATCCTTTGGGGGAGGTGGCACCGGGTTATTGGTCTTCTTTGAACAACCAATTATCACGGGTAACAGCGCTATAAGTAACAACGCATTCATCTTTCTTATTCTCATGTTGTTTAGTGTTGGAGTGCTTTGGTTAATATGTATTTATATAGATGCCTTTACTTTTTTTCTCCGCTTAGATCTGTCTGGATAATTTTCCTGATAGCGCCATCGGCATTGTAGTAAAGTTTATTTGCGCAGATTGATCTGAGCCAATCGTTATGAGAAAGCGAGCTGTTATGGTAAAATGCATACCATTGCCCCTTAAATTCAACAATTGAACCGTGGTTGGTAAAGCTGTCTGTTGGATCAATGTACACGCCCCGGTATGTCCAGGGGCCAAGTGGGTTTTTGCTTGTAGCATATTTCATACGGTTATGCTTACCTGCTTCATTAAAATTATCTGCATATGAAAGGTAATAAACCCCATCTTTTTTATGTACCCAGGTTGCCTCGTGAAAATCATTAAGCCCCTGCATGGTTTGCATTTGGCCGTCAATTTCCATCATATTATCCTTAAGCTTGCCACCTTTGCAAATATTGCCCCCGCCATAATAAAAGTACGCCTGCCCGTCATCGTCAACAAACACACACGGATCTATTAATGATTCAAGCCCTTTGATATATCCCTGAGATTTAAAGCCACTTGCCGGACTCTTGCTGGTTGCCACACCTATTTTCCAGGTATTGCCCCAGTCTGTTCCGCTTGGGTGCGGGAAGTAGAAATAATAGGTGCCGTTTTTATAGGCACAATCCGGCGCCCACATAAAGCCACCTTCCGGCCTTCCCCATGAAACATCGCTGGCACGCAGTATTTCACCCTCATCTTTCCAGGTCACCATATCACCGGTTGAATAAACATGATATTGGTCCATAAGGTCGCAGCCGCGGGGCGGGTCAATGTCATGGGATGGATACACATACAAACGCCCATCGGCCCATACATGCGCCGATGGATCTGCTGTATAGATCTGCGTAACAAAGGGATTTTTAAGCCCATCGCCCTTAGCATCCTCAATAACCGGCGCAGGGGCATTATTGCCGGCATTGCCTTTTTTTGAGCAACCGGCTATTGTTATAATCAATGCGGTTAAAAGGGTGATATAAACTATTGGCTTGTTCATAAGCAGGTATTTGTAATTAGTTTGCCGCCGGTTTAATTGCTTTTTATAAAACCGGTTGGTACAACCTTTTTAATGGTGCCATCGGCATTATAGTAAAGTTTATCAACACAGATAGACCTTAGCCAATCCTGGTTAGACAGCGCGCTGTTATGATAAAATGCATACCATTGTCCTTTGAACTGTACTATTGAACCATGGTTGGTATAACTGTCGGTAGGGTCCATGTAGATACCTTTTGAAGTCCACGGGCCTAAAGGGTTGGTACTGGTGGCATAACGCATTTGATTGTGCTCGCCGTTAACATCGTGGTTGTCTGAATACGACAGGTAATAAATGCCGTTTCTTTTATGCACCCAGCTTGCTTCGTGAAAATCCTCCAGGCCCTCCATCTTCTGCATTTCACCATCAATCGCCACCATATTATCTTTTAGCTTGCCGCCTTTGCAGGTACCGCCGCCGCCATAATAAAAGTATGCCTGCCCGTCATCGTCAACAAATACACACGGATCTATCATTGATTCCAACCCTTTGATATATCCTTGTGATTTAAAGTCGCTTGCAGGGTTTTTGCTGGTAGCAACGCCTATCTTCCAGGTGCTGTTCCATTCGGTTCCGCTTGGGTGCGGGAAGTAGAAATAATAGGTGCCATTTTTATAGGCACAATCTGGCGCCCACATAAAGCCACCTTCAGGGCGCCCCCATTCAAGCTGACTGGCACGTAATATTTCGCCATGATCTTTCCAGTGAACCATGTCATCAGTGGAGTAAACGTGGTATTGGTCCATCAGATCACAGCCGCGTGGCGGAGAAACATCATGTGATGGATATACATACAGACGGCCATCTTTCCAAACATGCGCAGATGGATCAGCTGTATAAATATCTCTTACAAAGGGATTTCCAACCGGGTTATTGGCTGCCGGTTTGTCCTGGGCAAAACACGAAACTGCAGATAAAATACCTAAACTTATAACTAATGTCGCCGGCAGGGATGTCAGCTTACTTTTACTAGCCGGTATTTTTAACAAATTATGTATGTTCATTATCATGTTATTCTTTAAAAGCAACGGAGAGAAATTTCTCTCCGTTGCTTTAGTTTAAATTGATAGGATTAAGGAATTATTATTTTGATATGAACTGCAGGTTATCTATACCCGTAACCAGATCAGCATGATCCTTTCCTGTAGTGAAAAAGAAGATGCGGAAGTGGTTAATTGCCGTATAATCAGCACCGCCATCACCTGTTTTGATGGATTTATCAAAATCGAGCGTTATCAGATTCCATCCGTTTTTCAGGGAGGGTATAAGTGGGGCTACATCCCAGGCAGATTCGTATGCATCTGATTTTCCGGAGCTGGTGATTTCAATAGACCCGTCATTTTTAAGAAGTGAAACATCCGAAACATACCACCAGAATTGGAACCTGCCGGTAGTTTCAGTAAAGGATGTATTAACCGGGGTAGCCACATCTTTTATATACTGCATAAAATCGCCGCCATTTGCAATGGTATTTTTGATATAACCTGTGCCTTCTTTTTGGCCAGTTGTTGTAATATTTACATCGCCTACAGTTTGCCAGCCGTCTTTTGAGTCGCAAGCGTCAAACACAACCGCTGGTGGCGCCGGCGCAGCCCTGAATACAAAGTTGTCCACTCCGGTTACCAAATCGGCATGATCTTTTGTTTTTGTAAAGAAAAATATACGAAAGTGATTTATTGCTGAATAATCAGCTCCTCCATCTCCTGTTTTTATGGCCTTACTAAAATTAAGCGAGATCTCGTTCCAGCCGTTTTTTAAGGTTGGTATTAACGGCGCTACATCCCAGGCCGATTCATAGGCATCTGATTTTCCTGAACTTGTGATCTCAATCGAGCCATCAGCTTTTAGGAGGGATACATCCGATACATACCACCAGAATTTAAACTGTCCATTAGTTTCATTAAGTTTGGTATCAAGCGGTGTTGGTAAATCCTTAATGAACTGCATGAAATCGCCGCCGCCTGGAATGGTGTTTTTAATGTATCCGGCGCCCTCTTTTTGCCCCGTTGTAGTAATATTCACATCACCAACAGTTTGCCAGCCGTCTTTGACATCGGCGTTGTCAAATACCACAAGGGTAGGGTCAACGGGCGGGGTCGTTGTCGTATCAATTGGTGGCGGTTTCAGGCTTGAGGTGTCTCTCGACTTATATTGTACCTTTTTACAGCCAATGACTGTAAATGCTATTATGAAGATGGAACATACCATCGCTGTTTTAATGAATTTCATTTCCTTTTGTTTTAGGTTAAATTATTTAGGAACATCTACCTGTACTATTTCCGAAAAATTGGAACTATTGAAGCTATCGCTTAAACGTACCCCAACACGTACAAAAAATGTACGGCCCGGGATAAGATTAGGAACCGTCAGGGTCATGGATTTATCAGCAGCACTCAGATCAATAAAGTCTTTATTGATAGTTACAGCATTTACATCCGAGAAGTCTCTTATAGATGCTCCTGTACCTACAAGCCTGGTTGTGTTAACATAAGGTTGTGCGTCCTTAATAGTTGGCAAACCCGCGGCAATAGGCGCATCAATGTCAAACTTCAGGGTTAGCGTTGTACCGGTTAAGGTCGAGGTGAAGTTTTTGATCACGATATAAGGCGTAACGGTAAAGTCATGTTTACTGCCGTTATCAATTTTCACGGTTAACGTATCATAAACCGGCCAAAAAGCACCTCCGGTAGGTATCACCTTATAATTTCCTTTAAACAGCTTGGTATCCTCAAATGTACCATCAAATTTACTTGGGATGGTTTGTGGAGTGGTCCAGCCAATTTGCTGAAGCTTGATCTGGGTACTACCTGATGATGTAAGTAAATTACCGCCTGCAGAGGAAATTATATTTCCCTGGAATGAGGCGTTTGGGCCACCGTAATTATCTGTTTTTGTACACGCAGAACTTGCCAGTATAGCTATGCCCACAAAAATTCTGCTAATTAGTTTTTTCATATCTTAAATTTTAAATTCTTAATAATTAGGATTATTAGGGAGTAAGTTAGGGTTCTTTCCAATTTCGCCGCCTGGAATCCCTTCATAATAAAATTGTTTCTGGAAAGTATATTCCCTGTTAAATAGTTCGGGTTCGGCAAGGAAAATGTATTTATTTTCATTAAGTATATAATACGGCATAAGGCCTTTAAAATGCGCGCGGTCAAGCACCACATCAGAAGTGCGCCATCTTTTCAGATCCCAGTAGTATTGGTTTTCAAACGCAAGCTCCATGCGTCTTTCATTGCGAACTTTATCCCGATCAATAGAAGCGTAAGGTGTTGCACCTGCCCTGTTCCTTATCTGGTTGATATCGCTTAGCGCGTCACCGGTATTGCCTAATTCAATAGCAGCTTCTGCCCGGTTCAGCAATATTTCACCATACCGCAGGTCTATCCATGGCTGCTCGCTTCTGTTCAAATCAACGGCGGCCTGGGGTTTATTGTAATCAACATATTTACGCACATAAAAGCCTGTTCGCGTTAATTCATCACCACCTGTCCAGGGTCCTGTAAAACCAATAACCTGTTTGCCCTGGTACAATGTTTTTGTATCACCTGCAAGTATGTATGAGCGTGAGTTAGCTTGTTTTGCAACCTCTGCAGCTGCGGTCCCGCTAAAAGAAGGGTAAAGGCCTCTTTGCATATCAAATGTAAGCCCTCGTAAAGTAGCCCCGGGGAAATACACAGTAGCTAACAATCTTGGCTCAAGCCCCTGCATTATTCCTGTACGGTCATCAAAACGTTTAGGCGTGCCATCGACGTTAGTTACCGCCAGGTCTCCCCAAAGCCGTACAAAATCCAGCGTAGGGTAGGAGCGCGAAAGTGCATTAGCGGTCATATAACGCGGAGACATGGTGTCATCCCAGCTATGGGCGGTATGATTAGCTATCGAATACTGTTTTATGAAAATATTTTCCGGGCTTCCGCTTTTTAAGAACAGATCAACATAGTTCTGTACCTTGTCGGAATTCGCGTTATAAAGTGAGTAGTGACCTTCAAGCAGTTTAGCAGCATCGTATGCTGCCTGGAAATATGCATTTGCCTTATCAGCAGGGATCCCTACTAAACCTAATGAACGTGCCTGCCCGTCAACAAAGTTTACTGAGCCATATTTGGCAATACATCCTGCATATAGCATCACTCTTGATTTTAAAGCGGCTGCAACATATTTGTTTGCCCTGCCCGCATCGCTGCTTTCAGGCATCATCTGATAACCCAAATCAAGCTCCGCTCCAATAAAATCCCATGTAGCCTGTTCTTTATCACGATGTACCTGGAGTTCTGACAGGGGAGCAGCCGGATCTTGCGGAACTTTTATGATCGGCACACCACCATAACGCTTGGCCAGGCCAAAATAATAGTATGCCCTTAAAAAGTGAGCCTCGCCCAATAGCGCATTTACTGTCGACTGGCTTAGCGTAGCCGCGTGTTTAGGCAATTCAGCTATCAGTGTATTAACATTCCTGATATCACCGTATGGCCAGTAGCCAAAACCACCTCCAATATCCATGCCGCCAAAAGGCCCTACTTCTTCGCCTGTAACCGAGGCTGAATTATAAAAGTTCTCCCAATCATTACCCCCGGTCTTAAAGCCCTGATCAGGCCTGTATTTAAAGTCCTCAATAGGTAAATTCTGGTATATGGTTGCTAAAAACGATTTAACACCTGCTTCACTATTATATATAATGTCAGGAGTGAATATATTGGTTGGCGGTATATCTAACTTTTGGCAGGAAGTAACCAAAGTTCCTGCGCCGACAGATATTGCTATAATTAATTTATGTATACTTTTCATATGTCAATATTTAAAAGGAAACGTTAGCTCCCAGATTAAAAGTCCTGTTCATTGGGTATGTGTATCCTCCCAGGGCTATGCCGAAATTGTTATTATCTCTTGGATTAGGCCCCTGGTGCTCCGGGTCATAGTTCTTCAATCCGGTGAATGTTAACAGGTTGTAGCTGTTTACATATACCCTGAACTTTTTAATGCCTATATTTTTCAAAACGGCCGGAGATAAGGAATAACCAAATTCAAGCGTTTTTACACGCAGGTAACTGGCATTCTGGATAGCCTTTGTGCCTTGTGCTGCCGGTGAGCCCATTGCAGGGTAATATCCAGGTACCCATTGTGTGTTGGGGTCAAAAACATTTGCATTAGGGTCAGCGGTATGCCAGCTGTCGAGGAAACGGGTCAACGCACTTCTGCCATACATCAGTGGCTCTGCAAACTGTTCGCCGTATTGTACGTAAACACCAGCGGCGCCTTGTAAAAGCATGTTCATGTCAAACCCTTTATAACTTAAGCCTATGTTAAGGCCATAGTTATATAATGGAATATCAGTAGTTGCAATAGGGTGGTTATCCTTATCATCTATTACCCCATCATTGTTCCAGTCCTTATAGTAATAATCACCAGGGATCACGTTGTTATTACCCCCGCCCGTGTTTACACCATAATTGTAGATCTGTTTATAATTGGTAAACTGCCCGGCGTATTCAGGGCCCCACCAAACGTTCTGATACCTGTTTGTTTGGTTTTCTTTCCAGTTTAAATACTCATTGCCTGACCCGCCACGAAGAACTTTCAATGCCTTTAAGCGCGTTGTACCTACGTTGCCGGCAATATTTACGCCCAGCTGGCCGAATGTGTTCCTGTATGATAAGTTAAAGTCCAGGCCTTGTACCCTGTCACTGTTATAATTGATCTGCGGCACAGCTGCACCCACTGTTCCGGGTAAAGCTACAGAAGGTGTGGCCGGCAATCCCGTTCTGTCGTTTCTGAAAACTTCAATGGTTCCATCAATTTTTCCATTAAATAAGCCGAAATCGAGTGCTATATTCTTCATGGTATTTACAGACCACGTTAAGCCTGCGTTGCCAAGTTTTGGCGCCGATCCGTTTACTGCACTTGAGCCAAAAATGTAGCTGTTTACAGGGTAGGTATAGCCGTTAACATAATTAAATGCAGCCGCATTATTCTCATCGCCTGTTTGACCGTAGGAAGCCCTGATCTTTAAGTTTGAAAGGGTGTTTTCAGAGATCAGGCTGCGGAAAAACTTTTCTTTAGTTACAACCCAGCCTATTGATCCGCCGGGGAAGAAGCCCCATTGATCGGGTCCTGGTTTATATAAATTATTACCATCCCGGCGAAAGCTGAATTCTGCAAGATACTTTCCTTTAAAATCATAATTGAACCTTCCTATAATGCTCCTGTGCGCACGATCCTGTAAAGCACCGGCATCCATCCCGCCAGACATATTAGAGTTTTGCAAACCTCCGAATAAATAGTCTACAGGAATTTCAGTATCCCGGTAAGCATTAAAATTATCAGCAGTTTCATGGCTTTGCTCATAGGTAACCATAGCCGTTATATTATGATTCTGGAAAAAAGTATGGGCATAATTTAATGTTACCTGGCTTAATGTATTTAAATGGGTGTAATAAGCACGGGTTATACCTGAAGGTGAATTTACTACACTTGGTATATAAGTGTCATTATCTGCTTTGTAGGTATATAAAGAAAATGTTTTTTTGATTTGATTAAAGTCATTAACACCGTAATCAATGTTAAACAAAGCCTTGGCGCTCAGCCCGGTTATGCCGGGTATGTCATACTGTAAGTTTAACTGACTTGTAATACTTTTATTCCTGCTCCTCTTTGAGCCCACCTTATCAGCATCAGTTATGATGGAAGGGTTCATGTTATCATCCATTACAGCAGGATATAAAGGATTGTTATTGGCATAGATCTGATGTGTCGGGATCTGGTTCCAGGTGTACTTATAAACAGTCCACTCATCGGTATAAGGCTGGTTTTTTTCATCCATCCAGGCTGATGTTAATACCTGCGCCTTTAATCCTTTGGTTATGTTTGCAGTTACGTTTGAGCGGAAATTATACTTGTTGTAGTTTAAGTCCCCGGTTTTAAAAACGCCGTCCTGCTTCAGGTACCCAAAGTTGAAGAAATAGGTTATCTTATCATTTCCGCCATCAATATTTAAATTGTGGCTCATTTGGTTGGCTGTTTTCTTGAAAACCATACCTGCCCAGTCGGCTGACTTGTTAGTGCCATCGAGCCACGGTTTCATATCGGCATATGAAAATTGCGGA
Source organism: Mucilaginibacter sp. (assembly GCF_028288225.1). Lineage (GTDB taxonomy): Bacteria > Bacteroidota > Bacteroidia > Sphingobacteriales > Sphingobacteriaceae > Mucilaginibacter. The sequence continues at coordinate 190,584 of NZ_JAQBOC010000080.1, forward strand.
GTTACGTTGTTAACAAAATTATTAGCGAAATCGCGTTTAACTTTTTCATTTGTTAGCATCATGTAATCTACTGCGCCTACACCCTGGGGCATCCCTAAAAATGTTTGGATTGCATCGTTAAATGAATAATTGACATTGATCTTTCCGTTCTTCGCACCTTTTTTGGTAGTGATCAAAATGGCGCCGCCGGCAGCCCTCATGCCGTATATGGATGCAGCCGCATCTTTCAGCACAGAAATATTTTCAATTTCATTTGGATCCATCCTGCCTATAGTTGACTGGTCTCCGCCAATTACACCATCAATTACAATTAATGGAGCGCTTTGATAACCCCTGATATTTAGATTATTAGCATAAGATCCCGGTTCGGCGGTTCTTTGAACAATACGTACACCTGGTATTTTACCGGTCAGCATGTTTATAACACTTTCGTTTTTTGTTGTGGTGATCTCTTTATTTTGAAGTGTTGATACAGAGCCGGTTATTGTTGCCCTTTTTTGTACGCCATAGCCCACAACTACTACCTCTTCAAGGCTTTTATTTGTGGCTTTTAAGGCGATTGTAGCACCCTTTATATCTTTAACGGCAATTTCCCGGGTTTCATAACCTATGTATGATACCTGAAAAATGGCATTGGGGCCGGGTACTGTAAGCCGGAACTTTCCGGCTGCATCAGTGATAGCACCAGTGGTTGTGCCTTTAATTTGTACACTTACCCCCGGAAGTGTTGACCCATCGGTTAAGTCTATCACTTTTCCGTTGATCGCAGTTTGCTGGGCTAACAAACTAAGCGGGAAAAGAAATAAAAGCACAAGTAAGTATTTTATTTTTTTCATATTGTCTTTCTGTTAATTTTTAAGTTTAATTGGTTGGTTTACCATGGTAGGATATAAATAGCGCATTGCGGCAGCATACTTACGGCGGGTTAGGTTCGTAATTGTACATGATCTTGTTTGGGTTGATTAATAAATCGCCTGGTGCTTTGTGAAGGTCAACAGGCGTTATAATTGGTTTATAATAGTGACACAAAAGAATAGGCAATAATTAATAAAAAATAAATAATAGATTAATTTTAGCTGTAAAAACACCAAAAAGACATGGTTTTGAAAGATTTCTGCAATCGATTGCATTTTTTTTCAAATACTGACAAAGTTGACCGCCTTTAACAACAAATGAAACCCGGGAAGAAGGATTTGGAACCAGAGCTAAGTCTATGCCTGAAAGAAGGCTTTAATAAGGCTTGGCTTAATATACTAAATCAGGGCAGCGAAGGAAAATTGACTTTACGATTTGAGTATAATTTGCAAAGTTTGTTCAGCCTGCAATACTATTGAGATCAGGTGGCGCATAGTCAAAAGCAAGTCAATTTAAACTATATTTTAAAAAGTTCCTGTTTCAAAGCCCATCTTTACGCTATGGATCAGCAACAAATCTTCGTACAAATGGCCCTGAACAGCTGGAACACCCAGTTAGCAAGGGCTGAAAAAGTATTCAGCAGCTACACCGAAGCAGAGTTTTATTTACCTGTAGCGCCCGGCAAGAATCGCATCCTCTATTTATATGGTCACCTTGCGACCGTTCACGATGCCCTAAAAGAAACGCTGGGATTAGCCAAACGCACCCGGCCTGAACTGGCGGTTCTTTTTCTACAGAATGCGGACAACCCGGCAGCAGAATTTCCCGCCTATGCGGACCTAAAAGAATATTGGAACAATGTTCATGACGAGCTCAAAGTATTATTTACCAATTTGCCGGCGGAAGAATGGTTTAAACGCCACAACGCCATGACCGATGAGGATTTTGAGAAAGACCCCTCACGCAACCGCTTAAGCGTGTTACTGAACCGGGCTAACCATGTCGCTTATCATCTCGGACAGGTGATTTTGTTAAAGCCGGGAGAATGACTAAAATTGACTCCGTAGGATTTAAGTATAAGGCTAATTTTAGGATACAACAATGGTGTCAGCTTTCATCTGACACCATGTTCTGTTCCCTGGTTCTTTTTAAGCGCTCCCATTTTTCCAGAGCTTCCTTTTGAAGCAATTTGGTACGCTCTATTGATTCACCCTGCTCATCCTTCTCACAAAGGGGGCCTTCGGTCTTCAATACTTGTGCTCTTTGTTGATTGAGAGCGGAAACTTGTTTTTTTTGTAGTAGCATAGCGGTTTGTGTTTTTGCGTTAAATACGATCCTGTGACAGTTCATCATGATCCTTGTTGCCCTCCGGCTTGAGCTCTGACTGGATTAGTTCTTTTTCAAAGGTTTTCTCATCCTTAATGTTCCTTCCGATCAGCCAGATCACCAGTATAACCATCAGGACGATAAACAGGCCGGCCCACCAATAATTGATATCCATCACCTTAAAAATTAAATGCGTGTTTTATAGTGTTAGTTCTGTGTATTTCTTTTTTCGTTTATCCCCGGTCAACTGTTTCCTGACCACCTGGTAAAGTTGATCCAGGTCGAAAGGCTTTTTAAGATAGTCATTAAATCCAAGTTCCCGGTAATGGGCGTCAATATGATTATCGCAGCTTAAAGCGATTACCGGCAGGCCGGGGAAATGCGACTTGATCCACTGGCAAATTTGCTTGCCCGACTGATTGTTGAACGGGCAGTCAAGCAATATGAGCTCTGGGCGGTGCCGCCTGATCATTACCAGGGCATTTTCGCTATAATCGGTCAAACTGCAAACCCGGAATCCCTCCATTTGCAGAGCAGCGGTGAGTACCTCTAAAGTAGCGGCATCTCTTTCTTGTACCATGATCGTTTCCATAAGCTTTATTTTTATAAATAAATAACAGAAACACCGGTAGAAATAGCCTGGTGTTAGACTAGCATATATATAGGGGGGATATATGTAATTTAAACGCTGCGTTCATCTTGTTAGTATAATTAAAAGTAAAAGGCAGCCGAATAACGCAGGTTAAATTTGATATGAGGCAGGTACAGGAAAGTGCCTTCTTACAAGGCTTCAAACTGGTCGGCTTTACCAGTGCATTAAATTAATTGAGCGTCAGCATAAAACAAAGGTATCAGGCCAAACTATTTTGATCAATGGCTGTTATTTACTTTTTACTCACCCATAAAACCCAGACCAATGAACGATCTTTTATTTGCCCGGGAGTTTGCAAAAGAACTGGAGGCCGAATCATCCGCTACCATCAAATGCCTGGAACGCATCCCGCCCGAACTGTTTGCCTGGAAACCGCATGAAAAATCTATGGAACTGGGTTACCTGGCATTACTCGTAGCCGAAATTCCATTGTGGATTACGCATATTATCCGGCACTCGGAAATCGACTTTGCTACTTTCGAGCATTTTAAGCCGCAAACTACGCAGGAACTGGTAGATCATTTAAAAAAGAACATAACGGAAGCTAAAGAAACGCTGTTAAATATCAGTGATGGGGAATTAGCAGAAACGTTTTATCTCAAAGCAAATGGGCAGGTACTGTTCAGTTCCTCTAAAAAGGAGAATGTAGAGTCGACCATTAATCACCTGGTGCATCATCGCGGGCAGCTAACCGTATATATGCGGCTGAATGATATCGCGGTGCCATCAATTTATGGGCCTTCGGCTGATGATAAAAGTTTTACGACTGGATAGTCGGGTATAACTAATGAACTTATTCATATCATCTGAAATGAATCTTAAAGTCAAGGCGTTTATTTTTGGCGATACTTTACTATTTTGATTGGCAGATCATCAGGAAAACAACTTTTAATACTATTCGTTTATTATTCAGGGAATAGTAAGGCTATACTTACAGGCCCCATCAGTGATGACATATAAGCGTTTTTTTATCGGCTTAATCATATTAACCAGCGTCATGGGTATTTACAGTTTTGTATGCCTAACGGATGATCCTTTTTCGAAAATACGCCGTCAACTGGAAAAATGGACTTTGGAGCAACCGGTAGAAAAGGTTTACCTGCACCTGGATAAACCTTACTATGCTGCAGGTGACGACATCTGGTTCAAAGCATATGTAGTAAGTGGCGGGCTTCACCGCTTATCTACCCTCAGCGGCATACTTAATGTTGAACTTATAGATGAACAGGATTCAATTAAGCAAAGTGTGAAGCTTCCTCTTGATTCCGGTGTCACCAATGGTGACTTTGCGTTGCCAGATACACTACACCAGGGAAATTACCGGATCCGGGCCTATACCAATTACATGCGCAATGCAGGAAAAGAATATTTTTTTGATAGGCAGATTGCCATCATTAATACCATCAATCATAATAAAAACAACATAGTTAAAGCATCGTCAATAAATAATAAAGGAGCAGGTAAAATTGACGTACAGTTTTTCCCGGAAAGTGGCTACCTGGTCAATGGTATCACCTCAAAAGTCGCCTTTAAAGCCGTAGCGCCAAATGGATTGGGGGTAGCAATTAAGGGCATCCTCACCGATAGTAAAAGGCAGCAGGTTACTGAATTCGCCAGCGTTCATTTAGGCATGGGTGTGTTTGAGCTTACTCCCAAAGCGGGCGTAACTTACCAGGCTAAGATAATTGATGGAAATGGATCCGCAATTAACATTCCGTTGCCAATAGCAGTGGATAAGGGAGAGGTATTAACAATTGATGATAATGACCGCAGGAACCTTCTGGTAAAAATAGCCATCTCAAGGCCTTTGTTGATTACTGACCCCGGCATGCAGCTGACATTAATTGCAGAAAGTGCAGGTAAAATATATTTTACAGCCAAAACCAAAGCAGGAACCGCTGTGTCTTCTTTAGTTATACCCAGAAACAAATTTCCTTCAGGCATTGTGCGATTTACATTATTTTCTGGAGTAGGTGAACCCTTAAATGAACGGCTGGTGTTTATTCAAAACACTGACCGGTTAAACTTAAAATTGACAGCCGACCGGCAGGTCTACGCACCCCGTCAAAAAGTTAAACTAATGCTTACAGCACAAAACAGCAATAACCAACCTGCTGCCGGCAGCTTCTCAGTTTCAGTCACCGGTGAAACCAGGATGCCTGCCGACGAAGATACACAAAACAACATCCTGGCCAGTCTCCTGCTTACTTCTGATCTAAGGGGGTATGTGGAACAAGCCGCCTGGTATTTTAACCATGCGGATGAAAAATCCAGGGCCGCCCTGGATGTGCTGATGTTGACCCAGGGTTACCATCGTTTTGAATGGAAGGAGATCTTAAAGGATGTTTACCCTGCGAAACAATACAGGCCCGAAAATTCGTTACAGGTATCCGGTACAGTTTTAACAACAGGCGGCAAACCTGTTATTGATGCAAAGGTAAAGCTATTTGATCTGGACAGTATCCAGTTCACCCGTGATGCAGTTACCGATGAACATGGCCGGTTCATTTTTAAAAATCTGACTTTTGATGACAGCGTAAGGTTTATTGTTCAGGCACGTACCAGTAAAAATAAAAAAGATGTGGATATCAAAATGGATAAGCTAATGCCTGCAAGCACTTCGTCAAATAAAATCTCACCTGATTTTCAAAACGATTTTAGTGGCCGTTTAGCTGTTTACGCGCAAAGCAGCAAACAGCTATATGAAGAACAGCGCAGGTATGGTTTAGGCAACCATGTCATTTCTTTACAGGAGGTGGTGATCAGGGAAAAAAGGCAGGCGGTTCGCAATTCATCAAACCTGAACGGCCCCGGAAATGCAGACCAAATAATAATGGGTAAAGACCTTCAGGCTATAGGCTGCATTAATATTTCTGATTGTTTGCAGGGCAGGCTCGTTGGTGTGAATTTCAGCAATGGTGTTGCTTATTCTACACGTGATTTCAGACCCATGCAATTGATTGTTGATGGCATGTATGTGGAGGACAAGTATCTGAACACCGTTAATTATAATGATGTACAAGCCATAGAGGTATTGCGCAATATTGGCTTAACATCTATTTACGGCGGCAGAGGAGGGAGCGGGGTTTTACTGGTTACTACAAAACGCGGTGACGAAAATGATGAACCGGAACCCGTTTATGGCAGGGGTATTACTACATACTACCCAAAAGGCTATTACAAGGCAAGGAAATTTTATTCACCTTTATATGACAGGTCCGGCACTAATAAACAACTGGCTGATCTGCGCACAACCATCTACTGGAACCCAAATTTGTTAACAGGAAAGGATGGCAACACCTTCTTTGAATACTTTAACGCTGGCAGCAAAGGCACTTACCGTGTAGTTATAGAAGGAATAGACAATAAAGGTCATTTAGGCAGACTGGTTTACCATTATCACGTTCAATAAATCGTGTTCCGGATTATGCAGGCCTGTCGCCGGAACCGGGTAACTAATAAGAAATAAAATACAACATGGAAGAATTGCAGACAATGTGGTCAGCTGTTAAATTATCATTGCGATAAAAGCAACTCATTTTTTCACATATTTTTCACATTTAATGCCTGTTCTGCAAATGATTTTTTTTTCTCCTTATCTTTAATGTAATCTGCCCCTAACCATTAGACCATCACTTCCTGCACTAAAATAAGTAATGACAGTATGAAAAAGCTTAGAGCGTGGTTTATATCCTTTTTAATATGCTTTACCGGCATATGCTGCTTTCACAGTTGTAAAAAAGGTCAAAATGAAGTTACAATCCAAAAAAATGAGCCCGCTGTGGCTGTAGCCATTGAAAATAACCTGGTTAAATCCAATAGTGATAACTTTTCAGCTATTATTTGGGGAACCGCTAAAAGCCAGCCAATATTAACCCATGAGGTGCACGGGGACGTAGTTAATGGTAAACTCTATATTTTCGGCGGATACGATGCCGCTAAACGACCTAATACATGGACGCCAACTAAACATGCATATGTTTATGACCCTATTGCAAACACATGGGCAGCTATTGCTGACCTGCCGCAAGTCCCAAACGGTCCGGGTTTTGGAGGGATCACCCATGCCGGACTTACAAGCGATGGCATAAATATTTACATGGCTGGCGGGTATACCTCCAATGCAAATGGAACTGGCCAGATTTTCGGAACCAAACAGGTTTGGAGGTACAATGTTAACCTGAATACTTACACCCGCTTGCCGGATTTACCCATGGCCTTAGCTACCGGGCAACTGAGGTATTTAAATGGCAAGATACATTATATGGGAGGCGCTAATTTATCGCGGGTGGATGTCAATATCCATTATGCATTGGCCCTTGATAATCTTTCTGCCGGATGGAAAGCCCTGGCGCCTCTGAATAATCCTGCTAATCACCCCGGATCCGCGGTATATAATGGTAAGATATATTTTCTCGGAGGTGCACATGGGCAGGACGAAAATACAGTAACCCAAAAAACTTTGGAGGTGTATGAAGAAAGTACCAACAAATGGACAAATTTAGCATCCATGCCGGTCGGCCGTGATCACATCGCTTCTGATGTGGTGGTTATGGGAGCACGTATCCTGGTACTTGGAGGAGAAACTTCTCATAATGTTTTAAGCAAACTTGTTTCTGCATACACGCCGGCAACCAATACATGGAGCGATCTTACGCCGCTAACCGCAGGCAAATCTGCAGGCGTTGCTGCTGTTTTAAATGGAAATCTATATTACACCGGTGGAAATTTCTCAAACGTTAACCGGAAGGGGATACCGGTAGTTGATAACGCAGGATCTGTTATATCACCTCTTGCGGATGCCTTTGTCCGTGATGGGAGCTTTGCAGCCATAAATTATGGCCAGGATACCACCTTGCTTATAAAAGCAACACCTGTGAGTAGCTATACAAGGAAGGCGTACATAAAATTTTCACTAAAAGATACAAACTATACGGTTACTTCTGCAAAACTACGGATCTATGGTTTTAACAAAGATAATACAGTATCGATCAGTGTATCCTGTTATGGAGTGGATGATGATTCCTGGACAGAAAACGGCATAACTTTTAACAATGCGCCGGCAGGTACTGCCACAGCTTTGAGTACAGCTGGCATTAATAACCAGGCAAAATATATTGAATTTGATGTGACCAATTATGTAAATACTCAATTAGCAGGAGACAAAATAGTAAGTTTTTTGCTCCGGGACCCTGCCAATAAAAATATTAATTTGATATTTAACAGCAGGGATAATATCCATAATAAGCCCCAACTGATCATCTATTAGTGTGAACGTTGCATTTGATCATGTTAAATTAAACGGAATATGTCGACATTGCTAATATACCGGGATTAACCACAACGTCAATTGCACCTGATATTGAATCACACCAGTTTGTTAAGCTTATGTCGTAACAAATTTGTGACATTCAAATAATCTTACAACACTGAAGATCAATCCGCTATTTTTATATCGATAATAAACCTATTATAAACCTATGCTAAAGTCAGCTTACCTAAATTTTCTGTGCGTTATTTTAATGTCAGTTTGTATTTCTGCCGTTTTATATTCCTTTAAAACTGTGTCCAATCCAAAAACTGTCACAGTAACAGCTAAAACGCCGCCACGGATCCTGGTTTTCACAAAAACCAAGGGGTGGTATCATACCTCGATACCAAGCGGCATTGCCGCCATTCAAAAATTGGGAAAAGAGAACGGCTTTGAGGTCGATACCACAAAAAATGCCGCCTGCTTTGTTGAAGATAGCCTGAAACATTACAGCGCTGTAATGTTCCTGAGCACTACTTTAAACGTATTAAATGCTGATCAGCAGGTAGCATTTGAGCGGTATATAGAAGCAGGCGGCGGCTTTATAGGCATACACTCTGCGACTGATACAGAATACGACTGGCCCTGGTATAATAAACTGGTAGGCGCATATTTTAGCAGCCACCCGGGTAACCCTAACGTACGTAAGGCGATTATTGATGTGATTGATTCCACTCATATTTCAACCAAAGGCTTGCCTAAAAGATGGGAGCGTACAGATGAATGGTATAACTACAAAAGCATCCAGCCCGATCTGAAAGTGTTAGCTAAGCTGGATGAGGATACTTATGAAGGAGGCACTAACGGCGACAACCACCCAATTGCCTGGTACCATGAGTTTGATGGCGGCCGTGCCTTTTATACCGGTGGTGGCCATACTGACGAAAGTTACAGCGAGCCGTTGTTTTTGCAGCATGTTTTGGGTGGCATAAAATATGCGATTGGTACAGATGCACCCCTGGATTATTCCAGATCATACGCAGTTAAAAAACCCGAGGATAACAGGTTCACCAAAACCGTCCTTTCAAATGATCTGAACGAACCAATGACATTGTCAGTTGCGCCCGACGGAAGGGTGTTCTTTATTGAGCGTGCCGGTAACTTTTATGTATATGAGCCGGTAACAAAAAAAACAAAACTGGTTTACAAGTTCCCGGTAAAAGCTGTTGATAAAATACCTGAATGGTTTGTTGGGAATGACCATCGATCCTGATTTTCCCAGTAATAATTTCATCTATTTCTTTAACACGGCTGAAACTAACGGAAAATACAAACAGCACATATCAAGGTTTGCGATCAGTAAAAATAATGTGCTTAATCTTAAATCAGAAAAAGTAATTATTGAAATACCTATCGACCTTGAAGTTAGCGCACATACGGGCGGCTCATTATCCTGGGACAAAAACAAAAACTTATTCATATCTACAGGTGACAACACCACTCCCTTTGAATCAGAAGGATATGCGCCTATAGATCAACGCCCGGGTAGACTGGTATTTGATGCAGAACGCTCTGCAGGTAACACCAATGATCTTCGTGGTAAAATTTTGCGTATCCATCCTGAAGCAAATGGCAGCTATACCGTACCCGATGGGAACCTGTTTCCCAAAGGCATGGCCAATACCAAACCAGAGATCTATGTAATGGGTTGCCGTAATCCCTACAGAATGTCTGTAGACCCTAAAACTGGCTATGTATATTGGGGTGAAGTTGGTCCGGATGCCGGTACCGATGGTGTGCAGGGGCCACGTGGGTATGACGAGTTTAACCAGGCAAAAAAAGCAGGCAACTATGGCTGGCCATTTGTTGTTGGCAATAACATTCCCTACAATGAATATGATTTTGCTACAAAAAAGGTTGGGAATGATTTTGACCTTAACGGACCCAAGAACACATCGCCTTATAGTACAGGGTTAAAGATCCTGCCGCCGGCGCAAAAACCATTGATCTGGTATCCGTACGCCATGTCAGATGAGTTTCCGTTATTAGGTCAGGGTGGTAGGTGTGCTATAATTGGCCCCGTGTATCATTTTAACCCACAACTTAAATCAGATACAAAACTCCCGGCGTATTATGATAAGGTGTTATTTGTGGCTGACTGGATGCGTAACTGGATCTTTGCAGTCCACCTGGATGAAAATCAAAATTTTAAGCGCATGGACCCTTTTATGGAAACAAACGGCGATTTCAGGCGCCCGATTGATATAAAAGTGGGGTACGAAGGCGCAATTTACATGCTGGAATATGGTACAGTTTACGGAATTGATAATGTAGATGCGCGTTTGGTACGTGTAGATTATAATGGCGGCAACCGTGCTCCTGTAGCAAAAATTGATACCCGCGACACGATCGGGATGGCACCATATAAAGTAGCTTTTAATCAAAAAAGTTTCGATTTTGATGAGGATAAACTTACTTATGAGTGGCGTTTTGAAGGGAAAACCGTGGCATCAAGAGTGCTAAATCCCACCTATACTTTTAAACATAACGGCGTGTACAGGGTGACCCTAAAAGTTACCGATAGCCAAGGCAAAAGCAGTATGGATGCCATGAAAATCATAGTTGGCAATACCCTGCCGCAGATCTCGATTAGTACCGCTGATAACAGCAGCTTCTTCACCAACAATCCGCAATCACTAAAATACAAGGTTAATGTAAAGGATGAGCAGGATAAAATTATTGATCGCAGTAGGGTTAAGGTGATACTCAATTATATAGCTAAGGTAGAGAGTGGTAAAACATTAATTGGTCACCAGGAAATTGCCCCCACTTATAGCTACGGCAAGGAGATGATGGCCTCCAGCGACTGTAAGGCATGTCACCAGGTGAACGCAATATCGGTTGGGCCGGCATTTATGCGGATCTCAAAAAGATATGCCGGTAAAAAAGACCAGGTAAACCGTTTGGCCGATAAAATTATAAAAGGCGGAAACGGTGTATGGGGCGAACATGCCATGAGTGCCCATCCGCAGCTCTCAAAGCAGAATGCTGCTGAAATTGTAAAATATATCCTGTCATTAAGTACACCTAAAAATGTGGTACTGCTTCCACAACAAGGTATTGTTACTCTTAAAGACCATATTAGTAATAAAGATGAAGGCAGGTACGTACTCTCTGCATCATATACGGATAGGGGTGGAAGAGCAGCGCCTGCGCTAACCTCCGGCGCGAGCCTGGTATTAAGGCCAGCCAAAGTACAGGCAGAAGATGCCGATCTTTACAACAACGTTTCTATAAGAGATAAGGAGATTGGAAACATTCACAACAAATCATATTTTGTATTAAAAAATATCGATCTTAAAGCGATCAATCAGCTTACTTACCGGTATTCTTCTGCAAATATGAATGGGGCTGCAGAAGTGCATGTGGATTCGCCAACCGGGAATATCATCAGCACGCTTAACTTTACCCCCACAGGCAAACGATCTGATTATGCGGAGGTAAGTACTGCTATCAGTGATCCGGGTTCAAAACATGACCTGTACTTTGTTTTTATAAACAAAAGCAAGCCAAGACAATCATTATTAAATGTTGACTGGGTAAATTTTGGAATAAGCCAATAAATGCAGAAGCCTTTATAAGAAAAGCAGGAATAGATAGCCTTTTTTTAGGCCAAGGAAGGCATAACAATTCTTAGAATCTCCGTCGCATGCAAGGAGGATGTTTACGAAGAATTGATAGAAAAACACGCTGTAGATTGAGATGAAGAGATCGAAGAGGTGATAAAAAATCACGTCCGGTTGGAGCAGTTATAATTATTGCAGACAATGGGCAAAAACGCTATAATAAAAGTTAATGAAGGACAGGTTAATATCCACATTTCTTTACCACGACAGGGGGTATCATTATTGTATTTGAGCTATTTGTAGGTTCAAAATAATTATACTTTTCTCTTTTGTTATAATGAACGGAACTAACTAAGCTATTTGTACATATAAACCGTAAAATCTTCGACATCATAATCGTTTATCATTTTTACTTCCCGGCAAACCGATTTGCAATACGCCATTATCTGAACCGGATCATAAGCCACTATCAAGTCATTTGGTTTAACCTTGCTTAATAAATTAAAGCCAAACCCAATTTTGCAATTTTTAAACAGCCGGGCAATTGCCTTGAATATATACCCAGGATCTTCACTCAGGTAATTCAATGATCCGCTAGCCACTACATAATCAGATGTGAGAAGATCAATTATATTGAAATTGCCGGACATAAAAGTTGTATCAGGCCAATTGCCATAGCGATTGACAGCTTCATCTAATAGTTCCGGAATCTGTTCTATACCTATGTAAGTCATTCCAGGAAAAAGCTGCCGGAAGTCGCCGTATCCGCATCCTGCATCCAGCACAGAATGACCGTTCATATCTGCCAAACCTGCAAGAGCTTTGAACCGGATAGCCTGGCTTTGCTCATCCCGCCACCCTAATGCATGACTGCTGTCATTGCCATACATTGCTATCATGTAGCGGTGATAATGAAAAATGGATAGGGAATCGTTTACCGAACTCATTGATTAGTTTAAATTACACTAAAAATAGGCTATATAATTCCTATGTGTGATTTTCAGCTACCTTTTAGTCGACCTGGTTAATTGTTCAATATTATCCCACATGTCACTTGTAACCATTTCGAGGCCATTAAACTGGCCTGCGCCCTGCAGCCATTCACCGCCATCGATTGTAATAACATCACCATTGATATAACCTGAAAAGTCCGAGATGAGATAAGCGGCAAGATTTGCAATTTCCTGATGCTCACCCACTCTTTTAAGTGGCACCCTGTTTTTAAAATCAAATTTTTCAGCCATATCTCCGGGCAGCAGGCGTTCCCACGCGCCTTTAGTAGGAAACGGCCCTGGCGCTATGGCATTTGTACGGATTTTATGCCGTCCCCATTCTGCGGCCAGTGAGCGGGTCATAGCCAGTACACCACCCTTTGCGCATGCCGATGGCACCACATAAGCTGAACCTGTAAAGGCATATGTTGTAACAATATTCAGGATATTACCGGGCATACTTTCTTTGATCCAGTATTTACCCAAAGCAAGCGAGCAATTAACCGAACCCTTAAGTACAATATCAATTATGGTTGAAAATGCATTGGCTGATAACCTTTCAGTTGGCGAAATAAAGTTACCCGCAGCATTGTTTAGCAAGGCATTCACACTACCAAAACGTTCTATCGCTTTCTGACGCATGTTTTCCACTTCGCTGTAATTGCGTACATCACAGGCTAACGCCAATACTTTGCCACCGCTTTCGGCTTCCATTTCGGTAGCTGTTTTTTGCAATACATCAAGCTTGCGGCTTGTAATTACCAAATTGGCCCCTAATTTTAAAAAGTAAGTGCCCATGGCCTTGCCAAGCCCGGTACCACCGCCTGTAACAATAATGGTTTTACCTTTTAATGCATTTTCTTTAAGCATTCCGCTTTCTTCGGGAGATGGCATGTTATTTACTTTTAACCGGGTTTGTTAATTTGTCAATCATTTTTTGCAGCGATGACCGGGTTTCGGGCGCCCACCATTGCAACAACATTTTATCTAATGTATCGCTGTTTTCCTTTTGCATTTGGCTGCGGAGTTCTTTACGTAAGTTAAGCTTACTATGGTTCCAGGTTGCGGGGTTCAGTTTCATGTATTGCCTAACCTTTTTTTCTGCAGTAGCTAATACATCTGCCAGATTGCATACCTCATCAATTAATCCGTCTTTAAGCGCTTCTTCAACATTTAACAGCTTGCCTTCAAGCAGATATTGGTAAGCTTTGCGGCTGCCCAGCCAAAAAGAATACAAGTGAAATACAGCCTCAGGCACAATTATACCTACAGGTATTTCATTTAAACCAATTATAAATTGCCCATTGGCCATTATGCGGTAATCACTACATATAGCTATTATACAACCACCGGCAGGACAGTGGCCGGTTATGGCTGTAACAAATGGTTTTTTAAATGTGGATAAAGTTGATTGCATCAGCAAAAGGCTGCTCCAAAATTCCCTGCTCTGTTCCTCATCATAATTATACACTTCAATCAGATCGATGCCGACAGAAAAAAAGCCTTCTTTCCCGGTGATGATCAGCCCGCCTACATTATCGTTTGTTTCAAGATCCTTTACAGTAACAATCAGTTCGTTGATCATTTCCAAATTGATAGGATTGGAGCGGCCCCTATCTAAAGTGATAGTTGCAAGTTTATCCTGAACCGTTACCTGAAGTGTATTCATTGAATTTGATTATAAAAGATTATGAAACTTAATGGATAAGCGTTGTACTGCCAATGTCACTGGCATACATTTTCTCTATTTCCGGGTTATATTTATCAAGGATAGCGCGGCGTTTCATTTTACCGGTAGGTGTTAGTTCCCCGCCATCAATGGTCCATTCATGCTGAAGCAGTCTGAATTTTTTAACCTGTTCAACATGGTTAAATTCGGAATTTGCTGATTCTATAATTGATTGAAATAGTGCAATTACCGCAGCACCATTCACAATTTCCTGATTTGAAGAAAAGTTGAGTTTGTTTTGATCGCACCATAATTTAAGATTAGGATATGATGGTACTATTAGTGCCGTCGTGAATTTTCTTTCGGCGCCCACAACCATCATTTGCTCAATAAAAGGACTTTCCTTCATCCGGTTTTCAATGGGGCCCGGTGCAACATATTTACCTCCTGATGTTTTAAAGATCTCTTTCTTTCTATCTGTTATTTTCAGAAAGCCATCTTTGTCCATTTGACCAATATCCCCTGTATGGAACCAGCCATCTTCCAGTACTTCAGCAGTAAGCTCCGGATTTTTGTAATAACCAACCATAACGCCAGGTCCTTTGGTCAATATCTCTCCATCAGCAGCGATCTTAACCTGTACATCTTTTATCAAAAGCCCAACTGTGCCAAATCTTCTGTAATAAGGGTCATACTGGTTAACTGAAATTACGGGTGAAGTTTCTGTCAGGCCATAGCCTTCCAAAACCACCATGCCGGCAGATGTGAATATTCGTTCCAATCTTGCAGGACAGGCAGAACTACCTACAACTATTGCTTTAACATTACCACCGATGGCATTACGCCATTTACTGTAAACAAGCTTATTAGCCAGGGTTAATTTTAGTTTATACCACGGGCTTTTGCCTGTATTCTCAAACTGTTCCGCAACTTTAATAGACCATAAAAAGATTTTTCTTTTTACCCCGTTAAGCTTTTGCCCTTCAATCATGATCTTTTCAAATACTTTTTCCAACAGCCTTGGAACGGCTGTGAAAATGTATGGCTTCACTTCCTTCATATTAAAACCAATGGTTTCCATACTTTCGGCGTAATAAATGGAGAAGCCATAGAACAGATAAATATAGGAGCACATTTTTTCAAAGATATGGTTAAGCGGTAAAAAGCTTAATGCACGTTTATCTGCCATCGGAATTTGATTTAACACCTCACCCGAGCCAGATACATTACTTGCTATATTTTTGTGGGTGAGCATAACTCCTTTAGGGCGACCAGTTGTACCCGAAGTAAAAATGATGGTTGTAACATCATCTTCCTTAATTGCAGCACTTATTGTTTTTATTTTATTCCTATCAAAATCATTAACAGGTTTAAGCAACTGTTGCCAGTTTTTACAACCTTCAAGATCATTAAAAGAATAGATAGCTTTTAGCGACGTTGCATGGTTAATAACACTGTTTACTTTAGCACATAGATCCGCATCGCTTACAAAAATGCACTTAACCTCTGCTTCAACTAAAATCAGTTCAATTTCTTTTAAGCTCGAATTAGGATAAAGCGGAACCAATACAGCCCCGATCAGCTGAACAGCAAGATCAACGATCAACCATTCAGGCCTGCCATTACTAATAAGGCCAACCTTGTCCCGCCCCTCTGTGGTTCCATCGCCGGCAGAAATCCCCATCTCAAGAAGAGCCTCAGCCAGCTGATATATTTTTTCATGTACCGCCGCCGTACTATATGATACCCACTCACCATTCACTTTGCCATTTAAAAGGTCAGCCTTAGGGTTCTGTGCCTGGATAGCAATACAATCAAACAATCTCGCTGCATTCTTCATATAACTTATTTTTATATCTTAATGAAGCTTATTTAAAAGCAATATTTATTTTGCCCGATCAGTCTTGCAGCAACTCTTCTGCGTGCCGCGGTAGTGTTAATGTCTTCCGTTTTGGTATATCTTTTTAAACCCGTCATCATCATTCTGCGTTCATCACCTTCGGCAAAAGCGTTCAATGCTTCTTTAGCAGCTTTAAAAATTTTATCACCAGCGTCCCTGATATAAACCTGCATCATGTCAATTTGTTCCTTAACAGCCTCTTCGCCACGTTGCCCGGCCAGTTTTTCAACTCTTAATTGGATCGATTCACTGGCATAGGTCTCTATCACCATATCAGCCAGGTACATTAAAACTTCCTGTTCTTTGGCTAGGTTAGTCATTAACTTCTGTACTGCAGCGCCTGCTACTAATAAAATAGCTTTTTTAAAGTTAGTTATATACTTTTTTTCTTTGGTGAAAAAGTCTTCTTCATCCGCATTAAAATCGGGAATACTCATTAACTCATTGGCTACAGCTTGTGCGGGACCCATCAGGTCGAGTTCCCCTTTCATGGCGCGTTTCAAAATCATATCTACCGTTAAAATGCGGTTGATCTCATTAGTGCCTTCGAAGATCCGGTTTATCCGGCTATCCCGGTAAGCCCTGTCCATTGGCGACTCGGCACTGTAACCCATACCGCCGTAAATCTGCACACCCTCATCTACGATATAATCCAGCGTCTCTGATGCATGCACTTTTATAATGGCAGCTTCTATGGCAAACAGCTCAGTACCTTTAAGTTTAGCTTTAGAGGCTTCCATACCCCCTTCAATTAAATTGTGGATAGCATCTTCAATGTTTTGGCTTGCCCGGTACATAGCAGATTCGGCCGCATAGGCACGAATAGCCTGTTCGCCAAGCTTATAACGGATTGCACCATATTTTGAAATAACTCGGCCAAACTGTTCGCGCTCATTGGCATACTTTACAGAATTTGTAATAACTGCTTTTGAAGCCCCTAATGCTGCACCACCCAATTTGATGCGGCCCAGGTTAAGGATATTTACAGCTATTTTGAAACCGTTACCACGTTCAGACAGCAGGTTTTCTACCGGTACTTTGCAATCATTAAAAAACACCTGGCGTGTTGAGCTGCCTTTAATCCCCATTTTGTGTTCTTCAGGATTAAGCGACAGTCCCTCAAAACCTTTCTCAACGATGAATGCGCTCAGATTTTCATCATCATCGATTTTGGCAAAAACGGTGAATATGTCTGCAAAGCCTGCATTTGTAATCCACATTTTTTGACCATTGATGAGGTAATGTTTACCATCCGCAGTTAGCGTTGCGCGCGTTTTGCCTGAGTTTGCATCAGAACCGGCACCCGGTTCGGTAAGGCAATAAGCACCTTTCCATTCGCCGCTCCCCAGTTTAGGGATGTATTTGTTTTTTTGCTCCTGGTTACCATAATAAAGTATGGGCAGCGTACCAATCCCTGTATGTGCCATTACTGCTACAGAAAATGATGCACCCGGACCTGTTTTTTCGCTGATAAGCATAGCGGTTGGGAAATCTTTACCAAAACCACCATATTCTTCCGGCAGAGATACACCCAATATGCCCAGTTCGCCGGCTTGATTAATTAAGCTCACCATCAGGCCTTCTTCCTGTGCATCAATACGGTCAAGAATCGGAACTACCTTTTGCTCAACAAAGTCCTGGCAGGTTTGAGCGATCATCAGTTGTTCCTCGTCCCAGTTTTCCGGGATAAATACATCTTCAGCATTTGTTTCCCTTACCAGGAACTCACCACCTTTTAAATGCTTGTCTTCTGTTGCAGTGCTCATAATAATATGTCTTAAATGTTCTTTATTTTTAATTTAACAACTCAAATATTCCTGCGGCGCCTTGCCCGGTGCCAACGCACATAGTGACCATACCATACTTTATATTTCTTTTCTTCAATTCGTCAAAAAGCTGTACCGATAGTTTGGCACCGCTACAGCCCAGCGGATGGCCTAATGCAATAGCACCGCCGTTAACGTTTACAACATCAGGGTTCAATCCAAGGCCTTTTATAACGGCTAATGACTGCGATGCAAAAGCCTCATTCAGTTCAAAAAGATCTATATCCTGCTGCTTTAAGCCTGCCTTTTTTAACACCTGCGGGATAGCATACAATGGGCCAATACCCATAATACGCGGTGGTACGCCAACAACCGAATAGTTTACCAGACGGGCAATAGGGGTAAGTTTATTTGCTTTCATAAAACGCTCGCTTACTACCATTACAAAGGCGGCGCCATCACTTGTTTGTGATGAATTTCCAGCTGTAACCATTCCTTTGGCATCAAAAACGGGTTTAAGTTTGGTCAATGCTTCTATTGAAGTATCTGCACGGGGGCCTTCATCTGTATCTATTATAAAGTCTCTTACCTTTCTTTTTCCGTTTTCATCTACATAAGTTTCGGATACATTAACCGGAACTATCTGATCTTTAAACCGCCCGCCTGCTATCGCGTTAATGGCTTTTTGGTGCGATCGATAGGCAAATTGATCCTGCTCGTCACGGCCAATTTTATATTCTTTAGCAACAGCTTCGGCTGTTAAACCCATACCCCAGTAATAATCGGGATGCGCTATGGCAACATCTGCATTTGGCACAATGCGCCAGCCGCCCATGGGTAACAAGCTCATGCTTTCCACACCACCCGCTATAATACAATCAGCAATCCCGCTATGGATCTTTGCTGATGCTATTGCAATGGTTTCCAGACCTGATGCACAATACCGGTTCACTGTCATTCCGGGTACCTTGTCAGTATCCAGCGCTATTAACGAGATCAGGCGGGCCACGTTTAAACCCTGCTCTGCTTCGGGGGTAGCATTGCCGACAATTACATCTTCAATTTGCTCTTTATCCACATTTGGTACAGATGCTACCAGGTGTTTGATCACTTCGGCAGCGAGTGTATCAGGCCGTGTAAACCTGAAACCGCCACGGGTTGCTTTTCCAACTGCACTGCGGCTTGCCGCTACTATGTATGCATTCATTTTGTTCTCAGTTTATTAATTTCTTAATACTTTTCCGCCTGTTAAAATAGACTGGATGCGCTCCAACGTTTTGCGCTCGGCACATAAGGATACAAAAGCCTCGCGTTCCAGGTTCAACAAATATTCCTCACTTACTAATGTTGGTTGTGACAGGTCAGCACCCGCAAGTACGTAAGCCAGTTTTTGTGATATTTTAACATCATGCTCACTAATGTAATTACCGCTAAACATGGTATTAGCGCCAACATAGCCTAAACCTAGCGCCTGTTTACCTAAAACCCGGATATCTTTACGCTGAACCGGTTGTACATAACCTTCATTAGCCATTAACAGGCATTGTTTTTTTGCTTCGGATAGCACCCTGTTGCGGGACACAACGACCATATCGCGGCCTTTTTTAAGATAACCCAGCTCAAAAGCTTCATGGGCCGAGGTTGATACTTTGGCCTGGCCGATGGTCAGGAACCGCTCGCGGAAATTATTCAGCTCTATATCGCCTTCCTGCAGCTCATCGCTTAAACGCAAGGCAAACTCTTTGGTACCGCCACCGCCGGGGATCAGCCCAACGCCAAATTCAACAAGGCCCATATAAAGTTCGGCATGTGCCACTACCTTATCGGCATGTAAGCATAACTCACAGCCCCCGCCCAACGCCATTTGATGAGGCGCTGCAACAACAGGAATTGAAGAATACCTGATGCGCATCATTGTATTTTGAAAAGCTTTGATCACTATGTTCAGCTCATCAAATTCCTGCTCAACGGCCATCATAAATATCATTCCTACATTAGCGCCCGCACTAAAATTGGCTCCCTCGTTCGAGATTACCAATCCCTTATAACTTTGCTCGGCAAGGGTAATGGCTTTGTTGATACCTTCTATTACCTCGCCGCCAATGGTGTTCATTTTAGTATGGAATTCCAGGTTGATGATGCCATCACCAAGATCAGTAATGGTAGTGCCGCTATTTTCCCAGATGGTGTTTGCTGCGCGAATAGTATCCAATAATATAAAGTCTTCTGTCCCCGGAATTACCAGGTATGTTTTTGATTTGATATCATAGTACAAGCGTTTGCCATCCTGTATTTTATAAAAGCTTGCTGCCCCGCTTTTAAGCATATCATAAACCCAGGCTGCCGGCTTATGGCCTTCGGTTTCCATGGCCTTAACGGTAGTGTCCACTCCGAGGGCATCCCATTTTTCAAAAGGGCCCATTTCCCAGCCAAAGCCTGCATTTACAGCAGCATCAATTTTATAAAGCTCATCGGAGATCTCGGGGATCCGGTTGCTTGAATAGGCAAACAGCTGATAAAATATAGCGCGGTAAAAATCGCCTGCCTTATCTTTTGCGGCAAAAAGGATCTTCATCCTATCTTTTAAATTATCAACCGTTTTGGTTGTTTCAATCGAAGGGAATTTTACTTTTTTTGAAGGCTGGTATTCCAGTGTTTTTAAATCAAGCGTGTAAAACTGGTTAGCCCCGTTAACCTTTTCTTTTTTATAAAAACCCTGCCCGCTTTTACTGCCAAGCCAGTTATTGGTCACCATTTTGGTTACAAAACCGGGGATCCGGAACAAGTCTTTCGCCTCATCATCAGGTACACCCTGGCTTAAACCAACGGCTACATGTACCATGGTATCCAAACCAACTACATCAGTAGTGCGAAAGGTTGCCGATTTAGGATGACCAATAACAGGGCCGGTAAGCTTATCAACTTCTTCCACAGTCATACCGGTTTTTTCTACATAATGCAGCATGCTCATAATACTGAAAACCCCTATGCGGTTACCAATAAAGGCAGGTGTATCTTGAGCCAGTACGGTTGTTTTACCCAGGTATTTCTCGCCGTAACTAAGTAAAAAGTCAACAACCTCCGGTAAGGTATCTGCAGCAGGTATAATTTCTAATAGTTTTAAATACCTTGGGGGATTAAAAAAGTGGCTGCCGCAAAAATGCTTCCTGAAATCTTCACTACGGCCTTCAGCCATTAAGTGAATAGGGATGCCCGAAGTGTTTGAAGTGATCAGTGTACCTGGTTTGCGGTATTTCTCTACATTTTCAAATACCTTTTGCTTAATATCAAGCCGCTCAACCACTACCTCAATTACCCAGTCGCACCCGGCAATCTTGTGCATATCATCATCAAAGTTCCCGGTTGTAATATTTTTTGCCAGCCTCTTTGAATAAATAGGCGAGGGGTTTGATTTTAAAGCTGAGGCAAGGGCCTCATTAACCAGTTTATTTCTTGATTTAGCATCAGCATCTTTTGGTACAATATCAAGCAGCAGCACCTGCAGCCCAATATTTGCGAAATGGCAGGCTATCCGGCTGCCCATCACACCTGAACCCAGCACAGCTACTTTTTTTATAATTCGTTTAGCATCCATTGTTTATGCTTGTATTTTATGTAGATAGATTTTTTACTTTATTCGGCTTTCTCCCAGGTAGTGGTACGCCCGAAGAGCGAGATGCCCACATAACCCCTTATATCAAGGGTTTTGCCTTTATAAGTCATTTTGCAACTATAGGTTTTGCCATTGTTAGGGTCGTAAATTGTCCCGTTTGTATATTTATTTTCACCATCTTTTTCAAAGCCTGCCAATACTGGCAACCCGAGCCTTGGCCTGCTACGGAGTTTTTCGTCACTGTTCAGCTCGTCAACTTTAGGTTTGCCATTTTTTAACGGTTCTTTAAGCCAAACAACCTTGCCATAAAATTTGCCATTAGCATGTTTGGCTATCTCTATTTTGGCGCTTTTAACGTCATTGTACCATAACCCCTCTATTTTATCCGTTTGTTGACGGGTAGTAAAACCGAAAGTGGCCATTGTGAGCAGAATTAATACCAACCCGGTGAAACGCTTTTTGCTTAAGAACATTGTTTTAGGAATTATGATCATACAATTAAATAACGCTTCAAAAAGAATCCATGTTACAAGATACTATGTGCTGATGTACAGCACAACGGCTTTGACTCTTTATAAAAAATAATTTAACCGCCTGAACGGTGAATAATTTAGTATTGGTTTATATATAACAAATATCCTGTTTATTAAGGTAATCTAAAGGGTTGTAAGGCGGAAACATTTGTCAAAATATCGGTTATTTCAACCTTTGTTTATTCAGGACCCTTTAAACTGTATAATTTAAGTAAAGTATCATTATCAGAGCGTTTTGTTAGTTCTTCACTTTCTTTAACGGCTGTTTCAAAGTCTTCTTTTAAACTCATGGGTTTTATATGGCAGTTCCTATCTATTCTTTAGGTTTAGGAATCTCTTCAGTATAATCATTACTTCGGGGCGAATCCAAAAACAACTTCCCCAGTTCTTCAGGTAGCAAAGTGAGCCGACGTTTTTCCGTATCTATCCAGGCACCTTCGGCGTTAATTATAGCCGCTTTTGTACCATCACCACGATAGATCTCGTGCCTGATCGTCCAGCGGGAACCATCGGCTCTTGATTTTGTTATTTCACAGGTAACCTTTACAAAGTCGCCAAGCACTATTTCCCGCAGATAAAAAAGCTCCTCTTTAAAAAGCACCGGCCCTATTTTGTAATCAAGTAGCTTTGCAAGATCAAGCCCTGCTTTCCTTAGCATGTTTAACCTTGATTGTGCGGCCAGATCTGCATAAGCTGAATGTCTCATGTGCTGGTTAGCATCTATCTGCGCCCACAAAACTTGTCCTTCATAAAAAATATTCATGATATACTTATTTATGTTTTCATTTAGTTGTTCTGTAACAGCTGATAGCAATTATAAGTAATAAAAGTCCGCTGCTTTTTGATAGCAAGGAATACCTGGTTTTTTAATCGAGGGTAAAATTAGAATGGATGTTATCTGCCTAAAAGGGCAGCAATACGGAGAAATTAGTCAAAAAGTCGGAAAGAAAACAAGGGCGTTGCCAATGCTTTACCGAGTGTCGGGTCAATCATGAATTGAAACTTAGTCTTAAGTCGAAAGTCTTGAGTTCTAAGTCAGAAAAGACAGAATTTGACTTAAGACTTTCGACTTAAGACTGTTGACTTAACTAACGCGGAATAGCCATCCGGTAATCTGAAGGAGACAATCCCGTTTGTTTTTTAAAATACTTACCGAAAGAAGATTGGTCAGGAAAGTGAATGGCGAAAGCAATGTTAGCTATGCTGGTTTCCTGGTTCCTTAATAAAACTTTTGCTTCAAGTATCACGGCATCGTCTATCCATTCACCGGCAGTTCTGCCGGTTACATCTTTTATGGTTTCTGTAAGGTGCTTGGATGATACAAATAATGCATTGGCATAATACTGTACATTGCGATGTTCTTTATAATGATGAAAAACAAGTTCCTGGAAAAGCACATTGAGCTCCTGCTTGCGGTTTAGTTTTCCTTTAACCATTATATGCTGCTTTTCATAGATAGACCCTACTTCATATAGCATAGTAATGAGCATGCTTCTGGCAATCTCCATTCGGTATGGATGACCCTGCCTGTCGAGCTTTTGTTGTAGCAACACATAAATTTCAAGCAGTATTTTGGCATCATCATGATCTGGATAAATTACCGGCAGAGATGCGCTTTTAAAATAGCTGAAAGACTCCAGAAAATGACTGTTTACGTTGTTTTCTGTCAGGAAGGCCTTTGAAAAAACAATAAACCTGCATAAAAAGTCGGGGCTGCTTTGATAAATCCTTAATACATGAAAAGGTGTGGCCAGCAACATGGCATCCGGTTTTGCCTCATAAACCTGCAGGTTTACTTCCACCTGCGCGGTACCACGTGTACATATGCCTATAATATATCCGTCAGAACGGTAAGGATATTCACTTAAACTTAATAATTGTTTTTCATCCGTTATAAAAAAATCCGGGCCTATCAGCTTATCAGCATACAGGTCAGCAAACTTTGATAAGCTGAGTTGTCCTATTTTCTTCATTTTACGGCTAAAAATAGTTTAAATAATTCATAACCGACTTTTTGACTAATTTCTCCGCATTATAGCCCTTTTTTTGAAAGTTTTACACTGTATTTTTAATTTTTAATTAACAACAGGAGCAATCCCAACTGCTGCCTAAATTTTATACCAATTATATTATGAGAAAATTATTACTCTTAGCGTTCGCGTTATTACCTGTTCTTGCTTTTGCGCAGGGATTTCAGGTTAATCTGGAAGGCCAAAAACAAATCGGGATGGGGCACACGGGCACAGGCCTGGTACAGGATGGAGCATCCGTATTTTTTAACCCTGGTGCGGTTGTTATGCTGCCCGAAAATTACATTCAAGCTGGTATAAGTCCGCTGATATTTCAGTCGGTATTTAGCCCCAGCGGCTCATCTGCCCAGTATCATACAGCCAATAAGGTAGCCACCCCATTTAGCTTTTATGCAGCCATAGGCCCTAAATCTGCCAGGTGGAAAGCAGGACTGGCCGTTTACACGCCTTTTGGAGGATTAACTGACTGGGGAAACAGTTGGGCAGGAAAATACTCACTGGAGAGCCTGAACCTTAAGGCAATTTATTTTCAGCCAACTTTAAGTGTTAAGGTGGCTAAAAATTTAAGTATAGGCGCAGGCTTTGTTTATAACAGAGGCACTGTTGATCTAACCCAGGGTATTCCATTATCAGGCGCAAACGGACAGGACGGGCAGGGAGAGCTTAAGGGAAGCGGTAACGGATATGGTTATAACGTGGGTATTTATTATAAACCTGCCGAAATTTTTACAGTAGGTTTAACTTACAGGTCAAAAGTTAAAACAACTATTAATAAAGGGGACGCGATATTTACTGTACCTGCTTCTCTTCAAAGTAACTTTCCGCAGCCAAATACTTTTAGCGCCGCCATACCTTTGCCTGCAACTACCACACTCGGTTTTGGTATTTATCCCACAAAAAAGCTTACCCTTGCATTTGATGTAAACTATGTTAACTGGAGCGTTTACAAGAGCCTTGATTTTGATTATGCAAGCAACACTGCCGCTTTACAGGATACTCATTCTGCGCGCAACTATAAAAATGCATTTGCGCTAAGAGCCGGCGGACAATATAAGTTAAACGGTAAATTTGATGTTCGCGCAGGTGGTGGTTATGCCAGTACAGCCGTTCGCGACGGCTATGTTACCCCAGAAGTGCCTGATGCCAACCGGGTATTTTTAACTGCGGGTTTAGGTTATCATGCTGCCCGTCACCTGGATCTCGACCTAAGCTTTGAATATGAACACCTGATGTCGCGCACACAAACCAATATCCAAACGCAATTATCAGGCACGTTTAAAACCAATGTATACATCCCGGGCATTTCTCTTGCTTATCACTGGTAAACTCTAAACAAAAAAACAGATGAAGACTTTTAAACAATATAGCTACCGCTACCTTTTTATCCTCGGTCTTATGAGCCTTGCAGCGTGCAAGCCGGAGATCAATAATTTTAAACCATCAAAAGGCACCGCAGATTTTTCACGGTATATTTCCGTTGGAAATTCATTAACCGCAGGTTATGCCGATGGAGGCCTCTACCGCGAAGGACAATTGAACTCGTACCCAAGTATAATTGCCAAACAGATGCTTACTGTTGGCGGCGGGCAGTTTAATCAACCGCTTTTTACAGAGGCCCAGGCAAACGGTTCAGGCTATTTAAAGCTAACTGGGTTTAATGCAGACGGAACACCCATTACCACCCCTGTTACCAATAACCTTGCTGTAAGGGGCATTTTACCTGTCCCCGGCTTTGGTAACGTTACCTTATACACCAAATATAGCGGCGATATTAATAATTATGGTGTACCGGGAATAAAGTTATTTCACATTACCTACGCACCTTATGGCAATCTTAATGGTTTTTTTGAGCGCTTGTTGCCAGGAAATGCACCTTCCAATAATACCTCGTATCTTGACTTTATTACTGCAAAACCTTTTACGTTTTTTTCAAACTGGCTCGGTAATAATGATGCCTTAGGCTATGCTACATCAGGCGGTGCAGGTGATGTGCTGACTGATAAAAGTACATTTGCGCAATTATACACCCTGCTTATTGGTAAGCTTACCGCTAACGGTGCAAAAGGAGTTGTAGCAACCATCCCTGATGTTACTTCGGTTCCTTACTTTACAACTATAACTGTACCCGCAATTTTGGCAGGGGTTCAAAAAGCTAATCCCGCAGTTGCGGCAATCTACATAAATGCCCTGGTTTCAGGAACTACCTCTACCTATGCACCAAGAGCGGCTACAGCTTCAGACCTGATCGTGCTGACTTTCCCTACCAGCAAGATAGGGCAGCCCGTAACATCACCAGCCGGGACCGTTCCTTATGGTTTAACACCCTATGCCCCTATTGATAATCAATATGTACTTGATGCAAACGAAGTGGCAATAACCCTTGATTATGTTAATAACTATAATACAACCATTAAATCAGTAGCTGCCTCAAAAGGCCTGGCTGTTTTTGATGCTTTTGCTTTTTTAAATGGTATAAAGCAACATGGTTTACTTATTAATGGTTTAAGTTTAAGCTCTAATTATATCAGCGGTGGGATTTTTTCGCTGGATGGGGTACACTTAACGCCAAGAGGTTATGCAATTGTAGCCAATCAATTTATCGGCGCTATTAATAAACAGTACAGCGCCAACATTCCTTCGGCTGATGTGGCCGCTTATAATGGCGTAAAATTTCCCTGATAATAATCAGTGTCAGATACAAGCCAGTGAGGATAGGTTCAATTGGCGGCTTGTCTCCGGAGCCGGGTAAAAAGCCTTTAGCCCAAAGGAGGGCGCTGAAAAAGTCCTTTAGAGTTAAAGAGGTTGTCGTACAAATAAAATAGAGGCTCTGAGAATCGTCTATACGAAAGTACTCTCCACCACCTATCCGGATACGCTAAAGAAAAAGAGGCTGTTTTCTATAATGAAAACAGCCTCTTTTGAATAAATAGCTACTTTTTCAGTGCCCTCGCCCAAAGCCGGAGGCTTTTTTGGTTACCAGGCTTAATAAATATCAGTAATTTATAGGTGAAAATAAAGTATCATGGCATAAAAAATAGCGTAAAACCCGCATAGCGAATATTAAAAAAATTAGTAAACTTTATACATTCAAACAGTTATTAAACCCTGGGCTCTAAGGCGATATTGTAAAATAATAATGCTGATGGCTAATTATTAAGGTTTTATAGCTGCCGGGCTTAATACCAGCTATAAAATGTCTTTTAAACCTAAAACAGAAGCACAAAATCTTCCACCTGGAAAAATACCGGAGAGACATCGTACGACCGGTGAAAAGTTATGCCAGGCAATGGTGAACTTGCCAGGGCACACAGAGCACGAATCATTAAACGGACCCCTTGCTCCTCCATAAAATCATAAGTTTATATGATTGACCATTAACAATATATATCGGATTTTGGCATGGCCAAAAAACATGGTTATCAGTTTGTTAGTATTAAAAACTTTTACCTTTCAACGTTATTATGAAAACGCCCTTACCTTCATCAAGAAATTTTTTTTCTGCGATAGCTATTATCAAGAAATTAAGCCTTGCCGTGTTTATGGCTTTATTTTGTTTTAATAGTTTGTATGCCGATGCCAATACTTCACCAGGATATAAAAGTAACCGGCTAGGCAGGCCCGGTAAAAAAAACGCAGCAATAATAAAAGGACCAAATCAGTTTGCCGGACCTACCATAAGCTACTACGGCTCCCCTAAAACGTATATTGCTGGTACAGCGATCAGCCCGCTGGCACCCACGATAAGTGGGGGAGTTGCAGATGCCCCGGCTTATAGCAGCAGCACCACTACGCTGGGTTCAGGCTTTAACATCCCGGCAGGTATCGCAGTAGATGCGGCAGGCAATATCTATATCGGCGATCAGAACAACAATGTGGTAAAAAAGATCCCGGGCGGCACCGGCACCCCGGTTGTGATTGGTTCCGGCTTCAACACACCGGATGGGGTAGCGGTAGATGCGGCGGGAAATGTATATGTGGCCGATGACGGAAATAATCTGGTGAAGAAGATCCCTGTGGGCGGCGGTCCGATCATAACCTTAGGCTCAGGTTTTCTTCAGCCCTTTAATGTGGCGGTGGATGCAGCGGGGAACGTATACGTGGCAGATCGGGGCAATAATGCGATCAAAGAGATCCCCATAGGCGGCGGGGCAGTGATCACGCTGGGTTCGGGCTTTACTACCCCAACAGGAGTGGCGGTAGATGCCTACGGCAATGTATATGTGGCCGACTTTGGCAACAGTGCTATCAAGAAGATCCCGGTTGGCGGCGGCGCACCAATCACCATAGGTTCAGGCTTTAGCACCCCGTTTGGCGTTGCGGTAGATGGCTCGGGCAATGTATTTGTAACGGACTATGGGAACAAACAGGTGAAAGAGA